>FTMP01000020.1:0-1388 GCA_900156135.1 Aquipseudomonas alcaligenes | reverse complement strand
GGCTGTAATGGACTCTCCCCGCACCGCGTTTCTTCTATAAGACCGAGGTGTCTGTTCGCTGGGAGAGTGGCAATGAAGCGCATAGCAGTCGATTTGGCCAAGTCCGTTTACCAGGTTGCCGAAAGTATCCATGTCGGCCGGGTGGATCGTCGCAGGCGGCTCGATCCGGAGGCATTCCGGCGATATGTACAGGAGCAGCCGGAGCCTGTCGAGTGGGTGATGGAAGCCTGCGGCACGGCGCATTACTGGGGGCGGGTGGCGCAGGCGCGGGGTCATCGGGTGGTGCTGTTGCACCCGCGCTACGTGCGGCCGTATCGGCGGCGCAACAAGACCGACCGTAACGACTGCGATGCCATCCTCGAAGCGGCGCGTTGTGCCGACATGCACCCGGTGCCGGTGAAAAGCCATGAGCAGCAGCAAGTGCAGCAACTGCATAACCTGCGCGAGGCCTGGAAAAAGACCCGGGTGCAGCACATCAACTTGCTGCGCGGCATCCTGCGCGAACTGGGCGTGGCGGCGCCAAGTGGCACCCAGGCCTTTCTGCGCCAGGCCTGCGAGCTGATCGAGCGTCCCGAAGTCTGCGCCCTGCGCGGCTCGCTGCAGATGGTGCTGGCCGAAATCAGCCTGTGCGAACAGTCGATGCGCGACAGCGAAGAACAACTGGCGCGCTGGCATGCCGACGATGACATCGTGCACAAACTCGACGAAGTCAGCGGTATCGGATTGCTCACCGCCAGCGCCCTGAAAACCGCCGTCGGCAAACCCGAACGCTTCGCCAGCGGGCGGCACCTGAGCGCCTGGCTCGGCATGACCCCCAACGAATACAGCAGCGGCGAACGGCGCAGGCTCGGGTGCATCAGCTGCAAAGGCAACACCTACGTGCGCACCCTGCTGATCCACGGCGCCCGAGCGGCACTGCTGGCCGCCAAGCGCTGCCAGACGCGAACGCCCGAACGCCTGACCCAGCTGCAGCGCTGGGCCCTGCAAACGGCCGAACGTATCGGCCACAACAAAGCGGCGGTGGCCCTGGCGAACAAACTGGTGAGGATCTGCTGGGCGGTGTGGTGCCATGAGCGACGTTTCAGCGGCGACTGGCAGAGCGCCAGGCCCGCCTGACGGCGGGGGTAATCAGCAAGACGAGGTGATATTCCTGCGGTTGTGGTGAGAAGCGAGACTGTCGGAACAGGCGAGTCCTGCAGCGGAACAAGGCCGATAACAATCATGATCTTTGGGATCGTTTGAACGCTTGGCCCCCGCTGCGCGAACTACAGAATGGCCCGGGCACTAGCCCACGCAAGGCCGGATATGCGATTGCAACCGCGCTGACGACAGGATCGAAAAAAGCTTTCCTCACTGCTTGTGGGGAGAGTCCATATGCGCATTGTTAG
>FTMP01000018.1:0-2476 GCA_900156135.1 Aquipseudomonas alcaligenes | reverse complement strand
GGGTCGTAATCGCGGAAGTAGTTGTAGTGCAGCCCAGTTTCGCTGTCGTAGTACTGCCCCGGGAAGCGCAGGTTGATCTCATCCAGGCCGCTGTTCGATTGGCTGATGGCAAAACCATCACCAAAGGCATCGGACTTCCAGCGCCAGACTTCCTGGCCGTTCTGGTTGGTGGCCAGACGCGGGGTGTTGAGGTGGTCGGCATGCAGGTAAAAGGCGGTGCTGCCGGCGACTGAGCCGTTCGGGTTGAAGTGCAGGGTCAGGCCGCCGATGGGCATGCTGTCCAGCCACAGGTAGTACTGGCTGATCAGCTTGGTGCCGGCGCTGTTGTAGCGCGTTTGGCCAAGCAATTGGCCGTCCGGACCGTACAGGAAGGTCACCACCGAGAGCTCGGTGATCTTGTGGGTACGCTGGCCGAGGGCGTTGTAGCGGTACTCGCCGACGACGTTACCGCCGATCTTGACCTTGCTCAGGCGGCCTTGCGCGTCGTACTCCAGCTCGCGGTTGGCGCGGTCCTGGGTGAGGTTACCGGCCGCGTCGCTGATCACCGGCTGGTCGTCGATCTGGGTCAGGCGGTTGCTGTCGCTGGCATAGGTCAGGGTCGACGTGGTGCTGTTCTGCGCCTGGCCATTGTCCAGCGAGGTGGTGGTCTTGCGGGTACGGTTGCCGACAGCGTCGTAGCCATACTCCTTACGCAGATCGGCCTGCTCCTCCTTGGTCAGACGGTCGAGCTCGTCGTAGTTGTACTGCAGGTCACCGAACAGGCCGCTCTGCAGGCTCTCGATGTTGCTGTTGGCGTCGTAGCCATAGGTGGCCTGCCATGGGCCGACGCTCTGCTGGCGCAGGCGATAGTCCTCGTCGTAGCTACGCGAGAGGGTCAGGCCGTTAGCCCAGGTCAGGCTCTTCAGCGGACCAAAGGGCATGTAGCTCAGACCGGTGGCAAAGGCCGCAGGCTGCTGATTGCCGATGACGATGTCCACTTCGCTGACTTGTCCCGCGGCATTGCGCTGGTACTCCACGGCAAAGCCGCCTGGGTAGCCGATGCGGGTCAGCTGGTTGGCATTGTCATAGCCGTATTCCAGCGAGTCGTAGGTATCGTTGCCAGCAACGTCCACCGAACGAATCTGCTCCAACAGGTTGCCGCGGGCATCGTAGTGGTAACCGAGTACCCCGCTGGCATCCTGCACGGCCGTCAGGCGACCAATGCCGTGATTGCCGTCGGCGGTCATGTCGTAGTGGTACTGCACGTTGAGCGCCGGGTTGGCTGGGTACTGTTTGGTCTTCAGGCGGTTCAGCGCGTCGTAGCTGTAGGTGGTTACCACGCCTCGAGCATCGGTCTTGCTCAGTACGTTGCCGGCGTCATCGTGGGTGTAGGTGGTGGTGCCGCTGTCCTTGCTGATCAGCTGCTTCAGGTTGCCCAGGCCGTCGTACTTGTACTCGGTGACGACACTGCGCGGGTCGGTCACCTTGGTCAGGTTGTCCTGGGCGTCGTAGTTGAGGATGGTGACGCCATTGCGCGGATCGGTGCTGGACACCAGGCGGTTCAGCGCGTCGTAACCACTGATGGTGCTGTGCTGCTTGGGCGTAGTGCTGCGGTTCGGGTTGTCGTTGAGGTCATACCCGTACGACTGGGTTTGCCCTTCGGAACCGATCGCACGCATCAAACGGCCAAGCTCGTCGTACACCCAGGTCTGCTGCTGAGTCAGGCTGTTCGACGCATCCCTGAGGGTCTGCGACTTGCGGTTACCCATGGTGTCGTAACCGTATTCCACCGACTCATTGAGATTGTTGGTGATCTTGGTCAGGCGACGGGCATCGTTCCAGGTGTATTCCAGCCAGCTGCCATCGCCACGGGTGACCTTGGTGATCTGGCCGATCGCATCGTGATCGAAGCTGGTGGTGCTGCCGGCAGTGGTTACCGAATCCAGCCAGCCCTGCGGGGTGTAGGTCAGGGTGGTGGTGACGTTGTTGGCGTCGATGACGGTCTGCGGATTGCCGTAGGTGTCAAAGTTCGACAGCTGGGTGATGTGGCCCAGGGCATTGGTGACCTGAGTCAGACGCCCCTGGGCATCGTAGGTATAGGTCGTGACGTCGTTGACGTCGGTGCGCGGGCCATCGGCGGTTTCCACCAGGCCGAGGCTGTTGTAGGTGTAGCTCCAGCTGCGCTCAACGGCGTGGGCCTGTGTGCCCAGCGCAGCGGTCAGAGCCAGCGCCAGCAGGCTGGCGCGATGCAAAGTAGTCATCGTTTCAGTTCCTTCTGTAATCAGCGTTCTTCGACGGTGCGGCCGAGTTGCCGTCCCTGGTCGTCGTAGTGGTAAGTCGTAATGCGCTTGGGCTCAGTGACCACGGTGGGCAGGAACAGCGTCGGGTGCCAGTCGGTGGTGATGGTGCGAGCTTGCGCGGTGCCAGAAGCCTCGGTGCGCGAGATCTCCAGGCCACGGGCGTTATAGGTGTAGGTGGTCAGGACACCTTTGTTGTC
>FTMP01000006.1:0-280237 GCA_900156135.1 Aquipseudomonas alcaligenes | reverse complement strand
ACTCCGGAGAATCGAAGCACCGACAGAGCCAAACCACCACCCTGCCAGCCCGGCGCATTCTAATCGAATTCGCCGCCGATGCAATCTTTTATTTCGTCCAACTCTTTGATTTTCAAGGAGTTTTCCGAGAGAACCGCACCGGAAGAGGCGCGCATTATAAGGACCCTGAACGGGCCGTCAAGCCCATTCCTCGAACTTTTACTCAGCCTTGAGGCTGATGCGCGCGAAAGCCTTCTTGCCCGCCTGGCAGACATGCGCGGAACCCAGCTTAAAGATGAAGGCGCGGTCGACCACCTCGCCATCCACCTTCACGCTACCTGCACTGAGCAGATCGCGAGCAGCGGCAGCATTCTTCACCAGACCGGCCTTATTAAGGACAGACGAGATCGGCATATCCTCGGCAGAAAGCAGCTCCACTTCCGGCAGGTCGTCCGGCAACTCGCCATCCTTGAGGCGATTGCCCGCCGAGCGATGCGCATTGGCGGCAGCCTCTTCACCATGGAAGCGCGCAACGATCTCCTCGGCCAGTTTGATCTTGATATCGCGAGGGTTGGCGCCAGCGGCCACATCCTGCTTGAACTGCTCGATCTCCTCCATGGAGCGGAAGCTCAGCAGCTCGAAGTAACGCCACATCAGCGCATCCGGCATGGAGACCAGCTTGTTGTACATCACGCCTGGCGCTTCCTGGATGCCCACATAGTTACCCAACGACTTGGACATCTTCTTCACACCATCCAGCCCCTCGAGCAGCGGCATGGTGACGATGCATTGCGACGGCTGACCATAGGCACGCTGCAGTTCGCGCCCCATCAGCAGGTTGAACTTCTGGTCGGTACCACCCAGCTCGACGTCAGCCCGCAGCGCCACCGAGTCATAGCCCTGAACCAAGGGATAGAGGAACTCATGAATGGCGATCGGCTGGTTGCCTTCATAGCGCTTCTGGAAATCATCGCGCTCAAGCATGCGCGCCACAGTGTACTGAGAGGCCAGGCGAATAAAGTCGGCCGGCGTCAGCTGATCCATCCACGTGGAGTTGAACGCCACCTCGGTCTTGGCCGGATCGAGAATCTTGAACACCTGCGCCTTGTAGGTCTCGGCGTTATCCAGCACCTGCTCACGGGTCAGAGGAGGTCGAGTCGCGCTCTTGCCACTGGGATCACCGATCATCCCGGTGAAGTCGCCGATCAGAAAGACCACCTGATGCCCCAGCTCCTGGAACTGGCGCAGCTTATTAATAAGCACGGTATGCCCCAGGTGCAGGTCGGGCGCCGTCGGATCGAAACCAGCCTTGATACGCAGCGGCTCGCCACGCTTCAGCTTCTCTACCAGTTCAGCCTCAACCAGAACCTCTTCCGCACCGCGCTTGATCAGCGCCAGCTGCTCTTCAACCGACTTCATGACAGAACTCACGCCACCCACAGACCAAAAGGGAACCAACCATACAAGATCACTGACCAATTACAAGCTTTGCCCCCAGGGCCGGCCACTCGGCCGATAGGTCAGCCACAGGGTTGCCTATAGGGAATTTTGATTATATTTTAGACAGTTAATGCATTCTTCCAAGAAACACCCTTAGCCATGACGCATTCTGTACCCAAAGCCCCGCCCTACCCGAGGAGCCACCTGCTGGCAGCCAGCGGAGTAGCGGCGCTGCTGAGCCTGGCCCTGCTGGTGTTCCCCTCCCGCGAAGTCGAGGCGAAGAAGACCTACCTGAGCCTGGAGCTGGACAACGGCTCTGAGCAGATCGTCCAGGAAAAGGACGATCTCCGACCCGGCCAGATCGCCGGGGATGGAGGCGCATCGCCTTTCGCCGATGCTGGCCTCAGCGACAACAAGAACAGCGCCCAAGCAGACGCGGATAAAAACAACCCAGCCAACCCTCCCACCGATCCGCTACAGAAAAGCGTCACTGTTGCCAGTGGCGACACACTGTCGACCGTATTCTCGCGGGTCGGTCTGGATGCCAATGCGCTGCACGAAGCCATTGGCAGCAGCAAGGAAGCCAAGCGCTTCGGTCGCCTGCATGTTGGCCAAGTATTGGAGTTCAAGCTGACTGCCGACGGCAAGCTGGAGCGCCTGGGCAGCAAGCTGAGCGACCTCGAAAGTATCTCCCTGACGCGCAGCGAAAAAGGCTTCTCCTTCAAGCGCGAACTGGTCAAGCCAGACGTACGCACCACCTACGCCCACGGCGTGATCAACAGCTCGTTGTTCCTCTCCGCCAAACGTGCCGGTCTGTCGCACAGCCTGACCATGGATCTGGCCAACGTGTTCGGCTACGACATCGACTTCGCCCAGGACATCCGTGAGGGCGACGAGTTCGAAGTCATCTATGAGGAGCATGTGGTCGGCGACAAGAAGGTTGGTAGCGGCAACATCCTCTCTGCGCGCTTCACCAACCGCGGCAAGACCTATACCGCCGTTCGCTATACCAGCAAACAGGGTGTGACCAGCTACTACAACGCT
This sequence comes from Aquipseudomonas alcaligenes, assembly GCA_900156135.1. GTDB lineage: Bacteria > Pseudomonadota > Gammaproteobacteria > Pseudomonadales > Pseudomonadaceae > Aquipseudomonas > Aquipseudomonas alcaligenes_D. The sequence continues at coordinate 277,774 of FTMP01000006.1, read as the reverse complement.
GACGGCATGAGCATGCGCAAGGCGTTCATCCGCACTCCGGTAGACTTCGCCCGCATCAGCTCGAAGTTCTCCATGGGCCGTCGCCACCCAATTCTGAACAAGATCCGCGCACACAAGGGCGTCGATTATGCTGCGCCGCGCGGCACGCCAATCAAGGCTGCCGGCGACGGACGCGTCATGCTGGCCGGACGGCGTGGCGGCTACGGTAATACCGTGATCATCCAGCACGGCAACAGCTATCGCACGCTCTACGGACACATGCAGGGCTTCGCCAAGGGCATCCGCAACGGCGTGAGCGTGAAACAGGGCCAGATCATCGGCTATATCGGCACCACGGGCCTGTCCACCGGACCGCACCTGCACTACGAGTTTCAGGTCAACGGCCGTCACGTCGACCCGCTCAGCCAGAAGCTGCCGATGGCCGACCCCATCGCTCGCAACGAGAAGCAGCGTTTCCTGCAGCAGAGCAAGCCGCTGATGGCCCGCATGGATCAGGAAAAGGCTACCCTGCTGGCCGCCAACAAGCAGCCCTGACATGCCGCACTACCTGGGGGTGATGTCCGGTACCAGCCTAGACGGGCTGGACATCGCCCTGATCCAACACGACACCCACCCCATCCTTCTCGCTCACCACTACCTGCCAATGCCCGACGCCTTACGCGCCGAGCTGCTGGCACTGTGCGCCTCCGGCCCCGATGAGCTGGCCCGCGCCGCCATTGCTGAGCAGCGCTGGGTAGAGCTGGCAGCCTCTGGCATCGATGCACTACTGCAACGCGAGGGCCTGAGCGCAACCGGCATCCGCGCCATCGGAAGCCACGGCCAGACCGTGCGGCACGAGCCGGCGCGTGGCTTCACGGTGCAGATCGGCAATCCTGCCCTGCTGGCCGAGCTGACCGGCATCGATGTGGTCGCCGACTTCCGCCGCCGTGACGTAGCGGCTGGGGGCCAGGGCGCTCCCCTGGTACCCGCCTTCCACGAGGCGCTGTTCGATAATCAGGACAGCCCCTGCGCCGTGCTCAATGTCGGCGGTTTCAGCAACCTCAGCCTGATTGAAACGGCACAACCGGTACGCGGCTTCGACTGCGGCCCGGGCAACGTGCTGCTGGATGCCTGGATCAACAGGCACCAGGGCGAGAGCTTCGACCGCGATGGTGCCTGGGCCGCCAGCGGTACATTGAGCGAGACGTTGCTGCACCGGTTGCTGAGCGACCCCTACTTTGCCGGCCATGGCCCGAAGAGCACTGGCCGCGAGCTGTTCAACCTGCCCTGGCTGGAAAGCCATCTGGGCGAAATCCCGGCGCTGCCTGCAGCCGACGTGCAACGCACCCTCCTGGAGCTGACCGCACGCAGCATCGTCGACTCGCTGCAGCAGGCACAGAGCGGCACCAGCGAACTGCTAGTCTGCGGTGGTGGCGCCCATAACCTGACGCTCATGCAGCGCCTGCAAGAGCTGCTGCCGGCCTGCCAGGTGGCCAGCACCAGCGCGCGCGGCGTACCACCGGACTGGGTCGAAGCCATGGCCTTCGCCTGGCTGGCACACTGCTGCCTGGAGCGCATCCCCGCCAACCGCCCCAGCGTGACCGGCGCAAGGGGGCTGCGCGTATTGGGCGCCATCTATCCCGCCTGACGTGGCTCGAGCGGAAACGAAAAAGCCGCGCATCAGCGCGGCTTTTTCATGACCAGCAGGCTTAGATCGAGAAGGACGATCCGCAACCGCAGGTGGTAGTGGCATTGGGGTTGTTGATGACGAAACGGGAGCCTTCCAGGCCTTCCTGATAGTCCACCTCGGCACCCGCCAGGTACTGGAAGCTCATCGGATCAACCACCAGGCTCACGCCCTCGCGCTCGACGATGGTGTCGTCGTCGGCGACGTCCTCATCAAAGGTAAAGCCGTACTGGAAGCCCGAGCATCCACCACCGGTAACGAATACGCGCAGCTTCAGCCGCGGGTTGCCTTCTTCATCGACCAGGCTCTTCACCTTGTTCGCCGCACCCTGGGTGAAGATCAGGGGGGTTGGAGTGAAGGTCTCGACGCTCATCTTGCTGCTCTCCCGGCGCCAAGCGCCTGCTTACGTACCACACGGGTGACGATTATCCGCTTACCTGAGCAAATCGGTCAATTATTACGCGCCAACGCTGACATGGAGCCCGCTCACGCAGGCTCCGTATGGATCAGGGCAGCAGTGCGGCGTGGGCCAGGCCCAGGCGCTCGTCCAGGCCGAAGAGGATGTTCATGTTCTGCACCGCTTGGCCAGACGCGCCCTTGACCAGGTTATCGATAGCCGACAGCACCACCACCAGCTCGCCGCCCTGCGGACGGTGTACAGCGATGCGGCAGACATTGGCGCCACGCACACTGCGGGTTTCCGGATGGCTACCAGCCGGCATCACATCAACGAAGGGCTCGTTGGCGTAGCGCTGCTCGAACAGCGCCTGCAGGTCCACACCACGATCGGCGACAGTGGCGTACAGGGTCGCGTGGATGCCGCGGATCATCGGCGCGAGGTGCGGCACGAAGGTCAGGCCGACCGGACCGTTGGCAGCGCGACGCAACCCCTGACTGATCTCCGGCAGGTGGCGGTGGCCCTTCACCGAGTAGGCCATCATGCTCTCGCTGGCCTCGCACAGCAGCGAGCCGACCTTGGCGCCACGGCCCGCGCCGCTGACGCCGGAGGCGCAGTTGGCGATCAGGCGACTCGGGTCGGCCAGGCCGGCTTCGAGCAGCGGGATCAGGCCGAGCTGGGTCGCCGTCGGGTAGCAACCCGGCACGGCGATCAGGCGTGCGCCCTTGATCGCCTCGCGATTGACTTCCGGCAGGCCGTAGACCGCTTCCGGCAACAGATCCGGCGCGCCGTGCGGCTGGCCGTACCACTTGGCCCACTCCTGCGCATCCTGCAGGCGGAAGTCGGCCGACAGGTCGATGACCTTGGTACCGGCCGCCAACAGTTCACCGGCCAGGGCATGGGCTACGCCGTGCGGGGTGGCGAAGAACACCACATCGCAGCTCCCCAGAGTGGCCGCATCCGGCACACTGAACGCCAGATTGTCGTAGTGGCCACGCAGATTGGGGTACATGTCGGCGACCTTGACCCCGGCCTCGGAGCGCGAGGTAATCACCGCCACCTCGGCCTGCGGGTGCTGAGCCAGCAGGCGCAGCAGCTCCACTCCGGTGTAACCCGTGCCGCCGACGATTCCAACCTTGACCATTGCATACCCCCGCTGCGAGACCGTTGAGAAAGGCTGCGATGATAAGGCCCGTGGCCGCGCCGGCCAACCTCGAACGGCGAGAGGATGACGCGCAGGCGCGGCTTTCTCTACTATCGCAGGCAACTCTTCAGCTGGATGCCGTCAATGCTCTATCTCTGGATCAAGGCCCTGCACATCATCGCCATCGTCTGCTGGTTCGCCGGCCTGTTCTATCTGCCGCGCCTGTTCGTCTACCACGCCATGGACGAGGACCAGACCAGCCGCGAACGCTTCTGCGTGATGGAGCGCAAGTTGTACCGCGGCATCATGAATCCCTCGATGATCGCCACCCTGGTCTTCGGTGCCTGGCTGCTCTACCTCAATCCGGCCTGGCTGAAGATGGGCTGGCTGCACGCCAAGCTGCTGCTGGTGGTTCTGCTGGTCGGCTACCACCATGTCTGCGGCGCCCAGCTCAAACGCTTCGCGCGTGGCGAGAATGCCCGTGGCCATGTGTTCTACCGCTGGTTCAACGAGGTACCGGTACTGTTCCTGCTGGGTATCGTGATCCTCGTGGTGGTCAAACCCTTCTGATAACAAGAGGAAAGTCCCATGTCCCTGCCCGCCCTGCTCGACCAGCGCCTGCGCCTGCCCGTGGTGGCAGCGCCGATGTTCCTGGTGTCCAACCCGCAACTGGTGCTGGCCTGCTGCCACAGCGGCGTACTGGGCAGCTTTCCCGCCCTCAACCAGCGCGAAAGCAGTGGTTTCAAGGCCTGGCTGGAAGAAATCGAGGCCGGCCTCAAGCCCGATTCCGCGCCCTATGCGGTCAACCTCATCGTGCATGGCAGCAATCCGCGCCTGCAGGCCGACCTGGCCATCTGCGTCGAACATAAGGTGCCGGTGGTGATCACCAGCCTGGGCGCGGTCAAGGAAGTGGTGGACGCGGTGCACGGCTACGGCGGCCTGGTGTTCCACGACGTCACCACCCGCCGTCATGCCGAGAAGGCCGCCGAGGCCGGAGTGGACGGCCTGATCGCGGTAGCTGCCGGCGCTGGCGGGCATGCCGGCACCTGGAGCCCGTTTGCCCTGATCGCCGAGATCCGCCAGTTCTTCGACAAGACGCTGTTGCTCTCCGGCTGCCTCAACCATGGCCATGAAGTGCTGGCCGCGCAGCTGCTCGGCGCCGACCTGGCCTACATGGGCACCCGTTTCATCGCCACCCGCGAGAGCAACGCCGACGCCGACTACAAGCAGATGATCCTCGACGCCCGCGCCGCCGATATCGTGCATACCCCGGCGGTGTCGGGCGTGCCCGCCAGCTTCATGCGCCAGAGCCTGGAGAAGGCTGGCTACGACCTGGCACGCCTGCAGGACAAGGGGGACGTCAACTACGGCGAGAAGCTCAAACCGATCAGCGACGAGGCCAAGGCCTGGAAGACCGTATGGTCGGCCGGCCAGGGTGTCGGCGGCATCGCCGATGTACCCTCGGTGGCCGAACTGGTGGCGCGCCTGGATGCCGAGTACCGCGCAGCCCGGGAACGCTCCACGCAGCTCGGCCAGCATTGGCCGCGCTGAGCAGGAATTTGCACAGCCGTCGCTTGTCCGCCCTCGGCAAAGCCCCTAGGCTCTAGGCATTTTAATAACGCAGACAGGGATGCACGCATGACAGAAGCTCGCTACAAGATCGTCTTCGACGGCCAGCTGATGCCGGAGATGACGCTCGCAACGGTCAAGGACAACCTGGCTCGCCTGTTCAAGAGCGACCCGAGCAAGATCGACGCACTGTTCAGCGGCTCGCCGATAGCGCTCAAGCGCGACCTCGCAGAGACCGAAGCGGACAGATACCTGGCCGCTCTGCAGCAGGCCGGCGCCCAGGCCCGCAAGGAGCAGGAAGCAGTCACGCTGAGCCTGGTGGACAGCACACCGGAGCCCGCAAGCACCAGCACGCCCGCAGCCCCCGCGTACGGCATGACCTGCCCCAAGTGTGGCCATCAGCAGGACAAGGCTGCCGAGTGCGCGGCATGCGGCATCATCATCGACAAGTACCTGGCGCGCCAGGCGCAGCTGGCCGAGAGCGCCCCGGCAGCGGCCGCGCTCGGCGCACAATCGCCCTACAGCCCACCCCGCGCTGAAGTCAGCGACAGCCTGCCGGAGTACGGCGCGCTGAAGGTATTCACCGTGGATGGTCGCATCGGCCGTGTACGCTATCTGGGCTGGTCCATCGCCGTGATGCTGCTGGCCATGCTGGCCTACGGCATCTCGGCGGGCCTGATGCTGGTCTCGCCCATACTGGGCGGCATCCTGATGATCCCGCTGGTAATCGCCGCCGTAGTGGTCAGCGTGATGATCGGCGTACAGCGCCTGCACGATATCGGCTGGTCTGGCTGGCTGTGGCTGCTCAACCTGGTCCCCCTGGTCGGCAGCGTATTCGCCCTCCTGATGCTGGTCGTACCCGGTACCCAGGGCGCCAACCGCTACGGTGCACCACCGCCGCCAAACAGCCGTGGCGTGATCGTGATGGCCTGGTGTGCGCTGCTGGTGCCCATCATCGGTATTGTCGCGGCTATCTCGATTCCGGCCTATCAGGACTATGTCGAGCGCGCCCAGGGCATGGAACAGGTGGCGCCCGCAGACGCCGCCGAGCCCTACGTCAGCCCGGACTTCGAGGAGTAAATCTTGAGCGGTTACGCCCTGATCACCGGAGCCTCCAGCGGCCTCGGCCTGGCCTTGGCCGAGGCGCTGGCCCGGCGCGGGCATAACCTGATCCTGGTGGCGCGCCAGCGCGACGCTCTGGAAAGCATTGCCTGCGAGCTGAGCCAGCGCTTCGGCATCGAGGCGCTGCTGCGCATCTGTGACCTGACCGAACCGCTGCAGCTCACCGGGCTGATCCAGGAACTGGAACAGGGCGAGCGCCACATCGACCTGCTGGTGAACAATGCCGGCATCGGCAGCGCCGGGCTGTTCGTCGACCAGGACTGGGGGCAGGAACAGGACCTGATCGAGCTCAACATGCTGGCTGTCGCCCGCCTCTGCCATGCCCTGGGCGCGGACATGAAGCGGCGCGGCGGCGGGCAGATTCTCAATGTCGCGTCCGTGGCCGCCTTCCAGCCCGGGCCGCTGATGAGTAATTACTTCGCCAGCAAAGCCTATGTGCTGCACCTGTCCGAAGCCCTGCGCTGCGAGCTGGCGCCCTTCGGCGTCAAGGTCTCGGTGCTGTGCCCGGGGCCGGTGGCCACCGCCTTCTTCCGTCGCGCCGGCCTCTACAGCGGCGGGCTGGAGCGGCACCAGCAACTGGCCAGCCCCGAGCAGGTCGCCCTGGCCGCCATGCGCGGCCTGGAAAAGAATCGCGCCATCATCATCCCCGGATGGCGCAACCGCCTGCTGCCCCAGTTGCTGCGCCTGACCCCACGCGCTTTGGTCCGCCGCATTGCCATGCGCATGGTGCGCCCGCTGCTGCCGCGAACACCGAACGGCGAGGAGGCTCGCGCGCTCGACTAGCCGGCGTTCACCGTGCGGCCATCCGCCCAGGCTCGCAGGGCGGCCAGATCCTCCGCCATCACCACCGACAGCGGCGCCGTGCCCTGGATAGTGCTCAACAGCAACGCCTGATCCACGGGCTGCTGGCGGGCTTGCGCGGCATACAGAGCACTGACCACCACCTGCTCGATCTCAGCCCCGGAAAAACCGTCACAGGCCGCCGCCAGCGCGGCCAGGTCGAATGGCTCGGGGTCCATCTCGCGGCGCCGCAGGTGGATGGCGAAGATCTCCGCGCGCACCGCCGCATCCGGCAGGTCGACGAAGAACAGTTCGTCGAAGCGGCCCTTGCGCACCAGCTCCGGCGGCAGACGGTGAATGGCGTTGGCGGTGGCCACCATGAATACCGGTGCCTTGCGCTCGGCCATCCAGGTCAGCAGGGTGCCCAGTACGCGCTGGCTCACGCCATCGTCGTTGTCGGCAGTGGCCAGGCCCTTCTCCAGTTCGTCCATCCACAGCACGCAGGGTGCCATCTGCTCGGCCAGCTTCAGCGCCTCGCGCAGGTTGCGCTCGGTCTCGCCGAAGAACTTGTTGTACAGGCTGGCGAAGTCCAGGCGCAGCAACGGCAGGCCCCAGAGCCCGGCCACAGCCTTGGCGGCCAGGCTCTTGCCGCCGCCCTGCACGCCGACCAGCAGCATGCCCTTGGGCATGTCTTCGCCCTTGCCGTTGAGGAAGATGTCCTGACGCTCGCCCAGCCAGCGCTTGAGGGTGGCCAGGCCGCCGACCTCGGCGAAGCGCGCGGTGTCGTGCTCGAAACTGAGCACGCCTTCCAGGTCGAGCAGCTGGAACTTGGCCTTGTTCAGCTCCGGCAGGTCTTCCTGGGTGATTGCGCCATCGTCGCAGATCAGGTTGCGCGCCAGCGCCCGCGCTTCCGCATGGCTCATGCCGCGCAGGTTCTTCACCACCTGCTGCAGGGTGCGGTTGTCGGTACGCACCCGCGCGCCGCGGTTGCGCTCGCTCCAGCGCGTAGCCTCCTCGCGCACGATCGCCAGCAGCTCCTCCTCGGTCGGCAGCGCCAGGCTGAAGCGCGCGGCATAACGCTGCACTTCGGCCGGCAGCTTGACCGCATGCGACACCAGCACCAGGGTCGGCTTATGCTGCGCCTCGTTCATGGCGATTTCCTTGAGCAGGCGCACCAGCTTGGGGTCGTCGACCAGGAAAGGATGCAGGTCGCACATCACATAGAGGTTGGGCGTCGGGTCGGCCTTGATCAGGCGCAACGCCTGCTCCGGCTCACGGCTATCCTGCTCGCCCACCGGCTCACCACCGAAGGCCAGGCGCTGCAGGCCCTCGGTGACCGCCCAGGTGTAGATGCCCAGACCGCGCTTGATCGCCAGCGAGGTGAGGGTTTCCAGCACCCGCGGTTCATCCCAGGACTCGATCACCACCAGCTTGACGCGCGACTCCAGCACCAGCCCGAGATCGTGGATATCGTTCTTCAACACGCACTCCTTGTGCAGCCTGCCAACACAATTAAACTCGCAGAATACCCAAAGTCACCGAGGGAAAGCGCATGGACTGCCTGTTCTGCCGCATCGTCGCCGGCGAGATACCGGCCCGCACGCTGTACGAGGACGACCAGGTGCTGGCCTTCCATGACATCGGCCCACAGGCGCCGGTGCACTTTCTGGTCATTCCCAAGCGCCACATCCCCCGCCTCGACCAGCTCACCGAGGATGACCGGGCCCTGGCCGGACACATCCTCTACACCGCCCAGCGCCTGGCCATGCAGGAGGGATGCGCGGAAGGGTTCCGCGTGGTGATGAACTGCAACGACCTGGGCGGGCAGACCGTGCATCACATCCACATGCACGTGCTCGGCCAGCGCCAGCTGCACTGGCCGCCGGGCTGAGCGGCGCACTGCGGCCTCTTGTCACCGGTCATTTTTCTGTCCGTCCCTTCAGGTAAACTGACCGCATGCTTTCCGTGGAGTTGGCCATGAGCAACGAACGCCAGTTTTCCCCCGTCGACCGCCTGCTGATCCAGGCCGATGCTGCCATGCGCACGCTGCTGCCTTTCAGTGGCGCACCTGCACGCCCCTCACCGGCGATCCTGCAGAACGAGTCGACGCTGAGCGACGACGAAGCACGCCATGTCGCCGGCCTGATGCGCATCAACCACACCGGCGAGGTCTGCGCCCAGGCGCTCTATCAGGGCCAGGCGCTGACCGCCAAGCTGCCGCAGGTACGCAAGGCCATGGAGCATGCTGCTGACGAGGAGATCGATCACCTGGCCTGGTGCGAGCAGCGTATCCGTGAGCTGGGCAGCCATCCGAGCGTGCTCAACCCGTTGTTCTATGGCCTGTCGTTCGGCGTCGGCGCAGTGGCCGGGCTGATCGGCGACCGCGTCAGCCTGGGCTTCGTCGCCGCCACCGAGGATCAGGTGGTCAAGCATCTGGATGAACACCTGGAACAGATTCCGGCGGACGATGCCAAGACCCGCGCCATTCTCAAGCAGATGCGCGATGACGAAGCGCAGCATGCCACCAGTGCACTGGATGCCGGTGGACTGCGCTTCCCGGCGCCGGTAAAGCTGGGCATGAGCCTGCTGTCGAAAGTGATGACCAAGAGTACCTACCGCATATAACGCGGTAGCCACGAAAAAGGGCGCCAATCGGCGCCCTTTTTCATTGCAGGAGGATCAACGCGGCATATTGCGCGCGTAGAAGATCTCCAGCATCTCGTGGCGCACGCGCTCTTCCACCTGCTTACGCTGCTCGGCGGTGAGGTTGCGGGTGGCGTCGCCGAACAGATAGTTGTCCAGCTCGAACTGCTTGAGCAGCATCTTGGTGTGGAACAGGTTCTCCTGATACACGTTGACGTCCATCATCTGATAGGCGTCGAGGGTGTCGTCGGAGAGGTAGTTCTGGATCGAGTTGATCTCGTGATCGATGAAGTGCTTCTTGCCTTCCACGTCACGGGTGAAGCCACGCACGCGATAGTCGACGGTGACGATGTCCGAGTCGAACTGGTGGATCAGGTAGTTGAGCGCCTTCAGCGGCGAGATCACGCCACAGGTCGACACGTCGATGTCCACACGGAAAGTCGCGATGCCCTCGACCGGATGAATCTCCGGGTAGGTGTGCACGGTGATGTGACTCTTGTCCAGGTGCGCCAGGATCGTCTCCGGCAGCGGCCCCGGGGATTCCTCGATCTGGCTGGCGGTGGGTTCCACCGGCTGCTCGGAGATCAGGATGGTCACGCTGGCGCCTTGCGGGTCGTAGTCCTGACGGGCGATGTTCAGGATATTGGCGCCGATGATGTCGACAACATCGGTGAGAATCTGCGTCAGGCGCTCGGCGTCGTACTCTTCATCGATGTACTGGACGTAGGCCTGCTGGTCTTCCGGCGTTTCCGCGTAGCAGATGTCATAGATGTTGAAGCTCAAGGTCTTCGTCAGGTTGTTGAACCCGTGGAGCTTGAGTTTGCTTTTCACCGTTTGGAACTCTCTATGTGGATGCGGCCCTGCCGCGTGATCGAGCATGCCCGTCAGCTGGGAACGACTCAGCTGCGTAGGACGGTTAACACCTCTTCGCGATGGCGATTGTGGTTTGGGGTTGCGGGCGGGGGGCCCGCGAAAAGGCGCGCATTATGCAGAGCCAGGACCGGCTCCGCCAGAGCATGCGCGCGGGGAATGACGAACGTGGGTCAGCCCAGTTCGACGATTTCGTAGTCGTGGGTGATCTCGACGCCGGCACGGCCGAGCATGATCGAGGCCGAGCAGTACTTCTCCGCCGACAGCTCGACGGCGCGCTTGACCTGGGGCTCCTTGAGGCCACGCCCCTTGACCACGAAGTGCAGGTGGATCTTGGTGAACACCTTGGGATCTTCGTCGGCACGCTCGGCCTCGAGGAAGGCTTCGCAGCTCTCCACCGGCTGGCGCGCCTTCTTCAGGATGCTGACCACGTCGAAGTTGCTGCAGCCGCCCAGGCCGATCAGCACCATTTCCATCGGGCGCACGCCGAGGTTGCGACCACCAGCCTCGGGCGGGCCGTCCATCACCACCACATGACCGCTGCCGGATTCGCCGAGGAACATGGCCTCGCCGGCCCATTGAATGCGCGCTTTCATTGCCAGGACTCCACTGCCCGAAAAAGGCGCGTAGCTTATCACAGCGCGCTGTAGCGCCCGTTCCCGGCCAATGGGCCGCACTGCGTGCCGACTGCGTCGCAATTTGGCATTGCTGCACCACCTCTGTCTGTTAAGCTGACCTCGGATAACTGGCACACTTGTTCGGATAACTAATAAGAAATTCGCCTGCTGGACAAAGGCTTACTCTAATTTTCGGGACTCGGGCATGGTCGCTATTACCCTTACACCAAAGATCAAGAACATCGACAAACTGCTCGCGCATTGTCACCGCCGCCGCTACACGGCCAAAAGCACCATCATCTATGCAGGGGATCGTTGCGAAACCCTGTTCTTCATCATCAAAGGCTCGGTCACCATCCTCATCGAGGATGACGACGGCCGCGAGATGATCATCGCCTACCTCAACGCCGGCGACTTCTTCGGCGAGATGGGTCTGTTCGAGAAGGAAGGCACCGAGAAGGAACGCAGTGCCTGGGTCCGCGCCAAGACCGAGTGCGAGGTGGCGGAACTGAGCTACGCCAAGTTCCGTGAACTGACCCAACAGGACCCGGAGATTCTCTACGCCCTGGGCAGCCAGATGGCCGATCGCCTGCGCAATACCACGCGCAAGGTGGGTGACCTGGCCTTCCTCGACGTCACCGGGCGTGTGGCCCGTACCCTGCTGGACCTGTGCAAGCAACCGGACGCCATGACCCACCCGGATGGCATGCAGATCAAGATCACCCGTCAGGAAATCGGCCGTATCGTCGGCTGCTCCCGGGAAATGGTCGGACGCGTGCTCAAGTCCCTGGAGGAACAGGGCCTGGTGCACGTCAAAGGCAAGACCATGGTGGTCTTCGGTACCCGCTGACGCCATCCTGCCGATGATTGTGCCGCAGCCGCAGCATCAATCCGCCATGGACCATTCGCCCCCTCTCAGCCCGCCAGCCAGCAGGCCGGGAGGGCGCGCCGAACGGCACGCCATCAATACCCCAACCGCAGCGGCACACAACCATGACGACTCATGGTCTCTGCGTGGAGCCTCACTGAATACGCTCCTTTAGCGCCACGGTAGCCCTAGCGCATTTCCTGCACCAGCAGCGCCAGCAACTCTGCCGCCGGCAGCTCGCAAACCAGCGGTGCGCCCTGGCCGGCCCACTGGGCGGCGAAGTCGTGGCAACCGTGGGCGCTGGCCGCCGCCTGCAGGGCCTTGGCCGCGTCGTAGCAGATCGGGTAATCCGGCAGCTCCGCGCCCAGGTCGCCGTACAGCCGATTGGGCAGGCCGCGCGCCGGGCGTCCGGAGAGATTCGCGGTGATCGCGGTATGCGCTGCCTTCTCGCCCTTCAACGCCTCGCGGTAGGCGGCGTTAGCGGCTGACTCGGGACACAGCACGAAGGCCGTGCCCAGCTGCGCGCCAGCGGCACCCAGGGCCAGGGCCGCGCGGATGCCGGCACCGTCCATGATGCCGCCGGCGGCAATGATCGGCAGGCGCGACTGCTGCGCCAGCAGGCGCACCAGCGCCAGGGTGCCAAGCGCCGCATCACCCTCTTCCGGTATGAACACCCCGCGGTGGCCACCGGCCTCGATGCCCTGGGCGACCAGTGCGTCCACGCCGGCGGCCTCAGCCAGCCGCGCTTCGGCCGGCGTCGTCACGCAGGCCAGGGTACGGATGGCGGCCTGGCGCAGGCGCTCGATCCATTCGGCCGGCGGCAGGCCGAAGTGAAAGCTGACCACCGCCGGGCGCAGCTCCAGCAACGTCTCCAACATGGCCGGATCGGCCAGGAAGCTCGGGTAGATCTCGCGCAGCGCCGCCGGCGGTGCGGCACCAAACTCGGCGAACAGCGGACGCAGGCGCTCCAGCCAGGCCTGCTCGCGCGCCGCATCGGCGCGGGCCGGCGCATGGCAGAACAGGTTGAGGTTGAACGGGCGGGCCGTCAGCGCGCGGGTCTGCGCGACCAGTTCGCGGGCCTGCGCCGGCGTACTCGCGCCCAGGCCCAGCGAACCCAGACCGCCGGCCTCGGACACGGCGGCGGCCAGCGCCGGCGTGGAGACCCCGACCATCGGCGCCTGGATGATGGGATGGTGGATACCGAGCAGTGCACACAGGGACGACATGAAAAGCCTCCGCGGGATTGACCTATAAATCTCGATTAAAGATTATCTACAAAACATTATTCTTATTTTGAGATTTATAGAAGCCCATGGATCTCACCAGCCTCGCCCTCTTCCGCGCCGTGGCCCTCGAGCAGAGCGTGACCCGCGCCGCACAGAGCCTGCAGCGCGCCCAGTCCAACGTCACCACACGCATCCAGCAGCTAGAGGAAGAGCTCGGCGCCAGCCTGTTCCTCCGCGAAGGCAAGCGCATGCGGCTGACCGAGCAGGGCCAGGCCTTTCTCGCCTACGCCGAGCAACTGCTGGCGCTGGCCGACGAGGCGCGCCAGGCGCTACACCCCGCACAGCCCAGCGGGCGCCTGCGCCTGGGCAGCATGGAAAGTACCGCGGCGGCACGCCTGCCGGAGCCGCTGGCGCGCTTCCATCGCAGCTATCCGCAGGTCAGCCTGGAAGTCAGCACCGGGCCCAGCCAGGCCCTGCTCGATGGCGTGCTGGCACGGCGCCTGGACTGCGCGCTGATCGCCCTGCCGCAGCACTTGGCACAGGGTCGCTGGCAGGCCGAGCCGCTGGGCCAGGGGCTGGAAGGCGAGGCGCTGTTTCGCGAGGAGCTGCTATTGCTACTGCCGGCCGACCACCCACCGGTGCAGGAGCCGGCGGACGTTCGGCTGCGCACCCTGGCCGGCTTCGCCCAGGGCTGCAGCTACCGGCAGATCGGCGAGCGCTGGCTGGGCCAGAGCGGTTCGCCACTGCGGGTACAGGAAGTCGGCTCGTACCACGCGATTCTCGCCTGCGTGGCCGCCGGCACCTGCGCCGGCGTGGTGCCGCGGGCGCTGCTGGAGCTGCAGCGCACGCCGCCAGCACTGCGCCGGGTACCGCTGCTTGAGGTGGATACGCTGCTGGTCTGGCGCCGTGGTTACGCGGCACCGGCCTTCAACGCCTGGCGCGAGCAGCTAAGCTCTGCGACCTAGGTCCAATAGCCGCCGCGCGCGGGCGGCGCGACCATCGGTGCAAACCACGCCCCCGGGAGCGTCGCATGTCGTCCAGCGTTGCCGGCAAGACGGCCGTCCTGCAGAACATCCATGGCACCATGGAGTTCCTGCGCAAGTACCCGCCGTTCAACCAGATGGACAGTGCCCAGCTGGCATATCTGGTTGAGCACTGCCAGCTGCGTTTCTATGCCGCCGGCGAGAGCATCATCAAGCCCGGCGACGGCCCGGTGCAGCACTTCTACATCGTCAAGCAGGGGCTGGTGGTCGGCGAGCGTCCGCACTCGGCGCGGCGCGGCAGCGAGACCACCTTCGAGATCGCCAGCGGCGAGTGCTTCCCGCTGGCCGCCCTGCTCGGCGAACGCGCCACCCGCACCGAACACCTGGCCGGCGAGGACACCTTCTGCCTACTGCTGGGCAAGGACGCCTTCGTCCGCCTGTTCGCCCAGTCCGCGCCTTTCCGTGACTTCGCCCTGCGCGGCGTGTCCAGCCTGCTCGATCAGGTCAACCAGCAGGTCCAGCTACGCGCCGCCGAGAACCTCGGAGCGCAGTACTCGCTGGACACCACCCTGCGCGAGCTGGCCCTGCAACAGCCGGTGGCCTGCAGCGCCGCCACGCCGCTGCGCGATGCCGTGCGGCGCATGCACGAGCAGCATGTCGGCAGCATCGTGATCGTCGACGAGGGCGAGCGACCTGCCGGCATCTTCACCCTCCGCGACCTGCGCCGGGTGGTGGCCGACGGTGAATCGCTGGAGCAGCCGATCAGCGCGCTGATGACCCAGCGCCCGTTCCACCTGCCGCCGGAGGCCAGCGCCTTCGATGCGGCCCTGGCGATGACCGAGCGGCATATCGCCCACGTCTGCCTGGTGGAGCACGAGCGCCTGGTCGGCGTGGTGTCCGAACGCGACCTGTTCTCCCTGCAGCGGGTCGATCTGGTGCACCTGGCCCGCACCATCCGCCACGCCGGCCGCATCGAGACCCTGGTAGCGCTGCGCAGCGACATCCGCCTGCTGGTCGAGCGCATGCTGGCGCATGGCGCCAGCTCCACGCAGATCACCCAGCTGGTCACCCTGCTCAACGACCACACCGTATGCCGGGTGATCGAACTGGTGCTGGAGGAGCTGGGCGATCCCGGCGTACCCTTCAGCTGGCTGTGCTTCGGCAGCGAAGGGCGGCGCGAGCAGACGCTGCACACCGACCAGGACAACGGCATCCTGTTCGAGGCCGACAGCCCCGAGCAGGCCGAACACATGCGCCAGCGCCTGCTACCGGTTGCCCGGCGCATCAACCAGCGCCTCGCCGAATGCGGCTTCGCCCTCTGTCGCGGCAACATCATGGCCGGCAATCCCGAACTGTGCCTGTCACGCCGCGAGTGGGCGCTGCGTTTCGCCGCCTTCGTGCGTGAAGCCACCCCGGAGAGCCTGCTGGCGTCGAGCATCTACTTCGACCTGCGGGTGGTCTGGGGTGACGAGCAGGGCTGCACGCAGCTGCGTCGCCAGCTGCTCGCCGACGTGGCCGACAACAGCCTGTTCCAGCGTTTGATGGCAGCCAATGCCCTGCGCCACCGCCCCCCGCTGGGACGCTTTCGCGACTTCGTTGTGGCGCGCAAGGGCGCCGAGAAGGACACCTTCGACCTCAAGGAGGAAGGCCTCACGCCGTTCGTCGATGGCGCCCGCCTGCTGGCCCTGGCCCACGGCGTGGAAGACAGCAGCACCCTGCGCCGCTTAGCCGAACTGGTGCGCCTGGAGGTGATCGACGCCCAGGACGGCGCCGCCTACGAGGAGGCCTACCACTTCATCCAGCAGACCCGCCTACAACTGCACCAGCAGCAGGCGGCGCAGAGCCAGCCGCTTTCCAATCGCCTCGATCCGGACAGCCTCAACCACCTGGATCGGCGCATCCTGCGCGAGTCCTTCCGCCAGGCCCAGCGCCTGCAGGCCAGCCTGACGCTGCGCTACCAGCTATGAAGAAGATGCTCGACTGGCTGCGCAGCAGCCCCGCCATCGATCCCCGCAGCCTGCACCTGCCGACAGCAGCGGCGCTGGACGAGCGCCCGCTGAGTGCGCAGCGCATGGTGGTGGTCGACCTGGAAACCAGCGGTCTCAACCTGCAGCGCGATCAGCTGCTGGCCATCGGCGCGGTGGTGATCGAGGACGGCGCCATCGACCTGTCCCAGCAGTTCGAGTGCACCCTGTGCCAGCCCGGCCACCGCGCCGGCGCCAGCACCCTGATCCACGGCATTGCACCCAGCGCGGTGGCCGCCGGCCGCGATCCCGCCGAGGCCCTGCAGGCCTTTATGGAGTTCGTCGACGACAGCCCGCTGCTGGCGTTCCACGCACCGTTCGACCAGCACATGCTCGAACGCGCCCTGCGCGAGACACTCGGCTACCGCCTGCGCCATCCCTTCCTCGACGTCGCCGTGCTGGCCCCGCTGCTGTGCCCGGACGCGCCGCCCTACAAGGGGCTGGACGAGTGGCTGGAACACTTCCGGCTGCAGGCCAGCGAGCGTCACCACGCCAGCGCCGATGCCCTGGCCACGGCCGAGCTGGCGCTGATCCTGTTCAGCAAGGCACGTCGCCAGGACCTAGACAGCCTGGCCGAACTGCAGCGCCGGGCGCAGAGCTGGAAACGCCGGCAACTGGCGCATTCGCTCTGAGCCGCCGATAGAGCGGATCAATATCATTTGTAAAGCATTCTCGATTCAAACAGCCGGCGCGCTTCACTAGAATGCACGCCCTCCCCAGGCTCGAGCTGCCTTCATGCGTTCCACCACCATCCGCCGCTGGTCCTTCGTCCATACCTGGACCAGCCTGGTCTGCACTCTGTTCCTGTTCCTCCTGGCGCTCACCGGCCTGCCGCTGATCTTCCACCACGAGCTCGAACACCTGCTCGGTGAAGCACCGCAGCTACGCGAGATGGCCCCTGGCACGGCGCACCTGGACCTGCAGCAGCTGGTCGAGGCCGGCGAACGCCATCGCCCCGGCGAGGTGGTGCAGTACCTGGGCTGGGAAGAAGACGAACCCAACGGCGTGGTCACCATCATGGCCGCCACCGCCGGCACCGAGCCGAATTCGTCGCATACCTTCATGCTCGACGCCCGCAGCGGCGAGGCAGTGGAGATGCCGGCGGCCAACGGCGGTTTCATGATGCTGATGCTGCGCCTGCACGTGGACCTGTTCGCCGGCCTGCCGGGCAAACTGCTGCTGGCCTTTATGGGCGTCCTCTTCGTGGTGGCGATCATCTCTGGCGTGGTGCTCTATGCGCCCTTCATGCGCAAACTGCGCTTCGCCGAAGTGCGCGACAAGTCCACGCGCCTGCGCTGGCTCGACCTGCACAACCTGATCGGCATCGTCACCCTGACCTGGGCCCTGACAGTGGGCGTTACCGGGGTGATCAGCGCCTGCGCCGACCTGCTGATCGAAGCCTGGCGCGGCGACACCCTGGCGGCCATGGTCCAACCCTACCGCGACGCGCCGCCACTCACCGAGCGCGCCCCGGCCAGCCGCCTGCTGGAGATCGCCAAGGAGGCGGCGCCCGGCATGCGTCCGGACTTCATCGCCTTCCCCGGCACGCGCTTCTCCAGCGAGCACCATTACGCGGTGTTCATGGTCGGCAGCTCGCACCTGACCTCGCACCTCTGGACCCCGGTGCTGATCGACGCCCGCACCCTGCAGGTCACCGCCGTCGGCACCCGGCCCTGGTACATGGACGCCCTGGCCATGTCGCAGCCGCTGCACTTCGGCGACTACGGCGGCCGACCGATGCAGATTCTCTGGGCGGTGCTGGACGTGCTGACGCTGATCGTCCTCGGCAGCGGCCTGTACCTCTGGTGGGTGCGCCGCCGCGCACCGCGCGCGGCGTTGCGCGATGAGGTGGCGGCATGAGGCAGTCGACCTTCGCCATCCCCGCGCTGCTGGCCGTACTCGGCGCCGCCGGGCTGTTCGCCGCCCTGCTCGGCGACGGCGCATGGGATGCCCTGGCCTGGCTCGGCCTGGGCCTGCCGGCCGTGATCGGCACCTGGCCGCTGCTGAGGCGCTGAAAGGTACTGGCGAAAGCGCCACGCCCGCCTAGCGTTAACGCAGGCAGAGAGCGGCAGCACAGGAGTGCCCCGCTGTCAGTCCCTTCTCCCTCGTCGTTCTGCCAGAACCGCCGCCACGCGGCATCCGTCTGCGCAACGCCTGGGAGTCACGCCATGCTGTTCATCACCAATCGCTTTCCCGCCGGATCAATCGAAACGGTGAAAGGCCGCAAGTTCGAATTTGACCTCAACAACAACGCCCCTAGCCACTCGGTCTACTTCTGCCAGCGCAAGAGCAAGAAGAATCTGATCGAGCTGGGCAGCGACCTTTTCCTCGACCGCCTGCACGAAGCGCCGCAGCGCCAGGTGCTGCTGTACATCCACGGTTTCTCCAACCTGCCGGACGATGTGTTCGCCAATGTCGAGGAGTTCCAGCGTCTGTGCGACCAGTCGTTGGCCCAGGAAGTGCTGGTGGTCCCGGTGATCTGGCCATGCGACAACGACGCAGGCATCGTCAAGGACTACTGGGATGACCAGAAATCCGCTGACTACAGCGCCATCTCCCTGGCTCGCGCACTGAACTTCTTCATCAAGTGGCGCGACAAGCGCGAAGAGGAAAAGCTGCCATCCTGCCTCAAGCGCATCAACGTACTGGCCCACTCGATGGGCAACCGGGTGCTACGCGAGACCCTCTGCGAGTGGGACCGCTACGACCTGGCCCAGGGCGTGCCCATGCTGTTCCGCAACAGCTTCCTGATCGCCGCCGACATCGAGAACGAATCGATCCATCGCGGCCAGCGCGGCGAGCTGATCTCCCATGCCTCGCGCAACGTGGTGGTGTACTACGCCTCGGACGACCTGGCCCTGCGTGGCAGCAAAGCGGCCAACCTGAAGAACCGCATCGCCTCGCGGCGCCTAGGCCACAGCGGCCCGGAGAACATGGAGCTGGCGCCGCACAACCTGTACGCGGTGGATTGCGATGACGTGAACACCCGCTACGACACGCCCAAGGGGCACTCCTACTTCCGCAGCGACGATCAGGGCAACCCCGGCGTGGTGTTCGAGCACCTGTTCGAGTGCCTGCGCATCGGTCGAGTATTCCCCGAAGACGAAGCCAAGCGCTCGACCATCCTGCGGGCCAAATGAAGGCAACCGACACGGCAGCGCCTCTGGCGCTCGCCGACGCTAACAGGAAATGCCGGGCGCAGAAAAAAGAAAACCCCGCTTGCGCGGGGTTCTGCAGACTGGTCCTGACATCCGTGGTCGGTGCGCCATCCTGGCGAACAATCCTTCATGTCCCTGTTCTTTTAGATGCGCTTCCTGCGCTAAGTCCTTGAATGCGAGATTAATCTGACTGATGGCATGCTGACAGCAGCCTTCGCCGGCGCGCCGTGTAGGCCAAAGCTTACAAAGCCGCCGAGCGGGAAGGGGTTCACAAAGCCGGTGTGACCGCTATCATCGCGCGCCTGATTTGCCTGCGCCCTGCGCCATCGAGCCTGACATGAGACCGCAACTGATCGCCGCCGCGGAAATCGACCGCGTCGAGACCTGGACCAAATACAACAAGGACATGTGCACCAGCTGCATGTCGACCTGCTGCACCATGCCGGTGGAAGTGCGTATCGCCGACCTGATCCGCCTTGGCGTGGTCGACGAGTTCGAGCGCGGCGAGCCGCCGAAGAACATCGCCAAGCGCCTGCAGAAGGAAGGGCTGATCGAGCGCTTCAACCAGAAATCGGGCATCTTCACCCTGACCCGCATGAGCAACGACGACTGCATGTACCTGGATCGCAAGACCCGCCTGTGCACCGTCTACGACAAGCGCCCCGATACCTGTCGCAATCACCCGCGGATCGGCCCGCGTCCCGGCTACTGTGCCTGGCGCCCCAAACAGTGACCCCGGCGTGCGACGAGCGCCAAAACGGTTCATCGCCGCCCCGCGCTGCCCGAACAGGTGGCAAGAAAGATCGATAGATAGTGCCGAGCCGTGAGCTCGGCATTGTTTTTTATCGAGCGCCATTTTTCAGGCGCAACTTAACCTTCTGTTTTTAATAGATATCTAAAAGCCTGAGCGCCACACTCAGAAGCACTTAGCGTCGCCTCTGCAGAATTTCACACAACTGCATTAATTTTGGCGCACTGTCTGCAGTGTGGACTGCAGCACAGATCGCCGGAATCACGGCGACAACTTTCCAGATCAAGAACAGCTGCGCATTTCACCTTCGCCACACTTTCCACTGCCTACATCTGACGTGCAACCAACCTTCCGGGATGAGGGGTAGGCAATGGATTTGGGTATCGGATTCCCCGCAGTAGCGCCTCGACAGCCAGGCCGTTTCGCCACGCACGCCCCCGCGACCAACCACCCCTGCGGGAGCTGAGCATGTCTGGTCATACCGCTGACAGCGCCATGCCGCCGCTGTCGCAGGGCAACCCCTGCGCCCGCTTCTTCGGCTGGACCTGCCTGTTCGCCCTGATCGCCCTCTGTTCGGGCCTGGTCGATCCCAACCTGCTTGACCCGGCGCACAAGCACTTCATCCTGCTGATCGGCGGCATCGGCCTGTGGCGCTACGGCAACGCGGCCATGCACTACCTGCGCGGCATGTACTTCATGCACTGGAAATTCCCGCGCATGCGCCGCGCCGTGGAGGCCATGGGTGAGGCCGCCCTGCCCTCGCAGATCTTCATGGTGGTGACCAGCTTCCGTATCCCCACCCACACCACCTACAAGGTGTACCGCTCGGTGTTCGAAGAGGTGCAGCGCCTGCCCGTGCCCTGCACCGTGATCGTGTCCATCGTCGAGAAGGCCGACGAGCACTTCATCAAGCAGATCATGCGCGACTGCGTCAGCCCGGCGCGCGACGACATACGCCTGGTGGTGGTGCGCGCCCGCGGCACCGGCAAGCGCGACGGCCTGGCCCATGCCTTCCGCGCCCTGTCGCGACAGATGCCGCTGGAGGACGCGGTGGTCGGCGTGGTCGACGGCGACACCATGATGCTGCCCGGCTGCGTGGAGAACGCGGTGAAATTCTTCGCCTACCTGCCCAGCGTCGGCGGCATCACCACCAACGAGTTCTGCCAGGTCGAGGGCGGCAAGCTGGTGCGCGAATGGCACTCGCTGCGCTTCGTCCAGCGCCACATCAACATGTGCTCCATGGCCCTGTCGCGTCGGGTGCTGACCATGACCGGGCGCCTGTCGTTCTTCCGCGCCTGCGTGATGACCGACCCGGCCTTTATCCGCGATGTCGAGGCCGACTTCCTGCAGCACTGGCGCCTGGGCCGCTTCCGCTTCCTCACCGGTGACGATAAGTCCTCCTGGTTCAGCCTGATGCGCGCCGGCTGGGACACCTTCTACGTGCCCGACAGCCACACCCTGACGGTGGAGCACCCGCCAGACAGCAACTTCCTGCGTGCGACCCGCCAGCTGATGTTCCGCTGGTATGGCAATTCCCTGCGGCAGAACTTCCGCACCACCCGTCTGCTCGGGCTGCGGCAACTGGGGTTTTTCACCATGTATGTGCTCTATGACCAGCGCGTGTCGATGTGGACCAGCCTGCTCGGGCTGACGGCCTCGGTCGTCGCCGCCCTGCTGTATGGCGTGGAGTTCCTGCTGGTCTACCTGTTCTGGGTGCTGCTGTCGCGCACCCTGGTGACCCTGCTGATGCTGTTCGCCGGGCACCCGGTCGATCCGCTCTACCCGCTGGCGCTCTATTACAACCAGATCGTCGGTTCGGCGATGAAGGTGCATGCCCTGTTCCACATGGACCAGCAGAGCTGGACGCGGCAGAAGACCACCCTCGACCGCAGCGATGCGGCCTTCGACCAGGCCCTCAACCGCTGGTCCTCGAAAACCATGCAGGCCTCCGCGCTCGCCCTGTTCGGCGGCGTCGTAGCCCTGCTCCTTACCCTGTCCCAACCCTGAGAGGCGGAACGCCATGAGCAGTGCCATTTCCTCGGTCGCGCCCAATGTGGTCCACGAAGCGGTGGACGAGCGCCAGCACGTGCGCAGCAAGCTGCCGGCGCGGGTCGTCCTGAGCGGCGCCGACGACAACTTCGCCTGCGAACTGCAGGACATCTCCCTCGGCGGCCTCGGCCTGCGCTGCTCGCGCGAGCTGCCGCAGGGCGCGCTGTACGACGCCGCCATCCAGCTGGAACTCAATCAGGTGGCGCTGACCATCGACGCCCGGGTCAAGGTCATCGCCGAGCGCGGCGGCCTTACCGGCGTCGAGTTTGTCGAGCTGGATCCGCGCAAGCGCGACATCCTGCGTTACCTGCTGAGCGCCTACCTGTCCGGCGAGATCGCCGACGTCAACGGTCTGTTCAACGTCATGCAGCGGGAGAACTACATCAAGCAGCGCAAGCAGAGCCAGGGCGGCCCGCGCACCCGCCTGGAGCGCGCCCGTGCTCTGCTTGGCAGTGCCGGCTACCTGCTGGCCGGCGTGGCCGTGGCCGGGGTGCTGGCCTACAAGAGCTACCTGCTGTTCTTCAGCGTGCCGGCCAGCCAGGCGCTGGTCAGCGCCGACGCGCACATCCTCAGCATGCCGGAGAACGGTTATGTGCGTTTCCTGCTCCCCGCCGGCGTGCAACGGGTCAAGGCCGGCGAGCCGATCGCCAGCGTGTCTACCCAGCTGGCCACCAGCTTCACCACCCCGGCCGACCTGGAGGCCCTGGCGCGCCTGTCGCAGAACGACCTGCAGAGTCTGCTCGGGCGCACGCTGATCGAAACCACTCTGGCCAGCCCCTGCGACTGCTACGTGTATTTCCCGAGCAAGCCCACCGACGGCTACGCCTACAAGTTCGCCGAACTGGCGCACCTGATCCCGGCCGACGACGACCTCTACGTCAAGGCCAGCTTCCCCTTCGACAAGCTCAAGGGCCTGCACGACATCAGCGCCATTGACCTGCAGGTGTTCGGCGAGCCGGAGCCGCGCAAGGGCACGGTGATCCGCTCGGCGGTGGACGCAGAGAACCAGACGCTGGTGCTGAGCATCAAGCCGGACAAGGCCCTGCCGCTGACGGCCTATCAGCAACCGGTGACGGTGGACCTGTTCAAGGGCCTGCCGCTGACCAGCAGCCTCTAGGAGACCCCATGTCGTACCGCGCGATCGCCAGCCTGCTCGCCCTGCTGCTCGGCGCCGGCCTGGCCCAGGCCGCCAGCCTGGCCCAGGTGCAGTACCGCCTGCACCTGGACCCGAGTGCCGACGTCGAGGCCGACCTGCGCACGCTGGTCGAGCGTGGCGACCAGCCGGCCATGCTGCTGCTCGCCGATCAGTTGGCCCGCACCGGCCAGCACCAGGACGAGGCCATC
This sequence comes from Aquipseudomonas alcaligenes, assembly GCA_900156135.1. Classification (GTDB taxonomy): domain Bacteria; phylum Pseudomonadota; class Gammaproteobacteria; order Pseudomonadales; family Pseudomonadaceae; genus Aquipseudomonas; species Aquipseudomonas alcaligenes_D. The sequence goes on along the minus strand of FTMP01000006.1, from coordinate 254,563 downwards.
GCCCTGTACCAGCGCGCCTTCGCCGACGGCCATGGCGAGATCGCCGCGCTGGCGCCGCTGGCGGCCCTGGTCGAACGCCAGCCCGACGGCCGCGAAGCACATCGCGCCTTCTTCGCCCAGGCGCTGCAGCGCTACCCGCTGAGCCGCGACTTCGCCACCCTGACCACCAGCCTGGATGTGTTCCTGGTCTACCCCGAACTGTTCCCGCGCGCCGAGCCACAGGCGTTGATCGAGCTGTACCGGCGCGCCTGCATCGACGCCTGCCACCTGAACCTGTACCGCGCCCGTCTGGCCGAACTGAACGGCCAGCAGGCACTGGCCGAGAGCCTTTATCTGCAAGCCCTGCGCGAGGACGCGCGCGCCGTCGACCGGCTCTACCAGGCGCTCGGCGAACAGCAGGACGCGCTGTTCCCGCAACGGGTGCAGCCACTACTGGCCGAGGCCGATGCCTTGCCGCTGGGCACCGTGCAGGCCATCGGCAGCCTGCTCAGCAGCATCCCGCGCGAGCACGATCCCGAGGTCATGGCCTGGCTCGACAACGCCATCGCCCGCCAGGCCGACTCGGCCAGGGTGGCCAAGGCCAGCTACATGATGTCGGCACCCGAGAACTATGCGGCAGAGGACGTCTTCGCCCTGATCGACCGCATCGAGCAGACCCGCTCACAGGAAGGCCGCGCCCTGCGCGCCTCGGCCTACCTGGTGCGCGGCTGGCGCACCCTGGACCCGTTCAAGGCCAAGGCGATCATCGACGGCCTGCTCGCCGAGGGCTACCAGAACGCCTACCTCAACCTGGGCGAGCTCTACAGCATGGGCGGCCTGGACCAGGTCGACCAGGCCCAGGCCATCGCCACCTACCGCCTGCTCGCCGCCCGCGGCGTGCCTTCAGCCTTCTACCGTATCGCCACCATCTACGGTGGCGGCAAAGGCATCTGCAACGACCCGATCAAGGCCTACGCCTACGCCAGCCTGGCCGTGGAGCGCGGCGAGCTGGGCGCGCGCAAATACCTGCGTGAGCTCGACGGCAAGCTGCCCGCCGGCGACCGCGAACGCGCCCTGCAGGCCCGCGCCGGCATCCTCAAAGAGCTGGAGGCGACCCTATGAAACGCTGCCTGCCCGCCCTGCTCTGCCTGCCCTGGCTGGCGCTGGCCCAGGCCCAGGCCCAGGCCGAGGAGTCGGCCCAGGAAATAGTCGCCGACGAAAGCACCCCGGCGCAGGAGAAGGTCACCGACCTGGGCCGTTTCGAGTTCGCCCAGAAAGCCACCCTGCAGGGCGGCTACGGCCCCGAGGACGGCACCCTGGGCAATGACCGCAAGGGTTTCTACGGCCTGCGCTACGAGCCAACCCTGGCCTGGTATTCCGAGGAAGGCGCCTGGTCGCGCTGGCAGGGCTTCGGCCGCGCCTGGCTGAACTACAACTCCGGCCAGGCCAGCACCCCGCTGCAGGAAAACGAGGCCCAGCAGCTTGAGTACTTCAGTGCCGAGCTGCGCGAGTTCTACCTGCGCCGCAACCTGCTCGGCGACGACCCGCGCTTCGCTCTCTCCATGGGCCGCCAGCGCTTCGGCGACTACTTCGGCCTGTGGTGGGACGACAGCATCGAGGCCCTGCGCCTGGACTACGACGACAGCTTCGCCCGTGGCTTCGTCGCCATCGCCGAGCAGTTCCACAGCTACAACAGCGACATCAGCAGCCTGGACGCCGACCAGCAGGACATCGCCTACCTGATGGGCGAGTACGCCCTGCGCTGGCAGGCGCAGCAGTGGGCCGGGCTACGCCTGATGATCGAGCGCGACCACAGCGGCCGCGACGAGACTGACGACCCGCTGGACTTCCGCGGCCAGCGCCTGGGCCTGTTCGCCAGCGGCGAGCAACTGGGCTGGGGGCTGCTCGACGACTATCGCCTGGAGCTGGCGATGCTCGACGGCGACAACCGCTACAACGACGGCCGCGACCAGGATGTGCGCGGCTGGGCCCTGCTCAGCGAACTGGGCAAGCGCTTCGACGACAGCCCCTGGCAGCCGCGTCTGTACCTGCATGGCGGCCTCACCGACGAACCGGACGAGGACGGCGACGGCTTCCGCCTCAATGCCATCCAGTCCGACCGGGTGGCCGACCCCGAGACCTACAGCACCGGCCTGGTCAGCGCCTTCGTCGGCGTCGACCTGCGCAACCTGGCGTTCTACGGCATCGGCCTGGACAGCCAGCCACGGCCGCGCCAGCAGCTCGACCTGCGCCTGACCGACCTGCGCCTGCGTGACGCAGACGGCGAGCTGCCGCTGCGCGCGAGCGCGGACGGCGAGCGCAGCGGCAGCCACCTGGGCCAGACGCTGGACCTCAACTACTTCTGGGAGATGTTTCCGCTGGCCTACGAAAGCCGCCAGGTGCAGGTCAACGCCCTGCTCTCCCTCAGCTATTTCCGGGCCGGCAGCGCAGTTCGCGGCCTGGACAACGACTACCAGGCCAGCTTCGGCCTGGTGCTGCGCTACTGACCGCGAGGTGTCGCCATGGTCTTCACATCCAACGTGTTCCTGTTCCTCTTCCTGCCGGTGTTCCTGCTGGTGTACTTCGCCGCGAAGGACTCCTGGCGCTCCACCGTCATAGTCGCCGGTAGCTACGCCTTCTATGCCTGGTGGCGGCCGGACTTTCTCCTGCTGTTTGTCGGCATCACCTACTGGAACTACTGGTTCGGCCTGCGCATCAAGGCGCAGCTGGACGCCGAGAACCAGAAGGCGGCGTTCCGCCTGCTCTGTCTGGGCGTGGTCGGCAACCTGTCCACCCTCGGCTACTTCAAATACGCCAACTTCGGATTCGACACCTTGCATGCGGTGCTGGCGCCGCTGGGCGTGAACACCTTCACCCTGGAACACATCATCCTGCCGCTGGGCATCTCCTTTTACGTGTTCCACGCGCTCAGCTACATCGTCGACATCTACCGCAAGGACGCCACCCCGACCAATCGCTTCATCGACTTCGCCGCCTTCGTCGCGTTGTTCCCGCACCTGGTGGCCGGCCCCATCCTGCGCTACAGCCTGCTGGCGCCACAGCTGCGCCAGCGCACCCACTCGCTGGAGCTGTTCAGCCTGGGCGCCTGCCGTTTCATGCTCGGCTTCGTCAAGAAGGTGCTGATCGCCGACTCGCTGGCGCCCATGGGCACGGTGATTCTCGGCAGTTCGGAGCCGCAGATGGTGGATGCCTGGTTCGGCATGTTCATCTGCCTGGTGCAACTGTACTTCGACTTCTCCGGCTACAGCGACATGGCCATCGGCCTGGCGATGATGATGGGCTTCCGCTTCGCCGAGAACTTCAACCAGCCGCTGCTGTGCCAGAGCCTGACCGAGTTCTGGCGGCGCTGGCACCTGACCCTGGCCGACTTCCTGCGCGACTACGTGTATGTACCGCTGATCCGCAGCAAGCGCATGAGTGCGGACGGTGCGTTGTTCACCACCATGCTGCTGTCCGGCTTCTGGCACGGCGCCAGCTTCGCCTACATCGCCTTCGGCCTGTACTTCGCCGTGTTCATGGTGCTGGAGCGGCGCATGGGCTGGGTGACCAAGATCGGCGGCCCCTACAAGTGGTGGCGCAACCTGCTGGCGCTGATCCTGATCGTGGGCGTGATGCCGTTCTTCATCACCGGCGATTTCGCCCACGCCATGCTCCTGATCGGTGGCATGTTCGGCCTCAACGGTATCGGCGATCTCAGCGCCTACACCATCGAAACCTCGCAGATGACCCTGGCCTTCACCCTGGTAGCCGTGGTCTGGCTGGTACTGGCCGGGCGTATCAACCTGCGCTTCTACGCCGGCCAGCAGAGCGGCTACCTGATGCAGCACGTCGGTGGGCTGAGCATGTTGCTGCTGTGGGCCGCCTTCGGTCTGTCGCTGAGTCGCCTGGCCGCAAGCTCCTTCTCTCCCTTCCTCTACTTCCAGTTCTAGGAGGCTGCCATGTCCTTTCCTGTGATGACGTCGGCCAGCAAAACCAACGGCGTGCTGTTCATCCTGATGCTGGCGGTGATGCTGGTCTATTCGCTGCCCAGGGTCTTCAGCTTCGCCCAGACCCAGGCGCCGGACCAGGCGCTGAAGCAGTTCCAGAGCGGCGAGCTGCTGCGCCAGTTCGAGGACTACTACGACAAGGGCCTGTTCCTGCGCCAGCCCTCGGTGGAGGCCTGGGCCAGCCTGCAGTACCTGCTGTTCCGCGAGGGTTCCAGCGGCGTGGTGCTGGGCAAGGACGGCTGGCTGTTCAGCAACGAGGAATACCGCGTTCCCGGCGCTTACCAACAGGCGTTGGAGGAGCACCTTGCGCGCATCGCCGAGGTGGAAAAGACCCTCAAGGCGCACAACAAGCGGCTGATCCTGCTGCCGCTGCCGCTCAAGCTGGATGTCTACGAGGAGTACGCCAGCCGTGCCCCGGACGCGCGCGCCAAGACGCTCTACGACGACTTCCTCAGCGGCCTGCGCGCGCAGCGCATCGAGGTGGCGCCGCTGCGCGAGGCCTTCCTCGCACAGAAGGAGCAGCAGCCGCTGTTCCTGCCCACCGATACCCACTGGACGCCCTACGGCGCACGCCTGGCTGCACAGGAGCTGGCCCGCCAGCACCCGGAGCTGGTCGGCAGCACGCCCTATACCTCGCGCCAGGTGGCACAGAAGGAGCTGCCGGGCGATCTCAGCAACTACCTGCAGTTCAACCGCACGCTGGCGCCGGAGCGCTTCCAGCCGAGCCCGCTGCCGGTGTTCGAGACGCTCAAGGCCGAGCAGCAGGCCAGCGATGCGGCGCTGTTCGGCGAGGCCGCACAGCCAATCATGCTGGTCGGCTCCAGCTACACCAAGATCGACGACTGGAACTTCCCCGGCTTCCTCAAGGAGTCCCTGCGCACCGACCTGCAGACCACGGCCGTGGAGGCCAAGGGGCCGTTCTTCGCCATGGAGCAGTTCCTCGCCGGGCAGAAGCTGGCCGACCCGGAGATCACCACGGTGATCTGGGAATTCCCGGTGCGCACGTTGCTGGCGGAAAAACCCGTGACCTCCGGCTGGCAGGTCGCCGCCAACCAATTCTTCTGACTGGAGACTGAACCCATGAAAGCCCTTTCCCGCCTGCTGCTCGCCCTCGCCCTGCTCGCGCCCGCCCTCAGCCCGGCGCAGGATGGCAATGCCGCCCTGTACGACGCCGTGGCGCCGGCCGGCTCGGCCTACATCCGGGTACTCAACCTGTCCGCCAGCGGCGCCGAGGTGATGCTCAGCGGCAAGAGCGCGGCGCAGAAGGTCAGCGCCGGCCAGCTCGGCAACTACCTGTTCAGCGCGCCCGGCACGCACAAGGTCACGGTCGGCGGCGCCAGCCTGCAGGCCGATCTCAAGCCCAGCAGCGCCACCACCCTGGTGTACGACGGCAGCAGCCTCAAGGCCATCGCCGACAACTACGTGGAGGACAGCAAGAAGGCGCAGATCGCCTTCTACAACCTCACCGACAAGCCGCTGTCGCTGAAGACCCTGGACGGCAAGCATGCAGTGGTCGAGGGCGTGGCCAGCCAGCAGGCCGGCACGCGCATGGTCAACGAGATCAAGATCGGCTTCGCCGCCTACGCCGGCGAGCAGAACCTGGCCAAGTTCGACGAGCTGTTCCTGAAGAAGGGCCGCTCCTACAGCTATGTGGTGATCCCCAGCGGCGCCGGGGTGCGCACCATCGCCGCGATGAACGGCCTGGACAGCATCAAGTAGCCGCCGCCATGAGCCTGCCCCGTCTGCTCCTCGCCAGCCTGCTGCTCGCCGCGCCCGCCCTGCGCGCGGCCGAGCAGTGCGACCTCGACTGCCTGCTGTGCCCGGGCCTGGCCGACCCCGTGCACTACGGCGAAGGCATCATGAAGTCGATGAAGTACGTCGCCCCGGGTAAGGACACCTGGCTGTTCCGCTCCGAGGTGGACCTGAGCAACGACTTCGGCATTCCGCCCGCCATGCGCCCGCAGTTCAAGCGCCTGATGGACGCCTTCCACGCCCTCGGCACCCAGGTGGTGATCGCCGTGCAGCCAACCCGCGGCATCATGCACCGCGACAAGGTGCGCGCGGACAGCGCCTACGGCTTCGACTTCACCACCGCGCGGCGCAACCTGGCCAGCTTCCTCGACCAGCTGCGCGCCGGTGGCGCGGTGGTGCCGGACATCCTGCCGCTGGTCGACAGCCCGCCCGAACAGGATTACTTCTTCCGCCGCGACCACCACTGGACGCCGGCCGGCGCCATGCACACCGCGCGCCTGGTGGCCGACAGCATCCGGCAGCAACCCTTCTACGCCGACCTGAGCAAGAAGCAGTACCGTACCGAGCCCGGCGTGATGGTGCCCAAGGACGGCACCATGAGCCGCGCGCTGAAGAAGATCTGCGGCAACAACTACGGCTTCCAGTACGCCCGTGGCTTCCAGACCGTGCCGGCGGGCGACGACCTTGGCGCGCTGTTCGACGAGCAGAGCAGCCAGGAGGTGGTGCTGGTCGGCACCAGCAACTCGGCCGCGCGCGACGACGACGCCAAGAACTACAACTTCGACGGCTACCTCAAGGAGTACCTCAGCGTCGACATCCTCAACGTCGCCCTGCCGGGCGCCGGCCAGGAGGGCGCGCTGCTCAACTACCTGCAGTCGGCGGACTACTCGCCGGACGCCCCGCCGAAGCTGATCATCTGGGAGCTGCCGGCCAGCTTCCGCCTGGAAGACCCGCTGATGTACCGCCAGCTGCTGCCGGCCATTGCCGGCGGCTGCGCCAAGGGCCAGGTGCTCGGCGAGCGCAAGAGCGAGCTACCGGCGCTGCCGCGCGGCCAGCGCTATGAACTGCTGAGCAATGGCGGCGCGCAGCGCCTGGACCTGCGCGGCAAGCCGGGCTTTCTCGATATCCAGCTGGCGGACAAGAACCTCAAGGACTTCTACGTCATCGTCTATTACGACAACGGCCAGCGCGACAAGCAGTGGTACCGCCGCGAGGCCATCGTCGCCGGCGGCCAGTACTACCTGGAGCTCAGCCAGGACGCCGCCTACCGCGACGCCAACCTGCTCTCGGTATTCATCGAGCCGACCGAGGACCTGGCCGCGCCCGTGGCTGTGGAGACCCGGCTATGTCTGTAAGAGCGCTGCTCGCCCTGCTGCTCTGCGCCGGCGCGGCGCAGGCGCAGCCGCAGTCGATCTGGCCACCTCGGCCGCTGCCGCTGGCAGCGCAGATCGGCGACTACCGCCAGTTGGAGTGCCCGAAGGCCGTGCCCGAGCCCTACACCGGGGCGCTGCAGATCGACAGCAAGTACGACCAGAGCGACGCCAGCCGCTCGACCCTCAGCGGCAAGGTGTCGGCGCGCTCCAAGGAAACCCATGCGCGCCTGGCCGAGTACACCCAGCGCCTGGCGCAGTTCGCCGACTACCTGGTGCAGGCGAAGAATCCGCGCCAGGCCGCCACTGCCCTGGCCTGTCTGGACCAGTGGCTGCAGGCCTGGGCCGAGGCGGGCGCGATCGAGAGCCGCGATGCCAGCAAGACCGGACTGGCCGCGCGCAAGTGGGCGCTGGCGGCCATCGCCTCGACCCTGCTCAAGAGCCAGGCGCTGAGCGGTGGCCGGCCACAGCTTTCCAGCGCGCAGCAGGCCTGGCTGCAGCGCCTGGCCGAGCAGGTGATGGACGACTACCGGCCGCGCCAGGCGGCGGACTTCGCCTACTTCAACAACCACGACTACTGGGCTGGCTGGGCCGTGGCCGCCAGCGGCATGCTGCTCGGCCGCGACGACTATGTAGCCTGGGGCGAGCGCAACTTCCGCCGTGGCCTGGCACAGATCACCGACTCGCCGCACGGCCCCTACGCCTACCTGCCCAACGAGCTGGGCCGCGGCGCACTAGCCGCCAACTACACCCACTACGCCATGGTCCCCCTGCTGCTGCTGGCCGAATCCTCGCGCTACAACGGCCCCGGCCTCAGCGCCGAGGATGACCAGCGCCTGCAGCGCCTGGCCGACTTCGGCGCCCTCAGCCTGCTTGATCCGCAGCGCCTGGCCGAACTGCGCGGCCAGCCGCAGCACGAGGTGCCGCCGTACAAGCTGGTGTGGCTGCTGCCCTTCCTCGACCTGTACCCGCAGCACGCCCTGGCCCTGCGCCTGCAAGCCAGCGCCGGCCCGGCGGCCACCGCCTACGGCCAGCTCGGCGGGCGCCTGGCGCCGCTCTATCCCCACGTTGCGAGGTAACCCCATGGCCGCGCTCGAATACCTGCGCCGGTGCGCACCGCTGCTGCTGATCGCCGTATGCGGCGTGTGCCCGGCGCAAACCCGCACGCTGCTGCATCACCAGCTCGAGGCCCTCGGCGAGCACCCGCAGCAGGCGCAGATCGCCGCCCTGCTGGCCACCCCGGCGCAAGGCCTGGACCCGGCGCAGTTCGCCGTCGCCGCGCCGAGCGGGCGTGGCCGGGTCAGCCTGACCAGCCTGTTCTCGGCCCAGGCCGGCAGCTGGCCCTTCGAGCCGTTCGTCAGCAGCGGGCTGTTCCGCGTGATCGCCGACTACCAGGCGCACCACCCGCAGGCGCTGCTGCTGGACGAGGGCAGCCTGAGCCTGGAGCAACTGGCCAAGGCGCTGAACGACCCACGCATCCTCAAGCCGCACAAGGACGGCTACCTGCTCAGCTACCCGCTGCTGATCGGCCCCAAGGGCGCGCTGCTGGTGGAGGATCAGCGCCTGTACCTGAACAGTCGCGCTGGCGCCGCGCTGATCAACCGCGGCCAACTGGTGCTGCGCCGGGCCCAGCTGCAGAGCTGGGCCGGCGAGCAGAGCCAATTGGCGGCCAAACCGTTCCGCCCCTTCATCATGGCCTGGGCCGGCAGCTTCACCCTGATCGAACACTCGCAACTGGCGCGCCTGGGCTACAACGCCCACCTGGCGCGCGGCCTGACCAGCCGGCGCAGTGCCCAGCAGCCGGCCGCCACGCCACCCGCGCGGGTGTTGATCCGCGCCAGCGAGCTGCGCGAGATGGCCAGCGGCGTGGAGCTGCACGACAGCCTGGCCCTGATCGAGGACTCGCAGTTCAGCGACCTGCAGCAGTACGGCCTGGACCTTGCCGCCAGCCGGGTCGGCATCGCCCGCAACCAGATCAGCGGCGTACGCAACCACAGCGGTATCCGCCTGCGCGACGGCAGCGCCGGGCTGATCGCCGACAACCTGATCGGCAACGTCGGCAAATCCGCCATCGAGGCGCAGCTGCAGGGCGGCGCCCTGGCCCTGCAGAACAACCGCATCGGCGGCACCGGTGCCAGCGCCATCGTTCTCACCGGCAGTCCGCAGCAGCCGGCCGAGGGCCTGCTGGTGGCCGGCAACCTGATCGGCAACAGCCAGGGCAGCGGCATCGACGGCCAGCACATCGGCCGAGCCCTGATCATCGACAACCGCATCAGCGGCACCCCGGAGTACGCCATTCGCATCCGCAACGAGCCGCCGCTGCCGGGCGAGATCAGCCTGCTCGCCAACCAGCTGGGCAATGTCGGCAAGGCGATGATCCACCTGCAGGGCGTCAACCGGCTGTTGCTCGGCAGCAACCGCTACCTGGGTCTGGCCAGCCAGCAGCACATCCTCGACGGCGACCTGCTGCCGGTGCAGAGCCTGCTGCTGGAGACCACACTCAAGCACGGCTGCGTGGCGCAGCTCGACCTGCTCGCCGAGCAGCAGCCAAATGCGCCGCTGCAGCGCGCGCCACGTTGCGGGCAGAGTATCTAGGCTGCTCCTCGCAGCTCTTGCGCCAGCGACTGGGCCGGCAGTCGCGCACTCACTGCCCCCTCTCCCTCCGGGAGAGGGCCGGGGTGAGGGATCCTGCCTGCCGCATCACCCTCACCCGCCCTGCGGGCACCCTCTCCCGGAGGGAGAGGGAGAAAACTACTCGTCCAGCACTGGCACCAGCAGCAGCGCGTGCACCCGGCCGAAGATGTTGCGCCCCATGGCCACGATCACGCCCTGGTCGTTGATGCCGAGACCAGCCTCGATAATCCAGCCATCGGGGTCGGGAATCAGGCTGTTGAGGTCCTGCATGCCCTCCTCCAGGCTCCAGACGAAGCCGACCGCGCCGGTGGCCGTGTCCGCCTGGCCGACCACGCGCACCTGCGCGTTGACGCCCTTGGCATAGCTGTTGGCGCCGCCGAGGGTGCCGAGGTCCTGCAGGCCGCCCGCGCTGGTCCAGAGAAACGCATGCTCGGCCCCCGCCGCGCTGGCGTAGCCGACAACCGCGCCGCTGGCGCCGATGGCCTTGCCGTAGCTGTTGCCGCCGTCCAGGGTACCGAGGTCCTGCAGGCCGAGGGCCGGGTCCCAGCGGAAGGCATGCGCGGCATTGCCGACATGGCTGAAGCCAGCCACCTGGCCGGACTCGTTGATCCCGGTGGCGTAGCTGTTGCTGCTGGCGCTGCCGAGCACGCCGAGGTTCTGCATGCCCCCGGCAGCGCTCCAGCGATAGGCGCGGTACTTGCCACTGGCGATCTGGCTGTAGCCGGCCACCTGCCCGGCATCGTTGATCTCGCGCGCGTAGCTGTTGCTGCCGCCGAGGGTACCGAGCAGCTGGAAGCCCCCGCCAATGCTCCACAGGAAGGCGCGGTCGACGCCACCCTGCGGGCCATAGCCGACCACCTGGCGGCTGGCATTGATGCCATAGGCATAGCTGGTGCTGCCGCCCAGGGTGCCGAGGTCCTGCATGCCGCCCTCGGGGGTCCAGTGGAAGGCGTGGGCACCGAGGCCGGCATAGCTGTAGCCGACCACATCGGCATTCTCGCTGAGCCCGTGCGGCACGCTGTAGGAGGTGGCGATCAGGCTGCCGAGATCGCTGAGTACGTAGAACTGCGCCTGGGCTGGCAGCGCCAGGCAGGCAAGCAGACCACCGGCGACGCAGCCGGCGCGAAGGGAAAGTTGAGACATGTCACCCATACCCCGATGGCTGAAGGGATCGGCAGGAACGAGGCGACTGCGGGACGCGAAGAGAGATGGAGCGGGGGCGCCACGTGAACGTGGTCTGCACCTGAATGTGAACCGCCCACCCGACGCCGTCAAGCGCCGGCGGGCGGCAGTTTCACAGCGGCTGGGCGGGGGTGCTTGCAGCCGCCTGCTGGGCCACTTCGCTGTCCACCGGCTTGGGCCGGATCAGGCTGAAGTCGATCAGGTTCTGCGGCTGCTGCGGATCGCCGATCAACAGCGGGCGGGCCTTGAACTCGTTGCTCACCAGGCTACGGCTGCGGTCATGCTCGGCGAAGTCGAGGCCGGCCAGGTCGGCCCAGGTATGCACCAGGCTGGAACTGCTGAACGGTCGCGCCAGAACCTGAGCGAAGTCACGGGGCTGGTGCGCCTGCCACTTCGGCGAGTTCCACAGGAGGAAGGGAATGGTGTACATCGGGTCGGTCGGCGCCGCCTCGTTGCGCCCCAGCACCTCGGCCTTGGGCGCGTCGAACACGGCCTCGCCATGGTCGGCGAGGTAAAGCAGGAAGCCGTTCGGATCGGTGGCGGCGAACCGTTTGATCAGGCTGGAGACGACGAAGTCGTTGTACAGCACCGCGTTGTCGTAGGCGTTGTAGGTCGGCAGCTGGTCTTCGCTGACATGCGCCGGCGCGCCGCTGTGGTCGGTGAAGCGCTCGTACTCCGGCGGGTAACGGTACTGGTAGCTCATGTGGGTGCCAAGCAGGTGCACCACGATGAACTTGCGCGGCGCGTCCTCGGCCAGCACCTTGGCGAACGGGTCGAGCACATCGCCATCGTACTGGCGGGCATTCTGCTCGCGGTTGTTGTTCAGGTAGAACTGCTCGTCCGCCTGTTTGGAGAAGGTGGTGAGCATGGTGTTGCGCTTGGTGATGGTCTGCTGGTTGGTGATCCAGTAGGTCTTGTAGCCGGCCTGTTTCATCACGCTGACCAGCGACGGTGTATTCAGGTAAGCCTCCGGGTTTTCCTGATCGGCAAAGGTCAGCACCTGCTGCAGCGCCTCGATGGTGTAGGGCCGCGGGGTGACCGCACCGGTAAACACCTGCAGCTGATCGCGCAGCTTGTCCAGCTCCGGCGTGGTCTCGCGGCCATAGCCATACAGGCTCATGCGCTGACGGTTGGTGGACTCGCCGATCACCAGCACCAGGGTGGCCGGCTGGCCGGCGTGGGCGTCACGCAGGTCGGTCAGCGGAGCGATGCGCTGACGGCCCTCCAGCAGCGCCTGCATGTTGGCCAGCTGAGCACGATACTGGCGGTAGCCGACCACCAGCTGCCAGGGCGTGGCTGGCTCGATGCGCTCCTCGAAGTTCTCCAGCGCCACCTGCGCGTCTTCATGCTTGCTGAACTGGCGAATCGCCGGGTAACCGAGCGAGGCGAACAGGAAAAAGGCTGCGGCCAGCGCCGCCGCCGGGCGTGGCAGGTATACCGGACGTACCTGGCGCCAAAGCAGCCAGGCGCCCAGGCCGTAGGCGAAGAAGGCCGGCAGCATCCACCAGGCGAAATACTGCGCCAGGTACTCGCTGCCTTCGCTGACGTTGGACTCGAAGAGGATGAAGATCACGCTCTGCGAGAACTCCTGCCCGTAGATCAGGAAGTAGCCGAAACCGGCCAGCGAGCACAGCCACAGTGGCACGCCGATCAGCGCCGCCAGCATCCGCGCCCGCGCCGGGAACAGCAGCAGCGGCACCAGCCACAGCAGGCTCAGCAGCAGCGACTGACGCAAGCCGGAGAAGCCCGCGCTGCCTGTGGCGTAGATCAACGCCTGGGTAACGCCGGAGAAGTACCAGAAGAACAGCAGGGTCCAGCCTAGGCCGCGCCAGTCGACGGCGGCGCGGGCACGTTGTGCATCAGTCATCACAGCACCAAGCGCTGGCGGGGAATCCGCCTTATCTCCCGAACTCTGCCAGGGGAGCTGTGAAAACTTCGTCAACGCCTCACTGCAGATGGAAATGCGCGGTGTTCTGCGCCAGGCTGCGGCTGCCCTCGCCCAGCCGGTCGGCGACGCCATGCACCGCCTGCGCCCCCTGCAGCAAGCTGGCAGCAGCCTGGTCGACCTGCTGAATATTGCCGCTGACCTCCTCGGCGGTGGCGGCCTGCTGCTCCACGGCGGCCGCGATCTGGGTGAGCATGTCGCTGACGCGCTGCACGGCGCCGGCGATTTCGCCGAGATGATCGCCCAGCTCGGTGACCGCACCGGCATCGCCCTCGGCCTGGCTGCAGGCCGTCTGCATCAGCTCCACCGACTGCAGCACCACGCGCTGCAGGCCCTCGACCGTGGCACTGATCTCGCGGGTCGACTCCTGGGTACGCTGCGACAGCGAGCGCACCTCGTCGGCCACCACGGCAAAGCCGCGTCCGGCCTCGCCGGCCCGCGCCGCCTCGATGGCGGCATTCAGCGCCAGCAGGTTGGTCTGCTCGGCAATGCCCTTGATCACGTCCACCACGCGGTCGATCTGCTGCGCCTGCTGGCGCAGCTCGGCCAGCGCGGCTGCGGTATCGCCCAGGCGCGCGGTGAGCTGGCGCATGCTGGCGGTGGTCTGCTGGCTGCGCCGGTTGCTCTGCTCGGCAATCGCCAGGGTCTGGCCGGCATCCTGCGCGGCCAGCTCGCAGTTCTGCGCCACGCTCTGCGCGGTGGCCGCCATCTGCGTGGCGGCGGCGGCGATCTGGCTGACCTGCTGCTGTTGCTGCTCCACCGCACCAAGGGCACGGCGCGCCTCGTCACTGAGCACCAGCACGGTATCGCCCAGTTCGGCACTCTCGCGGTTGACGCCCTGCAGCGAATCGCGCAGCTGCGCCACCGCATCGTTGAGGGCGGCGCCGATCAGCGCCAGCTCGTCCTTGCCGTGGACCGTGACGTGGCGGCGCAGGTCGCCATCGCGCAGCGACTGCGCCAGCGAGGTGATGCGCCAGCTGCTACCGCGGATCGACGCCTGCAGGCAAACCAGCGCGTAGAGCGCCAGCGCGACCAACAGGCAAAAGGCGCCGAGGGTGAAGACCAGGGCACGCAACGCCTGGCTGCGGTACTGCCCGAGGCGGGTATCCAGGGCCTGCAGGGTGGCCTGCTGCAGCGCCTCGACATGCCCCAGCGCGCCATCCATGCCATGCTCGAACTCGGCGGCCTTGAGGGTGATCCCGGCGTCGCCGAACATCTGCTGATCGAGCTGCTTGAGCCAGGCATCCAGACCGGCCAGGCTCTGCTGGTAGGCCTGCCCCCAACTCGCCAGCGAAGCCGGCAGCTCGCCCTGCAGGCGCTCGCCGAGCTTGCCCAGCTGCAACCGCGACTCCCCGGCAGTGGCGCGGATTTCGCGCAGCTGCAGGCGACTCTGCAGGCTGAACTGGCCGGCAACCACCGCGCCCTGGCCGACGCTGGCGAGCACGCCGAGACGCTGCTGCAGGCGCGGCGCGTCCTGCGTGGCCAGCTGCATGAGCAGGTAGGTCTCCAGCCAGGGGTCGAGAATCAGGCCGCTGTCGGTGGCGATCTGCTCGCGCAGCGCGGCAAGGCGTTGCTGGGCCAGGGTGAAGCGATCATAGGCATCCGGCCACCAGCCGACGCTGCCCAGCGCCTGCGCCCTCAGACCGTCGCGCTCGCCCTGCAGGGCCTGCAGATCGGCCAGCACCTGCTCGCTGGCGCCCTCGGCGGCCAGCACCTGTTGCAGGGCCTGCAACGCGTCATCCAGTTCGCCATCGGCCTGCTGCAGACGACTGAAGGCGGCCTGCGTCTCGTCACTGGCCTGGCGATTGCGCTCGGTGGCCTTCCAGCGCGCCGTGAGGTTGCGCTGGCCCAGCAACTGGCGCTCGACCCGATCCAGCGCCTGCAGCTGCACGACACCGGAGCGCTCGTCATCGACCACCTTGAGTTTGCCCAGGTAGTTGTCGCCGATCGACCAGGCGGCGTAACAGAGCGGCAGCAGAAACAGCAATGCCAGCAGCTGGAATTTGCGGGCGAAACTGAATTTCTCCAGGGCATTCACACCGGGTAGCAACAAGGCATTCATCGTCGAACTCCTGAATCGGACGAAACCGCGAAGCGCCTGGCGCAGCAAATGCCGCGCCAGGCGCACGCCCCTCCGAGGCTATGCGCGAGATATCGGACGCCTCGTCGGTTTCATGAGCTAAACGATAGAAGCATTGCGCCATCCAGGTGCAAAAAGACGCCGTACGGGCCGACCGGGATCACTCGGCGAACGGAGCGCTGCCCTGGCGCAGGCTGTTGCTCAGCGCCTGGAAGCCCTGCAGCAGCAGCGCGTCGTCGTGCGAGGCATTGCTGACGCTGGCGCGGACGAACTGCGGCACCGCCGCGCGCCCAACGGCGAAGGCCTCCGCCGTGGCGACCAGGTAATTCTTCAGCTTCAGCTCGGCCTCGACATCCGAGGCTCGCCAGGGCTCGGGCACCTCGATCCAGAAGTGCGGACACTGCGGATGAGTGCGATAGCTCAGGCCTTCCAGCAGACCCTCGACCAGCTGCTTGCGCCGGCCGATTTCGATGATCTGCTGACGCAGCAGCTTCTCCGCGACGCCGCTCTCGATCCAGCCACTGGCCAGCTCCATCGCCAGCGGCGTGGCCATCCAGCAGCTGCCGCGCAGGGCGGCAGCGATGCGGCTGATCAGCGGCACCGGCGCATGCAAATAGCCCACGCGCAGCCCGGCGGCTACCGCCTTGCTCAGGCTGCCGATCAGCACGCTGCGCTCGGGGGCGTAGAAGCTCAGGGGCGGCGGACGGTCCTCGACCAGCACCGCATGCGCCTCGTCCTCGATGATCAGCAGGTTATGCTCGCGACAGACGGCGACCAGCGCTTCGCGCCGCGCCGCGGACAACACGCCGGTGGTCGGGTTCTGCAGGGTCGGCGTGCAGTACAGGGCGGAAATGCGGTGCTGCCGGCACAGCTCGTCGAGCGCCGCCGGCATCAGCCCTTCCTCGTCCATCGCGGCACCGAGCAGCTTGATGCCGAGCATGCGCGCGGCGCTGATCAGGCCCGGGTAGGTGAGCTGCTCGGTGACCAGGGTATCGCCGGCGCGCAGCAGGGCCATCAGGGTGCAGAGCAGGCCGTGCTGGCCGCCATTGACGCACAGCACCTGCTCGGCCAGGGGGCGGAAGTCGCCGTGGGCCAGCCAGCGCGCACCGGCCTGGCGATAGCGCGGCAGGCCGGCGTCCGGCGTGTACAGGGTCATCTCGGCCAGCGTCTGCGGGTTGCGCGCCAGCTCCAGCAGGCTCTGCGCCAGCAGGCTGGTCTCGGCGCCCGGGATGTGCATGTTGCGGCTCATGTCGAACTGCTCGGGCCGCTCCTCGACGAAGTTGCTGAAGCCGATGTCGCGCTTGCGCTCCAGGTCGCGCTGGCGCACGAAAGTGCCATCGCCAACCCGCGCCACCACCAGCCCCATGCGCTCCAGCTCGGCATAGGCCCGGCTGACCGTGCCGATGGTGACCCCCAGGCGGTCGGCCAGACTGCGGTGCGGCGGTAGCTTGGCACCGCCCTCGATGCCGCCATCGAGGATCCGCAGCTCCATGGCCTCGGCGAGGCGCTTGTACTTGGCGCCATGCCCCGAGCTTAACGCGTCGCGCAGCATTGACACCGTGTCAATAATTGGTTTGACAGCCATTTTTCGTCCAAATAGCCTCATTTACCAGTATCAATGCCAATTGATCTCTGGATTTAAGGGGTCAATTTTGTGATCACGAAGGATTGTCATCATGCCAATGTCCGCAGCAATTGCAAACACCGGAAAAGCCAGGGGGCAGTGGCTGGCCGCCCTGATCACCAGCCTGCTGTTCCTCACCGTGTGCCTGAGCTGGGGCACCACCTGGCTGGGCATCAAGATTGCCGTGGAAACCGTACCGCCACTGACCGCCTCCGGCCTGCGCTTTCTCATCGCCTTCCCGCTGTTCCTCAGCTTCGCGCTGATCCGCGGTGACTCGATCTTCTTCCCACGCAGCCACCTGGGCTTTTTCGTCTTCGTCACCCTGGGCTACTTCAGTCTGCCCTACTACCTGCTCAACTACGGCGAGACCCATGTCTCTTCCGGCCTCACCGCCCTGCTGTTCAGCTGCATGCCGGTGTTCATCCTGATCTTCTCCGCGCTGTTCCTGCGCGAGCGCATCTACCTGTCGCAGGTGGTGGGCATCGGCATCGGTTTCGCCAGCCTCTACATGATCCTGCGCAGCCAGGGCCTGAGCCTGGCGCACGACGAATTCGCCGGTGTGCTGGCCATCCTCGCCGCCGCGGTGATGCACGCCCTGTGCTACGTGGTGACCAAGAAGCAGGGCGCCGAGATCAGCGTGATCACCTACAACACGCTGCCCATCGGCCTGGCCGGCATGATGTTGTGCCTGGTCGGCCTGGGCGTGGAGCAGCCGGACTTCGCCGCCATCAGCACGCGCTCCTGGATGGCACTGACCTACCTCGGCCTGTGCGCCTCGGTCGGCGGCTTCATCGTCTACTTCTTCCTGCTCAAGCGCCTGAGCCCGGTGATCCTGTCCTTCGTCTTCATCATCTTCCCGGTATTCGCCGTGATCATCGGCTCCTGGTACGAAGGCCAGCCGATCTCCCGCGACCTGGCGCTGTACTCCGCGCTGCTGCTGGCCGGTTTCGCCATCACCAAGGTGCCGGTGGAAAAGCTCCTGGCAAAGCAGGTCTGACGCGATGAGCCACCAGGACGCCCTCACCCCGCAGGCGCTGCAGGCCATCTACCGCCATGCCGCCGCCACCTACCCCGAGGAATGCTGCGGCTTCGTCTTCGCCGACGCCCGCGTGTACCTCGGCGAGAACATCCAGAACCAGCTCAACCGCCTCGACCCCGAGGTGTACCGGCGCAGCGCCGCCAACGGCTACACCTTCGCGGTGGCCGACACCCTGCTGCTCAACCGCAGCCTGCGCAGCGACAACCCGGTCCGGGTGATCTACCACTCGCACCCCGATGTCGGCGCCTACTTCAGCCGCGAGGACGAGGACAAGGCGCTGCTCATGGGCCAGCCGATCCACCCGGTGGCCTACCTGGTGGTGGACGTGCGCGCTGGCGAGGCGCACGGCGCCAAGCTGTTCGAGTGGAACGGAGAAGAATTCGTCTGCAGCCGGGAGTTCCCCGGCTCCCCCGATAGCCATTGATAAAGGAGGTTTGGCTATGAGTGTGGTGATTGTTCCGGAAGTGCTGGGCCGTGTCGCCAGGTTGCCCGCTACCCGACTGGAGGGGGCCGGCGCGACGGTTCGCGAACTGGTGGAGGACATCTGCACGCGCCACGCGGGGCTGCGCGAGCACCTGTTCTACGACAACGGCCAGTTCAAGGAGCACTTCCTGCTCACCGCCGGCGGCGAGCTGGTGGAAGCCGACAGCCCGCTGCCGGCCGATGCCGAACTGGACATCCTGCTCGCCACCTCCGGCGGCCTGGACTGCGATGAGCTGAGCAACGACGAAGTGCGCCGCTATGTGCGCCACATCACCCTGCCCGACGTCGGCCGCCAGGGCCAACTGCGCCTGAAGCAGGCGCGCGTGCTGATCATCGGTACCGGCGGCCTGGGCTCGCCGGTCAGCCTGTACCTCGCCGCCGCCGGCATCGGCACCCTCGGCCTGGTGGATTTCGACCGGGTCGAGAGCAGCAACCTGCAACGCCAGGTGGTACACGGCAGCGCCACCCTGGGCATGGCCAAGGTCGAGTCGGCGCGCCGCCGCCTGCATGACCTCAACCCCGCTATCCGCATCGACGCCCACGACTGCGCGCTGACGGCGGACAACGCGCTGCAGCTGGTCAGCGACTATGACCTGGTGATCGACGGCACCGACAACTTCACCACCCGCTACCTGCTCAACGATGCCTGCGTGCTGCTCGGGCGCCCGCTGGTGTATGGCGCCCTGCATCGCTTCGACGGCCAGATGAGTCTGTTCAACTACCGCGAGGGCCCCTGCTACCGCTGCCTCTACCCGCAGAGCCCGCCCGCCGAACTGGCGCCCAACTGCAATGCTGGCGGGGTGATCGGCGTGTTGCCGGGGGTGGTCGGACTGATCCAGGCCACCGAGGCGATCAAGCTGATCCTCGGCATTGGTGAGCCTCTGGTCGGGCGCCTGATGCGCTTCGATGCGCTGGCCATGAAGTTCAGCGAGGTGCGCTTCAAGCGTCGCCCCGACTGTCCCAGCTGCTCACCGACACGCCGCGACCGCAGCCTGCAGAGCGAGGTGCCGGTGCAGTGTGCCAGCGCCCTGCGCGACACGGCGCTGCCGGCGCAGCTGCTGATCAGCCCGCAGCGGCTGCAGCTGAGCCTGAGCCGCGGCGATGACCTGCAGCTGCTCGACGTGCGCGAAGCCAACGAACTGGAAGTGTGCGGCCTGGCGCAGGCACGCAATATCCCGCTGGGCGAGCTGGACCAGCACCTGCACGAACTCGACCCTGAGCGACCGCTGTGCCTGATCTGCTACGGCGGCCCGCGCGCCGAACGCGCCGCCCAGCGGCTGCTGGAGGCCGGCTTTTCGCGCCTGCAGGTGCTGCAGGGCGGGCTCAAGGCCTGGGCGCGCGACATCGACCCCGACATGCCGCTGTACTGAGGTCGCGCGATGATCCATGAATCCTTGCTGCAGGCCATCGGCGAGACGCCGGTGGTCCGCCTGGCCGCCTTCAGCGCGGAAACCGGGCTGGAGGTCTACGCCAAGCTGGAATCGCTCAACCCGGGCGGCAGCCACAAGGCGCGCATTGCCCTGGCCATGGTGCGCGACGCCGAGGCGCGCGGCATCCTGCGCCCCGGCAGCGGCCAGACCATCGTCGAACCGAGCGGCGGCAACACCGGCATCGGCCTGGCCATCGCCGGCAACATCCTCGGCTACCGCGTGGTTCTGGTGATACCCGACAACTACAGCCCGGAGAAGCAGAAGCTGCTGCGCCTGTACGGCGCCGAGGTGGTGCTGTCCGACAGCCGCCGCGGCAACAACTCCCACGGCGAACGGGCCATGGAGCTGCAGCTGGAAAACCCCGGCTACGTGATGCTCAACCAGCAGCGCAACCCGGCCAACCCGGAAATCCATCGGCGCACCACCGCGCAGGAAATCCTGCGCGACTTCGCCACGCTACCGCCGGACTGCCTGGTGGCCGGCATCGGCACCGGCGGCCACGTCACCGGCCTGGGCGAGACGCTCAAGGCGCACTGGCCACAGCTGCGGGTATTCGGCGTGGAGCCGGAGCAGTGCGACCTGCTTGCCGATCGCCACGCGCCGCACGAGATCCAGGGTCTGTCCATCGGCCTGGTACCGGCCATCCTCAACCTCGACGTGCTCGACGGCATGCTCAAGGTGACCAAGCAGGACTGCCTGGCGCGGGTACGCCAGACCATGCGCGGCGACGGCGTCAGCCTCGGGCTGTCATCGGCGGCCAACCTGGTGGCCATCGCCCAGCTGGCCACTGAGCTGCCGCGCGGAACCCGGGTGCTGACGCTGATCTATGACGGCGTCGACAGCTACCTGGCCCACTTCGACTGACCCGTGAAGGACGATGGGATGCGCACCTACCTCGACAGACTGAAGCTCTACGATGTGCTGCTCGACCACCTGGTGCATGCGCTGCAGCCAGCGCAGATGGAGCTGCTGCTGCCACACCTGGACGGCCTCATGGACAGCGCCGTGCGCCAGGTGAGCGAGGACGTGCAGGCCTATGCCGCGCGCGACCCCGCTTCCGGCGGACGCAGCGAGCTGATCCTCGACAGCTACGCCTCGTTCAAGGCGGTGCTCTACCACCGCCTGGCGCACCAGGTCTGGCGGCTCGGCGAGCTGCCCGACCGCGAGATCATCGCCCACCGCCTGGCCAATACCGGCAAGCTGCAGTCCGGGGTGGAGATCCACCCGGCGGCCCGCATCGGCCGGCGCTTCGTGCTGGATCACGGCTTCGGCACCGTGATCGGCGAAACCTGCGAAATCGGCGACGACTGCTACCTGCTCAGCGGCGTGACCCTGGGCGCCTGCGGCATCGCCGACAACCCCGGCGGCAAGCGCCACCCCAGGCTGGGCCATGGCGTGGAGGTCGGCGCCGGCGCGCGCATCCTCGGCGCGGTGGACATCGGCGACCACGTGTTCATCAGCCCGGCCTGCGTGATCACCCGCGACGTGCCTGCCAACACCCGCGTCAGCATCGCCAACCAGCTGCAACTGCAGCGCTGCGGGCAGGCCGGCGGCCGCGGCTTCCTCGGCGCCTTCGCCCTGGGCGAGCGCCTGCACCTGGTGGGTGAACTGCCGGACGCCGAGGACATCAGCGTGCTCGACGCCGACCATCGCCCACTCGCCTGCCTGCGCCTGGAATGCACGGTGCGCGAGCGCCACCACCGCCAGTACCGCCTGCGCAATCTCGGCGCCGTGGTGCCACCGCCCTGCTACCCGTTGCACCTGCGCGTCGATGGCCAGGACATCACCCTGCTCGACCCGCCCGGCCTGAGCAGCCTGGTGAGCACGGTACTCAAACCCCACCTGCTGAGCCTAGGAGGCTGACCCATGTCGGCGTTGACCCTGCAGACCCGCGCCTTGTTCGACGAGGCGCCCTATCAGCACTGCTTCACCGCCCGCGTGCTGGCCGTGAGCGAGCAGGGCGTAGCGCTCGACCAGACGCTGTTCTACCCCACCGGTGGTGGCCAGCCCGGCGACCAGGGGCACTTGCTGCTGCCGGATGGCTCGGCCGTGGCGGTGCTCGGCACCCAGCGTGATCCGCTGCTGCGCGCACTCATCTGGCACCAGCTGGAGTCTGGCGCAGCCAACGCCCTGCAGGCCGGCATGGAGGTGCAGGGCTGCCTGGACTGGGAACTGCGCCATCGCCACATGCGCATGCATACCTGCCTGCACCTGTTGTGCGCCCTTGTCGACGCCCCGGTGACCGGCTGCAGCATCGCCGCCGACAAGGGCCGCCTGGACTTCGACCTGCCCGAGTCGACCCTGGACAAGGAACAGATCACCACACAGCTCAACGAGCTGATCGGCGCCGCCCTGGAGGTGCGCGCACAGGAGCTGCCGGCCGGCGAATACAACCGCCTGCTGCAACTATGCCGCACGCGCATCCCGCCGCCCGCCAACCACGGCATGGTCCGGGTGATCGAAATCCCCGGCGTCGACCTGCAACCCTGCGGCGGCACCCATGTCCGCAACACTGCCGAGATCGGCGCGGTGCTGTGCGACAAGATCGAGAAGAAGAGCCGGCACAACCGACGGGTCACCCTGCGCTTCGCCTGAGCCTTCCACCACAGCGGCGCCCCTGGCGCCATGCCTGACTGCCTTCCCTTTTCATCGCCTCTGGCAGGGCTACCCGCCCAGCGGCAGCGATGAGCACTCCGCGCCGCCCACAAGGCGGCCGGAACCTAAATTCCGGTGCAAATCTGCGCCTAGTCAGCAGACGACCATGCATAGCAAACCGATCCCGCAGTCGCTGCTGGCCGATATCGGCCAGACCCCGGCCCGCAACCCCCTCGCGGGCAGGGCAAAGGGCTGGTTGCCCCAGCGCACTGCCACTGCACCGCCCCAGCTGTAAACGCAGCGGCAAGAAAAAGCCCCCGGCGGATCGCTCCGCCGGGGGCTCTTCATTCACTGCGCGCGGATCAGACCTTGCTGCGCTCGTAGCGCTTGCGGTCGTTCTCGTTGAGCATCTTCTTGCGCAGGCGGATGGACTTCGGCGTCACTTCCACCAGCTCGTCTTCGTCGATGAATTCCAGAGCCTGTTCCAGGGTGAATTTCAGCGCCGGGGTCAGCTGGATGGTCTCGTCCTTGCCGGAAGCGCGCATGTTGTCGAGCTTCTTGGCCTTGGTCGGGTTGATCACCAGGTCGTTGTCGCGGCTGTGGATGCCGGCCAGTTGGCCTTCGTAGACTTCGTCACCCGGGCTCAGGAACAGCTTGCCGCGGTCCTGCAGGGTTTCCAGGGAGTAGGTCAGCGCGGTGCCGGTGGCCATGGAGACCAGCACGCCATTCTGGCGGTGGGCGACTTCACCAGCCTTGACCGGACCGTAGTGGTCGAAGGTCGAGGTCAGGATACCGGTACCCGAGGTCATGGTCAGGAAGGCGTTACGGAAGCCGATCAGGCCACGCGCCGGGATCACGTACTCCAGACGAATACGGCCCTTGCCGTCGGGGATCATGTTGGTCATGTCGCCCTTGCGCATGCCCATCTGCTCCATCACCGGACCCTGGTGCTGTTCCTCGATGTCGATGGTGACGTTCTCGTACGGCTCCTGCTTGACGCCATCCTTCTCGATGATCACCACTTCCGGGCGGCCCACGGCCAGCTCGAAGCCTTCACGGCGCATGGTTTCGATCAGTACCGAGAGGTGCAGCTCGCCACGACCGGAGACCTTGAACTTCTCGGCGGAATCACCGGCCTCGACGCGCAGGGCCACGTTGTGCAGCAGTTCCTTGTCCAGACGGTCCTTGATGTTGCGGCTGGTGACGAACTTGCCTTCTTTACCGGCGAACGGCGAGTCGTTGACCTGGAAGGTCATGCTCACGGTCGGCTGGTCGACGGTCAGCGGCGGACGGGCTTCGACGTGCTGCGGGTCGCACAGGGTGTCGGAGATGAACAGCTCGTCCATACCCGAGACGCAGACGATATCGCCGGCTTCGGCCTCGGCCACTTCCACACGCTGCAGGCCGGAGTGGCCCATGATCTTCAGCACGCGACCGTTGCGCTTGGTACCGTCATCGCTGATGGCCACCACCGGGGTGTTGGTCTTGATGCGGCCACGGGCGATACGGCCGATGCCGATCACACCGAGGAAGCTGTTGTAGTCCAGCTGGGAGATCTGCATCTGGAACGGGCCGTCGACGTCAACGTCCGGAACCGGCACGTGGTCGATGATGGCCTGGAACAGGGCGTCCATGTTGTCGTCCATCTTCTCGTGGTCCATGCCGGCGATGCCGTTCAGGGCCGAGGCGTAGACGATCGGGAAGTCCAGCTGCTCGTCGGTGGCGCCGAGGTTGTCGAACAGGTCGAAGATCTGGTCGATAACCCAGTCCGGACGCGCGCCCGGACGGTCGATCTTGTTCACCACCACGATCGGACGCAGACCGGCCTTGAACGCCTTCTGGGTCACGAAACGGGTCTGCGGCATCGGGCCGTCCTGGGCGTCGACCACCAGCAGCACGGAGTCGACCATCGACATCACGCGCTCTACCTCACCACCGAAGTCGGCGTGGCCGGGGGTGTCGACGATGTTGATGTTGTAGCCGTTCCACTTGATGGCGGTGTTCTTGGCCAGAATGGTAATTCCGCGCTCTTTTTCCTGGTCGTTGGAGTCCATCACGCGCTCGGATTCCGCTTCTTTGCGGTCGAGGGTGCCGGAGAGCTTCAGCAGCTTGTCTACCAGGGTGGTCTTGCCATGGTCGACGTGGGCGATGATGGCGATATTGCGCAGTTTTTCGATCACGATGTCGTCTCGATTGATGATTCTGAAAGCTGTGACCTGGCAGTGTGCCTGGCCGTTGTGAATTCGGGATTACGCGCCGCGAGGCTGGTCGGGAGGGCGGTGGCGGATACTGCCACCGAGCAGGCCGGCCCTTTTAATGCGGGCGATAGACGCGAACATTGGCATGCCCCTCGCTAAGCAGATGGTGGGCATGCAGGCGGCTCATGACGCCCCTGTCGCAATACAGCAGGTACTGGCGGGTCTCATCCAGTTCCTTGAAACGGTTGTTCAGCGCATAGAACGGCAGGGCCTGCACCTCGACGCCGTCGAGCTGCAGCGGCTCGTCCTCGGCGGCATCGGGATGACGGATATCGAGCACGATCTGCCCGGCCAGCGCCTCAGCGACGATCTCGACCTGCAGGTCCTTGCCCAGCTCGTCGATCACCTTGTCCACCGTCACCCGCGTCGCACGCTCCAGGGCGCGCTCGAGGATGGCCATGTCGAACTGGCTCTCCTCATGCTCGATGCGCATGGGCTTGGCCTTGGTGGTCGGGTTGACCGAGATCACCCCGCAGTACTCGGGCATGTTCTTGGCGTATTCGGCGGTGCCGATGCGCACGGCGGTATCGATGATGTCCTGCTTGTGCGCGGCGATCAGCGGGCGCAGCACCAGGGTGTCGGTGACGGCGTCGATCACCGAGAGGTTCGGCAGCGTCTGGCTGGACACCTGACTGATCGCCTCGCCGGTGACCAGCGCATCGATGTGCAGGTCCTCAGCGATGCGGCTGGCGGCACGCAGCATCATGCGCTTGAGCACCACGCCCATCTGGCTGTTGTCGACCTTGCCGAGAATCTCGCCCACGACTTCTTCAAAAGGCACGCTGATAAACAGTACGCGGTGGGAGCTGCCGAACTTCTGCCACAGATGGTGCGCCACTTCCATCACGCCCAGTTCATGGGCGCGGCCACCGAGGTTGAAGAAACAGAAGTGGGTGAGCAGGCCGCGGCGCATCATCTGATAGGCGGCGACCGTGGAATCGAAGCCGCCGCTCATCAGCACCAGCGTCTGCTCGATCGAGCCCAGCGGGTAGCCACCGAGGCCCTCGTGCTGGGCATGGACGATCAGCAGGCGGTCGTAACGCACCTCGAAGCGCGCCTCGACCTCGGGCTTCTTCAGGTCGATGCCGGCGGCACCGCACTCGCGACGCAGGCGGCTGCCGACATGGGTCGCCAGGTCCACCGAGGAGAAATCATGGGTGTTGCCAGCGCGCTTGCAGCGCACGGCGAAGACCTTGCCGGCGATTTGCGCTCCAAAGTGCGCACGGCACTTCTCGAAGGTGTCGTCGAAATCGACGTAGGGATACTCGTGCACTTCGAGGAAGTGGGCGACGCCCGGCGTGCAACGCAGGCGCTCGAACATCTCCGCCTGCACCTTCGGCTCGGTCACCCCACTGATCAGATCAAGGTTGTCCCACTCGCCCTGCACCTCCAGCTCGGGGTCCAGGTCGCGCAGCACCGTGCGGATGTTCTTCGCCAGCTGGCGGATGAACTGCTTGCGCACCGGCCGGCTCTTGATGGTGATTTCCGCGAAGGGTTTGACGATCAGTTTCATGAAATAGCGGGGGCCGGGCAGGATGCCAAAAAACAGGGGCGCGGATTATAGCGGAAATTGCTCAAGCTTTGATCAAAAACAATGAACACCCGCAAAAAGCACCAAAAAAGTGCGCTTGACGATTACGCAGCACCGATTCGGTGCGCAAAAATGTTCAAAAAATGGCCACAGCCCGCACAAGCCCTGAGTTTCAGGCCTCCAGCCCATTCCGGGGCACTGGCATGCAATTTGCTCCCTTGTGAGGCAGCCTGGTCTGGCGGACTATCGCGCCCGGCTTAGCACCAATTCCGGAGGCAGGCTCAGCCGGCCCCATCCACCTGGAGGACAGCATGTCGAAGTCGATTCAACTGATTAAAGAACACGACGTGAAGTGGGTAGACCTGCGCTTCACTGACACCAAGGGCAAGCAGCACCACGTGACCATGCCGGCCCGTGATGCCCTGGACGAAGATTTCTTCGAGCACGGCAAGATGTTCGACGGTTCCTCCATCCACGGCTGGAAGGGCATCGAAGCCTCCGACATGATCCTGCTGCCGGTCGACGAAACCGCCGTACTGGACCCGTTCACCGAAGAGCCGACCCTGATCCTGGTCTGCGACATCATCGAGCCGAGCACCATGCAGGGCTATGATCGTGACCCGCGTTCCATCGCCAAGCGCGCCGAGGCCTTCCTGAAGACCACCGGTATCGGTGATACCGTCTTCGTCGGCCCAGAGCCGGAGTTCTTCATCTTCGACGAAGTGAAGTTCAAGTCCGACATCTCCGGCTCCATGTTCAAGATCTTCTCCGAGCAGGGTTCCTGGAACACCGACGCCGACATCGAAGGCGGCAACAAGGGCCACCGTCCGGCCGTCAAGGGTGGTTACTTCCCGGTTCCGCCGTGCGACCACGACCACGAAATCCGTACCGCCATGTGCAACGCCATGGAAGAAATGGGCCTGGTCGTCGAAGTTCACCACCACGAAGTGGCGACTGCCGGTCAGAACGAAATCGGCGTGAAGTTCAACACCCTGGTCAACAAGGCTGACGAAGTTCAGACCCTGAAGTACTGCGTGCACAACGTGGCCGACGCCTACGGCAAGACCGCTACCTTCATGCCGAAGCCGCTGTACGGCGACAACGGTTCGGGCATGCACGTGCACATGTCGATTTCCAAAGACGGCAAGAACACCTTCGCTGGCGAAGGCTATGCCGGTCTGTCCGAGACCGCCCTGTACTTCATCGGCGGCATCATCAAGCACGGTAAGGCTCTGAACGGCTTCACCAACCCGTCGACCAACTCCTACAAGCGTCTGGTCCCGGGCTTCGAAGCTCCGGTCATGCTGGCCTACTCGGCCCGTAACCGTTCCGCCTCGATCCGTATCCCGTACGTTTCCAGCCCGAAAGCCCGCCGCATCGAAGCGCGCTTCCCGGACCCGGCTGCCAACCCGTACCTGGCCTTCGCCGCTCTGCTGATGGCCGGTATCGACGGCATCCAGAACAAGATCCACCCGGGCGATGCTGCCGACAAGAACCTGTACGACCTGCCGCCGGAAGAAGCTGCCAACATTCCGCAGGTTTGCGGCAGCCTGAAGGAAGCTCTGGAAGAGCTGGACAAGGGCCGTGCGTTCCTGACCAAGGGCGGCGTGTTCTCCGACGACTTCATCGATGCCTACATCGAGCTGAAATCCGAAGAAGAAATCAAGGTGCGCACCTTCGTGCACCCGCTGGAATACGACCTGTACTACAGCGTCTGATCCAGTCCCGACCGCTCATGCGGCCGGCTTGAAAGAGGCCTCCTTCGGGAGGCCTTTTTTTGTCTGCGGATTTTCTTGCGCCAGGCCACGCCGAGCGCCCCTTGTACTTGCCAGGCAGGCGCAGCGGTGCAACCCTTGCTCGCAGAATCATTCAGGAGCCCGACGATGCGCCTGCTCACCGCCTGCCTGCTCTGCGTCCTCGCCCTACCGGCCACCGCGCAGATCTACAAATACACCGATGCCAACGGCAACACGGTCTTCACCAACCAGCCCCCGGAAGGCCAGGCCAGCGAGTCCGTGGAGCTGAAGCCGACCAATACGGTGGAGGCTCAGCAGTCGGTGGAAATCAAGCAAACAGAAGCACCGCCTCAGAACCTGCCCCCTTATAGTGAGCTGACCCTGACCGATATTCCGAGCGATGAGGCACTGCGTGCCAACAACGGCACCTTTAGCGTCGGGGTAAAGATCAAGCCTCGCCTACAGGCCGGCCATGCATTCCGCTTGCTGCTGGATGGACAACCTTACGGCCAGCCGAGCAACGTACCGCTCCTGCAACTGACCAATATCGACAGAGGCGAACACAGCCTCGCCGTTGAGGTCATCAATGGCGAACGCCAGATACAGCAGAGCCCCACGATCGTCTTCACCGTGCAGCGCATCAGTGTGAACAGCCCTGCCCGCGCCAAACCCGCGCCCTGATAGAACTCGCACCGGACTCCTCATGCGTCACATATCTGCAGCTTTATTGGCCGGACTGTTTACCCTAGGTGCCCACGCCGGCGTCTACACCTACATCGATAACGAAGGGAACAGGGTCTTTACCGACCAACCGCAGTCGGAGCACGCCGAGCGCATTGAGCTAGCACCATCCAACGGCATGCCGGCAGGCAAAATTCAACCCCCTGAAGCTGTACCAGAGGCAATCCCCCGCGAGCTCGGCTATCAGGTATTGCGCATCCTGATTCCCGAGCCGGATGCCACCATTCGCGACATGGCCGGTAATTTGATCATTACCGCCACCAGTGAGCCCGGCCTACATCCTGGCCACGGTTTTCGCTTGATCATGGACGGCAAACCAATGGGCACTCCGGGTGCAAGCCCGGTTTTTTCCCTGGAAAATATCGACCGAGGCACTCATCAGATATCAGTGGAAATAGTTGACCCTCAGGGGCGTATCGTCGAACGAACGCCCGCCCAACCCTTCCACATGAAGCGCATCTCACTGGCCGAGAAGCGCCGCGCCAATCCTTGCCAAAAGAAAGACTGGGGAGTGCGCCCGGAATGCCCAATCGAAGACAAACCAAAAGATCCGCCCAAGGACATTCCGCTGGTCCCCTTCATCTGAAAGCCCGGAACAATGCACCACTTTGATGCATTGAGCTGCACCGATTTCTATACTCTCCCTGTTTTGGTTCACTCTATAAGTCGCTGGCTGCGCCGAAACGCAGCCTGAAGAGCGGCGTCAGGCAAAGATGCGCGTCTTTTCGGGGCCTTGGTTTGCTTTTTGCATTTTCCTGCCCATCGCCAGGACCCAGACCTGCCATGATCAATGACGCGCTGCACCGCCTACTGCTGGACAACCTGACCACTGCAACCATCCTGCTCAATGCCGAGCTGCGCCTGGAGTACATGAACCCGGCCGCCGAAATGTTGCTGGCGGTCAGCGGCCAGCGCAGCCATGGCCAGTTCATCAGTGAGCTGTTCACCGAGTCGCCCGAGGCGCTCAGCTCGCTGCGCCAAGCCGTGGAACACGCTCACCCCTTCACCAAGCGCGAGGCCATGCTCACCTCGCTGGCCGGGCATACCATTACGGTCGACTATGCGGTAACGCCGATCCTCAACCGCGGCCAGACCCTGCTGCTGCTGGAAGTACATCCGCGCGACCGTCTGCTGCGCATCACCAAGGAAGAAGCGCAGCTGTCCAAGCAGGAAACCACCAAACTGCTGGTGCGCGGCCTGGCCCACGAGATCAAGAACCCGCTCGGCGGTATCCGCGGTGCGGCGCAACTGCTGGCCCGGGAGTTGCCGGACGACGGCCTGCGCGACTACACCAACGTGATCATCGAAGAAGCCGATCGCCTGCGTAACCTGGTCGATCGCATGCTCGGCTCGAACAAGCTGCCGAGCCTCGCCATGACCAACATCCATGAGGTGCTGGAGCGCGTCGCCAGCCTGATCGAAGCCGAAGCCCAGGGCAGCATCACCCTGGTGCGCGACTACGACCCGAGCATCCCCGATCTGCTGATCGACCGCGAGCAGCTGATTCAGGCCGTATTAAATATTGTGCGCAACGCCCTGCAGGCCCTGTCCAGCCAGAGTGACTTGCGCCTCGGACGCATCAGCCTGCGCACCCGCACCCTGCGCCAGTTCACCATCGGCCACACCCGCCATCGCCTGGTAGTCAAGGTGGAGATCATCGACAACGGCCCGGGCATTCCGCCGGAGCTGCAGGAAACCATCTTCTACCCCATGGTCAGCGGACGCCCGGACGGCACCGGTCTGGGGCTGGCCATCACCCAGAACATCATCAGCCAGCATCAGGGTCTGATCGAATGCGAGAGCCATCCCGGCCATACCGTGTTCTCGATCTTCCTGCCCCTGGACCAAGGAGCCACACCGTCATGAGCCGCAGTGAAACCGTCTGGATCGTCGATGACGACCGCTCCATCCGCTGGGTGCTGGAAAAGGCCCTGCAGCAGGAAGGCATGACCACCCAGAGTTTCGACAGCGCCGATGGTGTGCTGACCCGCCTGACCCGCCAGCAGCCGGATGTGATCATCTCCGACATTCGCATGCCCGGCGCCAGCGGCCTCGACCTGCTGGCACGGATTCGCGACCTCTATCCGCGCCTGCCGGTGATCATCATGACCGCGCACTCCGACCTGGACAGCGCGGTCGCTTCCTACCAGGGTGGCGCCTTCGAATACCTGCCCAAGCCGTTCGACGTCGACGAAGCCGTCTCGCTGGTCAAACGCGCCAACCAGCATGCCCAGGAACAACAGGGCCTGGAAGCGCCAGCTGCATTGGGCCGCACCCCGGAAATCATCGGCGAGGCGCCGGCGATGCAGGAGGTGTTTCGCGCCATCGGCCGTCTGTCGCACTCCAACATCACCGTATTGATCAATGGCGAGTCCGGCACCGGCAAGGAGCTGGTCGCACACGCCCTGCACCGCCACAGTCCACGCGCCGCGCAACCCTTCATCGCGCTGAACATGGCGGCCATCCCCAAGGACCTGATGGAGTCCGAGCTGTTCGGCCATGAGAAAGGTGCTTTCACCGGTGCTGCCAACCAGCGCCGCGGCCGCTTCGAGCAGGCCGACGGCGGCACCCTGTTCCTCGACGAGATCGGCGATATGCCGGCCGACACCCAGACCCGCCTGCTGCGCGTGCTGGCCGACGGCGAGTTCTACCGCGTCGGTGGCCACACCCCGGTCAAGGTCGATGTGCGCATCATCGCCGCCACCCACCAGAACCTCGAATCGCTGGTGCAGGCCGGCAAGTTCCGCGAGGACCTGTTCCACCGCCTCAACGTGATCCGCATCCACATCCCGCGCCTGGCTGACCGCCGCGAGGACATCCCGACCCTGGCCCGCCACTTCCTGGCCCGCGCCGCCCAGGAACTGGCGGTGGAACCCAAGCTGCTGAAAAGCGAGACCGAGGACTATCTCAAGCATCTGCCCTGGCCGGGCAACGTGCGCCAGCTGGAGAACACCTGCCGCTGGATCACCGTGATGGCCTCCGGCCGCGAGGTACATATCGATGATCTGCCGCCGGAGCTGCTGACCCAACCGCAGGAGAATGCCCCGGCCACCAACTGGGAACAGGGCCTGCGCCAGTGGGCCGACCAGGCACTGGCGCGTGGCCAGTCCAGCCTGCTGGACAGCGCCGTACCCGCCTTCGAACGCATCATGATCGAAACCGCGCTCAAGCACACCGCCGGCCGCCGCCGCGATGCAGCCGTGCTGCTGGGCTGGGGCCGCAATACCCTGACCCGCAAGATCAAGGAACTGGGCATGAAGGTCGACGGCGCCGACGATGACGACGGTGACGACTGATCTCCAACCAAGCTGATTCAGACGGGCCTGCGGGCCCGTTTTTCATGGCGCGGCAGAAGCGACCGCAACCCCTCCACGGCGGGTAAGGCAGCCTTCCTCCACCAGCCCGTGTAATCCGAGTAGCCATGCTGCTGAGCGCCACCCGCCCGCGGCGCCGTTTTTCTTTGCCAGGCACGAGCGCTATCCTCTGAGCGGAAGGTCAATAAAAATGGTGCCCCGAGCGCCACCTGCGCCGTCTGCTTCGGCCAACCACCTTTTTCTGCCCGGCGGGTAGCCGTTCGCCCATGCCCTCATCCTTGCAACACACCTGGCGCCAGCTCTGGGCGCGCGAGAAATTCACCTACGGCGTACGGGTGTTGATCGCCCTGGCCGGAGCCATGGCGCTGTGCTGGTACCTGGACCGCATCGCCTTCGTCATTCCGTTGTTCCTCGGCTGCATTGCCAGCGCCCTGGCCGAGAGCGACGACCATTGGCGCGGCCGCACCCAGGCCCTGCTGGTCACCCTGGCCTGCTTCGGCGCCACGGCCACTGCCGTGCAGCTGCTGTTCCCCTACCCCTGGCTGTTTGGCGCGGGCCTGGCCTTGGCCACTTTCGCCATGACCCTGCTCGGCGGCATCGGCGAGCGCTATGCGGCCGTCGCCCAGGCCACGCTGATTCTGGCGATCTATACCGCCATCGGCCTGGAGCACCGTAGCCACGCCAGCGGCGGCTTTTGGCAGGAGCCGCTGCTACTGATCGGCGGCGCTGCCTGGTATGGCCTGCTCGGCATTCTGTGGAGTGCGCTGTTCAGCCAGCAGCCGGTGCAACAGGGGCTGGCGCGGGTGTTCGAGGAACTGGGCGCCTACCTGCGATTGAAGGCCTCGCTGTTCGAGCCAGTACGCAAGATCGACATCGAGGCACGGCGCCTGGAGCTGGCCCAGCAGAATGGTCGGGTGGTGACGGCGCTGAACCAGGCCAAGGACATCATCCTCAACCGCATGAGCCGCAAGCGCAGCGGGCAGAAGACCAACCGCTACCTCAAGCTGTACTTCATCGCCCAGGACATCCACGAGCGCGCCAGCTCCTCGCATTACCCCTACAACGCCCTAGCGGAGGCCTTCTTCCACAGCGACGTGATGTTCCGCTGCGGGCGCCTGCTCAGCCAGCAGGGCAAGGCCTGCCAAGCGCTGGGCAGGGCCATCCGCCTGCGCCAGCCGTTCGACTACAACGACAACAGCGAGGCGATGGCCGACCTGGAGGCGTCCATGGCCTACCTGCGCGCACAGAACAACCCGGCCTGGCGCCGCCTGCTGCGCGCCCTCGGCGCCCTGGCCGGCAACCTGGCGACCCTCGAGCGCAAGCTCACCAGCGCCAGCAACCCGGACGCCCTGGCCGACGAGCAGGACAGCACCCTACTCGACCGCTCACCGCAGAGCCTGAAGGACGCCTTCGAGCGCCTGCGCCAGCATGTCACGCCGACCAGCCTGGTGTTCCGCCACGCACTGCGCCTGTCGCTGGCCCTGCTCGCCGGCTATGGCCTGCTGCACTGGATCCACCCACAGCAGGGCTACTGGATCCTGCTCACCACCCTGTTCGTCTGCCGCCCCAGCTACGGCGCCACCCGCCTACGCCTGGTGCAGCGGGTCGGCGGCACACTGATCGGCCTGGTACTGGGCTGGGCACTCATCCGCCTGTTCCCCGACCCGCTGCTGCAGTCGCTGTTCGCCGTGGCGGCCGGGGTGGTGTTCTTCACCAACCGGGTCGACCGCTACACCCTGGCCACCACCGCCATGACCCTGGTGGTGGTGCTGTGCTTCAACCAGATCAGCGACGCCTACACCCTGCTCTGGCCACGCCTGGTCGATACCGTGCTGGGCACCACCATTGCAGGCCTGGCGGTGTTCTTCATCCTGCCCGACTGGCAGGGGCGCAAGCTCAACCAGGTGCTGGCCAGCACCCTCAGCAGCAACAGCCGCTACCTGCTGCAGATCATGCAGCAGTACGAGTCCGGCGCCCGTGACGACCTGAGCTACCGCCTGGCCCGGCGCAACGCGCACAACGCCGACGCGGCGCTGTCCACCACCCTGTCCAACATGCTTCTGGAGCCTGGCCACTTCCGCAAGGACGCCGAAACCGGCTTCCGCTTCCTGGTGCTGTCGCACACCCTGCTCAGTTACCTCTCGGCGCTCGGCGCGCACCGCGCGAGCCTGGCCGACGACGCCAGCGACGCCCTGCACGACCGCGCCGTGGCCCACATCAGCCAGAGCCTGGAGGCCATCGCCGCCTGCCTGCGCGACAACCAGCCGGTGGCGGTATACGACGAGACCGACCAGCGCCTGGCCGAGGAGCTGGAGCAGCTGCCCGATGACATGGATGAAGGCCACCGCCTGGTACAGGTACAACTGGGGCTGATCTGTCGACAACTGGGGCCGCTGCGCACCCTGGTGGCGCACCTGCAGAAGGGACCCGCCGACATCACCCAGACCAAGCCCGCCTGAGGAGGCACTTCCATCTGCGTCGGCGCCGCGCAGCCGCCGACCATCGCACTGCCGGCCTCATTCCGGGGCCGTTCAGTGACGAGGTGATGCCATGAAACACTGTCCCCAATGCGGCTCCCAGCTGGCCAAGAGCGCACCGGTCGAATCGGCCGAGTACTGCAGCAACTGCCAGAGCCCGAGCAAGAACACCAACCGCAAGCGCGGCGAGGATCGCAACCAGAGCTTCGGAGGCGAGACCCACAGCAAGCAGCCCAAGGGCAACAACCACAATAGCGGTCGCTGAGCCAGCCCCGCAGGCGCCTCTGCGCCTGCGGGCCGATGACTGCCCGCGGATTCGCCGCGCCTTTCCGTTAGAATGCGCGGCTTCGCGACTCATCGAGGTTCAACCGTGTCCTTCTTCCCGGTCATCATCATTGGCGCCGGTGCCGCCGGCCTGATGTGCGCGGCGCAAGCTGCCGCACGCGGTCGCCAGGTCCTGCTGCTGGACCACGCCAACAAGCCGGGCAAGAAGATCCTCATGTCCGGCGGCGGGCGCTGTAACTTCACCAACATGTACTGTGAGCCGGCCAACTTCCTCTCGCACAACCCGCACTTCTGCAAGTCGGCCCTGGCCCGCTACAGCCAGTGGGACTTCGTCGAGCTGGTGGTCAGGCACGACGTGCCCTACCACGAGAAGAAGCTCGGCCAGCTGTTCTGCGACCGCAAGGCCAGCGACATCCTCAATATGCTGCTGGCCGAATGCGACGAGCACGGCGTCGACCTGCGCCTGGATACCTCGGTCGAAACAATCGGCAAGACCGAGAGTGGCTACGTCCTGCACACCAGAGCCGGCGAGTTCAGCTGCGAATCGCTGGTGATCGCCACCGGCGGCCTGTCCATCCCCACCCTCGGCGCCACCGGCTTCGGCTACCAGGTGGCCCGCCAGTTCGGCCACACCCTGCTGCCGACCCGCGCCGGCCTGGTGCCCTTCACCATCACCGAGCCACAGCTCAAGGCACTGTGCACCGAGCTGTCCGGCACCTCGGTGGAGGACTGCGTGGTCAGCTGCAACGGCGTGAGCTTCAAGGAGAACATCCTGTTCACCCACCGCGGCCTGAGCGGACCGGCCATTCTGCAGATCTCCTCGTACTGGCAGCCGGGCGATGCCATCAGCATCAACCTGCTGCCGCACATCGACCTGCCCGCATGGCTGGCCAGCCAGCAGCAAGACAGGCCGAACAGCGAGCTGAAGACCCTGCTGGCCGAGCTGTTCACCAAGAAGATGGCCGGACTGCTGGCCGAACAATGGTTTGTCAGCAAGCCACTCAAGCAGTACACGCCGGCGGAGCTGGAGGCAGTGGCGCAGAAACTGGCCGAGTGGACCCTGGTACCGGCCGGCACCGAGGGCTACCGCACCGCCGAAGTGACCCTGGGTGGCATCGACACCCGCGAGGTGTCGTCGAAGACCATGGAGTCGCAGAAGTCGCCGGGCCTGTACTTCATTGGTGAAGTGCTGGACGTCACCGGTCACCTGGGCGGTTTCAACTTCCAGTGGGCCTGGGCCTCGGCGCACGCCGCCGCGCAATTCGTCTAAGGCCATCCCGCGCCTGCTATCAGGGCGCGTTCCATCCGACGTGCAACGCCAGGAAAGCCCGGAGCACGCTGGCGGCGCCGCTGGCGCTCTGCCAGTATTGGCGGATGGCCGCCTGCCGGCACTTCTGAATGCGGAAAACCCGATGCACCGCTGTCGCTACGCCCTGCTGCTACTGCTCTGCCTGCTGGCCGTGCCGGCTCGTGCGACCCTGCTGCTGACGGAAAACCTGCCGCCCCTGCCGTTGCTAGGCCAGATCGAGTCGCTCAGCGACCCCGAGGGCCACCTACAACTGGAGCAGCTGATCGCCGAGCCGCAGCGCTTCCAGAGCACCGCCGGGCGCCGTGACCTCGGATTCGGCTATGTCGATGGCGCCGTCTGGCTGCGCCTGGAGGTCCAGTCCGCGGCTCCGCGACCAACCGACTGGCGCCTGGAGCTGGACTATCCGTCGCTGGACCTGGTGCAGTTGTTCGATGTCGGCAGCGATGGCGTGCGCCAGGCGCGCAGCGGCGACATGGTCGCCTACGCCGAACGCAGCGTCGGCAATCGTACCCCGGTGTTCGACCTGCGCCTGCAGCCGGGCGAGCGTCGCACCCTCTACCTGCGCGCCAGCTCGGCCGGCAGCATGACCCTCAGCGCGACCCTGTATAGCCGTGCCGAGCACGAGCAGCACAGCATCCGCGGCTATGTGGTGCAGGCCATTTACTTTGGCACGCTGATCGCCCTCGGCTGCTACAACCTGCTGCTGTTCCTCGCCCTGCGCGAGCGCCCCTTCCTCTACTACGTGCTGTTCGTCAGCACCTTCTGCGTCGGCCTACTCGGCCTCAACGGCCTCGGTGCGCAATTCCTCTGGCCCCAGGCCGGCTGGTGGACCAACCGTGCACTGCCTTTCGGCATCAGTGGCGCCGGCGCCATCGCGCTGCTGTTCGCCCGCAGCTTCCTCGACACCCGGCAGTGGCTGCCGCGCTGGGATCGCGCACTGCGCCTGTGGTTCCTAGTGATCTCCTGCTGCGCCATGGCGACCCTGCTGCTGCCCGTGCAGCAGGCGCTGCAGCTGATGTCCGCCAGTGGCATTAGCGTCTGCGCGCTACTGCTCAGCGTCGCCTTCGTTAGCGTGAAGAACCGCGTGCCCGGCGCTGGCTTCTTCGCCCTGGCCTGGACCATGCTGCTGTGTGGCGCCGCCTTGCTGGCGCTGCGCAACTTCGCCCTGATACCGTCCAATTTCTTCACCCTGCACGCCATGCAGATCGGCTCGATGCTGGAAATGATTCTGCTGTCGTTCGCCCTGGCAGCACGTTTCAACGCCCACAAGCGAATGCGGGAACAGAGCCTGCAGCAACAGGAACGCGAACTGGAACAGCGGGTGGCCGAACGCACCGAGGAACTGGCAGCTGCCAACCAACGCCTGCAGGCCATGGCCATGCAGGACCCGCTGACCGGCCTGGCCAACCGCAACGCGCTGCAGCAGCATCTGGACATGGCACTGCGCCGCACCCTGCGCAGCCGGCAGCCACTGGCGGTGCTGCTGATTGACCTCGACGGCTTCAAGCCGATCAACGATCTGCATGGCCATGCCCTCGGTGACCAGGTGCTGGCAGCGGTGGCGATGCGCCTGCAAACCTGCGCACGCGAAAGCGATCTGGTCGCGCGCCTGGGCGGCGACGAGTTCATCCTGGTGTGCGAGGCGCTGCCCTCCGCCGATCATGCGCGCCAAGTGGCCGAGCGTATCCTCGAACAGCTCGGCCACCCCATCGATACGCCCAGCGGCGAGGTGCGCATCGGCGCCAGCATCGGTATCGCTCTGAGTCATGGCGATGACAGCCCCACCAGCCTGATCCGTCAGGCCGACATGGCCATGTACCGGGCCAAGGCCGAGGGCCGTAATCGAGCCTGCTTCGACGAACCCGCGCCCCCCTGAGCCCCATCACGAACCGGCATCGGCACGGTGGCACTGCAGTCGCCTGCCACCACTCTGAAAAGGCTGCCCCATGCCCATCAGCTGGCACACCCTGCATCACTCCGCGCTGAGCACACGCGACCTCTACGAGCTGCTCGAACTGCGTTCGCGCGTATTCGTGGTCGAGCAGAACTGTGCCTACCAGGATGTCGATGGCCAGGACCTGCTGGCCGACACTCACCACCTGCTGGCCCGCCAGAATGGACAGCTGCTGGCCTACCTGCGCCTGCTCGACCCCTCGACACAGGGCGGCGAGGTGGTGATCGGCCGTGTGCTGACGGCTCCTGCCGCACGCGGCAGCGGTCTGGGTCACACACTGATGGAACACGCCATCGAGGCCTGTACCCAGCGCTGGCCGGGACGGCCGATCTACCTCTCGGCCCAGGCCCATCTGCAGGGCTACTACGGCCGCTACGGTTTCCTGGCGGTGACCGAGCCCTATCTGGAAGACAACATTCCGCATATCGGCATGCGCCGCGTCGTCGCCTGATCAAGAGCGCTCAACACGCAATCTCCACGCGGCCAGCGCAGAAACTCCACACCCCGCCGGCAGACTGCAGCCAACCGCACAAGGGAGTTGGCGCATGCTGTTTCTACTGGGTTTTCTGCTGCTGGCGGTGTTCTGCCTGAGCGTACTGATTCGCGCATTTCTGCTGTTTCCGCTGCGTGCCCTGCGCCATGGCTGGACGCCGGCGTTGCGGCGCTATGGCCTTAGCCTGCTGCTCTGCGTTGCCTTACTGCTATGGGAGCTGGGCGCGCTGTACGGCTTCAGCTGGCAGCAGCTGGGACGGGCCGACCGCGGGCAGATGGTGGATGCCGCCGTGGCCTTCGCCTACCCCGAGGCCTATGCCGATCTGGACGAGCTGCGTAACGACTATGCGCACTTCCGCCCCGAGGTCGGCTACTGGGACAGCTGGGATTACCAGGACAGTGTCGAAGTTGGGGATAAGCTGCTGGGCCGCACCGAGTACCAGATCCGCCTGCCCGACCTGGTGGTGGTCGCCGATATCCATGGCCAGCCGCTCTATCATTTCCCACTGGACGAAGAGCAGCAGGTGATACCGGACCGCCCGATACTGGGCCTGATCGGTGACATCCAGGACCTGCGCGAGGCCGCTCCGGTGAACGAAACCCTGGGGCTGCGCTGGAGCAACTCGCAGTATGGTGAGGCGGAAATCCACGACAACTGTTTCAGCGCCATCAGCCCCCTGTCCCGCGAACAGCATCTGGAACTGACCAGCTCCGGCGCCGAGCCGCTGCGCATGGGGCGTCCGCTGGGCTACTACCGGGTGCAGGTCCAGCTCAGCCAGCGGGACGGCATGCCGAGCAACTCGGCCAGCCGCCAGCGCATCAGTTACGCCGAGTTCCTGCAAGAGCGCCAGGCCTGTCGCGCCCGCGCCGCCATGCCGGTCAGCGTCCCGCGGGAGTGAGCAACTCGGCAGGAATGGGCTGCCCCGGCAGCCAGCGACTGTAGATAAGGGCAAAGCTGCCGTCGCGCTTCATCGAGTCCAGCGCCTGCTGCCAGTTCAGGATCACGCTGTCCGGTGTGCTGGGCGAGAAGGCGATATAGGCGGCGCTGCTCAAAAAGCCGTGCAGGGCCTCGACGTCCTGCAGGCGCAGGTCGCCCAGGGCCAGCAGGTCTTCCAGGGTCACGTTGTCGGCCACCACCACCGGCACCCGGCCATGACGCAGCATGGTCATCATC
The DNA here is from genome assembly GCA_900156135.1 of Aquipseudomonas alcaligenes. Classification (GTDB taxonomy): domain Bacteria; phylum Pseudomonadota; class Gammaproteobacteria; order Pseudomonadales; family Pseudomonadaceae; genus Aquipseudomonas; species Aquipseudomonas alcaligenes_D. Next base: position 215,172 of record FTMP01000006.1, on the reverse strand, counting down.
TGCTGTGGGCCCTTTACACCGACCAGATTGGGCAACCCCCGAGCCTGTAGCTCCTGATAGCTGTACCACTGCCGCGGCACGGCCACCTGGCTGATCCGGGTAACATCCTCGAAGCGCTCGATGCGAATACCCGAGCCGCGTAACGCGTAGAAGCTGGTGACCGCCACCACCACCGGGCCAACCCATTTGAACAACCGCTCGCGCTCGGCAGTGCGCATGGTGACGAACAGGGCTGTATTCGGCTCGTGCTGCGTGGCCTGATAGCCGCGCGCCCAGGGCACCACGCTGATGCGCCCGTGATCGCCGGTGCGCTCGAACAGCTCACGCACCAAGTCGACCGCCAGGCCCACCGGGCGGCCATCGCGGGAATAGTTCAGCGGCGGGTACTCTTCGGTGTAGAACTGCAGCGACTGGGCCTGCACGGCAGCGCTCAGCCACAGGGCGAACAGGCCGACCATACAGCGCCAGAGGGTTCTCCGCATCACGACTCACCTCGCCTCGTTCCTCTGTAGTCTAGCGCGCGACCGCCGTCCGCCGTGCTGATAACCTGCACATCCCCAGCCACCGACGCCCCGCACATGGACAAACTCCTTCTTCAGCAACAGGTATGCCGACGCCTCACAGACGATCTGGCACTGCTGCTCACGGCCGCCGAAGACGCCCGCCAGGCCGCCACCCACGAGGAAAGCAAGGCCGAGAACAAGTACGACACGCGCGGCCTGGAAGCCTCCTACCTGGCCGCCGGGCAGGCGCGCCGCGCCGCCGAGATTCGTGCCGCCCTGGCGGCCTGGCAAGCCCTGCCGCTGCGGGCCTACGATGAGACGCAGGGCATCCAGCTGGGGGCGCTGATCTGGCTGGGCAACACCAAGGGCGGCAGGCAGTGCCTGTTGCTGGGGCCGGACGGTGCCGGCCTGAAACTGCAGCACGACGGCCAGGAAATCACCCTGATCACGCCGCATGCACCGCTGGGCCGACAACTGCTGGGCCAAGGCCCGGGTGACCAGGTACAAGCCGCTACGCAGGTCTGGGACGTGCTGCGCGTCGAGTGATCAGGCTGCCGCCGACTGCTCGTCCCCTAGTAGGTAAGCTTCGAACCCCAACTGGTTGAGCAAGTGCACGGCCAGCTCGCTGCGGATGCCGCCCTCAGGCGTGACCACGTAACAGGTCGCCCGGTCCAAGCTGTCGGCATGGGTGCGCAGGTTGGCCACGGGCAGGTTGAGGCTCTCCGGCTGATGACCGAGGCGATACTCAGCCGCCAGGCGCACATCCAGCAGCAGGTGCGGACGCTGCCCTTGCCGGTCCAGCCGCTGCATGTCGCTCTTGCTGATACGCGGGATCAGGGTCGGGCGCACCAGCTCGACGAAGTCGTCACGGTGCAGGCGTGCCAGTTCGCCGTCCTCCAGCATGATCACACTGGCCGAGCGCACGGCGCCACTGACCAGCGCTTCCTCGCCGAAGAAGTCGCCACGCTCCAGTACCAGCGCCGGCTGGTCGCGGTAGGCGGCCGGCAGGCTGACCTGGGCGCGGCCCCGCTTGAGGACGAAGAAGTGCTCGCCCGGCTCGCCGTAACCGACCACCCGCTCTCCGGCCCGGGCCTCGACGTACTCGAAACGCGCCAGCAGGGCATGCAGATGAGAAGGCGGCAGGCGCCCGAACAGCGGCGTAGCCAGCAAGCGCGCCAGCCAGTCGTCTTCCTGCTCCTCGACCTGCATCTCGCCCAGGCTGCTGACCTGATAGGCTGCCTCCTGGCTCCAGCCCAGCAGACGCTGCAACAGCTGGTGCTCGACGGCAAACAGGCGCACCGCAGTGACGGCCCTGATGCTGGCCGGGTTGCTCTGCCCCGGGTTCAGCGGCAGATGGGCCTGGGTTGATCCCCCCTCGATGTGCTGCTTGCCAGCGCTACCGCCATCTACGCTGACGCGGCCCTCCAGCAGGTAGTACTGCGCCACGGAGCGCTCGCCCCGCTGCAGCAGCGGGGTACCGGCCGGGTATTGCAGGTACTGCAGGCTGGCATGCAGCTGCTGGCGATAGTGAGGTGTGAGGAAATCCATCGGGCTGAAGCTGCTCAAGTGTTCGCAGGTCAGCTGGGTAGGTGCAGGGCTCATGATCGGACCTCCGCGAGACAACGCGGCCTTGCGCGGTGAGGGCGCTCCTTTGCCGGGACTTGCTTTAACCATAGCGTTTAGCCATCAGCCCTGGGCGCACGCTGGTCGGATTACCCGAACTCCGGATTAAAACCTATTGGATTCAAAAGGTTGCGCACATAAACCGGGGATGACTCTGTGGATAAGCCGGGGAAGAGTCCATACAGCGCAGGCGCCGCGGGGCCTGCACAGCGCTGTACGGTTTTCGTCCAGCGCCTTCAGGCGCCCTGCAGGTCGCGCCAGGTCAGGTACAAACGCAGGTCGAATTCCAGCTGGTGGTAATCCGGCAGCATGTACTGGCACAGCTTGTAGAAGGCCTTGTTGTGCTCGGCCTCCTTCAGGTGGGCCAGCTCGTGCACGACGATCATGTTGAGGAACTCCGTCGGCGCCTCCTTGAACAGCGCGGCCACGCGGATCTCCTTCTTCGCCTTGAGCTTGCCGCCCTGCACCCGCGATACCGCCGTGTGCAGGCCGAGTGCGCGATGGGTCAGGTCGAGGCGATTGTCGTACAGCACCTTGTCGATGGCCGGCGCGCTGCGCAGGTATTCCTGCTTCAGCTCGGTGGTGTAGCCGTACAGCGCCTTGTCGCTTTGCACCTGGTGGCGATTGGGGTAGCGCTGGCTCAGGTAATCGCCGAGGCGATTCTCGGCGACCATCTGCATCACCTGCTGTTGCAAATGTGGCGGGTAGCCTTGGAGGTATTTGAAGGGAGTACTCATGGCGCCAGTTTAACCGCCGGCGGGCGCCCGTAGGCACCCACCGACGACGTACGCTCAGCGCACCTTGAAGCGGTTGACCAGCTCCACCAGGCGACGGTTGGAAGCCAGCAGGGCGTCGGTGCTCCTGTCGGCCTGCTGGCCGCTGGCGACCAGGTCATCGACCATGTGGCGGATGGCGACCATGTTCTGGTTGATCTCCTCGGTCACCGCGCTCTGCTCCTCGGCGGCGGTGGCGATCTGCGCGCTTAGGTCATGGATGCGCCCGACCGAGGAGGCCATGTCGTCGAGCCCGACGTTGACCCGCGAGGTCTTGTCGGTCGTCGCCTGGCAGCTGGCCTTGGTCTTCTCCATGGCCTGCACGGCGGAGCTCACGCCCTACTGCAGCTTGCTGAGCATGTCGTTGATTTCCGAGGTGCTCTGCTGGGTACGCCCGGCCAAGGCACGCACCTCGTCGGCGACCACGGCAAAGCCGCGGCCCTGTTCGCCGGCACGCGCCGCCTCGATGGCCGCGTTGAGCGCCAGCAGGTTGGTCTGCCCGGCAATCTCGCCGATCACCCCGAGCACATCGTTGATACGCTGGGCATCCTGCTGCATCTCCTGGACCCGCGCCGTGGCGTTGTCCACTTCATCGACCAGGGCCAGCACGCTGTTGGAGGCTTCGGCCACCACCACCCGCGACTGCTCGGCCTTGTCATTGGCATCACGAGTGAAGCTGGCCGTCTCGGTAGCGCTCGGCGCCACAGTGTCGGCGGTGGAGCACATCTCGGTGATGGCGGTGACCGCCTGATCGGTCTCGGCGGCATGCCGGGGCAGTACCTCGTTGCTGTGCCGCGACTGCTGCTGCAGCTGCGCCAGCTCCTCGGCGATCACCGCCGAGGCCTGGGTCACGTCGGCGATCATGTTCTGCAGGTAGGCAATGAAGCGGTTGACCGACTCGCCGACTGCATCCATCTCGTCCTCGCCTTTCAGCGCGATGCGTCGGGTCAGGTCGGCATCGCCGGCCGACAGCGAATCGATGTTGCCGCGCAGCACATGCAGCCGCTGCACCAGCTGGCGGATGGCGAACAGCATCAGCAGCGCCACCAGCGGCAGCTGAATGATGGCCAGGGTCTTGAGCACGTCCGAGCTGTTCTCGGCCAGCAGCCAGGGCGTACCCTCGACCGGCTGCTGGTAGAAGGTCCAGGCCTCGCCGTCGTTATCGAACTCCTGCTTGTACAGGGTCTCGCGGCCGATCTTGCCCAGCCCTTCCTGGATCTCGCCGACGAACACCGACTGGCGGGCCAGATCGGCGACGTTCTTCAGTACGATCTCGCCGCCGATGCACGCCTGGTTACTGAGGATCTTGCCGTCCGGCTCGATGATCATCACCTCGCCCTGGATCTCCTGCTCCTTCTCCTCCACCAGCTGGTTGAAGAAGCCCAGGGTCACATCGATGGTGGACACGCCGAAGGGCGCGCCGTCCTTCATGATGGCCATGGCGCAGTTGGTGCGCGGCTGGGCGCTGGCGTCATCCTTGTAGGCCGCGGCCGAGGCGCATTGCCCGCGCGGCGCCTGCATGCCGGCACGGTGCCAGGGCTGCTCGTAGTACTTCAGCGACTCGGCGGAGTTCCAGTAGGTGTTCACCGTCATCTTGCCGCCGGCGTCGCGGTGAAAGAAGGTGCTGTGCTTGTCCTGCTCGGAGCGCTTCTGCGGCAGCGGCCAGATACCACCGCCGAACACCTTGGTATCGCCGTACTGGTCAACCAGGCCGGGCACCACGACATCGATGCTGGCGCTATCGAGCAGCGGGATGGTCTAGGTGATGCTACGCGACTGCGCTTCCACCTTGGCCAGCGCGAAGAGAATGGCCTCGGAGATCTTGTTGACCTTGCCCAGCACCAGCTGCTCTTCCGAAGCCTTCAGCTTGGGCGTGATGAAATGACGAATGCCCTCCTCGGTCAGCAGGAAGACCACCGCCACGAAGACGATGAAGATGAGGGTGTAGCGGGCCTGGATTGTTTTTATTGAGCCCATGATTACTCCTACTCTGTGACTGCCGGTGCCGGATGCCGCACGACCATGACCCATGAGGGGGCAGGTATCAGCATATCCGGGTTATCGACCGGGCGGTCTGCAGCTTGATCGCCATACGCCGGATGCGTCGGCAGGGCCGACGCGCGTGGCGGAAGCCGTTGCCCGCTAGCGGGCGGTGCAGGACTCGATGGCAGCGCCCAGCAGCAGTGAACAGGGCTCGCCTGCCAGGTAGCTGCGATAGACCCGCAGCAACTGCTGGGCATCGTAGCGACAGCGTGCCGAGCGGCATTCGGCATTGAAGTCGAAGCGGCTGTCGGCGGGTTCGGCCAGCCGGATATAGATCGCCGGCCAGTCGCTCGGCGGCGCATCGGCGGGGGTGAACAACAGCCGATCCTGACGCTGCACCAGCTGCCCGCCGGCGGCGGCGTAGTCGAAGACGAACAGCAGGGTGCGCGAGACCTTGGTGGTGCAGTCGGCGCGCTCGATGCAGCGCTGCGGGTCGATCTCCTGACCGCTTGTCGGAAGATACGCTACAGGTACGCTGGAACAAGCGGAAACAAAGGCGATCAAGCCTAACCAGCAGACCCTCTTCATGACTTTCTCCATTAGGATTGGCAAAATACGCCGCCCAATTCGCAGTTGCCCTGAGGCGCCAGGGCAGGAAAGGCGAGACCATGGATTAGCGCCGCTAAGGAAGGATTATGCCGTCTCCCACAGGCTACACCCCAAGCGTGGTAATTCCCCTCAGCCAGAACTACCTCATCGACGCCCTTCTCTACGGTACTGCCTGGCAGTCCACCGCAGGGCAAACCACGCTGAACTACAGCTTCATCACGCCCGGTCAGTCCCAGTTCGCACCCTCCTACGGCAATCATGAGGAATCTCTCTCCACTTTTGCCCTTACTAGCGCCCAAACCACAGCGGTAGCCAATGTCTTGGCCAGTTGGAGCTCCGTCGCTAACCTCCAGTTCACGGCTTTCAGCGAGACGGCCAGCGATGTTGGCGACCTGCGCTTCGGCGGTTACTCGGGCATGGATGAGGGCACACTCGCCTGGGCCTATCTCCCATCGAATACCCCCGCAGGCGGGGATGTATGGATCGGCCCGGCCACCTCCTCAGCTGAAACCAGTACCGGCTCTTATGACTTCCTGACTCTCCTCCACGAGGTAGGGCATGCGCTCGGGCTCAAGCACAACTTCTCCACCAGCCCCTATAACTCGGCAGTTCTGACCAATGCGCTCGATGAGGTGGCCTACACCGTCATGAGCTACAACGATGCCTACTCCTTCTATCCCACGACGCCCATGCTGCTGGACATCGCGGCCATCCAGTATATGTACGGTGCGAATTACAGCTGGAATCAGGGAGATACCACCTACACCTGGGGTGCCGACGAACGTATCTTTGAAACTATCTGGGATGGTGGGGGCACCGATACCATAGATGCCAGCAACCAGCTGTCCTCCGTCAGAATCAACCTGAATGAAGGTGCCTACAGCAATATCGGCAAGACCTTCATCGACTACCTGTACGGCAATTATCAGTTCAATCAAGGACTGGCCATCGCCTACGGCGCACAGATTGAAAATGCCATCGGCTCAAACCACAACGACACCCTGACTGGGAACGCCCTGGCCAATGTGCTCACCGGGGGGGCAGGCATCGACACGCTAATTGGTGGCCTGGGTAACGACACCTATATCGTCAACCTTATCCAGGCCGGCAGCGGCAGCGCTGCCACCGCCGCCCTTGAGGACAGCCTCAGCGAGGCCTCCAACGCCGGCACAGACAGTGTGCAACTACGTGGTTACATTGCCGGACTGGCCCAGGCCACCACCCTCACCCTGGGGGCCAACCTGGAGAACCTCGATGCCAGCGCCACTGGCACAACGCGCCTCAATCTATCTGGCAACACCGGCGACAACATCCTCAACGGCAATGCCGCCGACAACCGCCTAGACGGAGGAGCCGGCAAGGACACCCTGATCGGCGGCCTAGGTAACGATATCTACGTGGTCAGCGCTGTGGACACTATCGTAGAGACCAGCACTAACCCAGCTGAAATAGATACTGTCATCAGTTCCGCTATGAGCTGGACTCTTGGCGATAACCTAGAAAATCTCACGCTCTCCGGCGAGATGGCATTCGACGCACGCGGCAACTCCCTGGACAACGTCCTTATCGGTACTGCCAGGGATAATTCTCTCTACGGTTTCGCCGGTAACGACCGCCTTGATGGGGGAGCAGGCGGCGACAACCTGCGCGGAGGCGAGGGTAATGACATCTATGTCGTCGATAATGTCGGTGATAGCATCCTTGAATGGCAGAACGAAGGCACCGATACCGTCAACAGCAGCGTTTCCTGGACCCTCGGCAGTGAGCTGGAGAACCTTCTGCTCGCCGGCACCACCGCCATCAACGGGACCGGTAACGCCCTCGACAACAAGATCACCGGCAACAGCGCCAACAATGTACTCAATGGCGGTGTAGGTGCCGACACACTGATCGGTGGCCTGGGCGACGACACCTATGTCGTCGACAACGTGGCCGATGTCGTCACCGAGCTCGCCGGCCAAGGCACCGATACCGTCAGCAGCAACCTGTCCTGGACACTCGGCGCCGAGCTGGAGAACCTCACCCTCACCGGCACAGCACATCTCGACGGCACTGGAAACACCCTGCGCAACAGCATCACCGGCAATGACGGCAACAACATCCTCGATGGTATGGCCGGCGCCGATACCCTCGCCGGCGGCAAGGGCAACGATACCTACCGTGTCGATCTGATCCAGGCCGGTAGCGGCAACACCGCCACTGCTGCCTTGGAAGACAGCCTCACCGAGGCCGTCAGCGCCGGCACCGACACCGTGCAACTGCGAGGCTCCATTGCCCTGACCCAGGCCACCACCCTCACTCTGGGTGCCAACCTGGAAAACCTCGACGCCAGTGCCACTGGCACCACTCGCCTCAACCTGACCGGCAACAGCGCCAACAACCTCATCACCGGCAATGCCGCCGACAACCGCCTCGATGGCAGCACCGGTATCGACACCTTGATCGGCGGCCTGGGCAACGACACCTATGTGCTCGACAACGCCAGCGAGCTGAGCCTAGTCCAAGAGCTAGCCGACGAGGGTACCGATACCCTGCAGATCGTCTATACCAATGCCTCGACCTCTGTGGCTCAGAGCATCGACCTGAGCGGTCGCCAGCACCTGGAGAACATCACTCTTACCGGCACCGGCTTGTTCAACCTGACCGGTAACGACGCCAACAACGTGCTGATCGGCAACGCCTCGGTCAACGTCATCACTGGTGGGCTTGGTGACGACCGACTCGATGGCGGTGCTGGGGCTGACCGCCTGATCGGCGGCTTGGGCAACGACACCTACGTCGTCGACAACGCTGCCGACCGTACCGAGGAGCTCGCCAGCGAAGGCACCGACACCGTCCATAGCAGCATCTCCTGGACCCTCGGCAGTGAGCTGGAGAACCTTCTGCTCACCGGCACCACCGCCATCAACGGGACCGGTAACGCCCTCGACAACAAGATCACCGGCAACAGCGCCAACAATGTACTCAATGGCGGTGTAGGTGCCGACACACTGATCGGTGGCCTGGGCGACGACACCTATGTCGTCGACAACGTGGCCGATGTCGTCACCGAGCTCGCCGGCCAAGGCACCGATACCGTCAGCAGCAACCTGTCCTGGACACTCGGCGCCGAGCTGGAGAACCTCACCCTCACCGGCACAGCACATCTCGACGGCACTGGAAACACCCTGCGCAACAGCATCACCGGCAATGACGGCAACAACATCCTCGATGGTATGGCCGGCGCCGATACCCTCGCCGGCGGCAAGGGCAACGATACCTACCGTGTCGATCTGATCCAGGCCGGTAGCGGCAACACCGCCACTGCTGCCTTGGAAGACAGCCTCACCGAGGCCGTCAGCGCCGGCACCGACACCGTGCAACTGCGAGGCTCCATTGCCCTGACCCAGGCCACCACCCTCACTCTGGGTGCCAACCTGGAAAACCTCGACGCCAGTGCCACTGGCACCACTCGCCTCAACCTGACCGGCAACAGCGCCAACAACCTCATCACCGGCAATGCCGCCGACAACCGCCTCGATGGCAGCACCGGTATCGACACCTTGATCGGCGGCCTGGGCAACGACACCTATGTGCTCGACAACGCCAGCGAGCTGAGCCTAGTCCAAGAGCTAGCCGACGAGGGTACCGATACCCTGCAGATCGTCTATACCAATGCCTCGACCTCTGTGGCTCAGAGCATCGACCTGAGCGGTCGCCAGCACCTGGAGAACATCACTCTTACCGGCACCGGCTTGTTCAACCTGACCGGTAACGACGCCAACAACGTGCTGATCGGCAACGCCTCGGTCAACGTCATCACTGGTGGGCTTGGTGACGACCGACTCGATGGCGGTGCCGGTATCGACACGCTGATCGGCGGCCTGGGCAACGACACCTATGTACTCGACAACGCCAGCGAGCTGAACCTAGTCCAGGAGCTAGTCGACGAGGGTACCGACACCCTGCAGATCGTCTATACCAACGCCTCGACCTCTGTGGCTCAGAACATCGACCTGAGCGGCCGCCAGCACCTGGAGAACATCACCCTTACCGGCACCGGCTTGTTCAACCTGACTGGTAACGACGCCAACAACGTGCTGATCGGCAACGCCGCCAACAACCGCCTCGACGGCGGGGCCGGTGCCGACACCCTGACCGGGGGCATGGGTCACGACACCTATGTCGTCGACAACGTCAACGACGTCGTCACCGAAATCACCGGACAGGGCACCGACACCGTCGCTAGTAGTATCTCTTGGACCCTCGGCGCCGAGCTGGAGAATCTCGTCCTCACAGGCTCTGATGCCATCAACGGCACCGGCAATGAGGCCAATAACATCCTTACTGGCAACGCTTCCAACAACCTCCTCACCGGCAATGCCGGTGAGGATCATCTCGACGGCGGCGCTGGCTCCGACACACTGATCGGCGGCCTAGGCAACGACACCTATGTCGTCGACAACGCGGCCGACCGTACCGAGGAGCTCGCCGGCGAAGGCACCGACACTGTCAGCAGTAGCCTGTCCTGGACACTCGGTGCCGAGCTGGAGAACCTCATCCTCACCGGCACCGCCAACCTCGATGGCATCGGCAACGCCCTGCGCAACAACCTCACCGGCAACGACGGCAATAACATCCTCGACGGCAGGGCCGGCGCCGATACCCTCTCAGGCGGCAAGGGCAACGATACCTACATCGTCGATCTTCTCCAGCTGGACATCAATAGCACCACCTCTCTTGAGGACAACATAATCGAAGCCGCCGGTGCCGGTATCGATACCGTGCTATTACGCGGTAGCGTCTTGAGCCAGACCACCACTCTCACCCTCGGAGCCAACCTGGAGAACCTCGACGCCAGCGCCCTCAATGGCCTCACCACCATCAATCTCACAGGCAATGGTGAGGCCAACACCTTGACTGGTGATGCGAATGGCAACAGTCTCGATGGCGGCGCAGGAACCGACACCCTGATTGGAGGGGGGGGCAATGACTTCCTGATTGGCAACCTGGGGGCCGATATCCTGACCGGAGGAGAAGGTGCAGACATCTTCCTGTTCAAAGCACTGAGCGAACTGGGGGTGGGGGCGCAGCGTGATGTCATTACCGACTTCAATGCCAGCCAGGGTGACCGGATCAACCTTTCGGCACTCGATGCAAACAGCCTGCTTAGCGGTAACAACGCGTTCACCTTCATCGGTTCGGCGAGCTTCACTGGCTTAGGCCAGCTGCGCTTCCAAAACCAGATTCTCTATGGAAATCTGAGTGGGGATATGAACGCCGACTTCGAAATCAAACTGCTGGGTGTCAGCAACTTGGATGCCAGCAGCTTGCTGGTTTAGATGGCACGCAGAAAAGAGAAGGCCCGCTATAGCGGGCCTTTTTCATTCACCTGATGCTTAGTTGACCTTGGCCGCCAGCTCGCCACTGGCGTAGCGCTGGTACATGCCTTCCAGGGAGATCGGCTTGATCTTGGAGGCGTTGCCGGCGGTGCCGAAGGCTTCGTAGCGGGCGATGCAGATGTCACGCATGGCGACGATGGTCTTGGCGAAGAACTTGCGCGGGTCGAACTCGCTCGGATGCTCGGCCATCATGCGGCGGATGGCACCGGTGGAGGCCAGGCGCAGGTCGGTGTCGATATTGACCTTGCGCACGCCGTGCTTGATGCCCTCGACGATTTCCTCGACTGGCACGCCGTAGGTTTCCTTGATGTCGCCGCCGAACTCGTTGATCACCTTCAGCCACTCCTGCGGTACCGAGGAGGAGCCGTGCATCACCAGGTGAGTGTTGGGGATGCGCTTGTGGATTTCCTTGATGCGCTCGATCGACAGCACATCACCGGTCGGCGGCTTGGTGAACTTGTAAGCGCCGTGGCTGGTGCCGATGGCAATCGCCAGGGCATCCACCTGAGTGGCCTTGACGAAAGCGGCAGCTTCTTCCGGGTCGGTCAGCAGCTGGCTGTGGTCCAGCACGCCTTCGGCGCCAACGCCGTCTTCTTCACCGGCCATACCGGTTTCCAGGCTGCCCAGGCAGCCCAGCTCGCCTTCCACGGACACGCCGCAGGCGTGGGCGAAGGCCACGGTCTGCTGGGTGACGCGGACGTTGTAGTCGTAGTCGGCCGGGGTCTTGCCGTCTTCCTTCAGCGAGCCATCCATCATCACCGAGCTGAAGCCCAGCTGGATCGAGCGCTGGCACACGTCCGGGCTGGTGCCGTGGTCCTGGTGCATGCACACCGGGATATGCGGGAATTCTTCGATGGCGGCCAGGATCAGGTGGCGCAGGAAGGGCGCACCGGCGTACTTGCGGGCGCCGGCGGACGCCTGGACGATCACCGGGGAATCGGTCTTGTCGGCCGCTTCCATGATCGCGCGCATCTGCTCGAGGTTGTTGACGTTGAAAGCCGGCACGCCGTAGCCGAATTCGGCGGCGTGGTCGAGCATCTGGCGCATGCTGATGAGTGCCATGGTGTTCCTGTCTCCCGGAATGGGTCGTTAATCGTGCAAGCCTGCCCCACGGGCGAGCCTGGTTCAAGTCTCCGGACGTCGGGCTGCCCCGCCATCCCAACCCGCGCACAGCCTGAGCGCGGGGTCATGCAAATGCTTTGCCGCTAGCGGGCGCGGCAACCGCGACCGATCAGGTCGTCATCGGCCACCCGGTACACCAGACCTTCGTCACCCTTGGTGTGGAAGGCCAGCATGCCGTCGCTGTAGAGCGCACCCGAGCCGGACGGCTCCTGCACCAGGCGGTGGACGATATCGTCGCCGCCCAGGCGCAGGTCCACGCTCTCACCATCGGCGTCGGCAAGACGCCACAGCACTTCGGCCTGGCTGTCGCAGACCCAGCGGGTCCACTCGTCGCTCGGCGGCTGACTGGCACAGCCACCCAGCAGGGCAACCAGGGCCAGGGGGCAGCTTGCTTGTTTCAGCATGGTGGTTCTCCGGTTGGCCTTTGCTCCCCTCTCCCGTAAACGGGAGAAGAGGTTACTTGGCGCGCTGTTCCAGCACTTCCACGGCCGGCAGGACCTTGCCCTCGACGAATTCGAGGAAGGCACCGCCGCCGGTGGAGATGTAGGAAATCTGCTCGCCCACGCCGTACTTGTCGATGGCGGCCAGGGTGTCGCCACCACCGGCGATGGAGAACGCCGGGCTCTCGGCGATGGCCTGCGCCAGCACCTTGGTGCCGTTGCCGAACTGGTCGAACTCGAACACGCCGACCGGGCCGTTCCACAGGATGGTCTTGGACGACTTCAGCAGCTCGGCGAACTGCGCGGCAGTCTGCGGGCCGATGTCGAGGATCATGTCGTCGTCGGCAACGTCGGCGATGGCTTTCACAGTCGCTTCGGCGTCTTCGGCGAAGGCCTTGGCCACCACCACGTCGACCGGCAGCGGCACGCTGACCTTGGCGGCGATGGCCTTGGCGGTGTCGACCAGATCGGCCTCGTACAGCGACTTGCCGACCTTGTGCCCGGCTGCGGCGAGGAAGGTGTTGGCGATGCCGCCGCCGACGATCAGCTGGTCGCAGATCTGGCTCAGGCTGTTCAGCACGTCGAGCTTGGTCGACACCTTGGAGCCGGCGACGATGGCCGCCATCGGGCGTTGCGGGTTGCCCAGAGCCTTGCCCAGGGCGTCCAGCTCGGCGGCCAGCAGCGGGCCGGCAGCGGCGACCTTGGCGAACTTGGCCACGCCGTGGGTCGAACCCTCGGCGCGGTGGGCAGTGCCGAAGGCGTCCATGACGAACACGTCGCACAGGGCGGCGTACTGCTGAGCCAGCTCGTCAGCGTTCTTCTTCTCGCCCTTGTTGAAGCGCACGTTCTCGAACAGCACGATCTCGCCGGCTTTCACCTCGACGCCGCCCAGGTAGTCCTTGACCAGCGGCACTTCACGACCCAGAGCCTTGCTCAGGTAGGCGGCGACCGGCGCCAGGCTGTTCTCCTCGGAGAACTCGCCCTCGGTCGGGCGGCCCAGGTGCGAGCAGACCATCACCGCCGCGCCTTTCTCCAGGGCCAGCTTGATGGTCGGCAGGGAAGCGAGGATGCGCGCGTCGCTCTTCACCACGCCGTCCTTCACCGGCACGTTGAGGTCTTCGCGGATCAGCACGCGCTTACCGGCGAGGTCGAGATCGGTCATCTTCAGAACGGTCATGGTCAGTCCTTCACGGGGGCTGGTTACTTGGAGGAATTGGCGACGGCGAGGAAGTGTTCCGCAACGTCGAGCATACGGTTGGCAAAGCCCCATTCGTTGTCGAACCAGGCCAGCAGGTTGACCAGGCGCGGGCCGGAGACCCGGGTCTGGCTGCCGTCGACGATGGCGGAATGGGCATCATGGTTGAAATCGCAGCTGGCATGCGGCAGTTCGGTGTAGGCCAGCAGGCCCTGCAGCGGACCGGCCTCGGCGGCCTGGCGCAGCAAGGCATTGATCTCGGCGGCACTGGTGTCACGCGCCACCTGCAGGGTGATGTCGAGGCAGGACACGTTCACCGTCGGCACGCGGATGGCCTTGGCCTGGATGCGCCCGGACAGCTCCGGCAGCAGACGTTCGATGCCCCGCGCGAGCCCCGTCGAAACGGGAATCACCGACTGGAAGGCCGAGCGCGTGCGGCGCAGGTCTTCGTGGTGGTAGGCATCGATCACCGGCTGGTCGTTCATGGCCGAGTGGATGGTGGTGATCGAGATGTACTCGATGCCCAGCGTCTCGTTGAGCAATTTGAGCAGCGGCACCGCGCAATTGGTGGTGCAGGACGCATTCGACACCAGCTTTTCCGCGCCGCTCAGGCGTTGCTGGTTGACCCCGAACACCACGGTGGCATCGATGTCCGCTTCGCTGGCCATCGGCTGGGAGAACAGCACCCGCGGCGCGCCGGCCCTGAGAAAGCGCTCGCCATCGGCACGGCTATGGTACACGCCGGAGCATTCCAGCAGCAGGTCGATGCCCAGCGCGGCCCAGTCGATGCCTTCCGGCTCGCTCTGGCGCAGCACCTTCACGCAGTCGCCATTGATGTGCAGGCAATCACCGTCGACCTGCACCTGGCCGGGGAAGCGGCCGTGGGTGGAGTCGAAGCGGGTCAGGTATTCGATGCTGGCCTGGTCGGCCAGGTCGTTCAGCGCCACGATCTCAAAGCCCGCCGCCGCGCCGCGCTCGTGCAAGGCGCGCAGCACGCAGCGACCGATACGGCCGTAGCCGTTGAGGGCGACTTTGTAGGGGCGGGCGTTGGGCATGGGCTCTCTCGATGACAGGGCAGCCCCCTCTCCCATTCATGGGAGAGGGATGGGGAGAGGGTCGCCAGCAAAGCAACCCTCTACCGCTGCCCCTCTCCCGCAAGCGGGAGAGGGGTGACTCAGGCGTCCAGCAGCTCGGCAGCGGTTTCCAGGATGTTCTCGACGGTGAAGCCGAACTCCTCGAACAACTGCGCGGCCGGCGCCGACTCACCAAAGGTGGTCATGCCGATGATGCGGCCTTCCAGACCGACGTACTTGTACCAGTAGTCGGCATGCGAGGCCTCGATGGCGATACGCGCGCCCACCTGCAGCGGCAGCACGGCCTGCTTGTAGGCGGCGTCCTGCTGATCGAACACACTGGTCGACGGCATGGAAACGACGCGGACCTTCTTGCCCTGCTCGCTCAGCTTCTCGAAAGCCTGTACGGCCAGGCCGACTTCCGAGCCGGTGGCGATCAGAATCAGCTCCGGCTCACCGGCGCAGTCCTTGAGTACGTAGGCGCCGCGGGCCACATCGGCCAGCTGCTGGGCGTCGCGGGCCTGGTGCGGCAGGTTCTGACGGCTGAAGATCAGCGCGGACGGACCGTCAGCGCGCTCAATGGCGTACTTCCAGGCCACGGCGGACTCCACGGCATCGGCCGGGCGCCAGGTGTCCAGGTTCGGCGTGCCGCGCAGGCTGGCCAGCTGCTCGATCGGCTGGTGGGTCGGGCCGTCTTCACCCAGACCGATGGAGTCGTGGGTGAACACGTAGAGCACGCGCTGCTTCATCAACGCGGACATGCGCACGGCGTTGCGCGCGTATTCCATGAAGATCAGGAAGGTCGCGCCGTAGGGGATGAAACCACCGTGCAGGGCCACGCCGTTCATGATGGCGCTCATGCCGAACTCGCGCACGCCGTAGAACAGGTAGTTGCCGGCCGCGTCGCCTGCTTCCACGCCCTTGCAGCCCTTCCACAGGGTCAGGTTGGAGCCGGCGAGATCGGCGGAGCCGCCGAGGAATTCCGGCAGCAGCGGGCCGAAGGCGTTCAGCGCATTCTGGCTGGCCTTGCGGCTGGCGATGGTTTCGCCCTTGGCCGCCACTTCGGCGACATAGGCAGCGGCCTTCTCGGCGAAGTCAGCCGGCAGCTCGCCAGCCATGCGGCGCTTGAACTCGGCAGCCAGCTCCGGATAGGCAGCGGCGTAGGCAGCGAAGCGCTGGTTCCACTCGGCCTCGTTGGCAGCGCCGGCGGCCTTGGCATCCCACTCGGCATAGATGTCGGCCGGGATCTCGAACGGGCCATGGTTCCAGCCCAGCTTGGCGCGGGTCAGGGCGATCTCGTCGTTGCCCAGCGGCGCGCCGTGGCACTCTTCCTTGCCGCCCTTGTTGGGCGAGCCGAAGCCGATCACGGTCTTGCAGCAGATCAGGGTCGGGCGCTCGGTTTCGGCGCGCGCGGTCTTGAGCGCGGTCTGGATTTCCTCGGCATCGTGGCCGTCGACATTGCGGATCACCTGCCAGCCGTAGGCTTCGAATCGCGCCGGGGTATCGTCGGTGAACCAGCCGTGCACTTCGCCGTCGATGGAGATGCCGTTGTCGTCGTAGAAGGCGATCAGCTTGCCAAGGCCCAGGGTGCCGGCCAGCGAGCAGACTTCATGGCTGATGCCTTCCATCATGCAGCCGTCGCCCAGGAACACGTAGGTGTGGTGGTCGACGATACTGTGGCCCGGGCGGTTGAACTGCGCGCCCAGCACCTTCTCGGCGATGGCGAAGCCCACGGCATTGGCAATGCCCTGACCCAGCGGGCCGGTGGTGGTTTCCACGCCCGGGGTATAGCCGTACTCCGGGTGGCCCGGGGTTTTGCTGTGCAGCTGACGGAAGTTCTTCAGATCGTCGATCGACAGGTCGTAGCCGGTCAGGTGCAGCAGCGAGTAGATCAGCATCGAGCCGTGGCCGTTGGACAGCACGAAGCGGTCACGGTCGGCCCACTGCGGGTTTTGCGGGTTGTGCTTGAGGTAGTCACGCCACAGCACCTCGGCGATGTCGGCCATGCCCATGGGGGCGCCGGGGTGGCCGCTGTTGGCCTTTTGCACGGCATCCATGCTGAGGGCACGAATGGCATTGGCTCGCTCACGACGGCTGGGCATCGCTAATCTCCTGCGGGGGGGCTGGTCACGTAAAAGGCGCGTATTTTCGCCCAGCCAGGCCCCCAGGGGCAATGACAGATGGTCGAAGCCCCTCCCGCCAGCCCTCAATCGGCGCTGAAAATGCCGTGCGCTGCGGGCTGCGGCGTACTCAGGCAAGGGGCACGGAACAGCTCGCCGTGCCACATTCCCCGCAGCGTGCGCTGCAGCACCAGCAGCCAGACCGCCGTCAGCTGCACCGCCAGGACCAGACCGACCCAGGCGAAGAAGCGCAGCTCGGTCAGGTGCAGCAGCTCGAAGGTGGCCAGGGCGAACACCCCAAGCGGGAAAGTGAAGCCCCACCAGCCGAGGTTGAAGGCCATGTTGTCGCGGATGTAATGGCGAGTGAACAGAGTGGCGATGACCAGCCACCACAGGCCCGCGCCCCACAGTGCCAATCCGCCGACTAGGCCGATGCCGTGCGCCAGCTCTGCCGCTACGGCCAGCGGTGTACCGGCGAATGCGGCAGGCGCCGCCTGCCCCATGCTCAGCAGGCCGAGACAGCCAGTGGCCAGCGGCCCCAGCGGCAGCCAGCTGGTGGCGGCGAAGTCGGTGTCCGGCAGCTTGTGCAGGGCCAGGCGCAGCAGCACCAGGGTGATCAGCGAGAAGGCCAGGGCCAGCGACATACCCCAGAGGATGAAGCCGACCACCAGTACCTGGCGCGCGGCAGCCGGGTCCAGGTGCGGCGCCAACGCGCCGGCGGCGCCTGCCGCCACCTCCGGCGCGACGATCGGCAGCAGCCACACGGCCGTCATCTTCTCCAGCGCATGGCTCTGCCGGGTGAACATCAGGTAGGGCACCAGCAACGCACTGCCCAGTGCCAGGGCCGCATCCAGCCACCACAGGCCGTGCGCCAGCACATACACCCCCTCACCCCAGCGCGCCGGACCGAACTGCAGCAGACCGTTGACCAGCACCGCCAGCCCCATCGGAATGGCTCCGAGGAACATCGACTGCACCGGGTGCAGCAGCATCGGCAACAGGGTGTCGCGGTGCAGCACCAGACGGGCGAGGAACAGCAGGGCGAACAGGGCGAACAGGACCACGCCGAACAGCCACAGGGCCTCGGCCAGCGCCATGTGCCCAGGCACCGCCCAGGGCAGGCGGGCAATTACCAGGGCAAGCACGCCGGTACCCATGGTCACGGCGAACCAGTTGGGGGTGAAGTGACGGATGAATGCCCAGGGTTCGGGCAAGCGAGTAAAAGGACGAGGCATAAGACTCCGGTCGGGCGGTCCCGTGGGGTGACTACAGACAGGGTCAGGCTAAGGCGCCACTTGCCATATTAAAAATACATATTCAGCATCACATGGATACCTAATTGATATGGCAAGGCTATGAACCTGCACCACCTCAAGGTCTTCCTCGCCGTCGCCCAGGCCGGCAGCGTCAGCCGTGGCGCGGAGACCCTGCACATCAGCCAACCGGCGGTGACCCGGGAAATCCGCGACCTGGAGGCCAGCCTCGGCCTGGCCCTGTTCGACCGCCACCCGCGCGGCGTGACGCCCACCGAGGGCGGTCAGCGCCTGCTGCAGTTCGCCGAGCGCATCTTCGCCCTGGAGCAGGCCGCCGAGCGCGACCTGCGTGACCTGGCCGAGCTCGGCCATGGCGAGCTCATCCTCGGCGCCAGCGCGACCCTGGGCGCCTACTGGCTGCCGCCGCTGCTCAATCGCTTCCGTGAACGGCACCCCGGCGTGTTCGTCAGCCTGCAGATGAGCAATACCCGGGAAGTGCTGCAGCAGCTGGATGACGCACTGATCAGCCTGGGTTTCGTCGAAGGCCCCTTCCCGGCCGATGACTATGCCCACCACCTGCTGGCCCGCGACCAGCTGCTGCCAGTGGCTGGCCCCGCACACCCGCTGGCCGGCCGCCAAAACCTGCGGCTGGCCGAGCTGCAGGCGCACGAACTGTACCTGCGCGAACCCGGCTCCGGCGCCCGCGCCAGCATCGAACAGGCCTACCGCGCCCGAGGCCTGGAAGCACGCGCGGCAATGATCGGCGGCGGCACCGAGCCGCTCAAACGCCTGATCGCCGGCGGGCGCGGCATTGCCTGGCTGTCGCAGCTGGTGGTGGAAGATGAACTGGCCGACGGTCGCCTGGTGCAGCTCGACGTGCGCGATCTGCAGATTGAACGCGAGCTGCATGTGCTGTGGCGCCTGGGCAGCCGCCTGAACCCAGCGCCAGCCGCCTTCCTGCAGATGATCGACAGCAATATCAAAACTTTTTGATATTGCTGTTGCTGGATGAAAAGTGACCGACTAGACTGCCGGCCCTATGAATATGCGCGTGCCCCAGCTCCGCTTCGAGCCAGCCGATGAGCTCGCCGCCCTGTGCAAGGCCGGCGGCGACCCGCTGCGCCTGAACGTGTTGCGCGCGCTGGCCAACGACTCGTTCGGCGTACTGGAACTGGCGCAGATCTTCGCCATCGGCCAGTCGGGCATGAGCCACCACCTCAAGGTCCTGGCCCAGGCCGGCCTGGTGGCGACCCGCCGCGAAGGCAACGCCGTGTTCTACCGTCGCGCCCTGCCGCAGGGCGAGCTACTCGGCGGCACCCTGCACGGCGCGCTGCTGGCGGAGGTCGACGGCCTGCAGCTACCGGCCGAAGTCGAGGCGCGCATCGCCGCCGTGCACGCCCAGCGCGCCGCCGCCAGCCGCGACTTTTTCGCCCGCGCGGCGGACAAGTTCCAGGCCCAGCAGGACCTGATCGCCGGCCTGCCGCAGTACCGCGACAGCGTGCTGGCCCTGCTCGATGCGCTGGGCTTCGCCACCGGCAGCACAGCCCTGGAAGTCGGCCCCGGCGACGGTGGCTTCCTGCCGGAGCTGGCCCGCCGCTTCGCCCGGGTAGTAGCGCTGGACAACAGCGAGGCGATGCTGGAGCTGGCGCGCCAGCGCTGTGACACCGAACGACTGGGCAATGTCGAGCTCAAGCTCGCCGATGCCCTCAAGGACGAGATCGACGCCGCCGACTGCGTGGTGGTGAACATGGTGCTGCACCATTTCGCCGCCCCGGCCGAGGCGCTGAAGCAGCTGGCCCGCCTGGTCAGACCGACCGGCAGCCTGCTGATCACCGAGCTGTGCAGCCATGACCAGAGCTGGGCCAGGACGGCCTGCGGCGACCTCTGGCTAGGCTTTGAACAGGAAGATCTGGCCCGCTGGGCCGATGCCGCGGGGCTCACGCCCGGCGAGAGCCTCTATGTGGGCCTCAAGAACGGCTTTCAGATTCAGGTACGGCACTTTGCCAAGCCGGATGCGAAGCAAACCCGCCACACCAGGTATGAATAGGAATAGGATTTTGAAATGAGCGAATACTCCCTGTTTACCTCCGAATCCGTGTCCGAAGGCCACCCGGACAAGATCGCCGACCAGATTTCCGATGCCGTCCTCGACGCCATCATCGCCCAGGACAAGCACGCCCGCGTGGCCGTGGAGACCCTGGTCAAGACCGGCGTCGCCATCGTCGCCGGCGAAGTCACCACCAGCGCCTGGGTTGATCTGGAGCAGATCGTCCGCGACGTGATCTGCGACATCGGCTACACCAGCTCCGACGTCGGCTTCGACGGCGCAACCTGCGGCGTGATGAACATCATTGGCAAGCAGTCCCCGGACATCAACCAGGGCGTCGACCGTGCCAAGCCGGAAGACCAGGGCGCCGGTGACCAGGGCCTGATGTTCGGCTACGCCAGCAACGAGACCGACGTGCTGATGCCGGCACCGATCTGCTTCTCGCACCGCCTGGTCGAGCGCCAGGCCGAGGCGCGCAAGTCCGGCCTGCTGCCGTGGCTGCGCCCGGATGCCAAGAGCCAGGTCACCTGCCGCTACGAGAACGGCAAGGTGGTCGGCATCGACGCCGTGGTGCTGTCCACCCAGCACAGCCCGGAAGTGTCGCTGCCCGACCTGCGTGAAGCGGTGATGGAGCTGATCATCAAGCACACCCTGCCGGCCGAGCTGCTGCACAAGGACACCCAGTTCCACATCAACCCGACCGGCAACTTCGTGATTGGCGGCCCGGTGGGTGACTGCGGTCTGACCGGGCGCAAGATCATCGTCGACTCCTACGGCGGCATGGCACGCCACGGCGGCGGCGCCTTCTCCGGCAAGGACCCGTCCAAGGTCGACCGTTCGGCTGCCTACGCCGGCCGCTACGTGGCCAAGAACATCGTTGCCGCCGGCCTGGCCGAGCGCTGCGAGATCCAGGTGTCCTACGCCATCGGCGTGGCCCAGCCGACCTCCATCTCGGTCAACACCTTCGGCACCCACAAGATCGCCGAAGACAAGATCATCCAGCTGGTGCGCGAAGTGTTCGACCTGCGTCCTTACGCCATCACCAAGATGCTCGACCTGCTCCACCCGATGTACCGCGACACCGCGGCCTACGGCCACTTCGGCCGCACCCCGCAGCAGAAGACCGTCGGCAGCGACACCTTCAGCACCTTCACCTGGGAAAAGACCGACAAGGTCGACGCCCTGCGCGCCGCCGCCGGCCTGTAAGGCCAGGTTGCCGCGACGCAAAGCCCCGCTTCGGCGGGGTTTTTTTATGCCCTGGGCTAGGCTTGTCGCTTGTCACCACGAGCAAGGACGCTCGCCATGCCCCCTCGCCTCTACCTGCTGCTTCTGGCCCTATGCTCCGGCTGTGTGGCCGCCGCGCCCTGCCCCGACTGGTCCGCCGAACAGGCCCGACGGGAACTGGCGGCACTCGCCGCGCAGCTAGCCGATTGGGAAGACGCCTACCACCGCCAGGGCCGCTCACCGATCAGCGACGAGCTCTACGACCAGTCGCGCCAGCGCCTGGAGGACTGGCAGGCCTGCTTCCCCACCGAGGCCACGACAGCCGGCGCGCCACTGCAGGGCGCCGGCGGCCCTGTCGCCCACCCGGTGGCGCAGACCGGCCTGGCCAAGTTGCGCGACGCACACGCCGTGCGCGCCTGGATGGTCGGCCGCGACGACCTGTGGATCCAGCCCAAGGTCGATGGCGTCGCCGTCACCCTGGTCTACCGCGACGGCAGGCTGCAGCAGGTGATCAGCCGCGGCGACGGCCGCAGCGGCCAGGACTGGACGGCGCGCGCCCGACTGATCGGCGCCATTCCACAGAGCCTGCCCCACCGCGACGCACTGATCCTGCAGGGCGAGCTGTACTGGCGCGTCGACGATCACGTGCAGGCCCGTGACGGCGGCAATGGCCTGCGCGGCCTGGCCGCGGGCGCCATGGCACGCGGCACGCTGGATGAACCGCGCGCCCGGCAGGTGGGCCTGTTCGTCTGGGACTGGCCGAACGGCCCGGCGAGCATGACCGAGCGCCTGCAGGGCCTGCGCGCGCTGGGTTTCGCCGACAGCGTCGCGCTGACCCTGCCGCTGCGCACGGCGGCGGAGGCCGGCCAATGGCGCGAGCGCTGGTATCACCAGCCCCTGCCGTTTGCCAGCGATGGCGTGGTGCTGCGCCAGGGCCAGCGCCCATCTGGCGACAGCTGGAGCGCTGAGCCGCCGAGCTGGGCCGCGGCCTGGAAATACCCACCGCGTCAGGCCCTGGCCCAGGTGCGTGCCGTGCGGTTCGAGATTGGCCGCACGGGGCGCATCACCCCGCTATTGCAGCTGCAGGCGGTCGAACTGGACGGACGCCAGGTGCGCCGCGTCAGCCTCGGTTCATTGCAACGCTGGCGCGAGCTGGATGTGCGGCCCGGCGACCAGGTGGCCATCGCCCTCGCCGGCCTGACCATCCCGCACATGGAGAGCGTGGTCTGGCGTGCTCAGCAGCGCACGCAGCTGCAGGTACCGGACCCGGCGCAGCACCACGCCCTCAGCTGCTTTCGGCCGACGCCCGGCTGCGCCAGCCAGTTCGCCGCGCGCCTGCAGTGGCTGGGCGGCAAGCAGGGCCTGGCGCTGCCCGGCGTCGGCGCCGGCACCTGGGAAAAGCTGCAACTGCAGGGGTTGCTGGACTGGCTGACACTGGCGGAAGAAGAACTGGCCCGCCGCCCGGGCTTCGGCCAGCGCAGTGCGGCGAGCCTGTCCGCCAGCTTCGCCAGCGCGCGGCAGCGCCCCTTCGCGCAATGGCTGCGCGCCCTGGGCCTGCCACCCAGCGGCTCGGCGCCGCTGCAGGGCGATTGGGCAGCGCTGGCGGCACGCGAGGCGGCAGACTGGGATACCTATGCCGGCGTGGGCCCGACCCGAGCCGCCCAGCTGACAGCCTTCTTCCGCCACCCGGACGTGCTGCACCTGCGCGAGCAGCTGCAGCGCAGCGGCATCGAGGGTTTCTAGTAGATGCGGAACTCTTCGTGGCAGGCCTTGCAGGCCGCCTCGACCTTGGCCACCGGCGCCTCCAGTGCGCGCGCCTTCAACGGTTTGACCTGGGCCGCGCCACGCAGCTCGGCGGTGGCGGCTTCCAGCTCCCGCGCCAGCTGCTGGAAGCGCTCCTGGCGCTGCCACACCTCATCGCGCGCCTGGCTGTCGCCGTCGCTTTCGCGCACCTGCGGGAAGTACTGCCAGGGCTGGCGCGACAGCTCGTCGAGCTTGGCCGCGCCTTCGGCGAAACGCTGCTCATTGAAACTCAGGCGCCCGCGCAGCATGCCGCCCAGATCTTCGCTGGTGCGCAGCATCTCTTCGAACAGGGCCTGGCGCTTGCCCAGCGGAGAGTTGGGATCGACCCGGTCACAGCCCACCAGCAGCGTCACAGCCAGCAGGCCAAGGAGCAGTTTCGACTTCATATCTACAGCCAATCACGGACGAAGGGGGCGACAGTATTGCCAGTCCACCCTCGATCGCCAAGCGCCAGGCTGTCGCAGAATGCTGCACGACGGAAGACCTTGGGCTGCGCCGCCGGGATGGCTATAATCGCCGTGCTTCACATGGCCGGCTTCACCCGGTCATGCCCGCCACCTGTCCGAGGGGCGCTGCAGCAGGCTGAAAGACCGCCTGTCAGGCTCGGATGGGGCGTTACCCAAACGCATCAACGGCGCCCATTCGCAGACAACGAATGGAGAGCTTTTGCATGAGCGCTGCTTTTACCGATTATAAAGTCGCCGACATTTCCCTGGCCGAGTGGGGCCGCAAGGAACTGATCATCGCCGAGTCCGAGATGCCGGCACTGATGGGCCTGCGTCGCAAGTACGCTGCCAGCCAGCCGCTGAAAGGCGCCAAGATCATCGGCTGCATCCACATGACTATCCAGACCGGCGTGCTGATCGAGACCCTGGTCGCGCTGGGCGCCGAAGTGCGCTGGTCCAGCTGCAACATCTTCTCGACCCAGGACCAAGCGGCCGCTGCCATCGCCGCTGCCGGCATCCCGGTTTTCGCCTGGAAAGGCGAGACCGAGGAGGAGTACGAGTGGTGCATCGAGCAGACCATCCTCAAGGACGGCCAGCCGTGGGACGCCAACATGGTGCTGGACGACGGCGGTGACCTGACCGAGATCCTGCACAAGAAGTACCCGCAGATGCTCGAGCGCATCCACGGCGTGACCGAAGAGACCACCACCGGTGTGCACCGCCTGCTCGACATGCTCAAGGCCGGCACCCTCAAGGTCCCGGCGATCAACGTCAACGACGCGGTCACCAAGAGCAAGAACGACAACAAGTACGGCTGCCGCCACAGCCTGAACGATGCCATCAAGCGCGGCACCGACCACCTGCTGTCCGGCAAGCAGGCCCTGGTGATCGGCTACGGCGACGTGGGCAAGGGTTCGGCCCAGTCGCTTCGCCAGGAAGGCATGATCGTCAAGGTCACCGAGATCGACCCGATCTGCGCCATGCAGGCCTGCATGGACGGCTTCGAGCTGGTCTCCCCGTACAAGAACGGCCTCAACGACGGCACCGAGGCCTGCGTCGATCGCGACCTGCTGGGCAAGATCGACCTGATCGTCACCACCACCGGCAACGTCAACGTGTGTGACGCCGGCATGCTCAAGGCCCTGAAGAAGCGCGCCGTGGTGTGCAACATCGGCCACTTCGACAACGAGATCGACACCGCCTTCATGCGCAAGAACTGGGCGTGGGAAGAGGTCAAGCCGCAGGTGCACAAGATCCACCGCACCGGCGCTGGCAGCTTCGATCCGGCCAACGACGACTACCTGATCCTGCTGGCCGAAGGCCGCCTGGTGAACCTGGGCAACGCCACCGGTCACCCAAGCCGGATCATGGACGGCTCCTTCGCCAACCAGGTGCTGGCGCAGATCTTCCTGTACGAGCAGAAGTTCGCCGACCTCTCCCCGGAGAAAAAGGCCGAGCGCCTGACCGTGGAAGTGCTGCCGAAGAAGCTCGACGAGGAAGTGGCGCTGGAAATGGTCAAGGGCTTCGGTGGCGTCGTCACCCAGCTGACCAAGCAGCAGGCCGACTACATCGGCGTCACTGTAGAAGGCCCGTTCAAGCCGGACACCTACCGCTACTGATGCACCAAGAAGGCGGGGCGGCAACGCCCCGCCTTCTTCGCGTCTGCAAGGACCAGATTTATGTCGCAAGAACGTCGCTACAGTTTCGAGTTCTTTCCCACCAAGACCGAAGCCGGTCACGAGAAGCTGATGGGCGTGGCCCGCCAGCTGGCCGCCTACAACCCGGATTTCTTCTCCTGCACCTACGGTGCCGGTGGCTCCACCCGCGACCGCACCCTCAACACCGTGCTGCAGCTCGATGGCGATGTCGGCGTGCCGACCGCGCCGCACCTGTCCTGCGTCGGTGACAGCAAGGACGAGCTGCGCAGCCTGCTCAGCCAGTACAAGAATTCCGGCATCAAGCGCATCGTCGCCCTGCGCGGCGACCTGCCGTCCGGCATGGGCATGGCCAGCGGTGAGCTGCGCTACGCCAACGAGCTGGTGGAGTTCATCCGCAGCGAGACCGGCGATCACTTCCACATCGAAGTGGCCGCCTACCCGGAAGTGCACCCGCAGGCGCGCAGCTACGAAGACGACCTGCAGAACTTCGTGCGCAAGTGCCGGGCCGGCGCCAACAGCGCCATCACCCAGTACTTCTTCAGCGCCGACTGCTACTTCTACTTCGTCGAGCGCGTGCGCAAGCTGGGTGTCGACCTGCCGATCGTCCCCGGTATCATGCCGATCACCAACTACAGCAAGCTGGCGCGCTTCTCCGACGCCTGCGGCGCCGAGATTCCGCGCTGGATCCGCAAGCAGCTGGAAGCCTACGGCGATGATCTGGACAGCATCCAGGCCTTCGGCGAGCAGGTGGTGACCGAAATGTGCGAACGCCTGCTGCAGGGCGGCGCCCCGGGCCTGCACTTCTATACCCTCAACCAGGCCGATGCCAGCCTGGCCATCTGGAACAACCTCAAGCTGCCCCGCTGAGGCGAGCGCGCCGCCCGGCAACTTTGCGGCGGCGGCGCGATCTCATGCCAGACACACCTTGCGCGCCGCCTTCCGACGCAGGCGCGCGTCCGACACGGAAGCCTCGATGAATCTGGTACGCAACAAGATCAACGCCTCGGTAAGCCCCAAGGGCAGCCTGGAAACCCTCTCCCAGCGTGAAGTGCAGCAGCTGCGCGAGACCGGCTCCGGGAGCATCTACGCCCTGTTCCGTCAGTGTGCGCTGGCGATCCTCAACACCGGCTCGCACAGCGACAACGCCAAGACCATTCTCGAGGCCTACCCGGATTTCGAGGTACTCATCCACCAGCAGGATCGCGGCATTCGCCTGGAACTGCGCAATGCCCCGGCCGATGCCTTCGTCGATGGCGAGATGATTGCCAGCACCCGCGAGATGCTGTTCAGCGCCCTGCGCGACATCGTCTACACGCAAAGCGAGCTGGAAAACCAGCGCATCGACTTCGACAGCTCGCAGGGCATCACCGACTACGTCTTCCACCTACTGCGCAACGCCCGCACCCTGCGCGCCGGTGCCGAGCCGCGGATGGTGGTGTGCTGGGGCGGTCACTCGATCAGCACCGAGGAATACAAGTACACCAAGAAGGTCGGCCACGAGCTCGGCCTGCGCCGTCTGGATATCTGCACCGGCTGCGGTCCCGGCGTGATGAAGGGGCCGATGAAAGGCGCCACCATCGCCCATGCCAAGCAACGCATCGGCAGCGGCCGCTACCTGGGCCTGACCGAGCCGGGCATCATCGCCGCCGAAGCGCCCAACCCGATCGTCAACGAGCTGGTGATCCTGCCCGACATCGAGAAGCGCCTGGAGGCCTTCGTCCGCGTCGGTCACGGCATCATCATCTTCCCCGGCGGCGTCGGCACGGCCGAGGAGTTCCTCTACCTGCTCGGCATCCTCACCCATCCGGACAACGCCGAGCTGCCCTTCCCGGTGATCCTCACCGGCCCGCGCAGCGCCGAGCCCTACCTGCAGCAGCTGCATGACTTCATCGGCGCCACCCTTGGCCGAGCGGCCCAGCAGCGCTACCGGATGATCATCAACGACCCGGCCGAAGTGGCCCGGCAGATGGCAGCGGGAATCAAGGAGGTCGCGCAGTTCCGCCGCGAGCGTAACGATGCCTTCCACTTCAACTGGCTACTGAAGATCGACGAGAGCTTCCAGCGTCCGTTCGTGCCGACCCATGCCAGCATGGCGGCGCTCGACCTGACTCGCGAGCAGCCGGTACATGCACTCGCCGCCAACCTGCGCCGCGCCTTCTCCGGCATCGTCGCCGGCAACGTCAAGGCCCATGGCATCCGCATGATCGAGGAGCACGGCCCCTACGAAATCAAAGGCGACCCGAGCATCATGCGCCCGCTTGACCGGCTGCTGCACGCCTTCGTCGAGCAGCACCGCATGAAGCTGCCGGGCGGCAGCGCGTATATACCCTGTTACAAGCTGGTCAGCTGATCGACACAAAAACAGACGAAAGAGACCAACCTCTGCCACGAGCCCCACTACAGTCGTAAAGGTACTCGAGTGAGGACACTGCATCGTGGCAAGAGTCTCCGCACTGATCATTCTGCTCGGCTGGTGCATCACCGGCCACGCTCAGCCCCTCAAGGTGTGCACAAACGAATGGCCGCCCTACACCCTGCTGGAAGACGGCCAGGTTCGCGGCATTGATGCCGACCTTCTGCAACTGGCGCTCAGCAACCTCGGCGTCAGCTATGAAATCACCTTGGAGCCGTGGCGCCGCTGCCTGCGCAAGATGGCCGATGGCAAGCTGGATATCCTGCTGGACGCTTTCTACAGTGACGAGCGCGCCAAGACCATGATCTTCCCCAGCGAGCCCATGGCCGAGAGTGCCATGGTCCTTTTCCACGCGCGGACACGGCCCCACAACATCCGCTCGGTGGACGATCTCAAGGGCCTGCGGGTCGGCACCGAGCCGGGCTATGCATACAGCCACGAGGCATTCGCCACTGGCACGCACTTTATCCGGGAGGACGCACCAACCCTGGATGCCAACATCGGCAAGTTGATGCTGGGCCGCATCGACCTGGTCATCACCGATCGTGCCGTCGGCCTGTTCACCGCCAAGAACCTCGGCGTGCAGGATGAGATTGCCTACAGCGCCCAGCCACTCTACAGCGACCATGTGTATGCAGCCTTCAGCCGACGCTCCGAAGCCGCTGCACTGGTGCCCAGCTTTGAACAGGAACTGCGGCGCCTGAAGCAGTCGCCCGAGTACACCGCCATCCTGCGACGCTACCATCAGCACTCCACCGCACCAACCGCCGGGCAGAGCAACGCTAGCGCAGACTAGCGGCTCTGTTATACTCGGGCCTCTACGCCAGGCTTGCGCCCGGACGCTCGGCAACCCATCGCCCAGCAGTACCGGACGGGATCGTTCAACCAGAGCGATTCAAGCCAGACTCTTCCCCATCGGGCTTTCGCCCCATATTGACAGGATTACACATGTCCTTTGCTTCCCTCGGTCTCTCCGAGGCATTGGCCGGCGCGGTAGAAGCCGCCGGTTACGCCCAGCCCACTCCGGTGCAACAGCGGGCCATCCCCGCCGTGTTGCAAGGCCGCGATCTGATGGTCGCCGCCCAGACGGGTACTGGTAAAACCGCAGGCTTCGCCCTGCCGATCCTGGAACGTCTGTTCCCGGGTGGCCATCCGGACCGCGAACACCGCCATGGCCCGAAACAGCCGCGCGTGCTGGTGCTGACCCCCACCCGCGAGCTGGCAGCCCAGGTCCACGACAGCTTCAAGATCTACGCCCGCGATCTGAAATTCGTCAGCGCCTGCATCTTCGGTGGCGTCGGCATGAACCCGCAGGTACAGGCCCTGGCCAAGGGCGTCGACGTGCTGGTGGCCTGCCCCGGCCGCCTGCTCGACCTGGCCGGCCAGGGTAGCGTCGACCTGTCCCGCGTGGAGATCCTGGTCCTCGACGAAGCCGACCGCATGCTCGACATGGGCTTCATCCACGACGTGAAGAAGGTCCTCGCCCGCCTGCCGGCGCAGCGCCAGAACCTGCTGTTCTCGGCGACCTTCTCCAAGGACATCATCGCCCTCGCCAACAAGCTGCTGCACGACCCCGAGCGCATCGAGGTGACGCCGCCGAACACCACGGTCGAGCGCATCGAGCAGCGCGTGTTCCGTATCCCGGCCACGCACAAGCGTGCCCTGCTGGCGCACCTGATCACCCTCGGTGCCTGGGAACAGGTACTGGTGTTCACCCGTACCAAGCACGGTGCCAACCGTCTCGCCGAGTACCTGGACAAGCACGGCCTGCCGGCCGCCGCGATCCACGGCAACAAGAGCCAGAACGCACGCACCAAGGCCCTGGCCGACTTCAAGGCCAACCAGGTGCGCATCCTGGTCGCCACCGATATCGCCGCCCGTGGCCTGGACATCGACCAGCTGCCGCACGTGGTCAACTACGAGCTGCCCAACGTCGAGGAAGATTACGTCCACCGCATCGGCCGCACCGGCCGTGCCGGTCGCAGCGGCGAGGCCATCTCGCTGGTGGCGCCGGACGAGGAGAAGCTGCTCAAGGCCATCGAACGCATGACCAAGCAGCAGATTCCCGCCGGCGACATGCAGGGCTTCGACCCGGCCAGTGTCGAGGTGGAGAAGCCGGAAGCCCGTGGTCCGCGCCCGGAGCGCCAGCCGCGCGCCGACAAACCGCGCCACGAGCCCAAGCACGAACCCAAGGCCGACGCTGAAGCCGGCGACGGCCAGGGCAAGAAGCGCAAGCGTCGCCGCGGCAAGGGCAAGGGCGAAGCCGGCCAGCAGCCGCAGCAGAACACGCCGCGCCAGGCCGGCAAGCCGGCAGCCCCGCTGGCACTGCCACCGGAGCGTGACCCCGAGGAGTTCCTCGACGACGAATTCGACAACTTCGGCAACCGCGCCGACTATGTGCCGCCCCAGCCGCAACCGCAGGGCCGTAATCCGCGCCGCGGTGGCCAGAGTGGCGCTCAGCGCGGCCAGGGTGGGCAAGGGCGCACCCAGGGCGCGCCGCGTCAGGGTGGCCAGGGCCCACGTCAAGGCGGACAGAAGCAGGGTCAACGCCAGGGCGGCCAGGGTCAGGGGCAGAACCGCAACCGCGGCGGCCAGGGCCAACGCCAGGGCGGCGGGCGCCGTGACGAGCCCCGCTACGAGCGCCAGGAGCCGGCGGTACAGGACAGCCGCGCGGCCAAACAGCCGCTGATAATCCGCAAGGGTGAGCGCCTGCCAACGCTGGAGCAGCTGGAAAGCCTGCCGGGCAGCCGCCCGCGCAGCGAGAAGCCGGCACTGCTGACGCGCAAGAGCGATACGGCGGAGTAACCCCTGCGCTCTGCAAAAGCCGGCCAATGGCCGGCTTTTTTATGCCCATCCGCTGGGCCAAACCACAAAAAAGCCGGCACTGGGCCGGCTTTTCCATTTTGCTGCGTTCGGCAACGGCGTTACTGGCGCACGCCTTCCACCGAGAGAATCAGCTCCACTTCCTGGGAAGCCGGGCCGAGGTCCTTCTGGATATTGAAGTCCTTCAGCTTCAGCTTGGTGCTGCCCTCGAAGCCGGCACGGTAGCCGCCCCACGGGTCGCTGCCTTCGCCGAGGAACTTGGCAGCAATCACCACTGGTTTGGTCACACCGTTGAGGGTCAGGTTGCCGGTGATGTCGGCAGTGCCTTCGCCGGTGCTCTTGACCGAGGTGGACTCGAAGGTGGCAGTCGGGTGCTTGTCGACATTGAGGAAGTCGCCACTGCGCAGGTGCTTGTCACGCTCGGCGTGGTTGGAGTCGATGCTGGCGGTGTTGATCTTGACGCTCACCTTGCTGGCTTCCGGGGCCTTGGCATCAAAGCTGAAGCTGCCGTCGAAGTCCTTGAAGGTGCCGTACAGCCAGCTGTAGCCGAGGTGGCTGATCTTGAAGTTGATGAAGGCGTGCTGGCCTTCCTTGTCGATGGCGTAGTCGGCAGCCATGGCCTGGCCAGCGAACAGAGCGGCGCCCAGGGTCAGGGCGGCGAAGGTTTTCTTGAGCATTAACAGTCTCCTTGTGGGTTACTTGCCGGTGCGACCGAACATGCGCACCAGGGTGGCGTCACGGTCAATGAAATGGTGCTTGAGCGCTGCCAGGGCATGCAGGCCGGCGAAGATCACCAGGGCCCAGGCGAGGTATTCGTGGATGGCGCCAGCGACGTCGGCCTGGTCCGGGATACTGGTCAGCGTCGCTGGCACCTCGAACAGGTCGAACACGGCAATGCCGCGGCCGTCAGCGGTGGAAATCAGGTAGCCGCTGATCATCAGGACAAACAGGGCCAGGTAGAGGAACGCATGGCCAGCCTTGGACGCCAGGCGAGTCGCCCGGCCATGGTTGGCCGGTGCAGCCGGTGGTGGGCTGACGAAACGCCAGAACAGGCGCCCGAGCATCACCGCGAACAGCACCAGGCCGATGCTTTTGTGCAGGTCCGGCGCGGTGCGATACCAGGCGCTGTAGTAGTCCAGACCGACCATCCACAGCCCCAGGCCGAACAGGCCGAATACCACCAGGGCCACCAGCCAGTGCAGCAGGATGCTGACCAGACCGTAGGTGGTGTCGGAATTGCGCAACTGCATGAGAAGTCTTCCGTGTAAGCGATTGGGAAACAGCCTAGCGGCAAAACCATCGATTAAAAGCGGAATTTTTCGCTTCGAAATATCGAGTAACCAGATGATTAAACGCTGACGCCTTAGTCAGCAAATACCCATGATGGTTCGCTTCGATGGCTCTGGACGGCGCGTTGGCGTGGACGAACGGCAGGCGGCGTATCCCCGCAAGCCTTCTGGTAGTCTCAGCCACTGTCGTATCGGAGATCAGCCATGAGCCAGAACACCCAATGGATGCAGCGCGACCTCGCCGTGCTGTGGCACCCCTGCACCCAGATGAAGGATCACGAGCGCCTGCCGCTGATCCCGATACGCCGTGGTGACGGGGTCTGGCTGGAAGACTTCGACGGCAAGCGCTACCTGGATGCGGTCAGCTCCTGGTGGGTCAATGTATTCGGCCATGGCAACCCACGCATCAACGCCCGCATCCGCGAACAGCTGGACAGTCTGGAGCACGTGATGCTCGCCGGCTTTACCCATGCGCCGGTGGTGGAGCTGTCCGAGCGCCTGGTAAAGATCACCCCGGAGGGCCTGTCCAAGGTGTTCTACGCCGACAACGGTTCCTCCGGCATCGAGGTGGCGCTGAAGATGAGCCACCACTACTGGATCAACAGCGGTCAGCCCGGCAAGAAGCGCTTTATCACCCTCACCAACAGCTACCACGGCGAGACGGTGGCGGCTATGTCGGTGGGCGACGTCGCGCTGTTCACCGACACCTACAAGGCGCTGCTGCTCGATACGCTCAAGGTGCCCAGCCCGGACTGCTACCTGCGCCCCGAGGGCATGGGCTGGGAAGAACACTCGCGCACTATGTTCGCCGCCATGGAGCAGTGCCTGGCCGAGCACCATCAGGAGGTCGCCGCCGTCATCGTCGAGCCGCTGATCCAGGGCGCCGGCGGCATGCGCATGTACCACCCGGTGTACCTCAAGCTGCTGCGCGAGGCCTGCGACCGCTACGGCGTGCACCTGATCCACGACGAGATCGCCGTCGGCTTCGGCCGCACCGGGACGATGTTCGCCTGCGAGCAGGCCGGCATCACCCCGGACTTCCTGGTGCTGTCCAAGGCGCTGACCGGCGGCTACCTGCCGATGGCCGCCGTGCTCACCACCGATCAGGTGTACGGCGCCTTCTATGACGACTACGCCACCCTGCGCGCCTTCCTCCACTCGCACACCTATACCGGCAACCCGCTGGCCTGCGCCGCGGCCCTGGCGACCCTGGACATTTTCGAGCAGGACAACGTGATCGAGGCCAACAAGGCACTCAGTGCCCGCATGGCCAGCGCCACCGAACACCTGAAGGACCACCCGCACGTCGCCGAAGTGCGCCAGACCGGCATGGCCCTGGCCATCGAGATGGTGCAGGACAAGCCGAGCAAGACCGCCTACCCCTGGCAGCAGCGCCGGGGCCTGGCGGTGTACCAGCACGCGCTGGAGCGCGGCGCTTTGCTGCGCCCGCTAGGGAGCGTGGTGTACTTCCTGCCGCCCTACGTGATCAGCCCCGAACAGATCGACTTCCTCGCCGAGGTGGCCAGCGAAGGCATCGACATCGCCACCCGTGAGTCGCTCAGCGTCGCGGTGCAGGCCGACCTCTACCCCAACCACCGCGATCCGGGTTGACGGCATGGAGCACAGTTTCTGGCATAACCGCTGGGCGACCAACCAGATCGGCTTTCACGAACCGGCGGCCAATCCACTCCTGGTCGAACACTGCGCCGCCCTCGCCCTGCCCAGCGCTGGCCGCGTGCTGCTGCCGCTGTGCGGCAAGACCCTGGATATCGCCTGGCTGCTGGCCGCCGGCTACCGGGTCGTGGGCGTCGAGCTGAGCGAACTGGCGGTGCAGCAGTTGTTCGCCGAGCTGGGCACTGCGCCCCGTATCCAGGTGCTGAACGACGCGCTGAAGCGCTACGAGACTGACAACCTGACGGTCTTCGTCGGCGACATCTTCGCCCTGAGCCGCGACCAGCTGGGCCCGGTGGACGCGATCTACGACCGCGCCGCCCTGGTGGCCCTGCCCGTCACGCTGCGCCCACGCTATGCCGGCCACCTGGCCGCGATCAGCGCCGGCGCACGCCAGCTGCTGATCAGCTTCGACTATGAGCAAAGCCAGTTGCCGGGACCGCCCTTCGCCGTCCTGGCCGAAGAGCTGACCGCGCTGTATGGCCAGCACTACCACCTGCAGCCACTGGCACGCCAGCCGCTGGCGGGTGGCCTCAAGGGCCAGTGCCCAGCGGACGAGGTGGTGTGGCTGCTGCAACCGCGCGCCTGACCGGAATGCGCGAACGCGCTTAAAATAGCCACCTTTCTCAAGGTGACCGCCCGCATGCGCCTGTCCCGCTTCTTCATCGACGCCCCGCTGTCCCTCGGCCAGCACGAATTACCCGAGGCCCAGGCCCACTATATAGGCCGCGTGCTGCGCCATGCCGCAGGCGATGCCGTGCAGCTGTTCGACGGCAGCGGCCAGGAATACCTGGGCGAGCTGATCGAAGTGGGCAAGAAGGCGGTCCGGGTCGAGTTGCGCGAGCAGCTCGCCGGCCAGGCCGAATCGCCCCTGCGCATCCACCTGGGCCAGGGCCTGTCGCGCGGCGAGCGCATGGACTGGGCGATCCAGAAGGCCACCGAGCTGGGCGTCGGCGAGATCACCCCGATCGTCTCCGAGCGCTGTGAAGTACGTCTGAAGGACGAGCGCGCCGACAAGCGCCTGGCCCACTGGCGCCAGGTGGCGATCAGCGCCTGCGAGCAGTGCGGGCGCTCGGTGCTACCGGTGATTCATGCCCCCGTGAGCCTCGGCGAGTGGCAGGCCAGCGTGCAGGCCGAACTGAAGCTGGTGCTGCACCCAATCGCCGCGCCACTGGAAAGCCACGCCCGGCCGCAGAGCCTGGCCTTTCTGATCGGTCCCGAGGGTGGCCTAAGCGAGACCGAGGTCGAACAGGCCAAGGCCGTTGGCTTCCACGCTGCGCGCCTCGGCCCGCGCGTGCTGCGCACCGAGACCGCACCAGTGGTGGCGCTGGCCGTGGCCCAGCAGCTGTGGGGCGACTTCTAGCGCCTGCCACTGTCGCCTGGGCGTAACAAGATGTGACTTGCAAGGATGGCAAGCCCGTCCCTCTCTGGCATGCTCTGCGCGCCAGGAGCGAAGCGGCGGCCTACCACCGCGCTGCGCGCCTGCCGAGGTCCGGGCGTATCGCCCAGACCCAACTCCAATAACAACTCGCCCGGGCTCCGCGCTTTCCCACAAGGGAGCCGTTGCAGGCCCGCGGCTCTAGGAGCACTCCATGAATGAACTGGTCAACACACTCAACGGGCTTGTCTGGAGCCCGGCGCTGATCTACCTCTGCCTCGGTGTCGGTCTCTACTTTTCCCTGCGCGGCCGCTTCCTGCAGGTCCGCCATTTCAAGGAAATGATCCGCCTGATGTTCAACGGGCGCACCGACGAACATGGCATCACCTCCTTCCAGGCCCTGACTATGACCCTCGCCGGCCGCGTGGGTACCGGAAATATCGCCGGCGTTGCCACCGCCATCACCTTCGGTGGTCCGGGCGCAGTGTTCTGGATGTGGATGGTGGCCTTCCTCGGCGCCAGCTCGGCCTTCGTCGAATCCACCCTCGGCCAGGTCTACAAGGAGAAGATCGACGGCCAGTACCGTGGTGGCCCGGCCTTCTACATCGAGAAGGGTCTGGGCCTGAAATGGTATGCCTGGGTCTTTGCGGTGGTGACCGTATTCGCCTGTGGCGTACTGCTGCCGGGCGTGCAGGCCAACTCCATCGCCTCCAGCGTGCAGACCGCGCTGGGCGTACACCCGAATACCACGGCTGCCGTGCTGGCCATCATCCTCGGCCTGATCATCTTCGGCGGAGTCAAGCGCATCGCCCGCTTCGCCGAGTTCGTGGTGCCCTTCATGGCGCTGGGCTACATCCTGGTCGCCTGCGTCATCGTCATGCTGAACATCGAAAAGCTGCCGGACGTGCTGACTCTGATCTTCAAGAGCGCCTTCGGCCTCGATGCCGGCTTCGGCGCCATCCTCGGCCTGGCCATCATGTGGGGCGTGAAGCGCGGCGTGTATTCCAACGAAGCCGGCCAGGGTACCGGCCCGCATGCATCCTCCGCCGCCGCCGTCAGCCATCCGGCCAAGCAGGGCCTGGTGCAAGGCTTTTCGGTGTACGTTGATACCCTGTTCGTCTGCTCCGCCACCGCCTTCATGCTGCTGATCACCGGCCAGTACAACGTGCAGGCACCGGATGGCAGCGCGCTGTTCACCGGCATCGCCGGCGTCGCCGCAGGCCCAGGCTATGTGCAGACCGCGATGGAAAACATCATGCCCGGCTTCGGCAACATCTTCGTCGCCGTGGCGCTGTTCTTCTTCGCCTTCACCACCATCGTGGCCTACTACTACATCGCCGAAACCAACATCGCCTACATCAACCGCAAGGTGAACCGGCCCTGGATGACGCTGGTGCTGAAGGCCGCCATCATCGGTGCCACCGTGTACGGCACCGTGAAAACCGCCGATCTGGCCTGGGGTCTGGGCGATCTCGGCGTGGGCCTGATGGCCTGGCTGAACATCATCGCCATCGTGCTGATGCACAAGACCGCGTTCGTCTGTCTGAAGGACTACGAAGCGCAACAGAAGGAAGGCAAGGAGCCGGTATTCCACCCGGAGAAGCTCGGCATCAAGAATGCCGACTACTGGGGCGGCCACCGCGCCGAGGACAACCTGGCCGAGGAGAAGGCCGACGAGCTGCAGAGCCCGCTGGAATCTCAGCGCTGAGTTGACCTCGTGATACCCAAGCCCCGGCACCGCAAGGTCCGGGGCTTTTTCTTGCTGGCTTCAGAGGCCGCTCAGGGTCAGCCCGGCCAGCATCAGCAGCAGCGCACCGCAGCCGGCATAGCTGATGCGCTGCCACAGCAGCGAGGTGTGACGGCGCAGCCAGTCCACCAGCGCCGCGCAAATGAAGCACCAGAGCAGCGAGGCGACCATGAAGCCGGCGAAGAACACCGCCATCTGCGCCTGGCTCGGCGTGCCCTCGACAATGCCCGCCAGCGCACTGCCCAGGGCGCCCCAGAACACGATGTTCTTCGGGTTCGACAGCGACAGTAGCGCACCCGCGCCGAAAGCATTGCGCCCCCGTGCTGTGCCCTCCTCCTGCGTCGGCGGCTGCCAGGCATCGCGCAGCCCCTGGATACCGAGCCAGAACAGATAGGCCGCACAGGCGATGGTCAGCGGTACGCGCACGCTGTCCTGGGCCAGGAGCAGCACCAGACCGGTCAGGCCGATCAGCGCCCAGACCGCATCACCGATCAAAGAGCCGAGCTGCACCAGCAGCGCCGGGCGGAAGCCACCGGTCAGGCCGCGGCGCAACGTTTCGCTGAATACCGCGCCAGGTGACGCACAAAAGGCCAGGCCGAACAGCATGGCGGCAAGGAAGATGGCCAACATCAAGAACACTCCGCATTCGTCGATCGGGCGGATTATCCAGGCTCCGGCAGGTATCGACTTGAACCGGATTGCGCTGCTAGCCGCGCAGGCAGGCCTGGTAGCGCCCCGGGCTGATGCCGTAGGCGGCACGGAAGTGGCGGTTGAGATGGCTCTGGTCGGCGAAGCCCAGTCTATGGGCCACCTCGCCGGCCGGCAGCCCCAGACGCAGCAGGCCCTGGGCGCGCCGGGTGCGCAGCTGCATGGCCCACTGCCGAGGGCTGAGCCCGGTGTGTTTCTGGAAACTGCGCAACAGATGGAACCGCGACAGGCCCACCTCAGCGGCCATCTGCTCCAGGCTCGGAGTCTGCAGCAGGTCGGCAGCCAGCAACTCCTGCAGACGTACCACAGCGGCATGCCCCAGACTCCGCTCGGTACTCAGACGAACGCCTGCTCCCGCGGCGATGCGCCCGAGCAGCAGGGTCACGCCCTCTTCGCCACGTTCGCGCAGGAGCGCGTCTGCGCTCAAACAGGCCTCCACCGCACAGGCCAACTCGCGGGCCAGGTACGGCGCCTGCTGCAAGGGTCGTTCGAACTGCAGGTCGGCGCGACCCAGGCGATCTGCCAGCTGCGCCGCCGGCACATAGAGGCTGACATAGCGCCAGGGCTGGCCCTCGGCCGCACCTCCGCCCTGGATCTCGCCTGGGTTGTAGGTGGTGATGGCGCCGACGCCGGCGCTGAAGCTACGGCCGTCCAGCCAGATGCGCTCTTCGCCGAGCAGGTTGGCGCCGATGACGAATTCGTCGTGGCTGTGTTTGTCGAACTGCTGGCCCGCCACGCAACTGCTGGCAACCTCCAGGTCGCCGAGGCGCGCCAGGCGGACCGCGTTCATTTCAGATGAGGCCGGCGTCCGCCAGCTTCTGTTCCAGGCCGATCAGGTCGGGGATCTTCACCACCGCCTCGCCGAGTTGCACGGCGTCCAGTTCCAGCGGCGCCAGCTCAGCGCTGGCGCGCTGCAGGTGGCTATCGACCTTCATTGAGCGCGGGATGCCCTGTACCAGCAGGGCGATGAACTTGACCTGGTCACGACCGCCCATCGCGTTGAGCACGGCCACCCGCACACCCGGGCCGATCTGCGGCTGACCACCGGAGGCGGCCTCGAAGGACAGCAGCGGCAGCTGCAGGTCGCGCCAGGCAACCTGGCCGAGGAACCAGGACGGCAGCCCCGGCGTGACATGCGGCGGGCGGTAGGGAATCAGCTCGGCCACTGCCACGTTGGGCAGCAGCAGGGTACGGTCGGCCAGCGGCACCAGCAGGGCGGTAAGACTGCTGACACTGTTCTGCGAGGCTATGGCTTGGCTCATGGCGGCTCCTTGAAAGACAGCAGAGGCCGTTACTGGCACTGCTCGGCCAGATAATTGACCAGGGCGGCGGCCAGCTCGCGCGGGTCGCCGCTGAGAGCGCTGTAGCCGCCCTCGCGCAGGCTGTCGGGCATGCTCGGGCTGGCACAGCTGTCGGCTCTCTGGGTCCAGATCACGCCACCCTGACGACGCACGTAGGC
Source organism: Aquipseudomonas alcaligenes (assembly GCA_900156135.1). Taxonomy (GTDB): domain Bacteria; phylum Pseudomonadota; class Gammaproteobacteria; order Pseudomonadales; family Pseudomonadaceae; genus Aquipseudomonas; species Aquipseudomonas alcaligenes_D. The sequence goes on along the minus strand of FTMP01000006.1, from coordinate 176,431 downwards.
GGCGGCGGCACTGCCGTCGCTGCCCATGCCGCTGAATGCGATCACGCCACAGTGGGCCCCATATTGCTGGGCCAGGTTGAGCATCATCTGGTCGATGGACGGGCTATAGGGCTCGGGCCAGCCACGGTCGGCCACCTGCATGCTGCCATCTTCGGCAAAGCCCAGTTCATGGGCGATTGGCGCTACCACCACCTCACCGCAACGCACGGCATCGCCGTGGCGTGCCGGGTTGACGTGCCACTGGCTGTGCCGACCGACGGCCTGCGGCAGCGCCGTCTCAAAGGCGGCGTCGATATGCTGGGCGTAGATGAAGCCGATCGGCAAACCGCCGGGCAGCGCGTCGAGGAACTCCTTGACCGCCGCCGGACCACCGAGTGAGGCGGCCAGCAGCCACACCTGCTTGGCCGGCTCGCCGGCCACCAGTGGCGTGTCGGCCAACGCAGCCGGTAGCTCCAGACGGCTGGGGCGCTGCGCCTCGGCCAACAGGGCCTCCAGACTAGGGCCGACGGCCTGCGCCGGATCACCGACCAGCCGTTTGAGCTTGCCGAACAGGCGGCGCTCCCAGCGCGGATAGTTCTCCGAGTGACGTTCCGGGGCATGGCCCTCGCCGAACAGCACCGGGGCGCTGGCTTGTTCCAGAAGATTGTCGACCAGCGGCGAGTCTTCCGACTGAGCCAGATCCACCAGCCACAGGTCGGTCTCGCAGTCGGCCAGCGCCGCCTCGTCGAGGCGCGCCGGATCACTGTTGAGTACGACCTGGTAGCCGCTGCCGGACAGCGCCTGCTGCAGCACATGGCGCTGCAGCGAGGTGTCGGCGATGACCGCAATACGAGCAGCAGTTCTGTCAGCCATTGGCCTTGTCCTTGACCAGTTTCAGGATGTTTTCAAGCAGGTCCGACTCCTGGTACGGCTTGCCCAGGTATTCGTTGACGCCGATGGCCATGGCCCGCTCGCGGTGCTTCTCGCCAGTACGCGAGGTGATCATGATGATCGGCAGATCCTTCAGACGCTCATCGTGGCGCACCAGGGTGGCCACTTCGAAGCCGTCCATGCGCGGCATCTCGATGTCCAGCAGCATGATGTCCGGCTTGTGCTCCTGCAGCTGGGCGATAGCGTCAACACCGTCCTTGGCGGTCAGCACGTTCATGCCGTTGCGCTCCAGCAGGCGACTGGTCACCTTGCGCACGGTCACCGAGTCGTCCACCACCATGACCAGGGTTGGCCGCGAACTGTCGATCTCGTTCGCCACCGGCGCCTGGCTGGCCAGACGCGGGGCCTGGACCTGGCTGAGCTGATGGGCATGGCGTACGCGGATGGTCGCCAACAGGTCGAGAATCACCACCACGCGACCGTCACCGAGGATGGTCGCACCGGAGATGCCATGCACACCGGCAAACTGCAGGCCGAGGCTCTTCACCACGATTTCGCGGGAACCCGCCAGGGCATCCACCTGCACCGCCACGGCGTGCTCGCTGGAGCGCACCAGGATCACCGGCAGCGGCAGGCTCTGGCCGACCAGCTTGGGTTGCTGGCCGTTGTTCAGCAGGTCGCCGAGGTACTTCAGTTCGTAGGCCTGGCCGGCGTATTCGAAGCGCGGCGCATCCGGACCGTAGTAAGCCTCCAGCTCGTACGGCGAGACACGCACGATACCTTCGATGGTGTTCAGCGGGATGGCGTAGAAGTCCTCGCCGGACATCACCATCAGCGCCCGGTTGACCGATACGGTGAACGGCAGACGAATCAGGAAGCGCGTGCCTTCGCCAACGATGGACTCGATGCTCATCGAGCCGCCGAGCTGTTTGACCTCGGAGTGCACCACGTCCATGCCGACGCCGCGACCGGATATCTGCGTGACCTTTTCGGCGGTGGAGAAGCCGGCTTCGAGGATGAACTGCAGCACCTCGTGGTCCGACAGATCACTGTTCTCGTCCATCAGGCCACGTTCGATGGCCTTGCGCCGTACCGCGTCGAGGCGAATGCCACCACCGTCATCGGCCAGCACCAGCAGGATGTCGCCACCTTCGCGACCGAGGGTCAGGCGGATATTGCCGACCTCGGACTTGCCGGCGGCAAGACGCTTGTCGGCCGGCTCAATGCCGTGGTCGACGGCGTTGCGCAGCATGTGTTCCAGCGGCGCGACGATGCGCTCCAGCACAGTACGGTCCATCTCGCCATCGGCGTTGCCGACGTGGAACTCGACCTGTTTGCCCAGCTCGCCAGCCACCTGGCGGACGATCCGGCGCAGACGCGGCACCAGGCGATCGAACGGCACCATGCGCGTGCGCATCAGGCCTTCCTGCAGCTCGGTGTTGACCCGCGCCTGCTGTAGCAGCAGGGTTTCGGCGTCACGGTTCTTCGCCGCCAGGGTTTCCTTGAGGTCGAGCAAGTCGGAGGCGGACTCGAACAGCGCACGGGACAGCTGCTGCAGCTGCGAGTGGCGGTCCATCTCCAGCGGGTCGAAGTCTTCGTAGCCGGCGCGCTCGGCTTCGGCCTGATAGCGGCTGAGAATCTGTGCCTGGGTCTCGGTATCGAGGCGGCGCAACTGGTCGCGGACCCGCTCGATGGTCGCCTCCATCTCGCCGAGGGTGAAGCCGACGTCGCTCACCTGCTGTTCGACGCGGCCACGGAAGATTGAGGTCTCGCCGGCCAGGTTGACCAGGCCTTCGAGCAGCTCGGCAGGCACCTTGACCAGTTCCTGCGGCGCACGCTGGGCGGCGGCGCGGGCAGCGGCCTCAGCAGCGCGCTGGACGAACGGCAGCACCTGATTCTGTTGCTGTTGCTGCGGCTGGCTGCTGGCGGCCACCAGCGGCACGGCCAGCGCTACCGGCGCCGGCTGCGGTTCGGCAGCCTGCGGCTGTTCCGCGGGCACGGCCTGATCTTCGGCCACATGATGGTCATCGAGGCGCTTGCGCAGCTGGTCGAGTTCCTTCTGCAGCCCCTCGAAAGCCGACTGCACATCGAGGAACAGGCTCTCCGGCCAGGGCGCGCCCTGCTGCTGGGCCTCGGTCAGGTGCTGCTCGAGGTCATGGCTGAGATCGCCCAGGCGCTTCTGCCCGGCCAGGCGGGCACCGCCCTTGAGGGTGTGCAGAATACGCAGCAGTTCGTCGATGGCGGAGCCGTCCTCGCGGTTGGCTTCCCAGCGACCGACGGCGGACTCCATCGCTTCCAGCAGGTCGTCACCTTCCTCGAGGAAGATGTCGAGGATCTCGTCGTTCTCACCGTCTGCCTCGGCCTCCTCCTGCACCGGCTGCAGATGCACACTGGTGGGCATGCTGAGCTGGGCATCGGGATTGGCACGGAAACGCTTGATGGTTTCGATCAGCGCCAGCCCGTCGGGGATCGCGCGATTGCCGCGTACCGCGTCGAGCATCTCGGAGAGACGGTCGTGACAGGCTTGCAGCACACCGAACAGGTCGCCGTTGGCCTTCAGGCGGCCGTCACCGACGCCCTCGTAAAGGAACTCCAGCTCGTGGGCCAGATCGCCGATCTCGCGAATCTCGGCCATGCGCGCACCACCTTTGAGGGTGTGCAGGTCGCGCTGCAGCGACTCCACTTCAAGGGTGTTGTCGACATCGGTCATCCAGCGCTGCAGAGCGGCAGAAGCGCTGTCCATGATGTCGAAACCCTCCTCGAGGAAGATTTCCACCAGTTCGGGGTCGCGATCGACCGCCGGGGCCGGCGCGGCAGCCACAGGTGCGGGCTCGGCCTCGACAGCGCCTAGGGTCGGCAGGTCCTCTGCAAGCGGCTGCAGGTCCTCGGCGCCGAGGGCCGGTAGGGACTCGTCCAGGCGCCACTCGTCCGAGCTCAGCGCAGGCAGTTCGCTCGGCAGTTCTGCCTCGACCTGCGCGACGGCTTCGATATCCAGCTCTGGCAGTTCGTCGGGCTGCGGCGCGACAAAGTCGACGCCCGGCAGCTCGCCAAGGTCGATCTCCATCGACGCCTCGTCCGACGGTTCGGCCGGGCTGGTCGGCTGCTCGTCGAGCAGCTCGGCGCCCAGGGCCGGCAACGACTCGTCCAGGTGCCATTGATCCGCACTCAGCGCCGGCAGCTCGGCTGGCAGCGCCTCTTCCGGCTGCGCTAGCGCCTCGATATGCAGTTCTGGCAGCTCATCCGGCTGCGGAGCCACGAACTCCACCTCGGCCAGTTCACCGAGGTCGATCTCCATCGACTCAGGCTCTACAGGCTGCGCTACTGCTTCGGCGGCGGGAACCGGCTGCGGGCTTTCCTGCTGGACCGAGACACTCGGCGCGGCTAGCGCGCCGCCCTGGCGAAAGGAGCGGATTGCGTCGATCAACTCCGTCGAATCGAGCAGCGGCAGGTTGCGCTGCAATTGTTCCAGTACCACGGCCAGACGGTCATGGCTCTGCTGCAGCAAGCCGGCCATGGCCGGCGAGTAGCTGAAGCGGCGATCAACCAGGCCTTCGTAGAGGGATTCCAGCTCGTGCGCGAGATCGCCAATGGCACGAATCTCGGCCATACGCGCGCCACCTTTGAGGGTATGCAGGTCGCGTTGCAGGGACGATAGCGCCAGGGTGCTGTCCGGGTCGGACAGCCAGCGATCGAGAGCCTGGCCGGCGCTGTCGAGGATGTCGACGGCTTCCTCCAGGAATATCTCCACCATCTCGGCGTCGAGGTTCTCCGGCATGCTGGACAGCGTCACATCCGGCTCCGGCGTGATCGCTGCAACAGGCTCCGGTTCAGGCTCGACGACCGCTACCGGCAGAGGCTCGGTCGGCAGCTCATCCAGCTCCACGACTTCCAGACCGGAAACACTCTCGGTGTCGAGCAGTGCCAGGGTGGCAGGGTCGAGTGCCTGGTCCAGCAGGTTGCGCAAGGCCGCCACGCGCTCGGGCTGCGGGCTGACCTGCAGGGCGGCGGCAACCTGGTCCATCTGACCGATCAGCGCTTCGTGGGCGGCCTCGGCCTCGCTGAAGAAGTGCTCGCTGACGGCCAGTCGGCCGTCCAGCACGGCTTGATAGAGAGCCAGCAGGGCCTGACACAGTTCGCTGATCTGCGGCAGTTCGGCCATCTCGGCGCCACGGCCGAGCATGCTCAGCTCCTCCAGCAGCGCGGACAGCTCCTGCTGCTCGCTGGGGTGCTCACGCCACTTGCGCAGCAGGTCTTCGGCGTCCAGCAGAATGTCCATGCCTTCGGCGAGGAAAATCGAGATCAGCTGCGGGTCGCGCTGGTCCTGCTCTTCCAGACGCGCACTCTCGGCGCTGTCCAGACGGCTGTGATGCAGTTTCTGCACCCGCTCGAGGAACTCCGCAGCACCGGCAATAGGCGCCAGCGGCTGGCTTTCCAGCTGCTCAAGACCCGCACGGAACAGCTGCTCGGCATCGTGCAGCAACTCGGCCTCGGCCAGGTCCATAGCGATCAGGTTGGTCTTGAATTCCTTGACCAGTTTCTCCAGCGGCGTGGCGATCTCGGCGATCGGCAGGATGCCGGCCATATGCGCGCTGCCCTTGAGGGTATGCAGGGCACGCTGCAGGTCATCGGTCACCGGCTGCGGCAGTTCCTGGGCGCAGTCGGCAAGGAAGCCGACCAGGGTATCCAGATGGGTTTCGGCCTCGTTGCGGAAGATTTCCAGGAGCAAGGGGTCAAGGCCATCATCCTCGACGAACGCGGCGGCGGCGACGGGCGACACTGTCTCGAGCTCGATCTCCAGTGCCGGTTCTTCGTCTTGTTGCGGGGCCGGCTCAGCCGCCGGCTCGCTCTGTAACTCGGCCTGCAGCGGCGCGCTTACAAGATTCGGTACCTGGCCACGCGCCAGGGCATGCGCGGCAGCGGCCAGGCAGTCGACGTCATCGCGCTGGCGCTGGGCCTTGGCCGCGAACTCGTCGACCAGCGCCGGCATCAGCTCGACCACATCGGCGATGACCTGCTGTACCAGCTGGTCGGGCTGAATGCTGCGATCCAGCACGCGGTTGAGCATGTTCTCGATCGACCAGGCCAGCTCGCCGATGATCAGGGCGCGGACCATGCGACCGCTGCCCTTGAGGGTGTGGAAGGCACGCCGCACTTCGGTCAGCGCATCCTTGTTGTCGGTGTCGGTACGCCACTGCGGCAGGTATTCGTTGATGGTCTCGAGGACCTCACCGGCCTCCTCGATGAACACCTCGAGCAGGTCCTCGTCCACCGGTTCTTCGTCGGCGGGCGGCGGCAGCAGGGTCGGCGGTACGTCCTGGGCCGGCGGGTTGATTGCCTGCACGGGCGCAGCCATCACCTCGGCCATGGTCAGCGGCCGCTCGACCGCTACCGGAGTCGGCTCAGGCTCGACCGGGGCACTCGGCAGCTCGACTTCCGGCAGTTCGAGATCGGCAATCTCCAGCTCATCCCAGTTGCTCGGCGTGCTTTCGAGGCTCAATTCTTCGGTCGTTTCTTCGCCAATACTCGGCATATCCTCGCTGAGCAGAAACTCGGTCGACTCGTTGAGCAGGCTCGACTCGGCGGTGAGCGGCTGCAGATCATCCAGGCTGGCCAGCTCAAGCGGTGCGTCGAGGCTCAGGTCCAGGCCGGAAGCGGCGTCCTGAACGGTATCGCCCAGGCTCCAGTTGTCGTCAGACACCAGCAGTTCGCTGCCATCGACCGGCAGCTCGGCGAATTCGACGCTCAGCTCGTCGCTCGACAGAGCCGGCAGATCTTCCGGCGCCAGCGGCTGTTCCTCGGCCAGCGGCTCGAAGGCGATTTCCTCTGCGGCCAGCACCTCGATGTCCTGCAGCGGGTCGACCAGCGGTGCCGGTATCTCCTCGCGCGGCTCGATGCGATCGAGGATCGAGGGTTTCTCCTTGAGCGGGTAGCCCAGGCTCTCCAGGCTCTCCTCGGCGACGTCGAGGATCAGGTCGCCCTGAGTGGCGTGGTCTTCGGCCAGACGCTCCAGGTAGTACTCGACGCTGGTGATGGCGTCGGCCAGGGTGTCGAGGTTCTGCCAGTTGGGCACGGCCTTGCGCACCAGCAACTGCTCTTCGATATAGCGGGTGCAGGCCTTCAGCAGGTCGGCGGCGCGGGCCAGCGGAATCATCGCCAGGCCACCGCGGACCTGGGTCAGCAGCTCCGGCACACGAGCCAGGTGCTCATGGTTCCACTGCGAGGCAATGAACTCGATGATCGCGTCCTTGGCCTGCTCCAGGCCGGTACGCGCCTCCTTGATCACCAACTGGTGAATCTGCGCCACGTCGGTGGTGGGCAGGTGGCTCTGTTCGTTCTGCGCATCGTCACCGGGACCGACCATGCCGGCCAGAGTGGCCTCGACATAGAGCAGGGCGCCGGCTACGTCCATCAGCACTGCGTCGTTCGGCTCGCGCTGGCCGAGGGACAGGGCATGTACCACATCGATCTGGTCGAGGATCACCTTGCGCGGCTGGCCAAAGCCGAGCACCGCCAATGTATCGGCGATCTGCTTGAGCGGCGCCAGCAGGGTATCCAGTTCGGCCACCTGCTTACGGTCGCTGCGCACGAACAGGTCGAGGCTGTCCTTGACCCGCACCAGCTCCTCGCACAGGGCGCCAACCACCGAACGCATGGCATCACGGTCGGGACCAGCCAGGCGCGCGCGCTCTTCGTCAACCACACCACTGTCGGGCAGGGCGTCGTCGAGGCGGTATTGCTCCTTGAGGCCGCGGATACGCGGCGACTGCGCCGGCGCCTTGGCCACATAGAACAGCAGGTTCTTGGTCAGTTCGTCCGGAGCGGGCTGGTTGATCCCGTCGGCCCCCTGGTCGACCAGGCGCTTGAGCTCCTTATCCACCTGGCGCAGCAGGGTACGCACCGAGGCGCTGTTGACCACGGTGCCGTTAGCCAGGCCCTCGACCATACCGGAAGCGATCTGCCACAGCGGACCGAGCGGCGCCTCCTTGCACAGGGTCTCGAGACGGGCGAAGACGCGCGCCATGTAGCCCAGGTTGGTGCCCAGATCCTGGCTGCGGATCACGCCGACCAGGGCCATCTGCAGCATTTGCCGCAGCTTACGCAGGAGCACCGGCAGTTCGGCTGTGCGCAGTTTGTCCAGGGAGTCCAGGGACAGCGCCGGCAGGCGACCTGACAAGTCCGGGGAGAACAGACTGGTCTCCGAGAGCAGGTTCTCGCCGCGCGCGGCACGTAGGTCGTTGAGCAGTGGCAGCACGACCATCGGCAGGTCGCGACGCGCACTCTGAATGCGGTCGAGGTAGGCCGGCAGCTGCAGGATGGCCTGCATCAGCACTTCCAGGGCCTCGTTCTGATTGCCGACGCGGCCATCCAGAAGAGCCTGGGTCAGCTGCTCCATTTCTTCGGCGAGCAGAGCTGCGCCGTAGAACTCGACCATCTGCAGAGTGCCGTGGACCTGGTGCACGTAGGTCTGGCAGAAACGCATGCGCGTGGCATCCTGCGGGTTCTCGACGAACGCCTCCAGGGCCTGGCGGGCCTGCTTCAGGGTCTCCGCGATTTCGCCTTTGACCCACTCCAGGGCGACATAGTCGTGCCGATCACCCATACCTGCTCCAGTCATTCTTGTCTTAGCCCTTGCGGGTGAAGGCCAGAACCCGCTCGTCGGCCACCGGCACCAGGTCCGGATGCTGCCAACCGACCACTTCCCCAACCCCGACCACCAGCATTCCCCCCGGCGCCAGGCGCTCGGCCAGGCGGTTGAGGATTTCGCGGCGGCGCCAGCGGCGGAAATAGATCAGCAGGTTCTGGCAAAAGATTACGTCCATGCCGGACTGTGGCGCCTTGGCCAGTTCCAGCACATTCAACCGAGCGACACAGACACGCGCCACCAGGTCAGGCACCACTTGATAACGACCATCGGCCTGGGCGAGGAAGTAGCGCTCGCACAGGTCACTGTCGATCTGTTCCAGCTTGCGCGCGCTATAGACCGCCTCGCGCGCCTTGTTCAACACATTCAGACTGATGTCGGTTCCGGTGACGCCGAACTGCCGCTCGCTACCCAGCTCACGCAGTACCTCGGCGGCGCAGATCGCCATCGAGTAGGGCTCCTCGCCGCTGGAGCAGCCGACGCTCCACAGGGCCAGGGGATGTTGCTGTTCATCGGTGGCCAGGCGGCCACGCAGATAACTCTCCAGCACCTCAAAGGACGGGCGATGGCGGAAGAAACGGGTCTCCTGCACGGTCAGACGGTCCAGCAGGGTCGACCACTCCACCGCGCCGCGCGGACCGTCGGTGACCTGGCGGAAGTAGCTGGCGTAGTCGCCGACGCCCAGTTCACGCATGCGCGCGGTCAGGTTGGTCTGTAGAAAGGCTCGGCGCTGCTCGTTGATCACCACGCCGGTACGCTCTTCCAGCAGGGCCTGCCAGTCGCGGAACTCCGCCTGCGACATGTCGACCAGAGGCTTCAAGGCCCAGACGCCGCTTGGCTGCATGCCGTGCCCCTCGCTCATGGCCGAATGCCTCGGGCAGCGACCCTCTCAGGCCGCTGCACCTCCCCAGATCAGGCCTGGCCGTCCGGCAGGGTGAAGCCGGATACCGAACGACGCATCTCACTGGCCATCTTGGCCAGGTTACCAATGCTCTTGGCGGTAGCGGTGGTACCTGCGGAAGTCTGCGAGGTGATCTCCTGAATCACGTTCATGGTGTTGGAGATGTGGCCGGCCGAAGAAGCCTGCTGGCGGGCGGCGTTGGAGATGTTCTGGATCAAGGCCGCGAGGGTCTTGGATACCTTCTCGATCTCTTCCAGTGCCACACCGGCGTCCTGCGCCAGGCGGGCGCCTCGGACCACTTCGGAAGTGGTCTGCTCCATGGAGATCACCGCTTCGTTGGTGTCGGTCTGAATGGTCTTAACCAGTGCCTCGATCTGCTTGGTCGCGGCGGAGGAACGTTCCGCGAGGCGCTGTACTTCGTCCGCTACCACGGCGAAGCCTCGACCGGCGTCACCGGCCATGGAAGCCTGGATCGCGGCGTTCAGTGCGAGGATGTTGGTCTGGTCGGCAATGTCGTTAATCAGGCTAACGATGTCACCGATCTCCTGGGACGACTCACCGAGGCGCTTGATTCGCTTCGAGGTGTCCTGGATCTGCTCACGGATGTTATCCATGCCGGTGATGGTGTTGTGCACCACCTCGTTACCCTTGTTGGCGATGGCTACGGAACGTTCCGCTACCGCGGAGGATTCCGCGGCGTTCGCCGATACCTGGTCAATCGACACGGCCATTTCGTTGATCGCCGCGGAGGCGCCGGCGATTTCCTGGGCCTGGTGCTCGGAAGCCTCGGCCAGATGCATCGCGGTAGCCTGGGTTTCCTGGGCGGCGGCGGCCACCTGCACGGCGGTCTGGTTGATCGTCGCTACCAGGTCGCGCAGCTGGTCGATGGAGTAGTTGATGGAGTCCGCGATCGCACCGGTGAAGTCCTCGGTTACGGTCGCAGCCACGGTCAGGTCACCGTCGGCGAGGTCGGCGATTTCGTCGAGCAGTCGCAGAATCGCCGCCTGGTTACGCTCGTTCTTCTCGGCGGTGGAAGTCAGTCGACGGTTGGTCTCGCGCACCATCACCAGACCGATGAGGATGATCGAGGCAAGGGCCAGGGCACCCAGCACATAACCGGCAATGGTATTGAAGTAACGGCCGTCGGCCAGGTTCTCGAACTCGGTAGCCAGACCGGAGGTCTTGTCCAACAGGGTTTGCGAGCTGGTGAAGATGGTGTTGGCGGATTCACGGACCTGGAACAGCTCCGGAGAGGTTTCCAGAATCTCGTCTACCGACCCGGAAACGAACTGGAACAGCTCGGAAATTTCGGCCAGACGCTCCAGGGCGTCTTCGTCAGTCACCTTGGAGATCTCCATGGCGCTGTTGCCTTCAATCATTGCCTTGAGTACGCGACCGAACAGACTGGCGTCACGACCGAACATGTCGGCGGCCTGCACCGAGTCCTGGTCACCGGCCAGCACCTTGTTCACCGAGCCGAGGATACGTTCGGCCAGCAGCGACTGACGCTGGGCCACGGAAACCTGAGCAGCAGGCGCACCGCTTTGTAGCAGGATGTCGACGACTTCCTCGTACTCGACCTGCAGCTGCGGAATGGTTTCGGCGAGAGTCGCGGCCACCTGGTGCAGCGACAGTACGGTCTGCTCGCTCTGCAAGATGGCGTCTGCGTTCTGCCGCAGCACGTCCCAGTCCTTCTGCACCTCGTCCATCTGTGCCTTGACCGACTCAGGAGCAGCCGGCAGGCCGCTGGCCTCGTTGCCCTTGGTCAGGAAGCCCCAGCGCTCTTCGAAGTCACGACGCGCTTCCTTGAGCAGCGGGAAGGCTTCTGCCTTGCCGGTCGCCGCTTCGGTGGCGTTCTTCGCGATACGCTGGGACAGCACGCGCAGTTCGCCCGCGTGGCTGATGTATTCCTTGTCGTAGCCCGACTGGGTGTTGAGGTAGGCGAAGTTGGCGAACAGCAACACGATGGAAATGATCAGGACCACGAAGAGTCCGGCGATCAGCGTGTTACTGCGCACACCTGCCAAGAGATTGCCTGCATCGAGTTTTTTCATTATTTGGCCCCCGCCTGGACCGACCGCACAACGATTTCCATGTAACGCCAAAGGGCCGGCAAGTGCCGACCCAACCGAAAAGCTTATACCGCCACGTCGAGAAAGCCCTGGTGCTGAGCCAGCGCATGCGGGCTGAACACCAGCCAGGGACGTTCGCGCTGGAACACCCCATGGATGAACGGAGCAATCGCGGCCTCAAGGGGCGGCAACTGCTCGGAGAAGGTATCGACCGGAAAGTGCTGCATACCGAACACCTCGTCGACCGTCAGGCCGGCGAACACCTCATTGTGGTCCACCACCAGCACCCGGCGCTGCTTGCGCAGGGGCGACAGTTCGCCACCGAAGAAGCCACAGAGATCCATCACCGGCAGCAGGCGACCACGCACGTTGGCCACCCCCTTGACCCAGTTCTTCACACCTGGCAACAGCGTATGACGTGGCTCGTGCAGCACTTCGCCGACTTCACCCATGGGCGCCACGAAATAACGCTCGCCCATGCGGAAACCGATGCCACTCCAGGTCTGCACCGTCTGCTGCTGCGACGGCAAACCGGCAGCCAGCGTACGGCAACGCTGGTCGAGAGCAACGAGGAGCTGAAAGGGAGATTGCGCGTCCGACATGCCGACCTTGGTCTGTTCTTCTTATATATGGCTACGGACTGGCGCGGCGTTAGCCGGCCAGCACCGCGTTGAGGGTCTTCATCAGCGTGTCTTCGTCGACCGGCTTGGTCAGATAGTCACGCGCGCCCTGGCGCTTGCCCCAGACCTTGTCGGTCTCCTGATCCTTGGTGGTGACGATGATCACCGGGATGTGGCTGGTTTCGGCGTCCTTGGTCAGCTGACGGGTCGCCTGGAAGCCATTGAGACCGGGCATGACGATATCCATCAGCACCGCATCGGGCTTTTCCTGGCGCGCCAGCGCTACGCCGTCGGCACCATTCTCCGCCTTGAGTACCTGATGACCATGCTTCTCGAGCATGGCGGTCAGCTTGTACATCTCGGTCGGCGAGTCATCAACAATCAGAATACGAGCCATGAAGTTCCCCATTCGGAATAGGCATCGCCGGCTTGTAGCCGGCTATCAGGAGGCTTGCTCCACCGGGACGAATTCGGGCACATGCGCCTTGATGGCGCCGAGCAGCTCTTCCTTGCTGAAAGGCTTGGTCAGGTACTGGTCGGACCCGACGATGCGCCCCTTGGCCTTATCGAACAGGCCGTCCTTGGAGGACAGCATGATCACCGGGGTGGATTTGAAAGCACTGTTGTTTTTGATCAGGGCACAGGTCTGATAGCCGTCGAGGCGCGGCATCATGATGTCGACGAAGATGATGCTCGGATGCGTATCGGCGATCTTGGCCAGCGCATCGAAACCGTCTACCGCAGTGATGACCTCGCAACCCACCTTCTTCAGCAGAGTCTCGGCGGTGCGACGAATCGTTTTCGAATCGTCAATCACCATGACCTTCAAACCCTCGGAATGCTGTTCCATGTCTGCCCTACCATCGCCTCGGTGAGTCATTTGTTTTATCTATACAGCACAGTGTGGCTGAGGCCGTAACACTACGGGCTGCGACCCGATCGTCCGGACTTTTTAGCACACTCTCCTGATGCAATCTATAAGCCCCTAATACTCGGGGTTTTTCTTGACCGGCGGCGCCTTGCGGCGCCACCCTTGCGTCTCTCTACGCCCCACTTGAAGCAGGTTTCACCCCATGAGCATTCGCCTGGGGATCGTCATGGATCCCATCGCCCAGATCAACTTCAAGAAGGACAGCTCCCTGGCCATGCTCCTGGCTGCCCAGGCCCGCGGCTGGTCGCTGTTCTACATGGAACAGCGCGACCTCTATCAAAGCGCCGGCCAGGCCCGCGCCCGGATGGCCGCACTGACTGTCTTCAACGACCCGCAGCACTGGTTCGAACTGGAGGAGGAGAAAGACGCGCCACTGGCCGATCTGGATGTGATCCTGATGCGCAAGGATCCGCCCTTCGACAACGAGTTCGTCTACTCCACTTACTTACTGGAGCAGGCCGAACGCGACGGCGTACTGGTGGTCAACCGCCCGCAGAGCCTGCGCGACTGCAACGAGAAGCTGTTCGCTACCCAGTTCCCTCATTGCATGCCGCCTACGCTGGTCAGCCGCAGGGCCGACATTCTGCGCGAGTTTGCCGAAGCGCAGCGTGACATCATTCTCAAACCCCTGGATGGCATGGGCGGTTCTTCGATCTTCCGCCACCGCGCCGGCGATCCCAACCTCTCGGTCATCCTCGAGACCCTCACCGCCCACGGCACCCAGCAGATCATGGCGCAGGGCTACCTCCCTGCGATCAAGGATGGCGACAAGCGCATCCTGATGATCGACGGCGAACCGGTACCCTACTGCCTGGCGCGCATCCCGGCTCAGGGCGAGACGCGCGGCAACCTCGCCGCCGGTGGCCGCGGCGAGGCGCGACCGCTGACCGAGCGTGATCGCTGGATCGCCGCCGAGGTCGGGCCGGCATTGCGCGAGAAGGGCCTGCTGTTCGTCGGCCTGGACGTGATCGGCGAGCATCTCACCGAGATCAACGTGACCAGCCCGACCTGCATCCGCGAAATCGACAAGGCCTTCGACACCCGCATCGGCGAGCGCCTGATGGATGCCATCGAGGCCAAGCTTGCCGCGCGCAAAGCTTGATCCAGGTGGCAGCTTGGCGCTTGCGGCTTGCAGGCGCCCGGCTCTAGCCGGCAGACTGCGCGGCAATTCGATTTGCGCCCCAGTCCGATGAATGCAGCACTGAAACCTCCAGCCGAACTGACCAGCTCCGGCATCCGCCCCGCGGATCGTCTGGGTTTCACCCTGTTCGTCGCCACACTGCTGCACCTGGCACTGATCCTCGGCGTCAGTTTCACCCTGGCCAAGCCCGGCGAGATCAGCAAGACCCTGGAAATCACTCTGTCCACCTTCAAGAGCGAGGAAAAGCCCAAGGAGGCGGACTTCCTCGCCCAGGACAACCAGCAGGGCAGCGGCACCCTGGAGCACAAGGCAGCGCCCAAGACCACCGAGCAGGCGCCGTTTCAGGACAGCAAGGTGAACAAGGTCACCCCGGCTGCCGCGCCGCAGCCGACCCAGCGCAAGGAGGCCGTCGCCACCAAGACCGCGCTGACCACCAGCAAGCCGCAGCCGCAGAAGGCACCGACCAAACAGAAGGAGGAAGAGCCGCAGCCCGACGCCCAGCAAGCGCCGATCTTCGACACCACCCAGCTGTCGGCCGAGATCGCCAGCCTAGAGGCGCAACTGGCGCAGGAGCAGCAGCTCTACGCCAAGCGCCCGAAGATCCATCGCCTCAACGCCGCCTCGACCATGCGCGACAAGGGCGCCTGGTACAAGGACGAGTGGCGCAAGAAGGTCGAGCGCGTTGGCAACCTCAACTACCCCGAGGAAGCCCGTCGCCAGCGCATCTATGGCAGCCTGCGCATGCTGGTGTCGATCAACCGCGACGGCACCCTGTACGAGGTGCAGGTCCTCGAATCCTCCGGCCAGCAGGTGCTGGACCAGGCCGCCCTGCGCATCGTGCGCCTGGCCGCGCCTTTCGCCCCCTTCACCGGCGACCTGGCGGACATCGACCGCCTGGAAATCATCCGCACCTGGCGCTTCGAGCGCGGCGACCGCCTGTCCAGCAACTGAGTACGCGCATCGCACGCTTGAAGCCGGCGCCGTCAGGGTCGAAACTAGCGGCCATGAAAACCGCTCCCAGCTATCTCAAGCATCACTTCCTGATCGCCATGCCGCATATGGCCGATCCGAACTTCGCGCAAACCGTCACCTACCTGGTGGAGCACAACGAACAGGGCGCCATGGGCCTGGTGATCAACCGCCCCAACGGCCTCAATCTGGCCGATGTGCTGGAGCAGCTGCGCCCGGATGAGCCGCCGCCCGCCCTGTGCCAGAGCCTGCCGATCTTTGCCGGCGGGCCGGTGCAGACCGACCGCGGCTTCGTCCTGCACCCAGCCGGACACAGCTTCCAGGCCACCCTGGAGCTGGGCGAGCTGGCCCTGTCCACCTCGCAGGACGCCCTGTTCGCCATCGCCGACGGCAATGGCCCGGCCAGACACCTGATCACCCTCGGCTACGCCGGCTGGGAAGCCGGCCAGCTGGAGACCGAACTGGCCGAGAACGCCTGGCTGACCTGCCCGGCCGACAGCGACATCCTCTTCGACACCCCCTTCGACCAACGCCTGAGCGCCGCCGCCGCGCGCTTAGGGATCAACCTCAGCCTGCTCACCGCCCAGGCCGGCCACGCATGAGTGCCGCACCGCGCCTGCTGCTCGGCTTCGACTATGGCACCAAGCAGATCGGCGTCGCCGTCGGCCAGGCCATCACCGGCCAGGCCCGCGAGCTGTGCGTGCTCAAGGCGCAGAACGGCGTACCGGACTGGCAGAAGGTCGAGGCGCTGATCAAGGAGTGGCAACCGGACGCCATCGTCGTCGGCCTGCCGCTGAACATGGACGGCACCAAGAGCGAAATGAGCGAGCGTGCCGAGAAGTTCGCACGCCGCCTCAACGGCCGCTTCAACCTGCCGGTGCACACCCACGACGAACGCCTGACCACCTTCGAGGCCAAGGGCCAGCGCCTGGCCCAGGGCCAGCGCGGCGGCTACCGCGAACGCCCGGTGGACGCCCTGGCCGCTGCCCTGCTGCTGGAAGGCTGGCTGGAACAGAACCTTTAGGAACGATTGCGAGGACTGCCGATGAACCTGCCCGATCCCCAACAGCTGCTGCCGCGCATGGCCGCCGACCTCAAGGCGCTGCTGGCGCGCCGCGGCGTGGCCCAGGCCCACTTCATCGGCATCCGCACCGGTGGCGTGTGGGTCGCCGAGGCGCTGCTGCGCGAACTGGGCCTGGACCAGCCGCTGGGCACCCTGGACGTGTCCTTCTACCGCGATGACTTCACCCGCAGCGGCCTGCACCCGCAGGTCAAGCCCTCGCAGCTGCCGTTCGAGATCGAGGACCAGCACCTGGTGCTGATCGACGACGTGCTGATGAGCGGGCGTACTATCCGCGCCGCCCTCAACGAGCTGTTCGACTACGGCCGCCCGGCCAGCGTGACCCTGGTCAGCCTGCTCGACCTGGATGCCCGCGAGCTGCCGATCCACGCCGACGTGCTCGGCGCCACCCTCGCCCTGGCCCCCGAGCAACGGGTAAAATTGTCCGGCCCCGCGCCGCTCACCCTTGAGCTGCAAAGCCTTTCCGCCTAGGAATACCCCATGCCCATCGACGCCAAGCGCTCGCTGCAGCTCAACGACCAGGGCCAGCTGCGCCACTTCCTCTCGCTCGACGGCCTGCCCCGCGAGCTGCTCACGGAAATCCTCGACACCGCCGACTCCTTCCTCGAAGTTGGCGCCCGTGCGGTGAAGAAGGTCCCGCTGCTGCGCGGCAAGACCGTGTGCAACGTGTTCTTCGAGAACTCCACGCGCACCCGTACCACCTTCGAGCTGGCCGCCCAGCGCCTGTCGGCCGACGTGATCAGCCTCAACGTGTCGACCAGCTCGACCAGCAAGGGTGAGACACTGTTCGACACCCTGCGCAACCTCGAAGCCATGGCCGCCGACATCTTCGTCGTGCGCCATGCTGACTCCGGCGCCGCGCACTTCATCGCCGAGCACGTGTGCCCGGACCTGGCGATCATCAATGGCGGCGACGGCCGCCACGCGCACCCGACCCAGGGCATGCTCGACATGCTGACCATTCGCCGGCACAAGGGCAGCTTCGAGAATCTCTCGGTGGCGATCGTCGGCGATATCCTGCATTCGCGGGTGGCACGCTCGAACATGCTGGCCTTGAAGACGCTTGGCTGCCCGGACATCCGCGTGATCGGACCGAAGACCCTGCTGCCGATCGGCATCGAGCAGTACGGCGTCAGTGTGCACCACAACCTGAGCGAAGGCCTCAAGGACGTCGACGTGGTGATCATGCTGCGCCTGCAGCGCGAGCGCATGCAGGGCGGCCTGCTGCCCAGCGAAGGCGAGTTCTACAAGCTCTACGGCCTGACCGAGCAACGCCTCAAGCTGGCCAAGCCGGATGCCCTGGTGATGCACCCGGGGCCGATCAACCGCGGCGTGGAAATCGAGTCGGCGGTGGCCGACGGTCCGCAGTCGGTGATTCTCAATCAGGTCACCTACGGCATCGCCATCCGCATGGCCGTGCTGTCGATGGCCATGAGCGGCCAGGCCGCCCAGCGTCAACTGAATGCCGAGGAGCAGAACTGATGCGTAGCCGAATCCTCGGAGCCCGGGTGATCGACCCGGCCAGCGGCCTGGACCAGGTCCGCGACCTCTATCTGGACGGCGGCAAGCTGGCCGCCTTCGACCAGGCACCGGCCGGCTTCGCCGCCGACCAGGACATCGACGCCCGCGGCCTGATCGCCAGCCCCGGCCTGGTCGACCTGTCGGTGGCCCTGCGCGAGCCGGGCTACAGCCGCAAGGGCAATATCGCCAGCGAGACCCTGGCGGCCGCCGCCGGCGGCGTCACCAGCCTGTGCTGCCCGCCGCTGACCAAGCCGGTGCTGGACACCCCGGCCGTGGCCGAGCTGATCCTCGACCGTGCCCAGGAAGCCGGGCACACCAAGGTGTTCCCGATCGGCGCGCTGACCAAGAATCTCGCCGGCGAGCAGCTGGCCGAGCTGGTTGCCCTGCGCGATGCCGGCTGCGTCGCCTTCGGCAACGGCCTGGCACCGCTGGCGGGCAACCGCACCCTGCGCCGCGCCCTGGAATACGCCGCCACCTTCGACCTGACCGTGGTGTTCCACGCCCAGGACGCCGACCTGGCTGCCGGCGGCCTGGCCCACGAAGGTGCCACCGCCAGTTTCCTCGGCCTGGCCGGCATCCCGGAAACTGCCGAGACCGTGGCCCTGGCCCGCGACCTGCTGCTGGTCGAGCAAAGCGGCGTGCGCGCCCACTTCAGCCAGATCACCAGCGCCCGCGGCGCCGAGATGATCGCCAGCGCCCAGGCCCGCGGCCTGCCGGTGACAGCAGACGTGGCGATGTACCAGCTGATCCTCACCGACGAGGCGCTGCTCGGTTTCTCCAGCCTCTATCACGTGCAGCCGCCGCTGCGCACTGCCGCCGACCGTGACGGCCTGCGCCAGGCCGTCAAGGCCGGGGTGATCGGCGCCATCGCCAGCCACCACCAGCCGCACGAGGCGGATGCCAAGCTGGCGCCCTTTGGCGCCACCGAGCCGGGCATCAGCAGCGCCGAGCTGCTGTTGCCCCTGGCCCTGACCCTGGTGCAGGACGGCCTGCTCGACCTGCCAACCCTGCTCGCCCGCCTCACCAGCGGCCCGGCCAAGGCCCTGCGCCTGCCCGCCGGGCGCCTGGCCGTGGGCGCGCCGGCCGACATCACGCTGTTCGACGCCGCAGGCCAGACCCTGGCCGGCGAGACCTGGCGTTCGAAGGGCGGCAACTGCCCGTTCATCGGCCACTGCCTGCCCGGCCAGGTGCGCTACACCCTGGTCGACGGGCGCATCAGCTACCAGAGCTGAACCGTCCGAGCACAAAAAAGCCCGCCAATCGGCGGGCTTTTTCTTTTGTCCTGATTCAGGCTCGCGAAGCGTTCTTGATCGAGACCTGGGTGTTCAGCGTCCAGAAGTCATAGAGCACGCCGAGCAGGAACAGGCCACCGGTGAACAGGTAGATGATCCCGGTGATCCACTTGCCCTGGTACATGCGATGGACACCGAACACGCCGAGGAAGGTCAGCAGTATCCAGGCCACGTTGTAGTCAGTGTCGCCGGCGGTGAAGCGCAGGTCCGCCTCGCGATCCATGCTCGGGATCAGGAACAGGTCGATGATCCAGCCGATGAAGAACAGGCCCAGGGTGAAGAACCAGATGGTCCCGGTCACCGGCTTGCCGTAGTAGAAGCGGTGAGCGCCGAGAAAGCCGAAGATCCACAGCAGATAGCCGATGACCTTGCTGTGCGTGTCCTGTCGTTGCATGCCTGCCTCCTGCGATTAACGTCGTTGTACTGACCGCGCACTCTACGCAAGGTTGCCCTGCGGGCGAAATCCTTTGCGTTACAACTTCCGTCTTGCGACTCGTGGCCCAGCGAAATACTGTATATAAAAACAGTAATCGAGTTGCGCCATGCAGTTGATCGACAAACTCACCATTCTCGCTGATGCCGCCAAGTACGACGTGTCCTGCGCCAGCAGCGGCGCACCCAAGCGCAGCTCCAAGGGCAAGAGCGGACTGGGTGCGACCAACGGCATGGGCATCTGCCATAGCTTCACGCCGGACGGGCGCTGCGTGGCACTGCTGAAGATCCTGCTGACCAACTTCTGCCTGTATGACTGCCAGTACTGCGTCAACCGCCGCTCCAGCGACGTACCGCGCGCACGCTTCACCCCCGAGGAAGTCGTCACCCTGACTCTCGACTTCTACCGACGCAACTGCATCAGCGGCCTGTTCCTCAGCTCGGGCATCATCCGTTCCGCCGACTACACCATGGAGCAACTGGTGCGCGTGGCCAAGCTGCTGCGTGAGGAGCACCAGTTCCGCGGCTACATCCACCTCAAGACCATCCCCGACGCCGACCCGCTGCTGATCGCCGAGGCCGGCCGCTACGCCGACCGTCTCAGCGTCAACATCGAACTGCCCACGGAAAGTAGCCTGGTCCGCCTGGCGCCGGAGAAGCAGGTCGGCACCATCAAGCAGGCCATGCACTCGATCCACCAGGGCGAGAACGAGGCACGCGCGGAAAAGCGTGCCCCGCGCTTCGCCCCAGCCGGGCAGAGCACGCAGATGATCGTCGGCGCCGACGCCACCGACGACAGCACCATCCTGCACACCGCGCAGTCGCTGTACGGCGCCTACCGCCTGCGCCGGGTCTACTACTCGGCGTTCAGCCCGATTCCGCACAGCCCCAAGAGCGTGCCTTTCGAGGCGCCGCCGCTGCTGCGCGAACACCGCCTGTACCAGGCCGACTTCCTCCTGCGCGGCTACGGCTTCACGGCCGGCGAACTGCTCAGCGGCCCCGGCAACCTGGCGCTCGACATCGACCCCAAGCTGGCCTGGGCGCTGAATCATCGCGAGCATTTTCCCGTTGACCTCAATCGCGCCGAGCCCGCCCTGATCGCGCGCGTGCCCGGCATCGGCGTGCTCAGCGCCAAGCGCCTGGTGGAACTGCGCCGGCACAAGCGCATTCGCTACGAGGATGTCACCCGCCTGCGCTGCGCCCTGGACAAGGCCCGGCCCTTTATCGTCACCCAGGACTACCGGCCGCCGTTGCAGGAAAGCGAGTCGCACAGACTGCGCCTGCAACTGAGCGAGACGCCGGCGCAGATGGCGCTCTGGTAATGCACAGCGCCCGCTTCGACGGCAGCTTCAGCGGCTGGCGCCAGGTCGCGCGCCAGTTGCTGGCACAGCACATCGCGCCACAGGAGATCACCTGGTGCGGGCAGGACGCGGATGACGATCTGTTCGCCCGCACACACGCTCCCACTGAGCCGCCAGCAGCCGACGCATCGGTCAGGGTGCCGCGCCAATTGCTGGAGCTACTGGAGCAGGCCGCGCGCTATCGCTGCGCGGAGCGCTGGAGCCTGCTGTACCGGGTGCTATGGAGAGTGTGTCAGGGCGAACGAAACGCCATGCTGGCCGGTGATCCGGATGGCAGCGAATTGCACAGACGGCTCAAGGCGGTGCGCCGCGAAGCCCACCATCTGCATGCCTTCCTGCGTTTCCAGCCCTGCGCGGACGCCGCCGGCCCTGATTTCGTCGCCTGGCACGAACCTGCCCATGACATCCTGGCCAGCGCCAGTAGCCACTTCGCCGAGCGCATGGGCCAACATCGCTGGCTGATCGCCACGCCGCATGACGGAGTGTACTGGGATGGTCAGCGCCTGCACCATGCGCCACGCTGCCCGCCACAGTGGCGGCAATGGGCGCAGGCGCCGGATGATCAGGGTCAGCAGCTGTGGCTGGCTTACTACGAGAGCACCTTCAACCCTGCGCGCCTGAATCGCGACGTGCTGGAGAACAATCTGCCGGTGCGCTTCTGGAAGAACCTGCCGGAAGGCCCGCTGATCCCGCAGCTGATGCAACGGGCACGCAGCGGCGAACAACGCCACGGCCAGGCGCTGGCCGTCGGCCTGCGCGCCGGCAAGGTGATTCGCCCGCGCGCGGAAGACAGCGGAACTAGCGGAAGCGCCGCCCCGGATCGTCCTCGCTCACCTGCAGGCTGAGGCCTTCGCTCATGCTGGTGAGGTGCTCGCCATCGGTTTCCGAACCCAGCTTGATCATCAGGCGCAGGTCGTTGGCCGAGTCGGCATACAGCAGGGCATCCTCGTAGGTGATCTCGCCCTGGATGTAGAGGTTGTAGAGCGCCTGGTCGAAGGTCTGCATGCCCAGTTCGGTGGAACGCTTCATCAGGCCCTTGAGCTCGTGTACCTCACCCTTACGGATCAGGTCGGCGGCCAGCGGAGTATTGATCAACACCTCGATCACCGCACGACGGCCCTTGCCGTCCGGGGTCGGCACCAGCTGCTGGGCGACGATTGCCTTGAGGTTGAGCGACAGGTCCATCCACACCTGGTTGTGCCGGTCCGGCGGGAAGAAGTTGATGATGCGGTCCAGCGCCTGGTTGGCGTTGTTGGCGTGCAGGGTCGCCAGGGCCAGGTGGCCGGTTTCGGCGAAGGCCACGGCATAGTCCATGGTCTCGCGGGTACGGATCTCGCCGATCAGAATCACGTCCGGCGCCTGGCGCAGGGTGTTCTTCAGCGCCACCTCGAAGGACTCGGTATCGATGCCGACCTCGCGCTGAGTGACGATACAGTTCTGGTGCTGGTGGATGTACTCGATCGGGTCTTCGATGGAGATGATGTGGCCGCTGGTGTTCTTGTTGCGGTAGCCGATCATCGCCGCCAGCGAGGTGGACTTGCCGGTACCGGTGGCACCGACGAACAGCACCAGGCCGCGCTTGGTCAACGCCAGCTTCTTCAGCACCTCGGGCAGCTTGAGGTCGTCGATGGTCGGAATGTTGGTCTCGATGCGGCGCAGCACCATGCCAGCGAGGTTGCGCTGGTAGAAGGCGCTGACGCGGAAACGGCCGATACCACGGGCGCTGATGGCGAAGTTGCACTCGTGCTTCTCGGCGAACTCGCGGCGCTGCTGCTCGTTCATCACCGAGTGCACCGTCTCGCGGGTCTGCTCCGGCGACATGGGATTCTTGGTCACCGGCATGATCTTGCCATTGACCTTCATCGAAGGAGGCACGCCGGCGGTGATGAACAGGTCGGAACCACCCTTCTCCACCATCAGACGCAGCAGCTTTTCAAATTCCATCTTTCCCGCCCATGTGTTTCGTGTGCGGCCGCCGCAAACGCGGCGGCATCATTGTTGTTAGAAGTTTTCCGGCGTCTTGGCCTTCTCGCGCGCGGACTCGCGGCTGACCAGCCCCTTGCTCAG
Organism: Aquipseudomonas alcaligenes; assembly: GCA_900156135.1. Classification (GTDB taxonomy): domain Bacteria; phylum Pseudomonadota; class Gammaproteobacteria; order Pseudomonadales; family Pseudomonadaceae; genus Aquipseudomonas; species Aquipseudomonas alcaligenes_D. The sequence continues at coordinate 153,531 of FTMP01000006.1, read as the reverse complement.
CAGGTTCTTCAGGCAGGCGTCGAGAGTCTGCATGCCCAGCGAACCGCCGGTCTGGATCGCCGAGTACATCTGCGCCACCTTGTCCTCGCGGATCAGGTTACGGATGGCCGGAGTGCCGATCATGATCTCGTGGGCCGCCACCCGACCGCCGCCAACCTTCTTCAGCAGGGTCTGCGAAATCACCGCCTGCAGCGACTCCGACAGCATGGAACGAACCATGGATTTCTCCTCGGCCGGGAACACGTCGACCACGCGGTCGATGGTCTTGGCGGCGGAGGTGGTGTGCAGGGTGCCGAATACCAGGTGGCCGGTTTCCGCGGCGGTCAGCGCCAGGCGGATGGTCTCCAGGTCACGCATCTCACCGACCAGGATGATGTCCGGGTCTTCCCGCAGTGCCGAGCGCAGGGCTTCGGAGAAGCCGTGGGTGTCGCGGTGCACTTCGCGCTGGTTGACCAGGCACTTCTTCGACTCGTGAACGAATTCGATCGGGTCTTCGATGGTGAGGATGTGGTGGTACTTGTTGTTGTTCAGGTAGTCGAGCATGGCCGCCAGGGTGGTCGACTTGCCCGAACCGGTCGGACCGGTCACCAGCACCAGGCCGCGCGGCACGTCGGTGATCTTCTTGAACACCTCGCCCATGCCGAGGTCTTCCATGCTCAGGACCTTGGAGGGAATGGTCCGGAACACGGCGCCGGCGCCACGGTTCTGGTTGAAGGCGTTGACCCGGAAGCGCGCCACGCCCGGCACTTCGAAGGAGAAGTCGGTCTCGAGGAACTCTTCGTAATCCTTGCGCTGCTTGTCGTTCATGATGTCGTAGATCAACGCGTGGACCTGTTTGTGGTCCATCGGCGGCAGGTTGATCCGTCGTACGTCACCGTCGACGCGAATCATCGGCGGCAGGCCCGCCGAGAGGTGCAGGTCCGACGCGCCCTGCTTGGCGCTGAAGGCGAGCAGCTCGGTAATATCCATGGGACTCCCCAATCGAATGCAAGCGGGTAGAATGCCGCAGACCCCTGACGGGCGGGCTACAGAGCGCAAGTAATGTCCACCATAGCAGAGAATATTGCAAAGGTTCGCGAGCGTATCCGTGAGGCGGCGCAAGCCTCGCAGCGCGATTCGCAGAGCGTCGGCCTGCTCGCCGTGAGCAAGACCAAACCCGCCGCCGCGGTACGCGAGGCCTACGCCGCCGGGCAACGCGACTTCGGCGAGAACTACCTGCAGGAAGCCCTGGCCAAGCAGGCCGAGCTGAGCGATCTGGATCTGGTCTGGCACTTCATCGGTCCCATCCAGTCGAACAAGACCAAGCTGATCGCCGAGCATTTCCAGTGGGTGCATTCGGTGGACCGCCTGAAGATCGCCCAGCGCCTGTCAGAACAGCGTCCGGCCCACCTGCCGTCGCTGAACATCTGCCTGCAGGTGAACGTCAGCGGCGAGGCCAGCAAATCCGGCTGCACACCGGAAGAGCTCCCCGCGCTGGCACAGGCAGTTACACAACTGCCCGGACTGCGCCTGCGCGGATTGATGACAATTCCCGAACCGAGCGACGACCCGCAGGCCCAGCGCGCGCCCCTGGCGCGTCTGCGCCAGCTGCGTGATGAGCTGCACGCCGATCTCGACACTCTATCCATGGGCATGAGCCAGGACCTGGAAGCGGCCATCGCCGAAGGTGCCACCTGGGTTCGCATCGGCACCGCGCTGTTCGGTGCCCGCGACTACGGCTCGCCCTCCCTATAAAGGAAGCATCTGCATGACCCACCCGCGCATCACCTTCATCGGCGCCGGCAACATGGCCACCAGCCTGATCGGCGGCCTGCTCGCCCAGGGCATCCCGACCAGCCACATCCGCGCCAGCGACCCGGGTGCCGAGCAGCGCGCCAAGGTGGCCGCCGAGTTCGGCATCGAACTGTTCGAAAGCAACGCCGAGGCCATCGCCGACGCCGACGTAGTGGTGCTGGCCACCAAGCCGCAGGTGCTCAAAGGCGTGAGCCAGGCGCTGGCCACCAGCCTGCAGCCGGGCCAGCTGATCGTCTCGATCGCCGCTGGCATCACCTGCGCCAGCCTCGCCAGCTGGCTCGGCGATGTCGCCATCGTGCGCTGCATGCCCAATACCCCGGCGCTGCTGCGCCAGGGCGTCAGCGGCCTGTATGCCAACGCGAAAGTCTCCGCCGCCCAGCGTCAGCAAGCCGAACAACTGCTGTCTGCCGTCGGCCTGGCCTTGTGGCTGGACGAGGAGCAACTGATCGACGCGGTCACCGCCGTCTCCGGTAGCGGCCCGGCCTACTTCTTCCTGCTGATCGAGACGATGACCGCCGCCGGCGAGAAACTCGGCCTGCCGCGCGCCACCGCCGCCCAGCTGACCCTGCACACCGCGCTGGGCGCCGCGCGCATGGCCACCGAGAGCGACGTGGAAGCCGCCGAGCTGCGCCGCCGCGTCACCTCGCCCAACGGCACCACCGAAGCGGCGATCAAGACATTCCAGGCCGGCGGCTTCGAAGCTCTGGTACAACAGGCACTGGACGCCGCCGCCCGGCGCTCCGCCGAACTCGCCGAACAACTGGGTCAATAAGGAACGTCCATGTCCGGATTCGCTGAAGCCCTCATCTATATCGTGCAGACGCTGGGCAGCCTGTACCTGCTGATCGTCCTGTTGCGCTTCATCCTGCAACTGGTACGCGCCGACTTCTACAACCCGCTCAGCCAGTTCACAGTGAAAGCCACCCAGCCGCTGCTCAAGCCGCTGCGGCGGATCATCCCCGGCTTCGGCGGCCTCGACCTGGCCTCGCTGGTGCTGGCAATCCTGGTACAACTGGTGCTGATGGTGGTGGTCATCCTGATCGCCGGCGCCAACCCGGCCAGCGTCGGCCTGCAGCTGCTGGTGTGGGCGATCATTGCGGTGACCTCGCTGTTCCTGAAGATCTTCTTCTTCGCCATGATCATCAGCGTGATCCTGTCCTGGGTCGCGCCCGGCAGCTACAACCCCGGCGCGCAGCTGGTCAACCAGATCTGCGAACCGCTGCTGGCGCCCTTCCGCCGCCTGCTACCGAACCTCGGCGGCCTGGATATCTCGCCGATCTTCGCCTTCATCGCACTGAACCTGATCGACCGCTTCGTGATCGGCAACCTGGCCATGATGAGCGGCATGCCGGCCGTGCTCAGCCCCTTCATCTGAAGTGGCCTGGTTCCGCTGGGACGGCGATGACCTGCTCCTCGACTGCCACCTGCAGCCGAAGGCGAGCAAGGATGAATTCGCCGGGCTGCATGGCGAGCGCCTGAAGATCCGCCTCACTGCGCCGCCGGTCGAGGGCAAGGCCAACGCCCAGCTGCTGACCTTCCTGGCCGGCGCCTTCGGCGTGGCCAAGAGCCAGGTCAGCCTGGAAAGCGGCGAGCTGAATCGGCAGAAACGCGTGCGCATCCGCGCTCCGCGCCGGCTGCCGGACCTGCCGGGACTGACCACTGGGTCATCCTGAGCGACCAGCCGGCCGAAGTTGTGAAGCGCGCCGATTGACGAGCACGCGCCTCACCGCATAATGCAGGCATCTCCGGCAAAGTCATGGGCATTGTCCGGCCAAACATCCCGACCCACGCAGGACGCGCACCCGAGAGGAGAGCCAGGATGAGCATGGAACGTCTCAGCCAGCAGGTAGATGCCTACGTCGCCTGGAAGCGCGAGCTGATGCGCGAAATCACGCGCTATCGCAGCTGGCTGGCGCACAACAGGCTCGGCTCGGACGCGATGGACGCCCGTCTGGAGCGCGCCCTCAAGCTGCTGCGCACCGACCACATCACCCTGGCCTTCGTCGGCGAGTTCTCCCGCGGCAAGACCGAGCTGATCAACAGCCTGTTCTTCTCCGAATACGGGCAGCGCATGCTGCCGTCGCACGCCGGGCGCACCACCATGTGCCCCACCGAGCTGTTCTTCGACCCGCGCTCTGAGCGTTCCTACATCCGCCTGCTGCCCATCGAGACGCGCATGACCGACGCCAGCGTGGCGCAGTTCAAGCGCATCCCGCGGCACTGGGTGAACATCCCACTCGACCCGAGCGACCCGGACAACATGGCCCTGGCTTTCGCCCAGGTGGCCAAGACCAAACCCATGCCGGTGGAGCAGGCGATCCAGCTCGGCTTCCTGCCGGACATGCTGGAGCCGGCCGGCAAGCCCGGCCAGGTGCTGGTGCCAGCCTGGCGACATGCCATGGTCAACTTCGATCATCCACTGCTGCGCCAGGGTCTGCGCATCCTCGACACGCCCGGCCTCAACGCGCTGGGCAGCGAGCCCGAGCTGACCCTGTCGATGCTGCCGAGCGCCCAGGCGATTCTCTTTCTGCTGGCTGCAGACACCGGCGTCACCGCTAGCGACATGGCGATCTGGAACGAGCACATCCGCCAGCTCGACGACGACACCCAGGCCAGCCTGTTCGCCGTGCTCAACAAGATCGACGTGCTGTGGGACGACCTGGCCGGCGAGGAGTACGTGCAGAAGGCCATCGGCCTGGTGCGCAACAGCACCGCCAAGCAGCTCGGCATCCCCGCCGCCAGCGTGCTGCCGCTGTCGGCCAAGCAGGCGTTGATCGCCAAGGTGCGCAAGGACGAGGAGCTGCTCGCGCGCAGCCAGCTGGCCGACCTGGAGCAGCTGCTGTGCGAGCGCATCGTCGCGCAGAAGGAACGCCTGCTCGAAGAGCGCGTAGTCAACCAGGTGCTGGCCCTGCTCAACAACAGCCAGCACGTGCTCAACCTGCGTCTGGAGAAGGTCCGCGAGCAGCAGACGCTGCTCAGCCACCACCAGCACGACAACGGCCAGCTGCTGTTCGAGCTGACCGCCAAGACCAAGGAAGACCATGCCCTGCACCACAAGCGCCTGCTGGGCCTGAAGACCAACCAGCGCCTGCTCAAGCGCCAGGGCGACCTGCTGCGCATCGCCGTGCGTCCGGAGCGCCTGGAGGAACACCTGACCCAGGTGCGCCAGGGCCTCAGCGGCAGCTGGACCACCCTCGGCATCAACCAGGCTATCGTGCAGTTCTTCCGCAACGTCGAGCATGATCTCGGCAACCTGACCCAGGAAGCCGAGATGGCCAACAAGATGGTCGCCGCCATCTACCGCCGACACAACGAGGAAAACCCGCTGCACGGGGTCGACGCGCCGCAGTTCAACAGCCAGCGCTACCAGCGCGAGCTCAAGCAGCTGCGCAACAAGGCCGACCAGTTCCGCCTGCAGCTCAAGACCCTGCTCACCGAGCAGCGCAGCCTGACCAAACGCTTCTTCGCCACCCTGGTGCAGGAAGTCATGGGCCTGCACCAGCGCCTGCGCGCCGAGGCCGAGCAATGGGCCGGCGATGCCCTGATGCCACTGATGCAGCACACCCTGGAACACAAGCAGATGCTGGAAACCCACATGCTGCGCCTCAAGGCCCTGGCCCAGGAAACCCAGCAGGCACGCCAGCGCGACCAGCAACTGGCCGGCTACCTGGCCACGCTGGAAACCCAACTGGCCCAGGCCGGCGAGATGCTCCGCGTGCTGCGCCGCCCGGCGCCGATCCAGCGCCAAGGCAAGGTGGTCAACCTGCCGACTGCGGCACGTTCGCAAGGCGGCGCCGACAGCGCCTGAAAGCCTCTGGATTCAGGGACTTGACCACGGCCCCCGCGCTTGCTGACGGGGGCCGTGCTCTTTAGACTGCTGCACTTTCCTGAATCGAGAGCAGGGTCGATGCCGACTGTTTTCCCCGCCGACTCCGTTGGCCTGGTCACCCCCCAGACCGCCCGCTTCAGCGAACCGCTGGCGCTGGTCTGCGGCCGCAGCCTGGCCGACTACCAACTGGTCTATGAGGCCTACGGCACGCTCAACGCTACGGCCAGCAACGCCGTACTGATCTGCCATGCGCTCTCCGGCCACCACCATGCTGCCGGCTTCCACAGCGTCGACGAGCGCAAGCCGGGTTGGTGGGACAGCTGCATCGGCCCCGGCAAGCCGATTGACACTGACAAGTTCTTCGTCGTCAGCCTCAACAACCTCGGCGGCTGCAACGGCTCCACCGGCCCCTCCAGCCTCAATCCGGCGACCGGCAAGCCCTTCGGTGCCGACTTCCCGGTGATGACAGTGGAAGACTGGGTTCACAGTCAGGCGCGCCTGGCCGACCTGCTGGGCATCACCCAGTGGGCTGCGGTGGTCGGCGGCAGCCTCGGTGGCATGCAGGCGCTGCAGTGGACCATCAGCTACCCCGAGCGCGTGCGCCACTGCCTGTGCATCGCCTCGGCGCCCAAGCTGTCGGCACAGAACATCGCCTTCAACGAGGTGGCGCGCCAGGCCATCCTCACCGACCCGGAGTTCCACGGCGGGCACTTTCAGGAACAGGGCGTGATCCCCAAGCGCGGCCTCATGCTGGCGCGCATGGTCGGCCACATCACCTACCTGTCGGACGACGCCATGGGCGAGAAATTCGGCCGTGAGCTGAAGACCGACAAGCTCAACTATGACTTCCACAGCGTCGAATTCCAGGTCGAGAGTTACCTGCGCTACCAGGGTGAGGAGTTCTCCGGGCGCTTCGACGCCAACACCTACCTGCTGATGACCAAGGCGCTCGACTACTTCGACCCGGCTGCCGCCCACGAGGGCGACCTGGCCAGAACCCTGAGCACGGCCAAGGCGGACTTCTGCCTGATGTCCTTCACCACCGACTGGCGCTTCTCGCCGGCACGCTCGCGAGAGATCGTCGATGCCCTGCTGGCCGCCAAGAAGAACGTCTGCTACCTCGAGATCGACGCGCCGCAGGGCCACGACGCCTTCCTCATGCCGATCCCGCGCTACCTGCAGGCCTTCGGCGCCTACATGAAACGGATCGAGGTCTGATATGCGAGCGGATCTGGAAATCATCCAGGACTGGATAGCCCCGGGCAGCCGGGTGCTCGACCTCGGCTGCGGCGACGGCGCGCTGCTGGAACACCTGCGCGACCACAAGCAGGTCGGCGGCTACGGCCTGGAGATCGACGCGGAGAAAATCGCCCGCTGCATCGAGCGCGGCGTCAACGTGATCGAGCAGAACCTCGACGAGGGCCTGGGCAACTTCGCCGACAACAGCTTCGACGTGGTGGTGATGACCCAGTCGCTGCAGGCCCTGAAGTACCCGGACAAGGTGCTGGCGGAGATGCTGCGCGTCGGCAAGACCTGCATCATCACCTTCCCCAACTTCGGCCATTGGCGCTGCCGCTGGTACCTCACCACCAAGGGCCGCATGCCGGTTTCCGACTTCCTGCCCTACACCTGGTACAACACGCCGAACATCCACTTCTGCACCTTCGAGGACTTCGAGCGCCTATGCCACGAACTCGGCGCGCGGGTCGAGGAGCGCCTGGCAGTGGACCACGAACACCGCCACAACCTGGGCAGCCGACTCTGGCCTAATCTGTTGGGTGAGATCGGCATCTATCGTGTCAGCGGGGCCGGCCTGGCCGGCCACCGCGTCGCCATCTAATCCGGAGGTTCCGCCATGCGCCGCTTCGTATCCCTGGTTTTCTGCCTGCTGCTCGCCCTGCCCGCTGTTGCCGAGCGTAAACAGACCTTCGGCGAGCTGGACGTGCACTACAGCGTGTTCAACTCCAGCTTCCTGCAGCCCGATGTGGCCGCCGCCGCCGGACTGACCCGCAGCAAGACCGTCGGCGTGCTCAACATCGCCGCGCTGAAAGACGGCAAGGGCCAGGCCGCCAAGGTCAGCGGCACCCTGAAGAACCTGCTGGGCCAGACCAGCGAGCTGAAGTTCAAACAGGTGCTGGAAAGCGGCGCCGTGTACTACCTCGCCGAGTTCCCGCTGCGCCAGCGCGAAATGCTGACCTTCAGCATCCAGGTGCAGATCGGCGACGCAGCCCCGCACACCCTTACCTTCAACCAGGAAGTCTTCCCGGACGAATGATGCTGCTCAAAGAACTCGTACTCGCCAGCCACAACGCCGGCAAGCTCAAGGAACTCCAGGCCATGCTCGGCGAGTACGTGCGCGTGCGCTCGATCGGCGAATTCTCCAGCGTCGAGCCAGAGGAAACCGGCCTGTCGTTCGTCGAAAATGCCATCCTCAAGGCGCGCAATGCCGCTCGCTTCTCCGGCCTGCCCGCGCTGGCCGATGATTCAGGCCTGGCCGTGGACTTCCTCGGCGGCGCGCCGGGCATCTACTCGGCACGCTACGCCGATGGCAAAGGCGACGCAGCCAACAACGCCAAGCTGCTGGACGCCCTGAAGGATGTCCCGGACGGCGAGCGCGGCGCCCAGTTCGTCTGCGCTCTGGCCCTGGTACGACATGCCGACGACCCACTGCCGATTCTCTGCGAAGGCCTCTGGCACGGCAGCATCCTGCACGAAGCGCGTGGCGAGCAGGGCTTCGGTTATGACCCACTGTTCTGGGTGCCGGAGCGCCAGTGCTCCAGCGCCGAACTGGCCAGCGACGAGAAGAACCGCATCAGCCACCGCGCCCGCGCCATGGCCCTGCTCAAACAGCGCCTGGGGCTGACGTGAGCCAGACGCCCTCACCCCCTGCCCCTCTCCCAGAGGGAGAGGGGAGCACTTACTCAGCACCTGCGGACAGCACTAGCCCCTCTCCCCTCGGGAGAGGGGTTGAGGTGAGGGACTTCCAGCTCCCCCCGCTCTCCCTCTACATCCATATCCCCTGGTGCGTGCGCAAGTGCCCCTACTGCGACTTCAACTCGCATGCCGCCGGGCCTAGCCTGCCGGAAGAGGAATACGTCGACGCCCTGCTGGCCGACCTCGACCAGGACCTGGGCCACGTGTATGGCCGCGAACTGACCTCGATCTTCTTCGGCGGCGGCACCCCCAGCCTGTTCTCGGCCAAGGCACTCGGCCGGCTGCTGCAGGGCGTGCAGCAGCGCGTGCCCTTCGCCAGCGATATCGAGATCACCCTGGAAGCCAACCCGGGTACCTTCGAGCAGGCCAAGTTCCGCGACTACCGCAGCCTGGGGATCAACCGCCTGTCGATCGGCGTGCAGAGCTTCCAGGAAGCCAAGCTCAAGGCCCTGGGGCGTATCCACAACGGCGACGAGGCTATCCGCGCCGCCGATATGGCGCGTGCCGCCGGCTTCGACAACTTCAACCTCGACCTGATGCACGGCCTGCCCGAGCAGAGCATCGAGGACGCCCTGTACGACCTGCGCACGGCCATCGCCCAGGGGCCGACGCACCTGTCCTGGTACCAGCTGACCATGGAACCCAACACGGTGTTCTGGAGCCAGCCGCCGCAGCTGCCGGAAGACGACCTGCTGTGGGACATCCAGGAAGCCGGCCAGGCCCTGCTGGCCGCCGAAGGCTATGCGCAGTACGAGGTCTCCGCCTACGCCCAGGCCGGGCGCCAGGCACGGCACAATCTCAACTACTGGAGCTTCGGCGACTTCCTCGGCATCGGCGCCGGCGCCCACGCCAAGCTCAGTGCCCCGGACGGGCGCATCGCCCGCACCTGGAAGACCCGCCTGCCCAAGGACTACCTCGACCCGACCAAGGCCTTCCAGGCCGGCGAGCGCGTGCTGGATGCCGAGGAGCTGCCCTTCGAGTTCATGATGAACGTGCTGCGCCTGAGCGACGGCGCGCCCGCCGCACTGTTCGAACAACGCACTGGCCTGCCGCTGGCCAGCCTGGAGCAGGCAAGACGCGAGGCCGAGGCGCGCCAGCTGCTGCAGACCGACCCGCAGCGCCTGGTTGCCACCCGCGAAGGCCAGCTGTTCCTCAACGACCTGCTACAGCACTTCCTGCCCTGAACCACCGCATGCGCCAGCTCTCGGCAGCCCCGTCGACAGACGGTAAACTGCTGGCGCCCGATCATCACAACAAGGACCACCGATGGATCTCGTACTCGACCTGATCGCCACCCTCTCGCGCTGGTGCCGCGGCAACCTGTACGACATCTCCCTGGCCATCATGGCCACGCTCTTCGTCCTGTTCGGGCCCGGCATCAACGCCTGGGTGCAGAAGTCCATCAGCGGCCTCAACTTCGTTCTGCGCACCCTGATCTTCGTGCTGGTCTGCGCCATCGGCTACGGCCTCGCCATCGTCTTCCTCACGCCCTGGCTGGCCAATGGCCTCGGCTACTTCAACAACTTCACCCTGTCGCCGGTCCTGCTACTAGTCTTCTTCCTGATCGGCGTGCTGGCCGATCGCAGCTAGCGGCGCCCAGCGGGGCGCCCGTCGAGGAGCCCCATGAAGCCACTCAAGCATCTCTATCTGTACTTCCAGGATGGGCAGCGCCTGGCCTTGCGCTTTCCCAGGCAGAGCGAGGACCCGGCAGCCGTCGCCCGTGCCCTGCGCAAACAGCTGGAGTCACCCTTCCTGAGCATCGAGGTAGATGGCGACCTGCTGATGATTCCGCGCGAAAGCATCAAGTACCTGCAGATCTGCCCGATGCCGGCCGCTCTGCCAGAGCTGACCATCCAGGGCGCCGAGGTCATCGACTAGCGCCCCGCTCGGCTATCGCCAATCAATCTAATGCTCGGAGCCAAACGGGGATTAAATTGAACCTAGGCAAGTGCAGGGAGAATCGTGACCTATGCAGATCAATGGCTACAGCGGCAACCTGCCTCTCTCGACTCAGGTCATCAACAAGTACGGCCCGGCCAATCCCGAACAGGTGAACAAGGCCGTGGATGCTGCTTCCGACCGAGTCGCCGAGCGCCAGGAGAGCCGCGAACTGAGCCAGGCCGCCACGCGCGGCGCCGCCACCCAGATCTACAGCGCCAACACGCAGCAAAGGCAGATCGAAACCTATCTGGCAGTCGCCAGCGAAGGCCAAGTCGATAGCCAGCCGAGCACGTTGGAGACCGCACGCAATCTGAGTGAAGCGCAGCAGCGCAACGACCAGGCGCAGAACATCGCAGATATCGCCAGCCGCCCCGAGCGGCCTGAGAACGATCCGGCCAGGCCGGAGCCCTACGCTGCAACCTATGCCTGAGCCGCCAGGCGGACAGGCACAAAAAAGCCGCCCTCGGGCGGCTTTTTGCTTTCACCTGCAGCTTACAGCTGCGGGCCGGCGTTGCGGATGGCGTCAGACACGTCGAACTTCTTGAAGTTGTCGATGAACTGCTGGGCCAGACCTTTTGCAGCCTCGTCGTAGGCGTTCTTGTCCGCCCAGGTGTTGCGCGGGTTGAGCAGATTGGTCTCGACCCCCGGAACGGCCTTCGGCACGCTCAGGTTGATGATCGGCAGCTGCTCGGTCTCGGCACCGACCAGAGCGCCGCTCTGGATGGCCGCGATCACGCCACGGGTAGTGGGGATGTTGAAGCGCTTGCCGACACCGTAGCCGCCGCCGGTCCAGCCGGTGTTGACCAGGTAGACCTTGGAGTTGAAGCCACGGATGCGCTTGATCAGCAGTTCGGCGTACTCGCCGGCCGGACGCGGGAAGAACGGCGCGCCGAAGCAGGTGGAGAAGGTCGACTTGATGCCGCCGCCCGAACCCATCTCGGTAGAACCGACCAGCGCGGTGTAACCGGACAGGAAGTGGTAAGCCGCCTGCTCTTCGCTGAGGATCGACACCGGCGGCAGAACGCCAGTCAGGTCGCAGGTCAGGAAGATCACGGCATTCGGCTCGCCGCCCAGGTTCTTCTCGGAACGTTTCTCGACCAGCTCCAGCGGGTAAGCCGCGCGGCTGTTCTGGGTCAGGCTGTCGTCGGCGTAGTCGGGTACACGGTTCTCGTCGAGGACCACGTTCTCCAGCACGGCGCCGAACTGGATGGCTTTCCAGATCACCGGCTCGTTCTTCTCGGAGAGGTCGATGCACTTGGCATAGCAACCGCCCTCGATGTTGAACACCACACCCTCGCCCCAGCCATGCTCGTCGTCGCCGATCAGGTAGCGGCTCGGGTCGGCGGACAGGGTGGTCTTGCCAGTGCCGGACAGACCGAAGAACAGGGTCACGTCGCCTTCTTCACCGATGTTGGCGGCGCAGTGCATCGGCAGCACGTCGGCTTCCGGCAGCAGGAAGTTCTGCACGGAGAACATGGCCTTCTTCATTTCACCGGCGTAGCGCATGCCGGCCAGCAGCACCTTCTTCTGCGCGAAGTTGATGATCACGCAACCATCGGAGTTGGTGCCATCACGCTCCGGTACGCACTCGAAGTTGGCGACGTTGAGGATCTGCCACTCGGTCTTGGCGGCCGGATTGTAAGTTTCCGGGTTGATGAACAGGCAACGGCCGAACAGGTTCTGCCAGGCGGTCTGGGTAGTCATCTTCACCGGCAGATAGTGCTCGGCGGCGGAGCCGACATGGACGTACGAGACGAAGTGGTCCTGAGCGGCGTTGAACGCCTCGACGCGGTCCCACAGGGCATCAAACTTGTCCGCGGGGAACGGACGATTGATGTTGCCCCAGGCGATCTTGGACTCGGTGCTCGGCTCCTGGACGATGAAGCGGTCAGCAGGAGAACGGCCGGTACGGTGGCCGGTGCGAACTACCAGAGAACCGTTGGCGGCCAGTTCGCCTTCGCCACGGCGAATGGCCTCTTCGACCAGTTGGGCAGCGCTGATATCGGTGTAAACGGCGGTATTGGCTTGCGTCATGAGGGTCCCCGTCGGCCGTGGCCGAGTCTTCCGAACGTTGTGTAGTGGGCTGTGAACCCCACTACATCGATAAAAAAGTCGCGGGAGTATGCCAGAAAAGCACACTCCTTGGCAGCCTCTTGTCCACTATACCCTTCCATAGAGTGCGGCTATCGCACTCAATGGCGAGTCGCCGAGGGCTCCTGGCTGTCACCGGTAACGAACAACTGGGCTACGTCGCTGGCATCGAAGAGGTAGCGCTGGTTGCAGAACTGACAGTCGATCTCCACCTGACCGCTGCTTTCTTCCAGCAGCGCCTCGGCATCCGCCTGGCCGATGCTGATCAGCGCGCGTGCCGAGCGCTCACGCGAGCAACTGCAACGGAACTGCAGCGGGCTCGGGTCGAACAGGCGCACGGCTTCCTGGTGATAGAGGCGGTGCAGCACGGTCGGGTTGTCCAGGCCCAGCAGCTCCTCGGCGGTCAGGGTATCGGCCAGGGTCAGCAGGTGGTTCCAGCTTTCCTGACGCTCCTCGGCCTCGGCCTGGTGGTGCGGCGGCAATTGCTGCAGCAGCAGGCCGCGCGCGCGCTGGCCGTCGGCACGCAGCCAGAAGCGGGTCGGCAGCTGTTCGGAGGTGGCGAAGTAGGCGGTCAGGCTGTCGGCCAGGCTGTCGCCTTCCAGCTCGACGATGCCCTGGTAGCGCTGGCCCTTGGCCGGGTCGATGGTCAGCGCCAGCACGCCGTCCGGCATCAGGTCGCGCAGACCGGCGCCGGCGTCTACCGCCTCGGCGTCGTAGCGGGCGATGCCGCGCACTTCGCGCTCGCTGGAGCATTCGATCATCACCAGCGGCACCGGACCGGAGGAGCGCGCCTGCAGGATCAGCAGGCCCTCGAACTTCAGGGTGCCAACCAGCAGGGCGGCCGCGGCGAGCATTTCGCCGAGCAGCTGGGCCACCGGCTGCGGGTAGGGATGCTTGGCCAGCACATGCTGGTAGCTCTCGGCGAGACTGACCATCTCGCCACGGACGTCGTTGTCGTCGAACAGAAAGCGCTGGGTGTGATCGAGGTCGTGCATGGGTACCGCCTGCGGAAAAGGATGACGGGCCGCCAACGCCTCCAACGGATGCGCCGCGCTCTATGCCCCAGGGAATGACTCGGATTTTAGGGACAAATGCCGGCACATCCAAGCCGCGCAGGATGGCCGGCGTGCTCAGCCGCGCAGGCCGAGAATCTGCCGGCGCTGCTTCTTGTTCGGTCGCCCGTCGGTCTGCACCCCCAACGCCCCCGCCTTGCGCAGGGCCGCGGCCTCCTCGCGGCGAGCGATGCTGTCAGCGGTTTCCTCGTAGAGCAGCTGCGCCTCGGGCGCGCCGCGGCGCACCATGGACAGTGCGCGCACGACCACGGTGCGCTCATCAAAACCGGCGCGGATGACATATTCGTCCCCTACCTTCGGCTCCTTGCCCGGCTTGCAGCGCTCGCCCCGGCAATGCACCTTGCCACCTTCTATAGCGTCCTTGGCCAGGGAGCGGGTCTTGTAGAAACGCGCCGCCCACAACCACTTGTCCAGGCGCACCTTGTCGTCTTTGTCACTCATGCTCATGTCCACGCCACTTCATCACAGGTCCGAATCTTGCCTGATGCCGTTGTCACATGGCACAGCTAAACTCCTGCCAATTTCCGGGGAAAGCCTGCATTGAAGACTTTCGACCAACTGTCGGTGATCGGCCTGCGCGAATGGATCAACCTGCCCGAACTGGGCATGGTCGGCCTGCGCGCCAAGATCGACACCGGCGCCAGCACCTCGACCCTGCATGCCAGCGACATCGTGCCCTTCGAGCGCGACGGCGTGCGCTGGGTGCGTTTCACCGCGCACCTCGGCACCCTGGTGCAGCGCCGCCACGCAAAATGCGAAGCCCCGCTGGTAACGGTCAAGACCATCAAGAGCTCCAACGGCCAGGCGCAGACTCGCTATGTGATCCGCACCCAGCTGGCCCTGGGCGATCGCCTATGGCCGGTGGACTTCACCCTCGCCTGTCGCAAGACCATGCGCTACCGGGTGCTGCTCGGCGCCAAGGCACTGATCGACGGCCAACTGGTGGTCAACCCGGCGCTGAGCTACGTACAAGACAAACCCCAGCTTCCTTCACCTACCGGTGCCCAATGAAGATCGCCATCCTGTCGCGCAATCCGCGCCTGTACTCGACCCGTCGCCTGGTGGAAGCCGGCCAGCAACGCGGTCACGAGATGCAGGTGATCGATACCCTGCGCGCCTACATGAACATCGCCAGTCACAAGCCACAGATCCACTACCGCGGTCGTCCGCTGGAGGGCTTCGACGCGGTGATCCCGCGCATCGGCGCCTCGGTGACCTTTTATGGCTGCGCCGTATTGCGCCAGTTCGAGATGCAGGGCGTGTTCCCGCTCAACGAGTCGGTAGCCATCAGCCGCTCGCGCGACAAGCTACGCTCGCTACAGCTGCTGTCACGCAAGGGCATCGGCCTGCCGGTGACCGGCTTCGCCCACTCGCCGGACGACATCCCCGACCTGATCCAGATGGTCAACGGCGCGCCGCTGGTGATCAAGGTACTGGAAGGCACCCAAGGTATCGGCGTGGTGCTGTGCGAGACGGAGAAAGCAGCAGAGTCGGTGATCGAGGCCTTCATGGGCCTGAAGCAGAACATCATGGTGCAGGAATACATCAAGGAAGCCGGCGGTGCCGACATCCGCTGCTTCGTGGTCGGCGACAAGGTGATCGCCGCGATGAAACGCCAGGCCAAGCCCGGCGAGTTCCGCTCCAACCTGCACCGCGGAGGCGTAGCCAGCCTGATCAAGATCACCCCGGAGGAACGCTCCACCGCCATTCGTGCGGCCAAAGTGATGGGCCTGTCGGTGGCCGGGGTGGACATCCTGCGCTCCCACCATGGACCACTGGTGATGGAGGTGAACTCCTCGCCTGGCCTGGAAGGTATCGAAACCACCACCGGCAAGGACGTCGCCAGCATCATCATCGACTACCTGGAAAAGAATGCCATGCCCGGCCAGACCCGGACCAAAGGCCGAGGCTAGAGTGACGCCGTAGGACTCGGCAGTGGCGCGCGCCGCGCTCAGCTGGCGTCGCGCGGCAACAACAAGCCCAGGGGCAGACAGATGCGCGCCTCCAGGCCTCCGCCAGAGCGGTTGCGCAGCTCCACGCTGCCGCCGTGCAGCGCGGCGATGCGCTTGACGATGGCCAGTCCCAGCCCCGTGCCCTTGCCACCACGCGCGCGGTCACCGCGAATGAAGGGGTTGAAGATCTCGCCCATTTCCGCAGGCGCAATGCCCGGCCCGCGGTCCAGCACGCTGAGGACAACATAGGGGGCACTCTCATCGCCCGCCAGACTAGTCACCACCTCGACATTCTGCCCGCCGTAACGCAGCGCATTGTCCAGCAGGTTGACCAGCAGACGCTTCAGCGAGACGCGCCGCAACGGAAATGCGGGCACCCGCTCCAGGCACAGGCGAACTCGGTCTTCCTTCTGGTTGTAGGGAGCCACCGTCTCGCGCACCAACTCGTCGAGCAGCAGCGGCTCGGGTTTCTCGTCACGACCGTCGCGAATGAAGGCCAGGAACTGGTCGAGAATGGCGTCCATGTGCTCAATGTCGCGGATCATGTCCTCGCTCATCTCGGCATCGCCCCCCAGCATCTCCAGCGACAGGCGCAGGCGTGTCAGCGGCGTGCGCAGGTCATGCGAGACGCCGGCCAGCATCAGCTCACGCTCGCGCGCGCCCTGCTCGATGTCCTCGGCCATCTGGTTGAAGGCGCGATACACCTCGGCCATCTCGCTGGGCGTATCACTGACCGGCAGGCGCACGCTGCGCCCCTGGCCGAATTGGCGCGCGGCGAACACCAGGCGCTTGAGCGGGGCGCTGAGCTGGCGCACGAAGATCCAGGCGGCGGCGGTGGACAGCAGGCCGATGCCGAGGAACCAGCCGAGCACGCTCCAGATCTTCTGCCCGCGCAGCGGGTGCGGGTAGAGCGGCACCTTGAGCCAGTCCGGCCCCAAGCTGGGCGCCCTGACCCAGAGCGCAGGCGGGCTTTGCACCCGCACCCGCACCTCGGTGTCCGGGCCCAGCTCGGCCTGCATCTGACGCAGGAATATCTCCGAGTAGGGCCAGTGCTGCTCGGTAGCAGGCACGTTCTCGTTCGGCACCTGGCTGAGGGTGGCGGCCTGCGCGATATGCGGCCGGTCCTCCGGCTCCGCGGCCCAGTAGGCGCGCAGGGTCAACGCCGCGCCATGGCTGTACTGGCGGTCAACCAGCATGTCTTCGTTCATCATCAGGTAAACCAGGGTCAGCGCCTTAGAAAACAGCACGACGATGAGCACCAGCCACAGGGTGCGGGCGAAGAAGCTTTGCGGGAACCAGACGGGGGTTTTCATGCTTGGCTCGGGGTAGGGTGGAAAACAGCCACAGGCTTTTACCACCTGACGGGCACAACGGTGGATAAGCCGCGAGCGGCGTTATCCACCCTACTTGTTAGGATTTGCTGCCATCCGGCACAAACACGTAACCCACACCCCAAACGGTCTGGATATAGCGCGGCTTGGACGGGTCCGGCTCGATCAGCCGGCGCAGGCGGGAAATCTGCACGTCGATGGAGCGCTCCAGGGCGTCCCACTCGCGGCCGCGCGCCAGGTTCATCAGCTTGTCGCGGGTCAGCGGCTCGCGGGCATGCTGGACCAGGGCCTTGAGCACGGCGAATTCACCGGTGGTGAGCATGTGCACTTCGTCGCCCTTCTTCAGCTCGCGAGTGGCCAACGACAACTCGTACTCGCCGAAGCTCACCGTCTCGTCCTCGCTGGCCGGCGCGCCCGGCACCACCGGCGCCTGGCGGCGCAGCACGGCCTTGATCCGCGCCAGCAGTTCGCGCGGGTTGAACGGCTTGGCCAGGTAGTCGTCGGCGCCGCCTTCCAGGCCCTGGATGCGGCTGGCCTCATCGCCCTTGGCGGTGAGCATGATGATCGGCATCTGGTTGTTCGCCTCGCGCAGGCGACGGCAGGCGGACAGGCCATCCTCGCCGGGCAGCATGAGGTCGAGCACCAGCAGCTGGAACAGCTCGCGGGCCAGCAGGCGATCCATCTGCTCGACGTTCTCCACCGCGCGCACGCGGTAGCCCTGCTCGCTGAGGAAGCGTTCCAACAGGCGGCGCAGGCCGGGATCATCATCGACTATCAGGATTTTTTCGCCTTCCGGCGCGGCAGCGGTGCTCATGCAAATTCCCCTTTGACTGTGGCCGCATTATGGCCGAAGGCCGCCCAGGCCCGGCTGCGGCCATTGTTAGCAGATTTTTCCCCCGAACGGTTCCGGGGCGGTGTTTATAATGCGGCGCTTTCGCGTCGGCTTCGGCGTGGTAATTCTGTCAGGTAGGTTTCATGGATAGCATCAACAAGCGTATCGCCGCCGAACTCGGCGTCCTCCCGCAACAGGTCGCCGCCGCTGTGGCCCTGCTCGATGAGGGCTCCACCGTGCCCTTCATCGCCCGCTACCGCAAGGAAGTCACCGGCAGCCTGGACGATACCCAGCTGCGCCACCTGGAAGAACGCCTGCGCTACCTGCGCGAACTGGACGAGCGCCGCGCGGCAATCCTCGCCAGCATCGAAGAACAGGGCAAGCTGACCCCCGAACTGACTCGCGAGATCAACGAGGCCGATACCAAGACGCGTCTCGAAGACTTGTATTTGCCCTACAAGCAGAAGCGCCGCACCAAGGGCCAGATCGCCCTGGAAGCCGGCCTCGGCGAGCTAGCCGATGGCCTGTTCAATGACCCGACCCTCAACCCGGAAGCCGAGGCCGCGCGCTTCGTCGATGCCGAGAAGGGCTTCGCCGATGTGAAGGCCGTGCTGGAAGGCGCCAAGTACATCCTGATGGAGCGCTTCGCCGAGGACGCCAGCCTGCTCGACAAGCTGCGCTCCTTCCTGAAGCACGAAGCCACCCTCAGTGCCCGCGTGGTCGCCGGCAAAGAAGCCGAAGGCGCCAAGTTCAGTGATTACTTCGAGCACGACGAGCCGCTGAAGAACGTACCGTCGCACCGCGCCCTGGCGATCTTCCGCGGGCGCAACGAAGGCATCCTCGGCGCCAGCCTCAAGGTCGGCGACGAAGCACCCGGCACTATGCACCCGTGCGAACTGATGATCGCCGAGCGCTTCGGTATCGAGCAGCGCGGGCGCGCCGCCGATAAGTGGCTGGGCGAGGTGGTGCGCTGGACCTGGAAGGTCAAGCTCTACACCCACCTGGAAACCGACCTGCTCGGCGAGCTGCGCGAGAAGGCCGAGGACGAGGCGATCACCGTGTTCGCCCGCAACCTGCACGACCTGCTGCTGGCCGCCCCGGCCGGCCCGCGCGCCACCCTGGCGCTGGACCCGGGCCTGCGCACCGGCTGCAAGGTGGCGGTGGTCGACGCCACCGGCAAGGTGCTGGAAACCGCCACCGTCTACCCGCACGCGCCGCGCAACGACTGGGACGGCACCCTGGCCATCCTCGCCAAACTGTGTGCCAAGCATGCGGTTGACCTGATTTCGATCGGCAACGGCACCGCCAGCCGTGAGACCGACAAGCTGGCCGCCGACCTGATCAAGAAGCTGCCGGCGCTCAAGCTGACCAAGGTGATGGTCTCCGAGGCCGGCGCCTCGGTGTACTCCGCCTCCGAGCTGGCCGCCCGCGAGTTCCCGGACATGGACGTGTCGCTGCGCGGCGCCGTCTCCATCGCCCGCCGCCTGCAGGATCCGCTGGCCGAGCTGGTGAAGATCGACCCGAAATCCATCGGCGTCGGCCAGTACCAGCACGACGTGTCGCAGCTGAAGTTGGCGCGCTCGCTGGATGCGGTGGTCGAGGACTGCGTGAACGCCGTCGGCGTGGACGTCAACACCGCCTCCGCCGCCCTGCTGGCGCGCATCTCCGGCCTCAACAGCACCCTGGCGCAGAACATCGTGCAGTTCCGCGATGCCAATGGCGCGTTCAAGAGCCGCAGCGAGCTGAAGAAGGTGCCGCGCCTGGGCGAGAAGACCTTCGAGCAGGCCGCCGGCTTCCTCCGCGTTATGAACGGCGACAACCCGCTGGACGCCTCCGCCGTGCACCCGGAGACCTATCCGCTGGTGCAGCGCATCGCCGCCGACACCGGCCGCGACATCCGCTCGCTGATCGGCGACTCCAGCTTCCTGCGCAGCCTCGATCCCAAGCGCTTCACCGACGAGAGCTTCGGCCTGCCGACCGTCACCGACATCCTCAAGGAACTGGACAAGCCGGGCCGCGACCCGCGTCCGGAGTTCAAGACCGCCGAGTTCCAGGACGGCGTCGAGAGCCTCAAGGACCTGCAGCCGGGCATGATCCTCGAAGGCGTGGTGACCAACGTCACCAACTTCGGCGCCTTCGTCGACATCGGCGTGCACCAGGATGGCCTGGTGCACATCAGCGCGCTGTCGGAGAAGTTCGTCAAAGACCCCTACGAGGTGGTCAAGGCCGGCGACATCGTCAAGGTCAAGGTCATGGAAGTGGACATCCCGCGCAACCGCGTCGGCCTGTCCATGCGCATGAGCGATACCCCGGGGCAGAAGACCGAGGGCCCTCGCGGCGGCGGGCAGAACCGCGGCGGCAATCAACCGCGCAGCGAACGCCATTCCAGCCAGGACAAGCCGGCGCCGGCCAATGCGGCCATGGCCTCGTTGTTCGCCAACGCCAAGCAGCTGAGGAAGTAATCCATGAGTGACGCATCGCCCGTCGGCAAAGACAGCAACTTCAGCCGCCTGCTCGGCATCCGCATCCTGCGCGCCGAGAACGGCGAGGCTGAGCTGCGCATGGCCATGCAGGAGCAGATGCTCAACCTGCACGGGCGCATGCACGGCGGCGCGCTCTACTCGCTGATCGACACCGCCCTCGGCCAGGCCAGCCACAGCCTGTTCGGCGGCGAGGCCGGCAGCATGACCCTGGAGTGCAAGGTCAACTACATCCGCGGCATCGAGGCCGGCGAGGTGGTCTGCCACGCCCGCGTGCTCAACGCCGGGCGCAAGGTGCATGTACTGGAAGCGCGGGTGGAACAGGGCGACAAACTGATCGCCACGGCCCAGGCCACCTTTATCTGCAAATGATCCGACTCCCTCTCCCTCCGGGAGAGGGGAGTCGCAGGCATTGCGCCGGTCCCGGCTATCGGCGCATCCTCCCCTTCCGGTCAGGCGACAGCGCCGGTCCGCATCCGACTTGCAGTGTGGCGGCTCCACCCCCATATAGGGGCGACCGTCGAGTGAAGGAACAAGAATCTTGAGCGATCTCCTCAACCGCCGCCTGGCCCTGCTCGGCGAGGCCGACCACCTGTCCCTGCTGACCCGCTGTCTGCACGGCATCGAGCGCGAGACCCTACGCGTCACCACCAGCGGTGAGCTGGCGCAGACGCCGCATCCGGTCGCGCTGGGCTCGGCGCTGACCCATGCGCAGATCACCACCGACTATTCCGAGGCCCTGCTGGAGTTCATCACCCCGGCCGAGCCCGACCCGGCCGACACCCTGGCCGACCTCGAGCGCATCCACCGTTTCGCCGCCAGCCGCCTGGACGGTGAATACCTGTGGAGCCCGTCGATGCCCGGCCTGCTGCCGGAGGAAGCGGACATCCCGATTGCCCGCTACGGCAGCTCCAATATCGGCCGCCTCAAGTACGTCTACCGCCAGGGCCTGGCCCTGCGCTACGGCAAGACCATGCAGTGCATCGCCGGCATCCACTACAACTTCAGCCTGGCCGAGGGCATCTGGCCGTTGCTGCAGCAGCTCGACGGCGACTCGCAGAGCGCGCGCGACTACCAGTCCGCCGCCTACATCGCACTGATCCGCAACTTCCGCCGCTACAGCTGGCTGCTGATGTACCTGTTCGGCGCCTCGCCGGCGCTGGACGCCAGCTTCCTGCGCGGTCGCCCGCACCAGCTGCAGCAACTGGATGCCGACACCCTCTATCTGCCGTACGCCACCAGCCTGCGCATGAGCGACCTGGGCTACCAGAGCAGCGCCCAGTCGGGCCTGACGCCCTGCTACAACGACCTCGCCAGCTACACCGAGAGCCTGCGCAGCGCCGTGGCGACGCCCTACCCGGCCTATGCCGAGATCGGCACCAAGGATGCCAACGGCGAGTGGCTGCAGCTCAACACCAACATCATCCAGATCGAGAACGAGTACTACTCGAGCATCCGCCCCAAGCGCGTCACCTACTCCGGCGAGCGTCCGATCCAGGCCCTGATGAGCCGCGGCGTGCAGTACGTGGAGGTGCGTTGTCTGGACATCAACCCCTACCTGCCGCTGGGTATCGACCTCGACCAGGCGCGCTTCCTCGACGCCTTCATCCTGTTCTGCGCCCTGCAGGACAGCCCGCTGCTGGCCAGCGGCGTATGCCGCGCCAGCACCGAGAACTTCCTCAAGACGGTCAAGGAGGGGCGCCGCCCGGGCCTGCACCTGCAACGCGACGGTGAGCAGATCGAACTGCAGGCCTGGGCCGGCGAGCTGCTCGACGCCTTCGCTCCCATCGCCGCGCTGCTCGACCGCGCCTACGGTGGCGACGCCTACCGCAATGCCGTGCAGCTGCAGCGGCGCAAGGTCGAGGACGCCAACCTGACGCCGTCAGCCCAGGTGCTGGCCGAACTGCAGGCACGTGGCGAACGTTTCCGCGACTTCGCCCTGCGCCAGAGCAAGGCGCATGCCGCCACCTTCCGCAGCCAGCCGCTGACGGCGAGCGAAGAAGCCGCCTTCGAACGCATGGCGCGCCAGTCACTGGCCGAGCAGGCCGAACTGGAAGCGGCGCCAACCGGCGATTTCGACACCTTCGTCGCCGCCTACCAGGCCAGCATCCTCGGCATTGGCGTTTGAAATCAGGCACCTGGGTGACGGACTGACGCAGCCAGCGGTAGTCCGTCACAAATCCGCCACGTCGACCGTTCGGTTCTGACCAGCGGCACGCCGCGGCCTCCGAGTCAGGCTAGCCTGTGGGGAAACCCGCATTGGCCACCGCCATGACGCCCGCCGAAGACAACCACGACTGGAGCCTGGAAAGCCTGAACAAGGCCTACCAGCAAGGCTACATGGCCGGACTCACCGGCCAGCCGCAACATGCCCAACCGCACCCCGTGGAAGTGCTGGCCGCCGCCTGGGAAGCCGGCTGGGACGATGGCAACGAGCAGTACGCCCTGCACCAGCGCCGCAGCGCCTGAGCCGATACAGATGAAAAAGGGCCGCATTCGCGGCCCTTTTGTTTTGTCCCCGCCCCAGATCGCTTTAGGCGTAGGGCGGGTGAAACCCGCGAGATACACCGCGACGCCAGCAGGAACCCGCGCCCCTCGTTCTTACAAGGCCTTTTCGAAGATCTTCGAGTTGCGCTGATAGTTGTACAGCGAGGCGCGTGCCGCCGGTAGGCGCTCCACCGCACTGGGCTCGAAGCCGCGCTCCTGGAACCAGTGCGCGGTGCGGGTGGTGAGTACGTAGAGGGTCTTCAGCCCGAGCGCGCGGGCGCGCTCCTCGATGCGCTCCAGCAGCTCGTCACCGCGCCCGCCGTGACGATACTCCGGGTTGACCGCCAGGCAGGCCAGCTCGCCGGCATCCGAGTCGGCGATCGGGTAAAGCGCCGCGCAGGCGATGATCAGGCCGTCGCGCTCGACGATGCTGAACTGGCCAATCTCGCGCTCCAGCACCTCGCGCGAGCGGCGCACCAGGATGCCCTGATCCTCCAGCGGGGTGATCAGCTCGATCAGGCCACCGACATCCTCGATGGTCGCCTCGCGCAGCGATTCGAACTGCTCCTGGTCGACCAGCGTGCCGCCACCGTCGCGGGTGAACAGCTCGGTGAGCAGCGAACCGTCTTCCATGTAGCTGACGATATGGCTGCGCTTCACTCCACCACGACAGGCCTGCGCGGCGGCGTCGAGCAATTCGGCCTGGTAGCAGCTGCCGAGGCGCGCCAGGTGCGCCGGCACCTGCTGCGGACGCAGCTCGCGCACCAGTTTGCCAGCCTCGTCGATCAGACCACGCTCGGCGGAGTAGAGCAGCAGCTTGTCGGCCTGCAGGTCGATGGCGGCACGGGTGGCGACGTCCTCGCAGGCCAGGTTGAAGATTTCCCCGGTGGGCGAATAGCCGAGTGCCGAGAGCAGCACGATGCTGCGCTCGTCGAGCAGGCGACTGATGCCCTTGCGGTCGACCCGGCGCACTTCGCCGGTGTGGTGATAGTCGATGCCATCG
Source organism: Aquipseudomonas alcaligenes (assembly GCA_900156135.1). Taxonomy (GTDB): domain Bacteria; phylum Pseudomonadota; class Gammaproteobacteria; order Pseudomonadales; family Pseudomonadaceae; genus Aquipseudomonas; species Aquipseudomonas alcaligenes_D. Next base: position 129,784 of record FTMP01000006.1, on the reverse strand, counting down.
ACCACGCCAATCGGCCGCGCGGTGACGAAGTTGCCGCCGGACACGCGCAGGCGCGAGCCCTGCATCGGCGAGGCAGCCATATCCATCGACAGGCGCGCCTCGATGGCGATGCGCAGGCGCCCGACAGCGTCGATCACGCAGTCCAGGGTCGGCCCGTCGGTGATGCGCAGGTCGCGGTGGTAACGCGGCGTCAGACCGCGCTCGACCAGACGCGCCTCGATCTGCGGGCGCGAGCCATGTACAAGCACCAGGCGCACGCCCAGGCTGTGCAGCAGCACCAGGTCGTGAACGATGTTGCCGAAATTCGGATGCTCCACACCCTCGCCCGGCAGCATGACCACGAAGGTGCAGTCGCGGTGGGCATTGATATAGGGCGAAGCGTGGCGGAGCCAGTTGACGTAGTCGTGCATGTAAAGCCTGTGAGCAAGGACGGACGAGCGAGGTTGTGCCTGCCCCGGTGCGGAGCAGCAAAGGTCGGTCTAGCGTCGTCGCAACATCGGCACGCCTCGCAGGGGTGAACGGGTCATAGGCAATAGTGTTGGATCAGCTGGCGCAGCAGGGCCACGGTCGGTTCGATGCGCGCCAGCTCGAGAAACTCCCCCGGCTGATGGGCACAGGCGATGTCGCCCGGACCGAGCACGATGGTCTCGCAGCCAAGTTGCTGAAGATACGGCGCTTCGGTGCCGAATGCCACCGCCTGCGCGGCATGCCCGGTGAGCTTTTCCGCAACGCGCACCAGCTCGCTGTCGGCGCTCTGTTCGAAGGGCGGCACGTTGGCGAACAGCGGTGCATAGTCGATCTTCACCTGATGCCGCTCGGCCAGTGGCTGCAGCTTGCCACGGATAGCCGCGCGCAGCTGCTCCGGGTCCATGCCGGGCAGCGGGCGCAGGTCGAACTCCAGAGCACACTGGCCGCAGATGCGGTTGGGGTTGTCACCACCGTGGATGCAACCGAAGTTCAGCGTCGGCTGCGGTACGCCGAACTGCGGGTTGTTGAACTCGCGCTGCCACTGTGCGCGCAGCTGGCGCAGCTCGCCCATGACGTCCTGCATGGCCTCCAGGGCGCTATGGCCGAGGCTCGGGTCGGACGAATGGCCGCTCTGCCCGAGGATATCGATGCGCTCCATCATCACGCCCTTGTGCAGGCGGATCGGTTTCAGTCCGGTCGGTTCGCCAATCACCGCCGCGCGTCCCAGCGGGCGTCCGGCAGCGGCCAGGGCGCGGGCGCCGGCCATCGAGCTTTCCTCGTCGCAGGTGGCCAGCACCAGCAGCGGCTGTCGGAACGGCTGGTCGAGCAGCCCGCGTACCGCCTCGATCACCAGCGGGAAGAAACCCTTCATGTCGCACACGCCGAGGCCCACCCAGCGATCCCCCTGCTCGGTCAACCTGAGCGGGTCGCTGTGCCATAGCGCGGCATCGAAGGGCACGGTATCGCTGTGGCCGGCCAGCACCAGACCGCCGGGACCGCTGCCGAGAGTGGCCAGCAGGTTGGCCTTGCCCGGCGCCACCTCCTGAATCTCGCAGGCAAAGCCGAGCTCAGCCAGCCAGCCGGCCAGCAGCTCGATAACGGTGCGATTGGATTGATCCCAGTGTGGCTGGGTGCAGCTCACCGAGGGCGCAGCGATCAGCGCGGCAAACTGGTCCTTCAGGGAGGGAAGCGACATGGGGATTCTCCGTGGTCTGCGCCCATGATAGAGAGGCCGGAGCCCGCTGCCTATGCGGCACCGAAACGACCTTTCGTCCGACCCCACGCACTCGAAATCGAGCCCCCGCGCAGAAATCTCCTCCATCTGGCATACTTCGCGCCCCTTTTTTTGGTCACAAAAACGTCATGTTCGAGATATTCAGCGGGCTCGATGCCTGGGTCGCCATCAGTCTGGTCCTGGCCCTAGCCTTTGTCCTGACCTTCGAATTCATCAACGGTTTCCATGACACCGCCAACGCGGTGGCCACGGTCATCTACACCAAGGCGATGCCGCCGCACCTGGCAGTAGTCGCCTCGGGCATCTTCAACTTCCTCGGCGTGGTGCTCGGTGGTATCGGCGTGGCCTACGCCATCGTCCACCTGCTGCCGGTGGAGCTGCTGATCAACGTCAACACCGCCCACGGCCTGGTGATGGTGTTCTCCCTGCTGACCGCAGCCATCGCCTGGAACCTCGGTACCTGGTACTTCGGCATCCCGGCCTCCAGCTCGCACACCCTGATCGGCTCGATCCTGGGTGTCGGCCTGGCCAATGCCCTGCTCACCCAGGTGTCGCTGGCCGAGGGGGTGAACTGGCAGAAAGCGATCGATATTGGTCTTTCTCTGCTGCTGTCGCCGCTGGCTGGCTTCGCCGTGGCCGCGCTGATCCTGCTCGCCCTGCGCCGCGCCTTCGCCGGCTCGAAGATGCACGAGACCCCGGAAAGCCGCATGGAGGTCAAGGGCAAAAAGAAGCCGCCGTTCTGGAACCGTCTGGTGCTGATCGTCTCGGCCATGGGTGTCAGCTTCGTACACGGCTCCAACGACGGCCAGAAGGGTATCGGCCTGATCATGCTGGTACTGATCGGCATCGTCCCCGCCAAGTTCGTCCTGGATCTCAACAGCACCACCTACCAGATCGAGCGTACCCGCGACGCGGCCCAGCATCTGCAACAGTTCTACGAGCGCAACCATGACTCGCTGAGCGAGTACCTGGCCCTCGGCAAGAACGGCACCACCGAGATGCCGAAGAAGTTCCGTTGCGACGCCAAGCTGACCGAACCGACCATCGCCGCCCTGCTGCAGAGCCTCGAGGGCATCACCAACTACAACCAGATGGATCAGGAAAAACGCACCCAGGTGCGTCGTTACCTGCTGTGCCTGGACGACACCGCGAAGAAAGTTGGCAAACTCGACGGCCTGGCCAAGCGCGAGAAGGCGGACCTGGAGAAGCTGCGCAAGGATCTCACCGCCACCACCGAGTACGCGCCCCTGTGGGTGATCTTCGCCGTGGCCCTGGCGCTGGGTATCGGCACCATGATCGGCTGGAAGCGCGTGGTACTGACCGTCGGCGAGAAGATCGGCAAGCAGGGCATGACCTATGCCCAGGGCATGAGTGCGCAGATCACCGCTTCGATCGCCATCGGGCTGGCCAACGTCTACAGCCTGCCCGTCTCCACCACCCACGTGCTGTCCTCGGGCGTCGCCGGCACCATGGTCGCCAACAAGAGCGGCCTGCAATTCGGTACGGTGCGTAACATTCTGATGGCGTGGGTGCTGACATTGCCGGCTACCATCCTGCTGTCCGCGAGTCTGTTCTGGCTCGGCGTGAAGCTGTTCGTCTGACGCACCAGCCCATCGCCTGCAAGGCCGCCCAAGGGCGGCCTTGTCGTTACACCGCCGACGATGCGGGCGACCGCAGGCAGTCAACAGAATCGCTACGTCCTGAATTACGATGCCCGCACAGACAGCCCGGTGGATGCAGCACATGGCAGTCGAGCAGCTCAAGCGCTACCGGCGCCCCGAACGCGCGAGCGATACTCACGCGTACACTACCCGGCGCCGCTCGTGTCATAACCATCGTCAGTGCTCGCGCGACTGTTCGCTGCTCTGGCTGTGCCCCGTCCAGTCGCTACCCAGCAGTCGCGTCTCTGCACGGCAGATCGCACTGCCACGGGATCTTTCTCCGATCAGCACCCGGCATACTCGCCAGATGAAACAACCTCAAAGGGCCGCTTTCGCATGAACAAAGAAACCGAGATCAAGCTGCGCGTCAGCCGCGAAACCCTCGCCGCCCTGCGTGACCATCCGCTGCTGAAAAAGCGCAACAAGTCCGGCTGGCAGCGCTGCGAGCTGTTCAACCAGTACTTCGACACCCCGTCCCGTGACCTGGCCGGCGCGCGCGTGGCACTGCGCCTGCGACGCGATGGCGAGCAGATCATCCAGACCCTGAAAAGTCGTGGCCAGAGCGTCGCCGGCCTGTCCGAGCGCAACGAGTGGGACTGGTACCTGAAAAAAGCCAAGCTGGACACCAAGCTGCTCAGCGACGATTGCTGGCCGGCCAGCCTGGCCGAGCTGGACAAGAAGAGCCTGCAGCCGATCTTCACCACCGACTTCGTCCGTGAGAAAGCCGAAATCGCCTGGGGCCGCGGCAAGGCCAAGACCGTGATCGAGGCGGCACTCGACCTGGGCAAGGTGATCGCCGGCGAGGGCGAGGAAGAAATCTGCGAGCTGGAACTGGAGCTGCGTGAAGGCGAGCCGGCAGCCCTGCTGGAGCTGGCCTGCGAACTGGCCGCCGACCTGCCGCTGATGCCCTGCGACATCAGCAAGGCCGAACGCGGTTACCGTCTGTTCGACTCCGGCAGCTACGGCCTGGCCCTGCCGCTACCAGCGCTGACCGCCGAGATGACACTGGACGACGCTATCGCCGCGATCGCCTGGCATCTGCTCGGCAGCAGCCAGCGCCTGGCCGAGCAGTACCGCTGGAACGGCCACTGGAAACTGCTGGAGCAATGGCTACAGCAGCTGATCGACCTGCGTGCCCTGCTCGGCAGCCTCGGCCAGGCCGCCCCGCGCGCCTCCAGCCGCGAGCTGCGCGAAGCGCTCGACGCCCTGCTGAGCGACTGGCGCCCGCGCCTGGCCGCAGGCCGTGACGACGAGGCACTGCGGCATAACGCCCCGGCCATGTTCGCCGGCGAACTGCAGGGCAATCGCTGGGGCCTGCTGTCCCTGCAGCTGTCGCGCTGGCTGCTGCAACGCAGCTGGACCGTTGGCCGCAATGCGCGTGGCGAGCGCCAGGGCAAGGCGACGCTGGGCAACTGGCTGCCGACCCTGCTGGCCGAAGAAGCCGAAGGGCTGCGCCTGAAGCACTACCAGCAGTTCCCCGAAGCCCTGGCCGAGCAGCTGCCGCGCATCGAGCGTCTGCAGGCCTGGCTGCGCATGGCACGGCAGGTGCCGGAGCTGCCGGAGCTGGATCGCCTGTACGGCGAACTGGCCAAGCTGGAGGCACTGGCCAGCTGCGCCAACGACACCGAAGTGCTGGTCGCTCGCCAGGCACAGGCCCATACTGTGGCGACGCTCAAACCCTGGAAGCTGCTGCTGAAATAAGCTATGCAGCACCGGCCGGAGTCCCGCCTGCAGCATGCGTTGCGGACTCCGGACAGGTTCTCAGCCTCGTCGCCACAAGAAAGGGAGCTCCATGTCCGCCCTCGCCTCGCCCACCCAGGATCGCTGGCTCGACCTCAACGACATCCTCCGCGAACTGGTGGCCCAGGGCCGCGTGGCCCAGGAGCAGGCCGAACAATGCATGGTGCTGCGCCGCGCCTCGGCCAATGCCCAGATGCACCCCCTGGAGTTCCTCGCGGCGCAGCAGGTCGACGACCTCCAACGCCCCGGACGCAAGCACGACCTGGAAGGTTTGACCGTATGGCTGGCCAACTTCGCCGGCCAGCCCTACCTGCGCATCGACCCGCTGAAGATCGACGTTGCCGCCGTTACGCCGCTGATGTCCTACGCCTTCGCCCAGCGCCACAAGATTCTCGCCGTGGCGGTGGACAGCGAGGCGGTGACCATCGCCAGCGCGCAACCCTTCGTGCATGGCTGGGAAAGCAACCTGACCCATGTGCTCAAGCGGCCGATCAAGCGCGTAGTGGCCAACCCGGCGGATATCCAGCGCTTCACCACCGAGTTCTACCGCCTGGCCCGCTCCGTCAGCGGCGCCACTGCCGTCGACCAGAAGATCAGCGGCGTCGGCAACTTCGAGCAGCTGCTCAGCCTCGGCGCCAGCGATCAGGAGCCAGACGCCAACGACGCGCATATCGTCAATATCGTCGACTGGCTGTTCCAGTACGCCTACCAGCAGCGCGCCAGCGACATTCACATCGAGCCACGCCGCGAAGCCGGCACCGTACGCTTTCGCATCGACGGCGTGCTGCACAACGTCTACCAGTTCCCGCCGCAGGTCACCATGGCCGTCGTTAGCCGCCTGAAAAGCCTGGGGCGGATGAACGTGGCGGAGAAGCGCAAGCCGCAGGACGGCCGGATCAAGACCAAGACCCCGGACGGCGGCGAGGTGGAACTGCGCCTGTCGACCCTGCCCACCGCCTTCGGCGAGAAGATGGTGATGCGTATCTTCGACCCCGAGGTGCTGCTCAAGAGCCCGGATCAGCTGGGTTTCTCCCCCGACGATCTGCGCCGCTGGGAAAGCATGACCTGCCAGCCCAACGGCATCATCCTGGTCACCGGCCCTACCGGCTCGGGCAAGACCACCACGCTCTACACCACGCTCAAGCAGCTGGCGACCGAGGAGGTCAACGTCTGCACCATCGAGGACCCGATCGAGATGATCGAGACCTCCTTCAACCAGATGCAGGTGCAGCACAACATCGACCTGACCTTCGCCAGCGGCGTGCGCGCGCTGATGCGCCAGGACCCGGACATCATCATGATCGGCGAAATCCGTGACCTGGAAACCGCCGAGATGGCCATCCAGGCGGCGCTCACCGGCCACCTGGTGCTGTCCACCCTGCACACCAACGACGCGCCCAGCGCCATCAGCCGTCTGCTCGAGCTGGGCGTACCGCACTACCTGCTCAAGGCCACTGTGCTGGGGGTCATGGCCCAGCGCCTGGTGCGGACCCTGTGCCCGCATTGCAAGGCACCGGTGACAATGGAAGAGGAGAGCTGGCAGGAGCTGACGCGCCCCTGGAGCGCGCCGCTACCGACCGGCGCCCACCGTGCCGTGGGCTGCCTGGAATGCCGGGAAACCGGCTACCGCGGGCGCGCCGGGGTATACGAGATCATGCTGCTCAACGATGGCATCAAGCCGCTGATCACCGCCGACACCGACCTCATCGCCCTGCGCCGCGCGGCATTCAAAGACGGCATGCGCAGCCTGCGCCTGTCAGGCGCGCAGAAGGTCGCTGCCGGCCTGACCACCATCGAGGAAGTCCTGCGCGTCACCCCGCAGAGCGAGCAGAAGTAACGACGCCCAGCCGTCACGCGGCCGTGCAATACTTGCTCTCCCCGAACAAGCATCAGCAGGAGGCAACAGCATGGGTATCGGTGGCGTCGTCTTTCTCTTCGTCGGTCTGGCCGTGGCCATCGTGTTCATGGGCTTCAAGGTGGTGCCCCAGGGCTACGAATGGACGGTGGAGCGCTTTGGGCGCTACACCAACACCCTCAAGCCCGGCCTCAACATCATCGTCCCGGTGATGGACCGGGTCGGCCGCAAGCTCAACGTCATGGAAAGCGTGCTGGATATTCCGCCGCAGGAGGCGATCAGCGCCGACAACGCCATCGTCACCATCGATGCCGTGTGTTTCTTCCAGGTCATCAACGCGGCCCAGGCGGCCTACGAGGTCAACAACCTCGAACACGCCATCCGCAACCTGGTGATGACCAATATCCGCACCGTGCTCGGTTCCATGGAACTGGATGCCATGCTCAGCCAGCGCGACGCGATCAACGAACGCCTGCTGCGCACCGTCGATGAGGCCACCGCGCCCTGGGGCATCAAGGTCACTCGCATCGAGATCAAGGACATCAGCCCGCCCGCCGACCTGGTCGAGGCCATGGCCAGCCAGATGAAGGCCGAGCGCCTCAAGCGCGCGCAGATTCTCGAAGCCGAAGGCAAGCGCCAGGCCGAGATCCTCACCGCCGAGGGCGAGAAGCAGGCGCAGATCCTCAAAGCTGAGGGTGAACGCCAGGCCGCCTTCCTCGAAGCCGAGGCCCGCGAGCGCGCCGCCCAGGCTGAAGCCGAGGCGACCCGCGTGGTGTCCGAGGCGATTGCCGGCGGCAATGTACAGGCGGTGAACTACTTCGTCGCGCAGAAGTATGTCGAGGCCCTGGGCAAGCTGGCATCGGCCAACAACAGCAAGGTGGTGCTGATGCCGCTGGAGGCCAGCCAAGTGATCGGCGCCGTCGGCGGTATCGGCGAAATCGTGCGCGCTACCTTCGATAGCAGGGACGGCAAGAAGTGATGGAGTACCTGCAGCACCTGTCGTTCTGGGACTGGCTGGCCTTCGGCACCATCCTGCTGATCCTCGAAGTGTTCGGCGCGGGCGGCTACCTGCTGTGGATCGGCCTGGCCGCCGCCGCGGTCGGTCTACTCACCTACCTGCTGCCGGACCTGCCCTGGGCCTGGCAGTTCTTCGCCTTCGCCCTGCTCTCGCTGCTCACTGCGGTGTTCTGGTGGCGCCGCCAGCGCAGCGCCGCCAAGCCTTCCGACGTACCGGGCCTGAATCGCCGTGGCAGCGAATTTCTCGGCCGCAGCTTCGTGCTGCACGAAGCCATCGTCGGTGGACGCGGCAAGATCAAGGCCGGCGACACCCTGTGGCTGGTCACCGGGCCCGAGCTGCCGGCAGGGCACGAGGTCAGGGTCATCGGTCAGGATGGCGTACTGCTGAAGGTGGAGGCGCTCTAGTTGATGCAGTGGCGTCGCTGGCTTCTGCTGGCACTGCTCACGCCGCTCAGCGCCTGCAACCTGCTGCATCTGGACAAACAGATGCAGCAGGTTGAGCGCGACTTGATGCTGGTTCCTGGGCGTCTGCACAGTGAACAGACGGCACTGGTGGTGCTGCTCGACGAGCGCGGCGAAGCGCTCGGCTACAGGGTGGTAGCGCCTGGCGCGCTGTTCTACTTCAGCGTGGAACGCGGCGACTATCAACTGCTGGCCTTCGTCGACAGCAACGTCAACTTCCGCCTCGATCCGGGCGAACCCAGGCACTGGCGCGTTCCGGCCCAGACTGTCGCGATGCGCCTGCAGCCGAGCGCAGAGCAGCGTGCCGCATTCACCGAACACAACGTCCTGAGCCCGCAACCTGACACCGGCGTAGCGGTGCCCGCAACGGACCTCAGCCTGGGGCGGCTGTACCGGGAGCACCCGCGCCTGCGCCACAATTACCTGCAGGTCGTCGACTTCGACGATCCGCGCTTCGACCAGACGCGAATCCAGCAGGGCGCCTGGCGGCCACTGGATTTCGTCCGCGAGATCGGCTACGGGCTCTATTTGCTGCGCCCGTGGCAGGATGATCTGGAGCCCGTGATTCTCATACACGGCATCAACGACTCGCCACGCAGCTGGCGCGAGCTGGCCGCAGCCATTGATCCGCAGCGCTTTCAGGTGCTGCTCTACCAGTATCCCAGCGGCTCTCCGCTAAACAACAGTGCCTACCTGCTCAGCGAGGCGTTGCGCGACCTGCAACTGCGCTACGCCCCCAAACGCCTGCATCTGGTCGCCCACAGCATGGGCGGCCTGGTGGCACGGCGCACCGCACAGCTGCTGCGCCCCGGTGCAGGCGACCAGAGGCTGTGCCTGCTATTGACCCTGGCTACCCCCTGGGGCGGTCACCCCTCGGCAGCCACCGGTGCGGCGCGCGTACCAGTGGACGTTCCGGTATGGCGGGATATGACACCCGGCAGCCCGTTTCTGCGGGAGCTCTTCGCCGATCCCCTGCCCACACACATCCGCCAGTGGCAGCTGGTTGCCTATACCGGCAACAACCGGATGATCGTCGAGCCCAACGACGGCAGCGTGCCACTGGCCAGCCAGCTGCTGCCGGCGGCGCAGGACGAGACAGATCGCCTGTATCTGGTCGAGGAGAACCACACCGGCATCATGCGCAGCGCGCGCAGCCAGGCGTTGCTGCGCCAGGCCCTGGACAGCCTGCCCGAGGCAGGCTGCGCCAGCGGGCAATAGCCGCCGGAAACCAAGAGGCCGCCCAATGGGCGGCCTCTTGGTCACGACGTTCGACTCACTCGCGGTAGTCGTCCATCGGCACGCAGGCGCAGAACAGGTTGCGGTCGCCGTAAACGTTGTCCACGCGGTTCACCGCCGGCCAGTACTTGTGCGCCAGGGTGTGGGCAGACGGGGTCACCGCCTCGGCGATGCTGTACGGACGATCCCAGGCACCGGTGACGTCGGCCAGGGTGTGCGGCGCATGCTTGAGCGGGTTGTTGTCCGCCGGCCACTCGCCGCTGGCGACCTTGGCGATCTCGGCGCGGATGCTCAGCATCGCCTCGATGAAGCGATCCAGTTCTTCCTTGGACTCGCTCTCGGTCGGCTCGATCATCAGCGTGCCCGGCACCGGGAAGCTCATGGTCGGGGCGTGGAAGCCGTAGTCCATCAAACGCTTGGCCACGTCTTCCTCGCTGATGCCGGTCTCGGCCTTGAGCGGGCGCAGGTCGAGGATGCACTCGTGCGCGACGCGGTCGTTGCGGCCGCTGTAGAGCACCGGGAAGGCGCCCTTGAGCTGGCTGGCCAGGTAGTTGGCGTTGAGGATCGCGGTCTCGGTGGCGGTGGCCAGCTGCGGGCCCATCATGGCGATGTACATCCAGCTGATCGGCAGGATGCTGGCGCTGCCCCAGGGCGCGGCGCTGACCGCGGTGTTCTGCGGGTTCGGCCCTTGCAGCTCGACAACCGGGTGGTTGGCGACGAAGGGCGCCAGGTGCGCGCGCACGCCGATCGGGCCCATGCCCGGGCCGCCACCGCCGTGCGGAATGCAGAAGGTCTTGTGCAGGTTCATGTGCGACACGTCGGCGCCGATGTCGGCCGGACGCGCCAGGCCGACCTGGGCGTTGAGGTTGGCGCCGTCCATGTACACCTGGCCGCCGAAGCTGTGGACGATCTCGCAGATCTCGCGGATGCCTTCCTCGTAAACGCCGTGGGTCGAGGGGTAGGTGATCATCAGGCAGGACAGCTTGTCGCCGGCCTCGGCCGCCTTGGCCTTGAGGTCGTCCATGTCGACGTTGCCGGCGGCGTCGCACTCGACCACCACCACGCGCATGTTGAGCATCTGCGCCGAGGCCGGGTTGGTGCCGTGGGCCGAGGCCGGGATCAGGCAGATGTCGCGATGGCCCTCGTTACGGCTCTCGTGGTACTTGCGGATCGCCAGCAGGCCGGCGTACTCGCCCTGGGCACCGGAGTTGGGCTGCATGCAGATGGCGTCGAAACCGGTGATGGCGCGCAGCCAGGCTTCCAGCTCGTCGATCATCAGCTTGTAGCCGACGGCCTGGTCGGCCGGCACGAAGGGGTGCAGGGCACCGAACTCGGGCCAGGTCACCGGGATCATCTCGCTGGTGGCGTTGAGCTTCATGGTGCAGGAACCGAGCGGGATCATGGCCTGGTTCAGCGCCAGGTCCTTGTTCTCCAGGCGCTTGAGGTAGCGCAGCATGTCGGTTTCGCTGTGGTGGCTGTTGAACACCGGGTGGGTCAGGTAGCTGGAGGTACGCTGCAGGGCGGCCGGGATGCCATCGCTGACCAGGCTCGCGTCCAGCTCGGCGACGGACAGGCCGTGGTCGGCGCCGAGGAAGATGCACAGCAGCTGCTCGACGGTCTGCGCCGTGCAGGTCTCGTCCAGGCTCACACCCAGCTTGCCGCGGCCGAGGATACGCAGGTTGATGCGCGCGGCCTTGGCCGACTCGATGATGGCAGTCTGCATGCCGCCGACATCCAGGGTCAGGGTGTCGAAGAAGAACTGGTTGTCGCGCTTGACGCCCTTCTGCTCCAGACCGGCGGCCAGGACTGCAGTGAGGCGATGCACACGCTGGGCAATGCGCTTGAGGCCCTGCGGGCCGTGGTAGACGGCGTAGCAGCTGGCCATGTTGGCCAGCAGCACCTGCGAGGTGCAGATATTGGAGTTGGCCTTCTCGCGGCGAATGTGCTGCTCGCGGGTCTGCAGGGCCATGCGCAGCGCGGTGTTGCCACGGGCGTCCTTGGACACGCCGATGATGCGGCCGGGCATGGCGCGCTTGAACGCGTCGCGGGTGGCGAAGAAGGCCGCGTGCGGGCCGCCGTAGCCCATGGGCACGCCGAAACGCTGCGCCGAGCCGAACACCACGTCGGCGCCCAGCTCACCCGGCGGGGTCAGCAGCAGCAGGCTGAGCATGTCGGTGGCCACGCAGGCCAGGGCGTTCTGCGCGTGCAGCTGCTCGATCAACGGCTTGATGTCGCGAATTTCGCCGTGGGTGTCCGGGTACTGCAGCAGGGCGCCGAACACTTCCAGGCCAGCCAGCTCGTCCAGCGCGCCGACCTTGACCTCGATGCCAAAGCCTTCGGCACGGGTCTGCACCACCGAGATGGTTTGCGGGTGGCTGTTCTCGTCGACGAAGAACAGGTTGCTCTTGCTCTTCGCCACGCGCTTGGCCAGGGCCATGGCTTCGCCGGCGGCAGTGGCTTCATCGAGCAGCGAGGCGCTGGCCAGGTCCAGGCCGGTCAGGTCGATGGTCAGTTGCTGGAAGTTCAGCAGCGACTCCAGGCGACCCTGGGCGATTTCCGGCTGATAGGGGGTGTAGGCGGTGTACCAGCCCGGGTTCTCCAGCAGGTTGCGCAGGATCACGGTGGGGGTGATGGTGCCGTGGTAGCCCATGCCGATCAGGCTGGTCCACAGCTGGTTCTGCTCGGCGTAGCCCTTGAGCTTGGCCAGGGCGCCCTGCTCGTCCAGCGCCGCCGGCAGGTCCAGTTCGCGGCCCAGGCGAATGGCCGGTGGCACGGTCTGCACGATCAGCTCGTCGCGGCTGCTCAGCCCGAGGGCGTCAAGCATGGCCTGTTCTTCACGGGCATCCGGGCCGAGGTGGCGACGGAGGAAGGCATCGGGCTGTTGCAGTTGGTCGAGACGGGGCGTGGACATAGCGGGGCTCTCGGAAAATGACAGAGCCCCGACGGATCGAGGCTCGACAGCGGGAATCGTGATTCTGGGCAGCAGGCCGCGCGTTAGACGCGGCCAGGCACCTTAGGCATCGGCGGAGCAGACGGCCTGATAGCCGGCGGCATCGAGCAGCGCTTCCAGCTCGGCCGGGTTGCTCGGCTGCAGCTTGAAGAACCAGGCAGCGTAGGGCTCGCCGTTGACCTGCTCGGGAGCGTCGGCCAGGGCCTCGTTGACCGCCAGCACTTCACCGGAGATCGGCGCGTAGATGTCGGAGGCGGCCTTCACCGACTCGACCACACCGGCTTCCTGGCCGCTGGCCAGCTGCTTGCCGACTTCCGGCAGCTCGACGTAGACCACGTCACCCAGGGCTTCCTGGGCATGGTCGGTGATGCCCACGGTGACCGAACCGTCGGCCTCCAGGCGGATCCACTCGTGGCTGGCGACGTAACGCAGATCGGCGGGAATGTTGCTCATGTCGGACTCCTCGAAATCGATGGGCGGATCGGCCGCCCGGAAAATTTAGCAGCTGGTGCGGGCTCTGCCCCGCGCCATTCGAATCAGATAACGGCCTTGCCGTTGCGCACGAAGTTCGCTTGCACGACCCGCACTGGGTACCACTTGCCGCGGATCTCCACCTCGGCACGGTCGCCAGTGGCGGCCGGCACACGGGCCAGAGCGATCGACTTGTTCAGGGTCGGCGAGAAGCTGCCACTGGTGATCTCGCCCTCGCCCACGCCTTCGATGCGCACCACCTGATGAGCACGCAGCACGCCACGCTCCTCCAGCACCAGGCCGACCAGCTTGGGCTGGTCGCCGGCGGCACGCTGGCTTTCCAGAGCACTGCGGCCGACGAACTGGCGCTCGGCCGGCTCCCAGGCGATGGTCCAGGCCATGTTGGCGGCCAGCGGCGAGGTGTCTTCATCCATGTCCTGGCCGTACAGGTTCATGCCGGCTTCGAGGCGCAGGGTGTCGCGTGCGCCCAGGCCGATCGGGGCAATGCCGGCGCCGACCAGTTCGGTGAGGAAATCGGCAGCCTGCTCGGCCGGCAGCATGATTTCCAGGCCGTCTTCGCCGGTGTAACCGGTACGGGCGATGAACCAGTCGCCTTCCGGCAGGCCCTGGAACACCTTGAGTTCATGGATCAGCGCAGCGCGGGCCGGCGATACCAGCTCGGCGGTCTTGGCGCGGGCATTGGGACCCTGGATGGCGAGCATGGCCAGTTCGGCGCGCTCGTTCAGCGTAACCTCGAAGCCGGCGGTCTGCGCCTGCATCCAGGCCAGATCCTTGTCACGGGTGGCGGCGTTGACCACCACGCGGTAGCCCCAGTCGGTGAGGTAGACGATGAGATCGTCGATCACCCCGCCACGCTCGTTGAGCATGCCGCTGTAAAGGGCCTTACCAGGGGTCTTCAGACGCTCGACATCGTTGGCCAGCAGGTGCTGCAGCCAGGCCTTGGCCTGGGCGCCGGTGACGTCGACCACGGTCATGTGGGAGACGTCGAACACGCCGCAGTCGCGGCGCACCTGATGGTGCTCCTCGACCTGGGAACCGTAATGCAGCGGCATGTCCCAGCCGCCGAAATCGACCATCTTGGCGCCGAGCGCCAGATGCTGTTCATACAGGGGTGTACGCTGTCCCATGGATAACTCCTTAAACGGGCCCTGCCTAAGGGCGGGCTCATGGACGGCTGCGTCAGCAGGCGCGCATTGTAGCCCCGCGCAAAGAAACTGGACACTCCGTGTGGTCAATGCCCCGGCTGGCGGGCCGAGCGGCGGATCAGGCCGATCACCGGAAGCAGGCCGACCAGTACCAGGGTCAGCGCCGGCAGCGCGGCGCGCGCCCATTCACCCTCGCTGGTCATCTCGAAGATACGCACGGACAGAGTGTCCCAGCCGAAGGGGCGCATCAGCAGGGTGGCCGGCATTTCCTTGAGCACATCGACGAATACCAGCAGCGCCGCCGACAGCGCACCCGGCACCAGCAGCGGCAGGTACACACGGAAGAACAGCGCCGGCCCGCCCACGCCGAGACTGCGCGCGGCCTGCGGCAACGACGGGCGGATGCGCGCCAGGCTGTTCTCCAGCGGCCCGTAAGCCACCGCCATGAAGCGCACCAGATAGGCCAGCAGCAAAGCGAACAGACTGCCCAGCAGCAGCGGCTTGCCGGCGCCGCCGAGCCAGCCGGACAGCGGGATCACCAGCTCGCGGTCGAGCCAGCTGAAGGCCAGCATGATGGCCACCGCCAGCACCGAGCCGGGCAACGCATAGCCCAGGTTGCCGGTGCTGACCAATGCGCGCATCGGCCGGGTCGGTGCCTGGCGCCGGGCGAAGGCCAACAGCAGGGCCACGCTCACCGTGAGCAGCGCCGCGATGCCGCCCAGCCAGAGGGTATGCAGGATCAGGCCGATGTAGCGCTCGTCCAGGTCGAAGCGGCCACGCTGCCAGAACCACACCAGCAGCTGCAGCATGGGCACGACGAAGGCGCAGGCGAACACCAGGCCACACCAGCTGCTGGCGGCGAAGGCCTGCCAGCCGTGCAGGCGGTACAGCGGCTTGCCACGCGGCCGCTCGCTGGCCGGGCGGCTGGCGCCGCGAGCACGGCGCTCGCCATAGAGCACCAGCAGCACGGCGAGCAGCAGCAGGCTGGCCAGCTGGGTGGCGCTGGACAGGCTGTAGAAGCTGTACCAGGTCTTGTAGATGGCGGTGGTGAAGGTGTCGAAGTTGAATACCGAGACGGCACCGAAGTCGGCCAGGGTCTCCATGATCGCCAGGGCCAGTCCGGCACCGATGGCCGGTCGCGCCATGGGTAGGGCGACCCGCCAGAACGCCTGCCAGGGCGATAGGCCAAGCACCCGCGCCGCTTCCATCAGGCCCTTACCCTGAGCCAGGAAGGCGCCGCGCGCGAGCAGGTAGACGTAGGGGTAGAACACCAGCACCAGTACCAGGATCACCCCGCCGCTGGAACGCACCCGCGGGAAGCGGATGCCGCTGCCGAACCACTCGCGGGCCAGGGTCTGCAGCGGCCCGGCGAAATCCAGCAGACCGACGAAGACGAAGGCCAGCACATAGGCCGGAATGGCGAAGGGCAGCATCAACGCCCAGTCCAGCCAGCGCCGTCCGGGGAACTCGCAGAGGCTGGTCAGCCAGGCCAGGCTGACGCCGAGCAGTACCACGCCGAAGCTCACCCCACTGACCAGCAGCAGGGTGTTGCCCAACAGGCGCGGCATCTGAGTGTCCCACAGGTGCGCCCAGATCTCGCCATCGACCTCGTGCCAGGACAGCAGCAAGACCGACAGCGGCAGCAGCACCAGGGCGGCGATGGCGAAGGCGATGGGATACCAGCGGCGCTGTACGGGATGGCTCACGCGGACTCCTGGCAGGCGGAAACGAAACGCCCCGGACAAGCCGGGGCGTCGAGTATAACGGCAGCGGATGCACGACGTGGATGCTCCCTCTCCCGTTCACGGGAGAGGGCTGGGGAGAGGGCTACCATCACCCGCCCCCAACTCATCTCCTACCAGTGGGAGAGAGGAGCCCAGGCATCAGTTCCAGCCGGCGCGGTCCATCAGCTTGGTGGCCTCGGCCTGGCGCTTGCCAGCCACTTCGACCGGCACGCTGTCGGCCTTGAACGTGCCCCAGGCGGCTACTTCGGCAGACGGCTTGACCGCCGGATTGGCCGGGTATTCCTGGTTGACGTCGGCGAACAGGCTCTGCGCTTCCGGCGAGGTCATCCACTCCAGCAGCTGCTGGGCGGCCTCAGCGTGCGGGGCGTGCTGGGTCACGCCGGCACCGGAGAGGTTGACGTGCACGCCACGGTCGGCCTGGTTCGGCCAGAACGGTTTGACCTTCAGACCAGGCTGCTGCTTGGCCAGACGACCGTAGTAATAGGTGTTGGTGATGCCCACGTCGCACTGGCCGGCATCGATGGCCTGCAGCAGCGCGGTATCGTCGGCGAACACGTCGGTGGCCAGGTTGTTCACCCAGCCCTTGACGATCTCCTCGGTCTTGGCCGCGCCATGGGCTTCGATCAGGGTGGCGGTCAGCGACTGGTTGTAGACCTTCTTGCTGGTGCGCAGGCACAGGCGGCCTTCCCAGTTCTTGTCGGCCAGGGCCTCGTAGGTCGACAGCTCTTCCGGCTTCACGCGCTCGGTGGAGTAGAAGATGGTGCGCGCGCGCAGCGACAGGCCGGTCCAGGCGCCAGTGCTGGAGCGGTATTGGGCCGGGATGTTGGCTTCGATGGTGGAGGACTTGAGCGGTTTGAGCACGCCCTCCTGCTCGGCCTGCCAGAGGTTGCCGGCGTCGACGGTGATCAGCAGGTCGGCCGGGGTGTTCTCGCCTTCAGCCTTGAGGCGCGCCAGCAGCGGGGCTTCCTTGTCGGTGATGAACTTGATCGGGGTTCCGGTTTTGGCGGTGTAGGCGTCGAATACCGGCTTGATCAGCTCGTCGATACGCGCGGAGTAGACGACGATTTCATCGGCGGCCTGGGCGGTGCCAGCCAGGGCAGAAAGGGCCAGGGTGGCCAGGAAACCGGAACGGAGCTGCATGGGTGCTGCCTCTTATTTAGGTCGAGAGAGCGAATAGTAGTGAATGCTATTTAGCTTCTCAACGTGACCCTAGGCCGCAGCGTTACCGGATATTGCAGCCCTCAGAGCTGTGCCAGGGCCGGCAGGTCGCCGGCCAGGCCGAGGGCGCGGCGCACGAACAGCGCCTTGGCGTCCGGCAGCTCGTCGACCCAGTTGAGGCCGCTGTTGCGTAGCAGGCGCAGCGGCAGTGGGTCGGCCTGAAACAGGCGCTCGAAGCCCTCCATCGCCGCCATCATCGCCAGGTTGTGCGGCATGCGTCGGCGCTCGTAGCGGCTGAGCACGCGCACATCATTCGGCTGCTCGCCGCGCTGCAGCGCATGCAGCAGCACTTCGGCCAGCACAGCGGCGTCGAGGAAGCCGAGGTTGACGCCCTGCCCCGCCAGCGGATGGATGCTGTGCGCGGCATCGCCGATCAGCGCCAGGCCGCTCTCCACGTAGCGCTTGGCATGGCGCTGGCGCAGCGGGATGCAGATGCGCGGGTCGACCGCCGTGACCTGGCCCAGGCGCCACTCGAAGGCCTTGCCCAGCTCATGGCGGAACGCCTCGTCGTCCAGCGCCATCAGGCGCTCGGCCTCGGCCGGCACGGTCGACCAGACGATCGAGCACCAGTGTTCATCGCCCTGGCGCGCCAGCGGCAGGAAGGCCAGCGGGCCGTCGTCGGTGAAGCGCTGCCAGGCCGTGGCCTGGTGCGGACGCTCGCAGCGCACGCTGGTGACGATGGCGTGGTGCAGGTAATCCCACTCGCGGGTGGCGCAGCCGGCCAGGCGGCGCACCGCCGAGTTGGCGCCGTCGGCGGCCACCAGCAGCGGCGCGCGCAGCTCGCGGCCGTCAGCCAGGGTCAGCAACCAGCCGTCGCCAGAGCGGCGCAGCTGCTCCAGGCGGGCGCTGCCGAGCAGGCCGATCTGGCTGTCGTGCAGGCGATCGAGCAGGGCGTCCTGGACCGCGCGGTTCTCGACGATATGACCGAGCACCTCGGCATGCACGCTGCCGGCGGAGAAATGCACGCTGCCGGTGCCGGAGCCGTCCCACACACGCATGTCGCGGTAGGGCGAGACGCGCCGCGCGGCGATGCCATCCCACACGCCGAGGCGTTCGAGGATGCGCTGGCTGGCGGCGGACAACGCGCTGACCCGCGGCTCGAAGGGGCCCTCGGCAGCGAACGGCCTGACGCTGAGCGGGCCGCCGTCGACCACCAGGATCTCCAGGCCGCTGTGCTCCAAGGCCAGGGCCAGCGCGCTGCCGACCATGCCGGCGCCAACGATGATCAGGTCCGCTTGCATGCTGTTTCCTTAGGCTTTCTGCCGCGCACGCGGCTTGAGGCGGATGTACAGGGTCTTGTGCACGATGGCGACCAGGGTGCCCTCGTCGTCACGCACCTCCACGCGCAGCTCGGGCAGGTACTTGTCGCCGTCAGCGGTGTACTGGCGAATCTGCGCCAGCAGCTCGTCGTCAATGCGGAACTCGGCATGCACCGGGCCCTTGCCGGGGCTGATGAAGTCGATGCTGGCGGCCTTGTCCCAGACGATGTAGTCGCGCCCCAGCAGCTGCATCAGCATGAGCATGAAAAAGGGATCGGTCATGCTGTACAGCGAGCCGCCGAACTGGGTGCGCACATAGTTGCGGTTGTACCAGCCGAGGCCCATGCGCACCCGCACGCGGCGGAAGTCCGGGCTGATCTCGCGTACGCGGATGCCGGCGCCGAGATAGGGCGGATAAAGGTTCAGTCCCAGGCGCAGCAGGCGGGACATGCGGGCCAGCTTGCGTTCACTCATAGGCTGCGAGTGCCCAGGCCCATCGCCTGGCGGGCGAACCAGCGCTTGGCTGGCGGCAGCAAATCGAGGCCCAGCAGGCCGAGGGTGCGCCCGGCCACCAGCAGCAACTCGTCGCGGCCGAACAGGCGGGTAACGCGGTCGGAGAAGCCCACGGTCATCGCCTGGTCCTGGCTCTGGCGCTGCAGGTAGCGCTGCAGGGAGGCGAAGTCGCCAGGCACCTGCGGGCCGGCCAGCAGGCACTCGGCCAGGGTCTGGGCGTCGCGCAGCGACAGGTTGAAGCCCTGCCCGGCTACCGGGTGCAGGCTGTGCGCGGCATTGCCCAGCAGCACCAGGTGCGGACGCACCTGCTCGGCGGCCTCGACCAGTGCCAGCGGGTACAAATGCCGCGCGCCGACCTGGCGCAGGCTGCCGAGGCGATAGCCGAAGGCCTGCTGCAGCTCGCCAAGGAAGGCGCGCTCGGGCAGCTGGTGCAGGCGCTCGGCATCCACCGGCGGGCGGGTCCAGACCAGCGCGCAGCGATTGTCGGACAGCGGCAGCAAGGCCAGCGGACCCTGCTCGGTGAAGCGCTCGAAGGCCTGGCCGCCATGCGGCTCGGCGGGGGTGACGTTGGCGATCAGCGCGCACTGGTCGTAGGGCGTGTGGCGCACGGCGATACCCAGCTGCTCGCGCAGGCCGGAGCGACCGCCATCGGCCAGCACCGCGAGGTCGCAGTCGAGACTGGCGTCGTCGTTCAGGTGCAGGCGATAACCGTCGCCCAGCGCCTCCAGACGGGTGACTTCCGCCGGGCAGCGCCATTCGACCACCGCCGGGTCCAGCGCCTTCCACAGGCAGTGGCCCATCCAGGCGTTCTCCAGCACGTAGCCGAGCGCCGGCACGCCTTCGTCCGCCGCACTCAGGCGAGTGGCGCCGAAGCGGCCCTGGTCAGAGACCTGGATCTGCATGATGGCCTCGGCGCGCTCGGCCAGCTGCGGCCACACACCCAGGCGCTCGAAGATCAGCCGACTGCCCTGCGACAGCGCGCTGGAACGGGCATCGTAGCTCGGCTGGTAGTCATTACCGGGGGCGAAGGGCTCGACCAGCAGGATGCGCCAGCCGCGCGCCCGCGCGCCGGCCTGCAGGGCCAGGGCCAGGCTCGCGCCGACCAGGCCACCGCCGATGATCGCCAGCTGCACGCGGCTCATGGGCTCAGGCCGCCTGCTCGCGGGCGGCGGCCATCAGCGCCTCGATCTCGGCCACGGTCTTGGGCACGCCGCCGGTGATGATCTCGCAACCGGTCTTGGTCACCAGCACGTCATCCTCGATGCGCACGCCGATGCCGCGCCATTTCTTGGCGACCTTCTCGTTGTCCACGGCGATATAGATGCCAGGCTCGACCGTCATCGCCATGCCCGGCTCGAGCACGCGCCATTCGCCACCGACCTTGTAGTCGCCGACGTCGTGCACGTCCATGCCCAGCCAGTGGCCGGCGCGATGCATGTAGAAAGGCTTGTAAGCCTCGGCGGCGATCAGCTCGTCGACAGCACCTTCGAGCAGGCCCAACTCGACCAGGCCGGCGGTGATCACCCGCACGGTAGCCTCGTGGGCCTCGTTCCAGTGCTTGCCCGGGGCGATTTCCTTGAAGGCGGCCTCCTGGGCGGCCAGCACCAGCTCGTAGATGGCCTTCTGCTCGGGCGAGAACTTGCCGCTGACCGGGAAGGTGCGGGTGATGTCGCTGGCGTAGCAGTCGATCTCACAACCGGCGTCGATCAGCACCAGGTCGCCGTCGCGCAGCAGCGCGTCGTTCTCGCGGTAATGCAGGATGCAGGCGTTGCGCCCGGCGGCGACGATCGAGCCGTAGGCCGGCATCTTCGCCCCGCCCTTGCGGAACTCATAGTCCAGCTCGGCTTCCAGGTGGTACTCGTAGAGGCCGGCGCGACTGACCTGCATGGCGCGCACATGGGCACGCGCGCTGATCTCCGCGGCTTCGCGCATGACCTTGGCCTCGGCCGCGCTCTTGTAAAGGCGCATGTCGTGCAGCAGGTGGTCGAGGGCGACGAATTCGTTGGGCGGAATCGCGCCCTGGCGCGCCTTGGAGCGGATCACGTTGATCCACTCCATCAGCCGGTGATCGAACTTCTCGTTGGTGCCGATCGCGTAGTAGACGCGCTCGCGGCCCTCGATCAGGCCGGGCAGGATGTCGTCGATATCGCCGATGGGAAAGGCATCGTCGGCGCCGTACTGCGCCACCGCGCCGTCCTGGCCGGCGCGCAGGCCGTCCCACAGCTCGCGCTCAGGGTCGCGCTCGCGGCAGAACAGCACGTACTCGCCGTGCTCGCGGCCGGGGATCAGCACCATCACCGCCTCCGGCTCGGGGAAGCCGGTGAGGTACTGGAAATCGCTGTCCTGGCGGTAGACGTGCTCGACGTCGCGGTTGCGGATATAGACCGGCGCCGCCGGCAGGATGGCGATGCTGTTGGGCTCCATCTGCTCCATCAGCGACTTGCGCCGGCGGGCGTACTCTGCGCGGGGGATGCTGACCATGGGCTCGACCTTAATGCAGGGAAGGTTTCGGGGCCGGCGCGGCGGGCTTGCCACACTCGGCGAACAGCAGCAGCGGCGCGACGCGCAGGTACTCCATCACCTCCATGTAGTCGCTCTCGCCATCCTCGGACTCCTCCAGGCCGCTCTGCACCTGGGCGATGGCGGAGAGGTCCTGCAGCACTTCCATGGCCTCGGCGCTCAGCGGTGCGTTGCCGACCACCATGCCGAAGCCGTCGAGAAAGCCCTGACACCATTGGCCCAGGGCCTTGGCCCGCTCGGCCAGTGGTGCATCATCGGCGGGCAGCAGCAGAACCAGGGTGATGTCGCTGCCGGACAGCTCGCCCTTGACCATCTCCTGCAGGCCGACCAGCGCCTGGCGCACGTTGTCGGCCGGCTCGCCACCGAGCAGCTCGCTGGCATCGGCGATCCAGGGCTCGGCCTCGAAGCCGGCACCGGCGCAGCTGCGCCCGAGCAGCAGACCATGCAGTTCGGCAGGGGAAACAGGTTTGCCAGTGCTCGCCAGCAGGGCGGCGAAGGCGGCGTAGGGGGAATTCGAAGTGGACATGGTAACTAGGCGCTGAACCGCGCGATCTCTAGAATGGAGGCTCCGTATCCTAGCACCGGCAGGCGCACGCGGGCCATCGCACCGCCGCCGCGCATCCTTTATAGTGCAGCCACTCACAGCCCTGGTAGAGCCGATGGAAGACGCCGAACTGCAAGCCCTCTCGCGCAAGCTGGAACTCTTGATTCAGCGCGTCGAGCAGCTCAAGTCGCAGAACCGCGCCCTGCTGGCCAGTGAGAAGGCCTGGCGTGAGGAACGCGCCCATCTGATCGAAAAGAACGAAATGGCCCGGCTCAAGGTCGAAGCGATGATTTCGCGCCTGAAGGCCCTGGAGCAGGACTCATGACCCAGCCGAACACCGTTACCGTACACATCCTCGACAAGGAATACTGCATCGCCTGCCCGGCGGACGAGCGCGCCAACCTGGAGAGCGCGGCCCGCTACCTGGACGGCAAGATGCGCGAGATCCGCTCCGGCGGCAAAGTCATCGGTGCCGACCGCATCGCCGTGATGGCTGCGCTGAACATCACCCATGACCTGCTGCACAAGCAGCAGCGCCTGGACCAGGAAGCTGACTCCACCCGCGCCAAGGTGCGCGATCTGCTGGAGCGCGTCGACGGTGCCCTGGCCGCCGATCCGGATGGTCAATTGCTCTGATGCCAGAGCGGCGCGATGGGGTATACTGCCGTCCAGCTCCCTGGAGTGTTGGCCAGTCGGTGATGTCCCTGAGCCGATACGCACAACCACGGGGGTTGCCAGTGGGGCCGGTGTGCATGTCCGCCTGACGGAAAGCCTTAACGCCTCCTGCAATCTCCACCTTGAACTTTCGGGTTCAAGGGCTAACCCGACAGCGGCACGCCCGGGGAGTCCTGATTCTCATGCTTGAAGCCGGCAATCTTTCCCGCCCGGCCCTGCGCCGCCAGCTGCGCCAGGCGCGCCGCACACTCTCTCAGCAACAGCAGAAACGCGCCGCCCGCGACCTCTATCGCCAACTGGCGCAGCACCCGCTGTTCCGCCGCTGCCGACACATCGCCCTGTACCTGCCCAACGACGGCGAGATTGACCCGCGCCCGCTGCTGCGCGAAGCCCAGCACCGTGGCAAGGCCACCTACCTGCCGGTGCTCAAACGCTGGCCGCGCACCAAAATGAGCTTCCAGCGCGTGCGTCCGCACGAAAGCATGACGCGCAACCGCTTCCGCATTGCCGAGCCGCAGGACCTACCCGCCCGCCAGCGCAAAGCCTGGACCCTGGACCTGGTACTGCTGCCGCTGGTGGGGTTCGACGAACAGGGCGGCCGCCTGGGCATGGGCGGCGGCTTCTACGACCGCAGCCTGGCCTACCGGCAGTTGCGCAAAAATTGGCACAAGCCGACGCTGCTGGGTCTGGCCCATGAATGTCAGAAGGTGGATCGCCTGGCGCTGGCCAGCTGGGATGTGCGTCTCGGCGCGGTGGTGACCGACCGGCGCTGGTATTGCTGAGGTCGCCGCGCTCCCTGCGGCAACGTCAACGGTGGGTCATTGCTCCTGGGTAACCGCCGGCGGATTGCCCTGACGATCCCAGAGGCCCTGGGTGTAACCTGTGGTAACCATCCCCAGGCTGAACAGAATGACCAGAACCCACAACAGATCTGGCTTGCGTTTCATCGAGTTGCCTCCCCCTTTCGGCACACTGCTTGGCTTTACCGGTGGCGGTGTTGTTATTGGCCGTAAACGGCGGCGCCTAGCCTGAGCCATCGACCCGCAAGAAGCGGTGAAGACCCACACATTTTTGACGCCATCCGGCAGTCATTGACGGGAACGATTTTCAGTCCCGCGCAAAGACCGGCAAACAGGAGCAAAGTTCATGCCTTATTGGCTGATGAAATCGGAACCCGACGAACTGTCCATCCAGCACCTGCAAAAGCTCGGTCGGGCGCGCTGGGACGGCGTACGCAACTACCAGGCACGCAACTTCCTGCGCAGCATGCAGCCGGGCGAGTTGTTCTTCTTCTACCACTCCAGCTGCCCGGAGCCGGGCATCGCCGGTATTGCGCGGATCGCCGGGCCGGCTTACCCCGACCCCACCGCCCTCGACCCGCAGAGCCACTACTTCGATGCCAAGGCCAGCGCCGCCAAGAACCCCTGGAGCGCACTGGACGTGGAGTTCGTCGAAGCCTTCCCGCGCGTCCTGCCACTGGCGCGCCTGCGCGACAACCTGGCGCTGGCGGAACTGGCCTTGGTGCAGCGCGGCAGCCGGCTTTCGGTGATGCCGGTGAGCGAGGCGCAATGGCACGCCGTACAGGCCATGCGTTGAGCCGCCCGCGGCACTGTGCTATCACCAACGCATAGCCCACGGAGCCGACGATGCGCGCACAACCCGCCTGGCCAGCGCGTCTGGCCCTGGTTCTTCTTTTCCTGCTGCTGAGTGCGGCCAGCCTGATGATCTGGCGCCAACTGGAGCAGGACCAGCGCAGACGCCTGGATGATCGCCTCGACTACCAGGCTCGCAGCCTGGCACGTCAGCTGGAAAACACCCTGCACACCGAAGTGGAGAGCCTGGGGCGTATCGCGCGACTGTGGAACAACCTGGGTCGCTTCTCCCAGGAGGATTGGGAAACTGAAGCGACAGCCGCACTCACCGATTTCCCGGCCTACCAGTCGGTGCAGTGGGTGGGCGCCGACCTGCAGATGCGCTGGCTGTTGCCCTTGCATGGCAATGAGGCGGCGCGCGACTTCCGCCTGATCCCGAGCCACCCCAACTACGCACTGGCCATGCAGGCCAGGCAGACGGGTGAGCAACGCTTTTCCAACAGTTTTGCGCTGGTCCAGGGCGGTCGAGGTTTCGTCCTCTACACCCCGCTTTACCTCCGGGATGCTCAAGGCCAGCGGCAGTTCGACGGCTTCCTGCAGGGCGTTTTCCGCGTCGAGCCGCTGATGGACCAATTGCTCACCCTGCTCGACAACGACAGTTTCAGCCTGCGCCTACTGGAAAACGGCCAGAGCCTGTACAGCCACGAACGCCCCGACACGCTGAACCAGCGCGCCATCGAAGTGCCCCTGCGGCTACTCAACAATGACAGTTTCAGCCTGCAGCTGAGCCCGACCGAGCACCTGCTGCAGCAGATGTCCAACCCCCTGCCACAGGTCGTCCTGGGTGGCGGCCTGGCCATCAGCCTGCTGCTAGTGGCCGCACTGAGCCTGGCCCTGGAAAACGCCCGCCGCGCCGGCGCCATGCAGCGGATCAACCGCGATCTTCAGTCCGAAGCCGCACGCCGCGAGGAGACCGAGCGTGAACTGCGCGACAGCCGCGAGCGCTTGCAACTGGTGCTCGACCTGACCGACTCCAGTCGCGACAGCCTGTTTATCTTTGACACCGAGAGCCGCAGGCTGCTGCACATGAACCAGGCCACCTATGCCGACCTCGGCTACCGGCCGGAGCAGTTCGCCCAGCTGCTGCGCGACGACCCCGAGAAGCTGCTGCCGGGCTTCTACGCCTGGCTGGACCTGGTTCGTCATGCCCAGAAGGACAACCAGTCGCGCATCTTCCAGCGCGAGCTGATCCGCCGCGACGGCAGTCGCCAGCCAGCCGAGATCAACACCCAGCTGGTGCAGCAGGGCGAACGCGAATACCTGATCGCGGTGTCCCGCGACAACCGCGAGCGCCTGGAGCTGGAAGCACGCCTGCAGCGTCTGTCGCAGCTGGACGGCCTCACCGGCCTGTACAACCGGCGTTTCTTCGACCAGCAGCTGCAGAGCGAATGGCGGCGCCTACGGCGCCTCGGCGTTCCGCTGGCGCTGCTGATGCTGGATATCGACTACTTCAAAGCCTACAACGACAGCCTCGGCCACCTGGCCGGCGATGACACCCTGCGCCAGGTCGCCGGCGCATTGCAGGGCAGTCTGCAGCGCGAGGGCGATGTGGTGTGTCGTTATGGCGGTGAGGAATTCGCCATCATCCTCGCCAACACCGACCTGGAGGGCGCCCAGCATGTCGCCGCCAGGGTTCACGAACTCATTGCGAAACTGGCCATCGCACACCCGGGCAGTCCCGAGGGGCGCCTGACCCTGAGCATCGGCCTGGCGGTGGCCGACCCGGTAGCCGAGGAGCAACCGGGCGGCCTGGTCGCACGCAGCGACCAGGCGCTTTACCAGGCCAAGCACGCCGGACGCAACCGCACCGGTGTCTGGAACGCCGGCGGCACGCCGCTTGACCCACCCGCTTGACCTGCATCAAGCCGCGCAGGCGACGAACGGCAGAATATGGAAGCCTGCTAACCATAGCCCCGAAGGGGCCGCTGAAGGGAAGCCCTGATAATGAACGCGCAACGCCCCCTGCCCTACCTGATCGCCGCCGGACTCGCCCTGCTGGCCGTGGCCGCCTGGTGGCAGCTGCGCCCGGTCGGTCTGGGCGAAGGCTTCGCCAGCGGCAACGGGCGTATCGAAGCCACCGAGGTGGATGTCGCCACCAAGCTGGCCGGGCGTATCGCCAGCATCGCCGTGGATGAGGGCGACTTCGTCCAGCCCGGCCAACTGCTCGCGCAGATGGACACCCAGGTGCTCGACGCCCAGCTGGCACAGGCCAGCGCCCAGCTCAAGCAGGCCGAGAATGGCGAAATCACCGCCGCCAGCCAGATCACCCTGCGCGAGAGCGAGAAAATCGCCGCCGAAGCCGTGGTACGCCAGCGCCAGGCCGAATTACAAGCCGCGCGCAAGCGCCATGCCCGCAGCGCCAAGCTGGTCGAGCGCAACGCCATGGCCCAGCAGCAGCTGGACGACGATCTGGCACGCCTGCAGAGCACCGAGGCCGCGCTGGCCGCAGCACGTGCCCAGGTCAGCGCGGCCGCGGCCGGCATCGCCGCCGCACAGTCGCAGGCCATCGAGGCACAGTCGGCCACAGAAGCCGCCCGTGCCAGCGTCGCGCGGCTGCAGGCGGACATCGACGACAGCCAGCTGAAGGCGCCGCGCGCCGGACGCGTGCAATACCGCGTAACCCAGCCGGGCGAGGTGCTCGGCGCCGGGGGCAAGGTACTCAACCTGGTCGATCTCACCGACGTCTACATGACCTTCTTCCTGCCCGAGCGCCAGGCCGGCCGCGTCGCCCTGGACAGCGAGGTACGCCTGGTGATCGATGCCGCACCGCAGTATGTGATTCCGGCCAGGGTCAGCTACGTGGCCAGCGTCGCCCAGTTCACCCCGAAGACCGTGGAAACCGCCAGCGAGCGCGAGAAGCTGATGTTCCGGGTCAAGGCGCGCATCGACCCCGAATTGCTGCGCAAGCACCTGGAGCAGGTGAAGACCGGCGTGCCAGGCATGGCCTACCTGCGCCTCGATCCTGCAGCCGAGTGGCCGGCACACCTGGCGATCAAGGTTCCGCAATGAACCCGGCGGTCGCCCGCCTCAACGGTGTCGGCCTGCGCTATGGCGCGACCCACGCCCTCGAGGCCATCGACCTGAACCTGCCGGCGCAGCGCATGGTCGGCCTGATCGGTCCAGACGGCGTCGGCAAGTCCAGCCTGCTGGCGCTGATCGCCGGGGCGCGCCAGATCCAGGCCGGCAGCGTCGAAGTGCTGGGCGGCGATATGGCCGATGCGCGCCACCGCCGGCGCGTCTGCCCGCATATCGCCTACATGCCGCAGGGCCTGGGCAAGAACCTCTACCCCACGCTGTCGGTGTTCGAGAACCTCGATTTCTTCGGCCGCCTGTTCGGCCAGGACGCCGCCGAACGCGCGCGGCGCATCGACGATCTGCTGCGCAGTACCGGCCTGTCGGCGTTCCGCGAACGCCCGGCGGGCAAGCTGTCCGGCGGCATGAAGCAGAAGCTCGGGCTGTGCTGCGCGCTGATCCATGACCCTGACCTGCTGATCCTCGACGAGCCAACCACCGGCGTCGATCCGCTGTCGCGTAACCAGTTCTGGGAACTGATCGCGCGTATCCGCGCGCAGCGCCCGCAGATGAGCGTGCTGGTGGCCACCGCCTACATGGAGGAAGCCGAGCGCTTCGACCACCTGGTGGCGATGGATGCCGGTCGCGTACTGGCCGAAGGCAGCCCGGCCGAGCTGCGCACGCGCACTGGCTGCGCCAGCCTGGAGCAGGCCTTCATCGCCCTGCTGCCGGAGGAGAAACGTCGCGGCCACCGCGAGGTGGTGATCCAGCCCCTGCAGGACAACAGCGAGATCGCCATCGAGGCCAAAGGCCTGACCATGCGCTTCGGCGACTTCGTCGCGGTCGACGCGGTGTCGTTCCGCATCCGCCGTGGCGAGATCTTCGGCTTCCTCGGCTCCAACGGCTGCGGCAAGAGCACCACCATGAAGATGCTCACCGGCCTGCTGCCGGCCAGCTCCGGCGAAGCCCTGCTGTTCGGCCAGACGGTGGACCCGCGCGACATGGCCACGCGCCGACGGGTCGGCTACATGTCGCAGGCCTTCTCTCTCTACAGCGAGCTGACGGTAAGGCAGAACCTGGAACTGCACGCCCGCCTGTTCCATGTGCCGGCCGCACAGATCGATGATCGCGTCGCCGCGATGGCGCGCCGCTTCGACCTCGGCGCAGTCATGGACATGCTCCCCGAGCGCCTGCCGCTGGGCATTCGCCAGCGCCTGTCGCTGGCCGTGGCGGTGATCCACCAGCCGGAAATCCTGATCCTCGACGAGCCCACCTCGGGCGTCGACCCGGTGGCGCGCGACGGCTTCTGGCAGCTGATGCTCGACCTGTCGCGCCAGGACGGCGTGACCATCTTCATCTCCACCCACTTCATGAACGAGGCGCAGCGCTGCGACCGCATCTCGCTGATGCACGCCGGCAAGGTGCTCGACAGCGACACGCCGCAGGGGCTGATGGCCAAGCGCGGCCTGGACAGCCTGGAAGCGACCTTCATCGCCTACCTGCAGGAGGCGGTCGGCGAGCAACCGGCGAACACCGCGCCGCCGCTGGAACAGGCGCCGCCGCCGCAGCGCCAGCGCTTCAGCCTGCGCCGCCTGTTCAGCTACGCCCGCCGCGAAGCGCTGGAACTGCGCCGCGACCCGATCCGCGGCGGCATGGCCCTCCTGGGAACGGTACTGCTGCTGTTCATCATCGGCTACGGCATCAGCCTGGATGTCGAGGACCTGACCTTCGCCGTGCTCGACCGCGACCAGACCACCACCAGCCAGGAGTATCACCGCAACCTCTCCGGCTCGCGCTACTTCCTGGAGAAGCCGGCGCTGCGCGACTACGCCGACCTGGAGCGGCGCCTGCGCAATGGCGACATCAGCCTGGCGGTGGAGATCCCGCCGCACTTCGGCCGCGACCTCAAGCGTGGCGCCAGCCCGCAGATCGGCATGTGGATCGACGGCGCCATGCCGACCCGTGCCGAGACCATCAAGGGCTACGTCGCCGGCCTACACCAGCACTACCTGGCCGAGCTGGCCCGGCGCTCGCCGCAGCCGCTGGCCGCCAGCGCCGCCGGCCTGGAGGTGCGCTACCGCTACAACCCGGACGTCGAGAGCCTCAAAGCCATGGTGCCGGCAGTGATCCCGCTGCTGCTGATGCTGATCCCGGCCATGCTCACGGCGCTCGGCGTGGTGCGCGAGAAGGAGCTGGGTTCGATCATCAACCTCTATGTCACCCCGGTCACGCGCCTGGAATTCCTCATCGGCAAGCAGCTGCCCTACATCGCGCTCGGCCTGTTCAACTGCGCCCTGCTGGTGTTGCTGGCGGTGACGGTATTCGATGTGCCGCTGAAGGGCAGCGTGCTCACCCTCGGCCTCGGCGCGCTGCTCTATATCGCCTGCGCTACCGGCCTGGGGCTGCTGATGTCGACCTTCACCAACAGCCAAATCGCCGCCGTGTTCGGTACCGCCATCGCCACCCTGCTGCCGGCCATCCAGTTCTCCGGGCTGATCTACCCGGTCGCCTCGCTGGAAGGCTTCGGCGCCCTGGTCGGCCAGTTGTACCCGACCTCGCAGTTCCTGGTGATCAGCCGCGGCGTGTTCTCCAAGGCGCTCGAGCTGCGCGACCTGCTCGGCTATTTCGTCGCCCTGGCGCTGACCGTGCCGCTGCTCACCCTGCTCAGCGCCAGCCTGCTGCGCAAACAGGAGGTGTGATGGAACACCTGGCCAACATCCTCCACCTCGGCATCAAGGAGCTGCGCAGCCTGCAGCATGATCTGGCGCTGGTGCTGCTGATCCTCTGGGCCTTCAGCCTGGGGGTGTACTCCTCGGCCACCAGCATGCCGGAAAGCCTGCACAACGCCGCCATCGCGGTGGTCGACGAAGACCAGTCACAGCTCTCCGAGCGCCTGGTCCAGGCCTTCCAGGCCCCCTACTTCCGCACCCCGGAACGCATCGACCTGGGCCAGATGGACCAGGGCATGGACTCCGGGCGCTACACCTTCACCCTCAACATCCCGCCGAACTTCCAGCGCGACGTGCTGGCCGGGCGCAGCCCGGCGATCCAGCTCAACGTCGATGCCACCCAGGTAAGCATGGCCTTCACCGGCGCCGGCTATATCCAGAGTATCGGCGCCAGCGAAGTGGCCGAGTTCGTCCGCCACTACCGTGGCGAGCAGCCGCAGACGGTGGAGCTGGCGGTGCGCGTGCAGTTCAACCCGAACCTGACGCGCAGCTGGTTCGGCTCAGTGATGGAGGTGATCAACCAGATCACCATGCTGTCGATCATCCTCACCGGCGCCGCGCTGATCCGCGAACGCGAACACGGCACCGTAGAGCACCTGCTGGTGATGCCGGTGACGCCGCTGGAGATCATGCTGGCCAAGGTCTGGTCGATGGGGCTGGTGGTGCTGACGGCGGCAGCGCTGTCGCTGCTGCTGGTGGTACAGGGCTGGTTGCAGGTGCCGATCGAAGGCTCGCTGGCGCTGTTCCTCGGCGGCGCGGCGCTACACCTGTTCGCCACCACTTCGATGGGTATCTTCTTCGGCACCGTGGCGCGCTCGATGCCGCAGCTGGGCCTGCTGATCATCTTGGTGCTGCTGCCGCTGCAGATCCTTTCCGGCGGCACCACACCACGCGAAAGCATGCCGGAGCTGGTGCAGCAGATCATGCTGGCGGCGCCGACCACCCACTTCGTCGATCTGGCCCAGGCCATTCTCTACCGCGGCGCCGGGCTGTCCATCGTCTGGCCGCAGCTGCTGGCCATCACCGGCATCGGCACGCTGTTTTTCATCGCGGCGCTGACGCGCTTTCGCAAGACCCTGGCGCAGATGGCCTAGCCCCGCCAGCTGCGACGCTGGCGAAGCGAACGCGGGCTGTGCCCGCGTTACTGGATGATCAGGTTGTTGAACAACAGGTCCTCGACGATGGGCTTGCCCTCTTCCTGAGTCAGCACATCCTGCACCTGCTTCAGTGCTTCCTGGCGCAGCTTCTCCTTCGCGGACTCGTCGGCCATGCTGGCGTCGCTCTGCTGGGAGAACAGCATCACCAGCTGGTTGCGGATCAGCGGTTCGTGGTGCTCGACCTTCTCCTCCGCTTCGGTGCCGGTCACGCGCAGGGCGATATCGGCCTTGTAGAACTTCAGCTTGGGCCCGGCGCCAAAATTGCCGACCAGGGCCGGTACCAGGCTGTAGTAGGCCACTTTGGGCTCGGCTTTTTCTTCCTCGCCACCGCCACTGGCCAGGGCAACGCAGGGCAGGAGCAGGGCAAACAGCAGGGCGATGCTTTTCTTCACGGGACATTCCTCGGTGCGAATTGCGCCTAGCATAGCCATAGCCGGCCGCGCGCCCAAGCTTATGGTGCGCCATCAGGTGCGACCATGCTCGTTGACCCGCCGGGTGCGCCTCCTACACTGCCGGCAATCACGAACGCGAGGAAAGCGCGATGAAAGCCCTGCTCTGCAAAGCCTTCGGCCCGGCCTCCAGCCTGGTCCTGGAAGACCTGCCCAGCCCGGAACCGAAGAAGAACGAGGTGCTGATCGAGGTACACGCTGCCGGGGTCAACTTCCCCGACACCCTGATCATCGAGGGCAAGTACCAGTTCAAACCGCCCTTCCCCTTCGCCCCGGGCGGCGAGGCGGCCGGCGTGGTCAAGGCGGTCGGCGAGAAGATCACGCACCTGCGCGCCGGCGACCGGGTCATGGCCCTGACCGGCTGGGGTGGTTTCGCCGAGGAAGTGGCGGTGCCCGGCTACAACGTGCTGCCGGTGCCCAAGAGCATGGACCTGACCACCGCCGCCGCCTTCGGCATGACCTACGGCACCTCGATGCATGCGCTGAAGCAGCGCGCCAACCTGCAGCCGGGCGAGACCCTGCTGGTGCTCGGCGCTTCCGGAGGTGTCGGCCTGGCGGCGGTGGAGATCGGCAAGGCCATGGGCGCCAAGGTGATCGCCGCGGCGAGCACCGCCGAGAAGCTGGAAGTGGCGCGCAACGCCGGCGCCGACCACCTGATCAACTACAGCGAGCAGAGCCTGAAGGACGAGGTGAAGAAGCTCACCGGCGGCCAGGGCGTGGACGTGATCTACGACCCGGTGGGTGGCGAACTGTTCGAGGAGGCCTTCCGCTCCATCGCCTGGAACGGCCGTTTCCTGGTGGTCGGCTTCGCCGCCGGCGGCGGAATCCCGGCCTTGCCGGCCAACCTGCCGCTGCTCAAGGGCGCGGCGCTGGTCGGGGTGTTCTGGGGTTCCTTCGCCCAGCGCCAGCCACAGGACAATGCTGCCAACTTCCAGCAGCTGTTCGCCTGGCATGCCGAGGGCAAGCTCAAGCCGCTGGTGTCGCAGACCTTCCCGCTGGCACGCGGCGGCGAGGCCATCGACGCGCTGGGCCAGCGCAAGGCCGTGGGCAAGGTTGTCGTCCAAGTAAAGGCGTGACGCAACTCCCTCTCCCGAAGGGAGAGGAGTGACTCAGCCTATCGGATGAACGAAAAAGCCGCCCTCAGGCGGCTTTCTTATTTCCGGGCGATCACTCGCGCGGTGCGTAGGCAAACACGTCGGCGCGCATCTGGTGCGGGTCCATGCCCGCTTCCACCAGCGCATCCAGGGTGCCGTAGACCATCGCCGGCGAGCCGCTGGCGTAGACGTGCAGCGCCTTGAGGTCTGGGAAATCCTCGCACACCGCCTCGTGCAGCAGGCCGCAGCGACCGCCCCAGGCATCGGCCTCGCTGACCACCCGGTGCAACTGCAGTCCCGCCTGCCGCTCCCAGTCCTGCCAATGCGGCAGCTGGTAGAAATCGTCGGGATGACGCACGCCCCAGTACAGGTGAACCGGGTGGCTGAAACCCGCGGCGCGGCAGTGCTCGATCAGGCTGTGCATCTGCGCCATGCCGGTGCCGGCGGCGATCAGCACCAACGGCCCGGCCGGCAGTTCGGCCAGGTGGGTGTCGCCGAACGGCATCTGCACCCGCGCCAGGCGGGTGCGGCGCAACTGCGCGATGATCTGCCGGCTGCTGTCCTCGCGGGTCAGGATATGCAGTTCCAGATCACGGCCGGCATGCGGCGCCGAGGCCAGGGAGAAGGCCGACCACTCGCCGTCGTCGCGCTGCAGCAGCAGATACTGCCCGGCGTGGTAGCGCGGCGTCTTGCCGGCTGGCGCGCGCAGCACCACGCGGCAGACATCGCCACCGACCTCGCTCAGCTCCAGCACCTGGCAGCCAAAAGTGCGCACCGGCAGTTCGCCGGGGGCGAGCACGCCGTCCCAGTGCAGCACGCAATCTTCCAGCGGCTCGGCCAGGCAGGTGAACAGCTCGCCGTGATCAAGCTCGGTGCCGGCCTGGCGCACACGGCCCTCGACCAGCAGCGCGGCGCAGATATGGCAGTTGCCGTTGCGGCAGCTCTGCGGGCACTCGTAACCGAGGCGCCGGGCGCCGTCGAGAATGCGCTCGCCAGGTTGGAGCTCAAGTACCGCGCCGGAGGGTTGCAGGGTGACTTTCATCAGTCGATACCGAGGCTCGCCCACAGCTCATCCACGCGCTTGACCACCGCCTCGTCGCGCTCGATCACCCGGCCCCATTCGCGGCTGGTCTCGCCCGGCCACTTGTGGGTGGCGTCCAGGCCCATCTTGCTGCCCAGGCCGGATACCGGCGAGGCGAAGTCGAGGTAGTCGATCGGCGTATTATCGATCATCACCGTGTCGCGCTTGGGGTCCATGCGCGTGGTGATGGCCCAGATCACGTCGTTCCAGTCACGGGCGTTGATGTCGTCGTCGGTGACGATGACGAACTTGGTGTACATGAACTGGCGCAGGAACGACCAGACGCCCAGCATCACCCGCTTGGCATGGCCGGGGTACTGCTTCTTCATCGTCACCACCGCCATGCGGTAGGAACAGCCTTCCGGCGGCAGGTAGAAGTCGGTGATCTCCGGGAACTGCTTCTGCAGGATCGGCACGAACACCTCGTTCAGCGCCACGCCGAGGATCGCCGGCTCATCCGGCGGCCGCCCGGTGTAGGTGC
Source organism: Aquipseudomonas alcaligenes (assembly GCA_900156135.1). Taxonomy (GTDB): domain Bacteria; phylum Pseudomonadota; class Gammaproteobacteria; order Pseudomonadales; family Pseudomonadaceae; genus Aquipseudomonas; species Aquipseudomonas alcaligenes_D. The sequence continues at coordinate 95,395 of FTMP01000006.1, read as the reverse complement.
TGTGGTAGATCGGATCGCGCCGACGGGTGATGCGCTCGACGGTGAACACCGGGAAGGTGTCGACCTCGTTGTAGTAGCCGGTGTGGTCGCCGTAGGGCCCTTCCGGCGCGGTCTCGCCCGGATGGATCACGCCTTCGAGGACGATCTCGGCACTGGCTGGCACCTGCAGATCGGAGTCGATGGCCTTGACCAGTTCGGTGCGGTGGCCGCGCAGCAGGCCGGCAAAGGCATATTCGGAGAGGGTGTCCGGCACCGGCGTCACCGCGCCGAGGATGGTCGCTGGATCGGCGCCCAGAGCCACGCACACCGGATAGGGCTTATCCGGGTGTTTCAGGCACCACTCGCGGAAGTCCAGGGCGCCGCCACGGTGACTTAGCCAGCGCATGATCACCTTGTTGCGGCCGATCACCTGCTGGCGGTAGATGCCGAGGTTCTGCCGCTCCTTGTTCGGCCCCTTGGTGATGGTCAGGCCCCAGGTGATCAGCGGAGCGGCGTCGCCCGGCCAGCAGTGCTGGATCGGCAGCCGGGTCAGATCAACCGCCTCGCCCTCCTCGATCACCTCGTGGCAGGGCGCATCCTTGAGCACCTTGGGCGCCATGCTGATGACCTTCTTGAAGATCGGCAGCTTGCTCCAGGCATCCTTGAGGCCCTTGGGCGGCTCGGGCTCCTTGAGGAAGGCCAGCAGCTTGCCGATCTCGCGCAGCTCGCCAACATCCTCGGCCCCCATGCCCAGCGCCACGCGCTTCGGGGTGCCGAACAGGTTGCCGAGCACCGGCACGGCGAAGCCGGTCGGCTGCTCGAACAGCAGCGCAGGGCCGCCCTTGCGCAAGGTGCGGTCGCAGATTTCGGTCATCTCCAGCACGGGAGAAACCGGGGTCTGAATGCGCTTGAGCTCGCCGCGCTTTTCCAGCTCGCGGATGAAGTCGCGCAGATCGCGGTACTGCATGCTTGGGCCTCACAGGTCGGGGCGCAAAGTTTAGCGCCGAACTCGGTTATTCAGAAGGCTGCAGAAACGCAAAGGCCGGGTTTCCCCGGCCTTTGTGGCAACGTCTGGATTACTTCCGCTTCATCGACAGGAAGAATTCATCGTTGGTCTTGGTCGCCTTCAGCTTGTCGATGAGGAACTCGATGGCAGCGATCTCATCCATCGGGTGCAGCAGCTTGCGCAGAATCCACATGCGCTGCAGCTCTTCCTCGCCGGTCAGCAGCTCTTCGCGACGGGTGCCCGACTTGTTGATGTTGATGGCCGGGAACACGCGCTTCTCGGCGATGCGGCGGTCCAGCGGCAGCTCCATGTTGCCGGTACCCTTGAACTCCTCGTAGATCACCTCGTCCATCTTCGAGCCGGTCTCGACCAGCGCGGTGGCGATGATGGTCAGCGAGCCGCCTTCCTCGATGTTACGGGCGGCACCGAAGAAGCGCTTGGGCTTCTCCAGGGCGTGGGCGTCGACACCACCGGTGAGCACCTTGCCGGAGCTCGGGATCACGGTGTTGTAGGCACGCGCCAGGCGGGTGATGGAGTCGAGCAGGATGACCACGTCCTTCTTGTGCTCGACCAGGCGCTTGGCCTTCTCGATCACCATCTCGGCGACCTGCACGTGGCGGGTCGGCGGCTCGTCGAAGGTCGAGGCGACCACTTCGCCGCGCACGGTGCGCTGCATCTCGGTCACTTCTTCCGGGCGCTCGTCGATCAGCAGGACGATCAGGTAGCACTCGGGGTTGTTGCGGGTGATGTTGGCCGCGATGTTCTGCAGCATGATGGTCTTGCCCGCTTTCGGCGGGGCGACGATCAGGCCGCGCTGGCCCTTGCCGATCGGGGCGCAGAGGTCGATCACCCGGCCGGTGATGTCCTCGGTGGAGCCGTTGCCGGCTTCCATGACCAGGCGCTTGGTCGGGAACAGCGGCGTCAGGTTCTCGAACAGGATCTTGTTCTTGGCGTTTTCCGGACGGTCGAAGTTGATGGTGTCGACCTTGAGCAGGGCGAAGTAGCGCTCGCCTTCTTTAGGCGGGCGGATCTTGCCGACGATGGTGTCACCGGTACGCAGGTTGAAGCGGCGGATCTGGCTGGGCGAGACGTAGATGTCGTCCGGGCCGGCCAGGTAGGAGGAGTCCGCGCTGCGCAGGAAGCCGAAGCCGTCCTGGAGAATCTCCAGCACACCGTCGCCGGAGATCTCTTCGCCGCTTTTCGAGTGCTTTTTCAGCAGGGCGAAGATGATGTCCTGCTTGCGCGAACGGGCCATGTTTTCCAGACCAGCCTGGTCGGCCATGTCCAGCAGTTCGGCAATCGGCTTTTGCTTGAGTTCGGTCAGATTCATAGGAATGACGTAGGTATGAGAAGGGGAAGGAAGCCCTGGGGGCTTGGCTGGCCGTGCCGCGAAGAAGGCGACTGAATCGCTCGATTTTATCGGGGGGAGTGCGTCGGCGACGGCTTGAGGGGCAACGGGGAACCCGCTGCAGGTCCGAATGTAACACCGGGTTTGGCGCGACGTCCAGCCTGCGCCCAGAAAAAGCCCCGCACTGTGCGGGGCTTTTTGCATGACGCCTTAGATGTTGGCGTCGAGGAAGGCCGCCAGCTGCGACTTGGACAGGGCGCCGACCTTGGTGGCCTCGACGTTGCCGTTCTTGAACAGCATCAGGGTCGGAATGCCACGCACGCCATACTTCGGCGGGGTTTCCTGATTCTCGTCGATGTTCAGCTTGCAGACCTTCAGCTTGCCGGCATAGGTCTGGGCGATTTCGTCCAGTACCGGGGCGATCATCTTGCACGGGCCGCACCACTCGGCCCAGTAGTCGACCAGAACAGGGCCTTCGGCCTTGATCACGTCGGCTTCGAAGCTGGCATCGCTGACGTTGGTGATGAAGTCGCTCATGTACAGTCTCCGTGACTCGGAAGCAAAAAGTGGCGCCATCATAGCCCGCATCCGCCCATGCTGAAAGCCGCAGGCCATTGAGCTTGACTATCAATGCTTTTGATAGTGCCGATGAAAGACTACGGCAACCCGGCCATCGCCGGTTAACATGCAACCATTGAGGTGGCCGCTCGAATAGAGAGAGGGCCGATGTTTTGCCAAGGGACCCTATTGCATGCCCACTACCGCCAAAGAGTTTCCCCTGATCGCCGCCATCGACCTGGGCTCCAACAGCTTCCACATGGTGCTGGCCAAGGCCGATCATGGCGAAATCCGCATCCTCGAGCGGCTCGGCGAGAAGGTCCAGCTGGCCGCCGGCCTGGATGAAGAACGCCAGCTCAGCGAGGAGGCCATGCAGCGCGGCCTGGACTGCCTGCGCCGCTTTGGCCAGCTGATTCAGGGCTTGCCGCAGGGTGCCGTGCGCATCGTCGGCACCAACGCCCTGCGCGAGGCGCGCAACCGCGCCGAGTTCATCCGCCGCGCCAACGAGCTGCTCGGCCACCAGGTGGAAGTCATCTCCGGTCGTGAGGAAGCGCGCCTGATCTACCTGGGTGTGTCGCACAGCATCGCCGATACCCCCGGCAAGCGCCTGGTCGTCGACATCGGCGGCGGCAGTACCGAGTTCATCGTCGGCCAGCGCTTCGAGCCGCTGCTGCGCGAGAGCCTGCAGATGGGCTGCGTCAGCTTCACCCAGCGCTACTTCCGTGACGGCAAGGTCACCCCGGCGCGCTACGCCCAGGCCTACACCGCCGCGCGCCTGGAACTGATGAACATCGAGCAGGGCCTGCAGCGCCTGGGCTGGCAGGAGTCGGTCGGCGCCTCCGGGACCATTCGCGCCGTGGGCCTGGCGATCAAGGCCGGCGGCCTGGGCAACGGCGAGATCAACCCCGAGGGCCTGGCATGGCTGAAGCGCAAGGTGTTCAAGCTGGGCGAGGTGGACAAGCTGGAGATCGAGGGCATCAAGCCCGACCGTCGGCAGATCTTCCCGGCCGGCCTGGCCATCGCCGAGGCCATCTTCGACGCCCTCGACCTGCAGCGCATGGATCATTCCGAAGGCGCGCTGCGCGAGGGTGTGCTCTACGACCTGCTCGGCCGCCACCATCACGAGGACGTGCGCGAACGCACCCTGGGCGCGCTGATGGAGCGCTACCACGTCGACCTGCAGCAGGCCGCGCGGGTCGAGGCCAAGGCGTTGCAGGCCCTGGAAAAAGTCGCCGAGGCCTGGCAACTGGACCAGGACTGGCACCGCGACCTGCTGCAGTGGGGCGCGCGGGTACATGAGATCGGCCTGGACATCGCCCACTACCAGTACCACAAGCATGGCGCCTACCTGATCGAGCACTCGGACCTGTCCGGCTTCTCCCGCCGCGACCAGCTGATGCTGGCCCTGCTGGTACGCGGCCACCGCCGCAACATCCCCAAGGACCGCTTCGCCGAGTTCGGCGACGACGGCGTGCAGCTGCTGCGCCTGTGCGTACTGCTGCGCTTCGCCATCCTGTTCCACCACATCCGCGGTACCCAGGAAATGCCCAAGGTGCAGCTCAAGGCCGGCCCGCAGAGCCTCGACCTGACCTTCCCGGAAGGCTGGCTGGTCGCCAACCCGCTGACCCAGGCCGACTTCGAGCAGGAAGCCGAGTGGCTGACCCGCATCAACTTCGTGCTGACCGTGCGCTGAGGATTCTGCGGACACAAAAAAGGGAGGCCTAGGCCTCCCTTTTCGTTGCCGTGCAGCGCTCTTAGAACAGAACGCGGCTGCGGATGGTGCCGGTCACGTGCTGCAGCTTCTCCAGCGCCAGATCGGAGTACTCGGCGTCGACGTCGATCACCACGTAGCCGACCTTGTCGTTGGTCTGCAGGAACTGGCCGGAGATGTTGATGCCGTTGTCGGCGAACACCTTGTTGATCTCGCTCATCACGCCCGGCACGTTCTCATGGATGTGCAGCAGACGGTGCTTGCCCGGGTGTGCCGGCAGGGCGACTTCCGGGAAGTTCACGGAAGACACCGAGGTACCGTTGTCGCTGTACTTGACCAGTTTCTCAGCCACTTCCAGGCCGATGTTGGCCTGGGCTTCGGCGGTCGAGCCACCGATGTGCGGGGTCAGGATCACGCGATCCAGGCCACGCAGCGGGCTTTCGAACTCTTCGTCGTTGGACTTCGGCTCGACCGGGAACACGTCGATGGCAGCGCCGATCAGGTGCTCGTCCTTGATCGCGGCGGCCAGGTGATCCAGCTCGACCACGGTGCCACGGGCGGCGTTGATCAGGATGCCGCCCTTCTTCATGGCGCGGATTTCCTTCTCGCCGATCATCCACTGGGTGGACGGCAGCTCCGGCACGTGCAGCGACACGATGTCGCACAGGCCCAGCAGCTCGTGCAGGTTGCCGATCTGCGTGGCGTTACCCAGCGGCAGCTTGGTCACGGTGTCGTAGAAGAACACCTGCATGCCCAGCGCTTCGGCCAGGACCGAGAGCTGGGTGCCGATCGAGCCGTAGCCGACGATGCCCAGCTTCTTGCCACGGATCTCGAAGGAATTGGCCGCCGACTTGATCCAGCCGCCGCGGTGGCAGGAGGCGTTCTTTTCCGGGATGCCGCGCAGCAGCAGGATGGCCTCGGCCAGCACCAGTTCGGCCACCGAACGGGTGTTGGAATAGGGAGCGTTGAACACGGCGATACCGCGCTCGCGGGCGGCGTCCAGGTCAACCTGGTTGGTGCCGATGCAGAAGCAGCCGACGGCGACCAGCTTCTTGGCGCAGTCGAACACCTCGGCGGTCAGCTGGGTACGCGAACGGATGCCAACGAAGTGGGCATCGGCGATCTTGGCCTTCAGCTCTTCGTCGGACAGGGCGCCCTTGAGGTACTCGATGTTGGTGTAGCCAGCGGCCTTCAGGGTGTCGACGGCGTTCTGGTGCACGCCTTCCAGCAGAAGGAACTTGATCTTGCTCTTGTCGAGAGAGGTCTTGCTCATCGGAGTACCTGTGGTCCCACAAAAAGTGTCAGGAAATCGGCCATGGCCGACCCCGCGGATCGGCTCGGGGGCACGATTGGCGGGGTGCGTATGCTAGCATACGAGCCCCGCGAAACGCCCACCCCTGACCGATGAAGCGTTCTCAGGGTGACCATGAATCGTTTGAGAGTTCCCAGATGACCAATCCTGCCCTGATCGACGAGCTGAAGACCCTGGTAGAGCCCGGCAAGGTGCTGACCGATGCCGATTCTCTCAACGCCTACGGCAAGGATTGGACCAAGCACTTCGCCCCGGCACCGACCGCCATCGTCTTCCCCAAGACCATCGAGCAGGTGCAGGCCATCGTGCGCTGGGCCAACCAGCACAAGATCGCCCTGGTGCCCTCCGGCGGCCGTACCGGCCTGTCCGCCGCCGCCGTGGCGGCCAACGGCGAGGTCGTGGTGGCCTTCGACTACATGAACCAGATCCTCGCCTTCAACGAGTACGACCGCACCGTGGTGTGCCAGCCGGGCGTGGTGACCAAGCAGCTGCAGCAATACGCCGAGGACAAGGGCCTGTACTACCCGGTGGACTTCGCCTCCTCGGGCTCCAGCCAGCTGGGCGGTAACATCGGCACCAATGCCGGCGGCATCAAGGTGATCCGCTACGGCATGACCCGCAACTGGGTGGCCGGCCTGAAAGTGGTCACCGGCACCGGCGAGCTGCTGGAGCTGAACCGCGACCTGATCAAGAACGCCACCGGTTACGACATGCGCCAGCTGTTCATTGGCGCCGAGGGTACGCTCGGATTTGTCGTAGAAGCGACCATGCGCCTGGAGCGCGCGCCGAAGAACCTCACCGCGATGGTCCTCGGCACCCCGGACTTCGACTCGATCATGCCGGTACTGCACGCCTTCCAGGGCAAGCTGGACCTGACCGCCTTCGAGTTCTTCTCCGACAAGGCCCTGGCCAAGATCCTGGCCCGTGGCGACGTGCCGCCGGCCTTCGACACCGATTGCCCGTTCTACGCGCTGCTGGAGTTCGAGGCGAGCACCGAGGAAGTGGCCAACCAGGCCCTGGAGACCTTCGAGCACTGCGTCGAGCAGGGCTGGGTGCTGGACGGCGTGATGAGCCAGAGCCAGCAGCAGCTGGAGAACCTGTGGAAGCTGCGCGAGTACATCTCCGAAACCATCAGCCACTGGACCCCGTACAAGAACGACATCTCGGTCACCGTCGGCCAGGTGCCGGCCTTCCTGCACGACATCGACCGCATCGTCGGCGACAACTACCCGGACTTCGAGGTGATCTGGTTCGGCCATATCGGCGACGGCAACCTGCACCTGAATATCCTCAAGCCGGAGAACCTGTCCAAGGACGAGTTCTTCGCCAAGTGCGCCATCGTCAATAAGTGGGTGTTCGAGACCGTGCAGAAGTACAACGGCTCGATCAGCGCCGAGCACGGCGTGGGCATGACCAAGCGCGACTACCTGCACTACAGCCGTTCCGAGGCCGAGATCGGCTACATGAAGGCGATCAAAGCGGTGTTCGACCCGAACGGGATCATGAACCCGGGCAAGATCTTCCCGCTCTGACTCTCACCACCCCTCTCCCCCTGGGAGAGGGGCCGGGGGTGAGGGATTTCCAGGCCATTCCGAGCCGCCTGCAGCACCCTCACCCCACCCCTCTCCCAGAGGGAGAGGGAGCCCGTATCCCACCCGAGGAGTGTGGCCCATGAGCTACCAGCACCAGTACATCGACGGCACGCCGATCCACTTCCCGCTGGGCAAGGTGGTCTGCGTCGGGCGCAACTATGCCGAGCACGCCGCCGAGCTGAACAACCCGATCCCGACCGAGCCGCTGCTGTTCATCAAGCCCGGCAGCTGCACCGTGCCGATGGATGACGGCTTCGTCATTCCGCAGGAGCGCGGTGCCGTGCACTTCGAGGCGGAGATTGCCGTGCTGATCGGCAAGCCGCTGTCGAAGAAGCCGAGCGACGAAGAAGTGCGCGACGCCATCTCCGGCTATGCCCCGGCCCTGGACCTGACCCTGCGCGACGTGCAGGCCAAGCTCAAGGAGAAGGGCCTGCCCTGGGAACTGGCCAAGAGCTTCGATGGCGCCTATGTACTGGCCCCCTTCGTCGCGGCGGACGCGGTGGAAGACGTGCGCGACATCGGCATCCGCCTGAGCATCGACGGCCAGCTGCACCAGGACGGTAACAGCCGCGACATGCTCAACCCGATCATCCCGCTGATCCAGCACATCGCCGGCCACTTCAGCCTGCAGCCGGGCGACGTAGTCTCCACCGGCACCCCGGCCGGGGTCGGCCCGCTGACTAGCGGCGAGCAGGTGGACATCGAACTGGTTGGCCTCAGCCGCTTCGGCACCCGCGTGCTCTGAGCGCGCGGGCGCTCTTCACAGAACTTTCACTCGTCATCCGTAGTCTGAGAGGCTCGAATTCCCCGAGCGCTCTCAGATGTCCCTCGCCCGCCGCCGCAGCCTCACCCTCGCCCTGGTCATCACTGCCGCCTGCGTCACCGCCGTGGTGCGCTACATGCACTGGGACGACCGCACCCTGCTGTGGCTGAAGGAACAGAACCTGCCACTGGCCGACCGCGCCGCCAGCATCTGGCTGCCGGGCTACCGCGCTAGCATCGAGGGCAAACCGCTGGCTGGCCTGGAGGACGACGAAGCCTCGGACCTGGCCTACAACCCGCTCACCGGCACCCTGTTCACCGTTACCGGCAAGCTGCCGATGCTGGTCGAGCTGAGCCGCAGCGGCGAAGTGCTGCGGCGCATCGCCCTCAAGGGCTTCTCCAACCCGGAGGGCGTGGCCGTGCTGGAAAACGGCATGATCGCGCTGACCGACGAGCGCAAGCGCAACCTGTCGATCTTCGAGCTGGACCCGCAGACCCGCGAACTCGACCTGGCCGACGCCAAGCCCTTTGACCTGGGCTTCCCGGATGCCGGCAACAAGGGCTTCGAGGGCATCGCCTGGGACCCGGCGCAGCAGCGTCTGCTGCTGGGCAAGGAGCGCGCCCCCACCGCCATGTTCAGCCTGGGCAGCGACGGCCAGCGCCTGCTCGACCAGGAGCTGCGCCCGCTGCCGAGCTACGGCCTGGGCATGCGCAACCTGTCGGCGCTCAGCGTCGATCCGCGCACCGGTCATATCCTCGCCCTCTCCGCCCAGTCGCGGCTGCTGCTGGAGCTGGACGAGAAGGGCGAGCCGGTCAGCTTCATCAGCCTGCTCGGCGGCCAGAGCGGCCTGGAAAGCCGCATCCCGCGCGCCGAAGGCGTGGCCATGGACGAGGAAGGCACCATCTATATGGTCAGCGAGCCGAACCTGTTCTATGTGTTCCGCAAGGACGAGCCGTTCGCCACACCGCAAGGCTGAGCGTAGGGCGAGTGAAACCCGCGGCTCTTACTGCACATGAAGCCACGCGGGTTTCACCCGCCCTACAACTCAGCGCACGACGCTATCGAAGCCCTGCAGTACGTTGATCGCGTTGATGCCGATCTCCTCCACCGCATAACCACCCTCCATCACGAACAGGGTCTGCAGGCCCAGCGCACCGATGACTTCGCCCATGCGCAGGTAGTCCGGGCTGTCCAGCTTGAACTGCGAGATCGGGTCTTCCTTGAAGGTGTCCACCCCCAGCGAGACGATCAGCGCATCCGGCGCATAGGCGGCGATCTGCCGGCAGGCGGCGGCCAGCGCCAGGCTCCAGGCCGACCAGTCGCTGCCGGCAGCCAGCGGATAGTTGAAGTTGAAGCCGCGACCGACGCCCTCGCCCTTCTCGTCGGCATAGCCGAGGAAGAACGGGTACTCGAAGCGCGGATCGCCGTGGATCGAGGTGAACAGCACGTCGGCGCGGTCGTAGAAGATGTCCTGGGTGCCATTGCCGTGGTGGTAGTCCACGTCGAGGATAGCTACGCGGCTGGCGCCCTGATCGAGCATGGCCTGGGCGGCGATCGCGGCGTTATTGAAGTAGCAGTAGCCGCCCATGTAGTCGGCGGCGGCATGGTGGCCCGGCGGCCGGCACAGCGAGAACACCCCGCGCGCGCCCTTGGCCAGCTCGGCCTGGCCGGTCAGCGCCACGTTCACCGAGCTGCTCACCGCCTGCCAGGTGCCGGCAGTGATGGGCACGCCGGCATCGAAACTGTAGTAGCCGAACTTGCCGTCGATGCAGTCCGGAATGGTCTGGCGCAGGCGGCGGTTGGGCCAGGTGAACGGCAGCATGTCGTAGTCACGGCCCATGGCCTGCCACTCGGTCCAGGCGTCCTTGAGGAAATGCACGAAGCCTTCATCGTGCACCCGTAGGATCGGCGCCAGGCCGAACTCGCGCGGCGCCACCACGTCGCCCAGCTTCACCTTCTGCGCCCGTGCCAGCACCATGTCGGCGCGGCTGGGCTTCTCGAAGCAGGGCGTGAGCTGGCCGTCGATCAGCTCGTATTTGCCGTGGTGCAGATGATGGTCGTCGCTGTAGATCGTCAGCATGAGGGGCTCCCCGGACTCGCTAGGGTCCGTGACAGATATGGATGAAGTTCCCTCTCCCTGCCGGGGAGAGGGTTAGGGAGAGGGGTTGCCACAGACCCTCTCCCCCGGCCCCTCTCCCGTAAACGGCAGAGGGGTGCCACGTACTTATTTCTTCAGCTTGGTCCAGACCTTGGTGCGCAGCGCCAGGGCCTTGGGCGAGCAGAGCTTGAACGAACGCAGGCGCTCGAGCTTGTCCTGTGGGGTGTTGATCGCCGGGTCATCGAACAGCGCCTTGTCCATGAACTGCTCGGCGCCGGCGATGGCGTTGTTGTACTTGGCGAAGTTGGAGGCGGCGGCGATATTCTCCGGCTGCATCATCCAGTTGATGAACACGTGCGCCTCCTCGACGTTGCTCGCGCCTTTGGGGATCACGAAGTTGTCGATGAAGGTCGACACGCCCTCCTTCGGATACACATAGACCAGCGAGGCGCGCTGCTCCTTGGCGCGGTGGAAGGCGCCGTTCCACTGCTGGTGCATGGCCACCTCACCGGCGGCCATGCGCTCGATGGTGCCATCGCTGTTGTACATGGCCAGCATGTCTTTCTGCTGGCTCAGCAGGTCCATGATCTTCTTCACTTCCTGCGGGTCCTCGGTGCAGCGATCGATACCGAGGTAGAAGGCGGCCGGCGGGAACAGGTCGTCCATCGAGTTGAGCGCCACCACCTTGCCCTTCAGCTCGGCAGGCGGGGCGAAGAACGGCCCCCAGCTCTCGTCGAGCTTGCCACCCGGCACCTGGGCGCTGTCGTAGCTGTAACCGGTAGTGCCCCACAGGTAGGGCACGCTGTAGTCGTGCGCCGGGTCGAAGTCGAGCTTCTGGAAGGTCGGCGCCAGGTTCTTCAGGTTCGGCAGCTTGCTCTTGTCGAACTTCTGCAGCAGGTCCTCCTGCACCATGATCTGGATGAAGCTGTCCGAGGGCACCACCACGTCGTAGTTGCCGCCACCGGCCTTGAGCTTGGCCAGCAGGGTCTCGTTGGAGTCGTAGGCATCGAGCGTGGCCTTGATGCCGGTGTCCTTCTCGAATTTCTGCAGCAGCTCCGGCGGGTAGTAGTCCGACCAGTTGGCGAAGTTCAGCGTGCCGGCGGCCTGGGCGGCGCCGGACAGGCCGAGGGCGAGAACAACGGAGAGCGCGAGCGGGGTACGACGGGTCATGGTCTGGCTCCTAGCGTTTGCGTTGGCCGAGGTAGTACGACAGGGTGACGAACAGGATCGAAAGCACAAGCATGATCGAGGAAATCGCGTTGATCTTCGGCGATATGCCCATACGGATGGAGCTGAAGATGTAGATCGGCAGGGTGGTCGAGCCGGCCCCGGCGACAAAGTAGGTGATGACGAAGTCATCCATCGAAATGATGAAGGCCAGCATCGCCCCGGAGAGGATGCCCGGCAGCAGCAGCGGGAAGCTGATCCGCCAGAACACCCGCCAGGGCGAGGCATACAGGTCGGCAGCGGCCTCCAGCAGGCGCGGGTCCATGCCCTGCAGGCGCGCGCGGATCGGCAGATAGGCGAACGGCGTGCAGAACACCACATGGGCGATCAGGATGGTCAGCAGCGACAGCTTCAGCCCGATAAAGGCGAAGAACATCAGGATGGCCACGGCGCAGACGATGTCCGGCACCAGCAGCGGCAGGCCGAGCACGCCCTGCAATGCGCCCTGACCACGGAAGCGCCGGCCATGCATGCCCAGCGCCGCCAGGGTCGCCAGGGCGGTGGAGATCAGCGTGGCGCACACCGCGATGATCAGCGAGTTCTTCGCCGCGCGAAGGATCTCCGGGTCATTGGCCACCACCGAATACCACTTGAAGCTGAAGCCCTGCCACAGGGTCGCCGACTGTCCGGCGTTGAAGCTCAGCGCCACCAGCACGATGATCGGGACATAGAGAAAGGCGAAGAACGCCCAGGCCACCGGCCGCACGCCGGTGAACCGCCACAACGGCCCCTGCAGGTTCATGCGCGCACCTCCTGGCCACGCTGGCGCAAACCGTTGAACAGCAGCGCCAGCAGCACCAGGCTGAATAGCGAGAAGGCCAGCGCCGCGCCCAGCGGCCAGTTGTGCCCGGAGCCGAATTGCAGCTGGATCAGGTTGCCGATCATCAGCGCCTTACCGCCGCCCAGTAGCTCGGGGATGATGTAGTTGCCCAGCGCCGGGATGAACACCAGCGTTGCACCGGCCAACATGCCCGGCAGCGCCAGCGGCAGAATCACCCGCTTCAGCGCCTGCCAGCGGTTCGCGCCGAGATCGAAGGCCGCCTCGACCAGGCGCCAGTCGAGCTTCTCCAGGCTGGTGTAGATCGGCAGCACCATGAACGGCAGAAAGCTGTAGAGCAGGCCGATCATCACCGCCGTGTTGCTGTAGAGCAGGCCGAGGCTGCCCTCAGGCACACCGAACACGCCCAGGCCGCTGTCCACCAGGCCGCCATTGCGCAGCAGCAACATCCAGGCGTAGACCCGCACCAGCAGGTTGGTCCAGAACGGCACGGTGACCAGGAACAGCAGCAGGTTGCGCTTGCGCTCGCTCTGCAGCGCCAGGTACAGCGCGGTGGGAAAACCGATCAGCAGGCAGCCAACGGTGGTCGCCACGGCCAGCCAGAAGGAGCGCTGGAAGATGCCCAGGTAGTCGGTGTTGAACACCAGGCTGTCGTCGAAGTCGCGCTCGTAGAGGAAGTTGACGTAAGCCTCCAGCGAGTACTGCCCCCACTTCACCCCGCCGTACTCGCCGGGCTGCAGGAAGGACACCAGCAGCATGATCGCCAGCGGCGCGACCAGGAATACCGCCAGCACCGCCATGCCCGGCGCGATCAGGCCCAGGCGGCGCAGCAGCTGGCGACGCTCGGCCAGTTGCCGAGGCGTGCTCATTCGCCCAGCACCCGAATGGCGGCGGCCGGCACGTCCAGGCGCACCTGCGCACCGCGCGGCAACGGCTGGCCACTGCCACCGCGATTCTGCTGGCGCACGCGGAAACCCGACTGGCCGGCGACTTTGAGCAGGTAAAGGGTGTCGGTGCCGATGTACACCACCTCCTCCACCTCGCCGGCGAGGTTGCCGGAGTCCGTCAGGCTGACGCGCTCGGGGCGAATGGCCAGGGTGATGCGCCCGCTCTCCGGCATACCGGCCAGGCTCAGCACCTGGCCATCGGCCAATCGTGCGCCACCGGCGAAGGGGTCGGCCTCAAGGAAATTGGTCTCGCCGATGAAGTCGGCCACGGTGCGGTTCAGCGGGCGCTCGTAGATCTCGTTCGGCGTGCCGACCTGGAGGATGCGCCCCTTGCTCATCACCGCGATGCGGTCGCTCATGGTCAGCGCTTCTTCCTGGTCGTGGGTGACGAAGATGAAGGTGATGCCGGTCTCGGCCTGCAGGCGCTTGAGCTCGATCTGCATGTCCTTGCGCAGCTTCATGTCCAGCGCCGAGAGCGACTCGTCGAGCAGCAGCACCCGTGGCCGGCTGGCCAGCGCACGGGCCAGGGCGATGCGCTGCTGCTGGCCGCCGGACAGCTGGTCGGCGCGGCGGTTGCCGACGTCCGGCAGCTTCACCAGCGCCAGCATCTTTTCCACCGTGGCGGCGATCTCGGTTTTCGGTTTGCCCTGCATCTCCAGACCAAAGCCGATGTTCTGCGCCACCGTCATGTGCGGGAACAGCGCATAGCTCTGAAACACGGTGTTGACCGGGCGGCGGAACGGCGGCAGGTCCTGCATCGGCTCGCCGTAGAGACGGATCACCCCGGCGCTGGGTTGCTCGAAACCGGCGATCAGCCGCAGCAACGTGGTCTTGCCGCAGCCGGAGGGACCCAGCAGGGTGAAGAATTCGTTGTCGCGGATCTCCAGGGAGACAGAGTCCAGCGCCAGCTGGCCGCTGCCGGCCGCCCCGTATTCCATGCTCAGGCTTTCGATCGAGATCGCGCTGCTCATCCGCAATTAGCTCCTAACCAATTGTTTTTATTGGTGATTAAGAGGCAGTAGAAGCCAAGGGCTCTGGCGTCGATTCTAGGCAGCGCGGTGCAGGCGACAGAACGATAGATGCGGTCAAAAGGGGATAGATGTGGCCAAGTTGACTCATCGAATGGATTGGCTCCCCGTCGTGAGGCTCAAGACCAGAGCACCAAACCGATTGCTGCACCTACCCAATCTCCTGGTTTCGCCCTCCTGGACGAAACCAGCAGTAGTGAAACGCTCGGAAATGGGCTTAGGAAAAACTCATCCCGGCGACGTCAGATGCCGCGCAATCCCCTTCTTCAATGGCAACAACCCTTGTGCCACCCGCAGCCCGGCCCCGCGTAGCAGCTTCAGCGGCAGACGATCATCGGTGTAGACATCCACCAGCAGATTGGTGGCCTGGTACAGCGGCCAGGTCGCCAGGCGGTGCTGCCGTGCATAACGGGCCAGCACCGCCGACGCGGCGATGTCCTCGCGCCGGGCCTTGGCCGCCAGCACGGTCGCACTGAGCCGCTGCACGCTGCCCAGGCCGAAGTTGAAGCCGTGGGCAGTAACCGGATGCATGCCGACGGCGGCATCGCCGATCAGCGCACAGCGCGGGCCGACCAGCTTCTCGGCGTAGGCGCCGACCAGCGGGTAGGCATGGCGCTCGCTGGCGAGGCGCATGGCGCCCAGGCGGCGGTCGAAGCGGCGCTCCATCTCGCGGGCGAAGGCGTCTTCGTCCAGCGCGCGCAGGCGTTCGATCTCGCGCGGCGGCAGGGTCAGCACCACGGACGACTGCTCACCGTTGAGCGGCAGCAGCGCCAGGGTCTGGCCATAGCCGAACCATTCCCAGGCGGTCTGCCGATGCGGCTTCTCGTGGTCCAAGCGGCACACCAGCATGGTCTTGCCGAAATCCTTGAGCCGCGCACCAATACCCAGCTGGCGACGGGTCTCGGAGAAACGGCTGTCGGCCGCCACCAGCAGGCGCGTGCGCAACAACTCGCCGCCCGCCAGCTCCAACTCGACCTCGCGCTCACGGTGGCGGATGGCAGTTACTGCCACTTCGCAGCGCAACTGCACATCGGCACAGGCCTGCACGGCCTCGTAGGCGGCACGGCGAATGGCTCGATTGGCCACTAGATGACCCAGCCGTTCGGCACCGGCCTGGCCAGCCTCGATCTTCAGGGCGAACAGCGAAGGGCCGTTGAGCACCTGGGCATCGCGCAACACGGCGACTTCCTCGGCCGGCAGGCGTTGCCACAGGCCGAGTTGCTCCAGTAGCGCCTGCGAGGCATGGGTCAGGGCGATCTCGCGGCCATCGAAGGCGGGATCGGCCAGCGCCGCCTCGGCCTGGCGTTCCAGCAGGACGATCGACAGCCCCTGCCCGGACAGGGCGCGAGCCAGGCACAGGCCGGCCGGGCCGGCACCAATGATGGCGACATCGTGGATCATGGCAGAGCGCTCCGCGCAAATAGGACTGCGCACGAGTCTAGGGGCGGCTCTGCCGCCGGCCCTTGTCCGAGGTCAACTAGCGGCGCAGTTCACTCGGCGCCAGGCCGCTCCAACGCTGGAAGGCATGGCGGAAGCTGGCGGTTTCGCTGTAGCCGAGCTGCTCGGCGATCAGGTAGATCGGCAGGTCGGTGTTGAGCAGCAGCTGGCGCGCCTTGTCGTAGCGAACCTCGTCGAGCAGGTGCTGGAAGCTGGTGTTGAGTTGCTGCAGGTGACGACGCAGGGTGCGCTCGGAACGGTGCAGACGGGTGGCGACACGCTCCAGGCTGGAGCACTCGGCCAGGTCCACCGACAGCTGCTGGCGGATCAGGTCGCGCAGGTCATGGCGATTGTGCAGCTGCGCCTCTAGCTGCATACACTGCTGCAGGCCATGCTGGTAACTGACCGGATCGGCCAGCGGCAGCGGGCGCTCCAAGAGGGTCGGGTTGAAGCACAGGGCATTGCATTCGGCATTGAACTCCACCGGGCAACCGAGCTTTTCGCTGTAGCTGGCGGCATGCGCCGGTGCCGGGTAGGCCAGCAGCAGGCGCCGCGGGCGCACGGACTCGCCGAGCAGGTCCTGCACCACGGTCAGCATCGACGCCAGGCACAGCTCGGTATTGAACAGGCTCAGCGCCGGGTCGTAGCGATAGCCGCTGGCGCTCAGCCGCACTTCGTCGCCAAACGGCTGCAGGTCAAGACGGAAGTAGGTACCCAGCAGCGCCGGATGGGCGATGGCCAGGCGCAGTGCCTCGCCCAGGTTGCGACTGGCCAGCAGGGTATAGCCGAGCATGCCGTAGGCCGACACGTGCATGCGCTTGCCCAGCAGCAGGCCCAGGGCCGGATCGGCGCTGGCCGCCAGGGCGTTGGCCAGTACGCGCAGCTCCTGAGCGTGGTTGATCAGGCGCGTCGGGCTCTCCAGTTCCGCCGTGGCAATGCCGCTGCCGGCCAGCACGGCATCGGCCGCCACGCCCGTGCGCTGGAGACTCTGCACGGCCAAGGCAACCGTATGCAGGGTGGTCAATACTCGCTCTTCCGGTAACACTGACATGACTGCCGTTTCCGCTTGCGGTGTTGTTCGGTAACTCGGCCGGCGGCCTGGCTCAGCTTCCTTAAGCTTGAATTCAGCTGCAGCTGTTTTGATGCAGCCACCCTGATTCGGAACCTCGCCCATGCGTCGCCTGACCCAAGCTCGCGTCCTGTTGCCCACCCTGGCACTGCTCATCCTCGTGGCCCTGCTGCTGGTTGCCCAGCAATGGCGCCTGTTCGAACGCGGCTGGTTCGTGGTGCAAGAATGGCGCCATGCTGCGGAATGGCGCGACAAATCGATCTGGCTGCCGGACTATCGCGCCACCCTCCAGGGCCGACCGATCGAAGGCCTGAGTGCCGATGTATCGGCACTGACCTACGATCCCGACCGCCGCACCCTGTTTACCGTGACCAACAAGAACCCGGAGATCATCGAGCTGTCGCTGGACGGCAAGATCCTGCGCCGCGTGCCCCTGGTCGGCTTCGGCGACCCGGAGGCGATCGAGTACATCAGCCCCGGGCTCTATGTGATCACCGACGAGCGCCAGCAGCGCCTGTTCCGCGTGCACCTGGGCGATGACACTCAGTTTGTCGATGCCGCCGAATCCGAGCAGCTGTCACTGGGTATCGGCCTGAACGGCAACAAGGGTTTCGAGGGCCTGGCCTACGATGCCACCAACCATCGCCTGTTCGCCGCCAAGGAGCGCGACCCGGTGAGCATCTACGAGATCCATGGCTTCCCGCACACCAACCCGGACAAGCCCTTCGCCGTGCATGTGGTGGAAGACCCGCAGCGCGATGCCCGCCTGTTCGTGCGCGACCTGTCCAGCCTGCAGTACGACGAGAGCAGCGGCCACCTGTTGGCGCTGTCGGACGAGTCGCGCCTGGTGATCGAGCTCAACTCCGACGGCCGGCCGATCAGCACCCTGTCACTGCTGCGCGGCCAGCATGGTCTGGAGAAGAGCGTGCCGCAGGCCGAGGGCGTGGCGATGGACAACCAGGGCCGCCTGTACCTGGTCAGCGAGCCGAACCTGTTCTACGTGTTCGAGAAATCGGTTACCCAGTAACCTCTGCGACCTGCTGAGCGCACAAACGAAAAGACCCGACCAAGGCCGGGTCTTCTGCAGGCACCTGCACTCAGGCCTTGAGCGTCTTCACGCCTTCGGCGGTACCGAGCAGCAGCAGGTCGGCGGGGCGAGCGGCAAACAGGCCGTTGGTCACCACGCCAACGATGGCGTTGATATCGGCCTCCAGCTTCAGCGGATCGACGATGCTCATGTTGTGCACGTCGAGAATGATGTTGCCGTTATCGGTCACCACGCCCTCGCGGTACACCGGATCGCCGCCCAGCTTGACCAGCTGGCGGGCGACATGACTACGGGCCATGGGAATGACCTCCACCGGCAGCGGAAACGCGCCGAGCACCGGCACCAGCTTGCTGCCATCGGCGATGCAGATGAAGGTCTTGGCAACCGCCGCGACGATCTTCTCTCGGGTCAGCGCGGCGCCGCCGCCCTTGATCAGGTGAAGGTGCTCGTCGCTCTCGTCGGCGCCATCGACGTAGAACTCCAGGCCATCCACGGCATTCAGGTCATAGACCGGGATGCCATGACCGCGCAGACGCGCGGCGGTGGCTTCGGAGCTGGCCACGGCGCCGTCGAAGGCCATCTTGTGCTGGGCCAAGGCATCGATGAAGCAGTTGGCGGTCGAGCCGGTGCCGACACCGATCACGCTCTTGCTGTCGAGGAAGGGAAGGATATGGTCGACGGCGGCCTGAGCCACGGCCTGCTTGAGCTGATCCTGAGTCATCGCGGGTTCTGCGCCTGGGAGGGAACGGGAGGCCCAATTATAGACGCATGCCGGGCAAAAACCCCGCACTCTCTGTGGTCGCGCGGCGAAGCGCTGGGGTAGACTCCAGAATCCCCGCAATGCCCGCCAGTGAAGCCGTGATGCTCGAACAGTACGTCAAGAAGATCCTCACCTCGCGCGTCTACGACGTCGCGGTGGAAACCCCGCTGCAACCTGCCCGCCAGCTCACCGAGCGGCTGGGCAACCAGATTCTGCTCAAGCGCGAGGATCTGCAGCCGGTGTACTCGTTCAAGATTCGCGGCGCCTACAACAAACTGGCTCAGCTCAGCCCCGAGGAGCTGGAACGCGGCGTGGTCACCGCCTCTGCCGGCAACCATGCACAGGGCCTGGCCCTGGCCGCCAAGCACCTGGGCGTGAAGGCGACCATCGTCATGCCGCGCACCACCCCGGAACTGAAGGTGCAGGGCGTGCGCTCGCGCGGCGGCAAGGTGGTGCTGCACGGTGACGCCTTCCCCGAGGCCCTGGCCCATTCGCTCAAGCTGGTGGAAGAAAAGGGCTACACCTACATCCATCCCTACGATGACCCGCTGGTGATTGCCGGGCAGGGCACCGCGGCCATGGAAATCCTGCGCCAGCAGCCGGGCCAGCTGGACGCCATCTTCGTGCCGGTCGGCGGCGGCGGCCTGATTGCCGGCATCGCCGCTTACGTCAAGTACCTGCGCCCGGAGATCAAGGTCATCGGCGTCGAGCCGGACGACTCCAACTGCCTGCAGGCAGCCATGGCCGCTGGCGAACGCGTGGTGCTGCCGCAGGTGGGGCTGTTCGCCGATGGCGTGGCGGTGGCGCAGATCGGCCAGCACACCTTCGACATCTGCAAGGACCATGTGGATGAAGTGATCACCGTCAGCACCGACGAGATCTGCGCGGCGATCAAGGACATCTACGACGACACCCGTTCGATCACCGAGCCGGCCGGCGCGCTGTCGGTCGCCGGAATCAAGAAGTACGTCGAGCGCGAGGGCCTGCAGGGCAAGGTACTGGTGGGTATCGACTCGGGCGCCAACATCAACTTCGACCGCCTGCGCCATGTGGCCGAGCGTGCCGAACTGGGCGAGAAGCGCGAGGCGATAATCGCCGTGACCATCCCCGAGCGGCCGGGCAGCTTCAAGGCCTTCTGCGAGGCGATCGGCAAGCGCCAGATCACCGAGTTCAACTACCGCTACCACTCCGACCGGGAAGCGCACATCTTCGTCGGCGTGCAGACCCACCCGGAAAACGACCCGCGCCAGGCGCTGGTGGATGGCCTGCGCGAGCAGGGCTTCCCGGTGCTCGACCTGACCGACAACGAGCTGGCCAAGCTGCATATCCGCCACACGGTGGGCGGCCACTCGGCGGCGGTGGCCGACGAGGTGGTGTTCCGCTTCGAGTTCCCCGAGCGGCCAGGCGCGCTGTTCAACTTCCTCAACCGCCTGGGCGGGCGCTGGAACATCACCATGTTCCACTACCGCAACCACGGCGCCGCCGACGGCCGCGTGCTGGCCGCCCTGCAGGTGCCGGCGGACGAGCGTAACCAGATTCCGGCGGCTTTCGACGCCATCGGCTATCCCTACTGGGACGAGACCGACAACCCGGCCTACAAGCTTTTCCTCGGTTAAGGAACGCTGATGGAACATTACCAACTGCTGAAATACGCCCACCTGATCCCCGCCGTGCTGCTGCTCGCCGGGGTGATCGCCCATACCTTCATGCTGTGGAAGGCGCATCGCGCAGGCGATGCCGCCGTGATCACGCGCAAACTGCGCGTCACCCGGCTGTACAGCCTGCCGGCGCTCGGCGTGCTGGCGCTGTCGCTGCCGGTCAGCGGCTGGTGGCTGGTGCACACTGTCGGCCTGCCGCTGGGCGCCAGCTGGCTGCTCTACAGCGCCAAGCTGTTCGGCGTGCTGATGCTGTTCGGCCTGCTGCTGCACAACCGCCTGGGTGCGTGGCAACGGGCCGTCGCCGAGGGCGACGTGCCGGTCAAGCTGCTGCGCTTCGTGGTCGCCTATGCGGCCCTGGTGCTGGTCCTGCTGCTGGCCATCTTCGCCCTGATGGGGGCCAAGCCGGCCTGATGTTCCGACCCGCTCGCGAGCGGCAGCGATGAGTCTCTACCTGCTGCTCAAGACCCTGCACATCCTCTCCGCCACCCTGCTGTTCGGTACCGGGCTGGGCTCGGCCTACTACGCCCTGCGCGCCTGGCGCAGCGGGCAGCTGCAGGTGATCGCCACCACCTTCCGCCACCTGGTCACCGCCGACTGGCTGTTCATCGCCACCACCGCGGTGTTCCAGCCGTTCTCCGGCCTGGCCCTGGCCAAGCTGGCCGGCTGGCCTCTGGGCCAGGCGTGGCTGCTGTGGAGCGCCGGGCTGTTCGTCTTCGCCGGGCTGTGCTGGCTGCCGGTGCTGTGGCTACAGATCCGCGTGCGCGATATGGCCTGCGAGGCGCTGGCCAATGGTGGCGAACTGCCCGAGCGGGCCCACCGCTATATGCGTCTCTGGTTCGCCCTGGGCTGGCCGGCGTTCCTGGCCTTCATCGTCATCTTCTGGCTGATGGTGGCCAAGCCGCTGTAGATCGACGCACCATGCAGGCGGGCTGCACCCGCGCAACACAGGTCTCAGCGCAGGCTAAGTACCGGCCAGCCGCGCTCATCGGCAATCGCGCGCAGGGTGTCGTCCGGATCGACCGCCACCGGATTGGCCACGGCTTCCAGCAGCGGCAGGTCGTTGCGCGAGTCGCTGTAGAAGTAGGCGCCGTCCAGACTCAGACCCGTCTCGGCCAGCCACTCGTTCAGGCGAACCACCTTGCCCGCCTGGTAGCAGGGCACGCCCGCCACATGGCCGGTGTAGCGGCCGTTATCCATGCCGCATTCGGTGGCCAGTAGGGTCTCTACGCCCAGGCGCGCGGCAATCGGCGCGGTGATGAAGCGGTTGGTAGCGGTAATGATCACCAGCTTGTCGCCGGCCTCGCGATGCTCGCGCAGCAGCGCCTCGCCCTTGGCCAGGATGATCGGCTCGATCACCTCGGCCATGAACTCGGTCTGCCAGCGCGCCAGCTCGGCGGCCTCGGTGCGCGCCAGGATGGCCTGGGTGAAGCTCTGGTAGGCCACCACATCGAGCTTGCCGGCGCAGTAGTCGGCGTAGAAGGCATCGTTGCGTGCACGGTATTCGACGGCATCGACGCGGCCGGTCTCGCAGAGGAATTCGCCCCAGCTGTGGTCGCTGTCGCCGGCCAGCAGGGTGTTGTCGAGGTCGAAGAGGGCAAGGCGCACGTCTGTATACCTGGTTCATAGTGTCACGAAGGGGCGCCAGAATAGCCGCTTTCGACGCCTCTGCCCATTGCTGCGGGCCGCGCGTTTGCTGCGCCCGCGGCCTTTGTGGAACAATGCCGAGACATGCGTTTTCGAGGTGCTGCTCCGTGATCGATTCCGATGGTTTCCGCCCCAATGTCGGCATCATCCTGACCAATGATGTCGGTCAGGTCATGTGGGCACGACGGATCAACCAGGACGCCTGGCAGTTTCCCCAGGGCGGCATCAACCCCAATGAGTCGGCCGAGCAGGCGCTGTACCGCGAACTGAACGAGGAAGTGGGGCTGGAGGAGCAGGATGTGAAGATTCTCGCCTGCACCCGTGGCTGGTTGCGTTATCGTCTGCCGCAACGCCTGGTGCGCACCCACAGCCAGCCGCTGTGCATCGGGCAGAAGCAGAAATGGTTCCTCCTGCGCCTGACCGGCGACGAGAGCCGGGTACGCATGGACCTGACCGGCAAGCCGGAATTCGACGGCTGGCGCTGGGTCAGCTACTGGTACCCGCTGAATCAGGTAGTGACATTCAAGCGCGAGGTCTACCGTCGCGCCCTGAAGGAATTAGCCCCGCGCCTGCTGGCGCGCGACTGACGGAGTTCAAGTGCGAGCCATGCTCAACACCCTGCGCAAGATCGTTCAGGAAGTAAACGCCGCCAAAGACCTCAAGGCGGCGCTGACGATCATCGTGCAACGGGTGAAGGAAGCCATGGGCAGTCACGTCTGCTCGGTCTACCTGCTCGACCCGGACAGCAACCGCTTCGTGCTGATGGCCACCGACGGCCTCAACAAGCGCTCGATCGGCAAGGTCAGCATGGCGCCCAACGAAGGCCTGGTTGGCCTGGTGGGCACCCGCGAGGAACCGCTCAACCTCGAGCACGCCTCCGAACACCCGCGCTACCTGTACTTCCCCGAGACCGGAGAGGAGCGCTACGCCTCCTTCCTCGGCGCGCCGATCATCCACCACCGCCGGGTGATGGGCGTACTGGTGGTGCAGCAGAAAGACCGTCGCCAGTTCGACGAGGGCGAGGAAGCCTTCCTGGTCACCATGAGCGCCCAGCTCGCCGGGGTGATCGCCCACGCCGAGGCCACCGGCTCGATCCGTGGCCTGGGCAAGCAGGGCAAGGGCATCCAGGAGGCCCGTTTTGTCGGCGTGCCCGGCTCTCCCGGCGCGGCCGTGGGCACCGCCGTGGTGGTGCTGCCGCCGGCCGACCTCAATGTGGTGCCGGACAAGGCCATCGATGATATCCAGGCCGAGCTCGCGCTGTTCGGCAAAGCCCTGGAATGGGTCCGCGAGGACATGCAGGAGCTGTCCGCCAAGCTCGCCAGCCAGTTGCGCAAGGAAGAGCTCGCGTTGTTCGAGGTCTACCTGATGATGCTCGACGACAACGCCCTGGGTAACGAGGTGCGCAAGGTCATCAAGACCGGTCAATGGGCCCAGGGCGCCCTGCGCCAGGTGGTCACCGAGCACGTCTCGCGCTTCGAGCTGATGGACGACGCCTACCTGCGCGAGCGCGCCAGTGATGTGCGCGACCTCGGTCGCCGCCTGCTCGCCTACCTGCAGGAAGAACGCAAGCAGAGCCTGGTCTACCCGGACAACAGCATCCTGGTCAGCGAGGAACTGTCGCCGGCGATGCTCGGCCAGGTGCCGGAAGGCAAGCTGGTCGGCCTGGTCTCGGTACAGGGCTCGGGCAACTCGCACGTGGCCATTCTCGCCCGCGCCATGGGCATTCCCACGGTCATGGGCGTGGTCGACCTGCCCTACTCCAAGGTCGATGGCATCCAGCTGATCGTCGACGGCTACCACGGCGAGGTCTTCACCAACCCCAGCGAACTCCTGCGCAAGCAGTACGCCGAGGTCGTCGAAGAAGAACGCCAGCTGGCCCAGGGCCTCGACGCCCTGCGCGAACTACCCTGCGAGACACTGGATGGCCAGCGCATGCCGCTGTGGGTCAACACCGGCCTGCTGGCCGATGTGAAGCGCGCCCAGGAGCGCGGCGCCGAGGGCGTCGGCCTGTACCGCACGGAAGTGCCGTTCATGAACGGCGAACGCTTCCCGAGCGAAAAGGAACAGCTGGCCACCTACCGCGAGCAACTGGCCGCCTTCCATCCGCTGCCGGTGACCATGCGCACCCTCGACATCGGTGGCGACAAGGCACTGCCCTACTTCCCGATCAAGGAGGAGAACCCCTTCCTCGGCTGGCGTGGCATCCGCATCACCCTCGACCACCCGGAAATCTTCCTGGTACAGGTACGTGCCATGCTCAAGGCCAGCGAGGGCCTGAACAACCTGCGCATCCTGCTGCCGATGATTTCCGGTATTCAGGAGATGGAAGAGGCGCTGCATCTGATACACCGCGCCTGGGGCGAGGTGCGTGACGAGGGCGTGGACATTCCCATGCCCCCGGTTGGCGTGATGATCGAGATTCCTGCCGCCGTCTACCAGATCCGCGAGCTGGCCCGTCAGGTTGACTTTATCTCGGTCGGCTCCAACGACCTGACCCAGTACCTGCTGGCGGTGGACCGCAACAACCCGCGGGTCGCCGACCTCTACGACTTCCTCCACCCCGCCGTACTGCATGCCCTCAAGCTGGTGGTAGATGGCGCGCATGCCGAAGGCAAGCCGGTGAGCATCTGTGGCGAGATGGCCGGCGACCCGGCCGCCGCGGTACTGTTGCTGGCCATGGGCTTCGACAGCCTGTCGATGAACGCCACCAACCTGCCCAAAGTGAAATGGCTGCTGCGCCAGATCAGCGCCAGCCGCGCCAGGGAGTTGCTCGGCCAGCTGATGACCATCGACAACCCGCAGGTCATCCACAGCACCCTGCACCTGGCCCTGCGCAACCTCGGCCTGGGCCGCGTGATCAACCCGGCGGCGACCATCCAGAGCTGACCGCCGCCGAGCTAGCCGCTGATCAGGCGGCCCCGGTAGTCATCGGGCGTGACGCCATACCAGCGCTTGAACGCCCGATAGAACGGCGACAGCTCGGCAAAACCGCAGGCACGCGCCACCTCGCGGATTACCAGACCACCCTGCAGCAGCTCATGGGCACGGGCCTGCTGGATCGCCTCGCGTACCTGAGTGAAATGGCTGCCCTGGGCCGCCAGGCCGCGCTGCAGCGCGGCCGCCGTCATGCCCAGCTCGTCGGCACAGGCCCGCAGCGAGCAATCCGTCTGCCCCAGACGCACGCCGAGCAGGTAGCTCAGACGATTGAGCAGGTCGTTCTCCACCAGCTCGGCCAGCTGCGCCTGCGCATGCTGCCAGAGCAGCCGATGCAGGCCGGGATTGGCGTTGCGCGACGGGCGCCTGAGCAATGCGGCGGGAAACCACAGGGCATCGTGGGCGGCCGCGAAGTTCGGCAGCAGGCCGAACAATCGGCGGTGCTCGCCGACCCGCGCCGGCCTGGCATGGCGGAAGTCGAGGCCAGCGATACGAAACTCGTCATCGGTGACCAGGCGCAGCAGCTTGATGAACAGCAACGCCAGACACTCCATCTGCTGGCGCAGTGGAGCAAAGCCGCGATAGTTGAGGTCCAGCACCAGGCAGGCGCGCTCGTCCTCGACGCGTAGCTGGGCGACGAAGCCGCCGGCGAGGATGTGCTGGAAGCGCAGGAAGCTGTCCAGCGCCTGCTGCAGGTCACGACTGGCCAGCAGCAGGTAGCCGACCACGTCGAGCAGGCGCGGCTTCATCACCTCGCCCAGGTGCAGGCCGATGTCGGGGTCGCCACACAGCGCGGCGGCGGCCTGCCAGAACAGCGGCGCCTCGTCGTGGCTGAGACGGCCCTCGGTCGGTGGCGGCACCAGGCGGCGGTGCTGGTTGGCGCGCCGATAGATATTCGCCGGATCATGGCCGAGCTCCGTCAAGGCCTCGTACAGCAGTCGCCGCAGGGTGGCAGAGTGGGTCAGCGGCGCGGGATTCATGGGGCACTCCTTGTTTGACCAGAGAATTCCAGCGAACGCATCTACGGTCAATGCCGCCGACCGCAGTGCTGCGCAGAATGGCCACACAACAACAAGGAGGCGTCATGAAACGCAGTCTGACCATCCTCGCCGTGGTCGTTGCCACGGCAGCCGCCGGCAGTGCCTGGTATATCGACAACAAACTGCCGGTGCGCGACGGCGCGCTGCCGCTGACCGGCCTGCAGGCGCCAGTGCAGGTGCGCTACGACGAGCGCGGTGTGCCGCATATCCAGGCCCAGAACGAGGCCGACCTGTACCGCGCGCTGGGCTTTGTCCACGCCCAGGACCGCCTGTTCCAGATGGAACTGCTGCGCCGCCTGGCGCGCGGCGAACTGGCCGAGGTGCTGGGGCCTAAGCTGGTCGATACCGACCGCCTGTTCCGCAGCCTGGGCATCCGCCAGCATGCCGACCGCTACGTGCAGACCCTCGACCGCAACAGCCCCTCGGTCAAGGCGCTGCAGGCCTACCTGGACGGCATCAACCAGTTCCAGGCCAGCCGCCCGGTGCCGGTGGAATTCGACCTGCTGGGCATCGAGAAACGCCCCTTCACCCTCGAAGACACAGTGTCCGTGGCCGGCTACATGGCCTACAGCTTCGCCGCCGCCTTCCGCACCGAGCCGGTGCTGACCCAGGTACGCGATCAACTTGGCGCGGATTACCTGAAGGTCTTCGATCTCGACTGGCACCCTGGTGGCGCCGTCGCTCAGCGCCTCGGCCGCGACGACTGGCGAGCCCTCGACAGCCTGGCCCGCCTCAGCCTGCAGGCACTGGAGGACGCCGGCCTGCCGCAGTTCGAAGGCAGCAATGCCTGGGCGGTGGCTGGCAGCCATACCGCCAGCGGCAAGCCGCTGCTGGCCGGCGATCCGCACATTCGTTTCGCCGCGCCGGCGGTGTGGTACGAGGCGCACCTGAGCTACCCCGGCTTCGAGCTGTACGGTCATCACCAGGCGCTCAACCCCTATGCCTCGCTCGGCCACAACCGGCAGTTCGCCTGGAGCCTGACCATGTTCCAGAACGACGACCTCGACCTGATCGCCGAGCAGGTCAATCCGGACAATCCCAACCAGGTGTCGGTCAACGGCCAATGGGTCGACCTGCAGAGCCGCGAGGAGATCATCAAGGTCAAGGGCGGCGAGGACGTCACCATCACCCTGCGCCGCTCGCCGCACGGTCCGATCGTCAACGACGCCCTGGCCAATCCCGGCCAGACGCCCATCGCCATGTGGTGGGCCTTCCTCGAGACCGAGAACCCGATCCTCGACGCCTTCTACCAGCTCAACCGCGCCGACAGCCTGGCCAAGGCCCGCACCGCCGTCGCGCAGATCCACGCCCCCGGCCTCAACGTGATCTATGCCAACGCCAGCGGCGACATCGGCTGGTGGGCCGCCGGCAAGCTGCCGCAGCGCCCGGCCGGGGTGAACCCGAGCTTCATCCTTGATGGCAGCAACGGCGAGGCGGACAAGCCCGGTTTCCTGCCGTTCGCCGCCAACCCGCAGGAGGAAAACCCGCCGCGCGGCTATATCGTCTCCGCCAACTACCAGCCCGACTCGCCAACCGGCGCGGCCATTCCCGGTTACTACAACCTGGCCGACCGTGGCGTGCGCCTGAACCAGCGCCTGGCCGAGACGGACGTGAAGTGGGATACCCAGAACAGCCAGGCGCTGCAGCTGGACGACGGCACCGGCTACGGCCCGCGCCTGCTGGCGCCGATCCTTGCCGACCTGCGCGCGGCGGCGGCCAATGCCGAGGAACGCGGCCTGGTCGAGCAGCTGGCGGCCTGGGACGGCGGCCACCCGCTGGAGTCCACCGCCGCCACCCTGTTCAACCAGCTCACCTACGAGCTGGCCAGACAGGCCATGCATGACGAACTGGGCGATGCCTTCTTCGACAGCCTGCTGCAGACCCGCGTGCTCGACACGGCCCTGCCACGCCTGACCGCCGATGCTGCCTCGCCCTGGTGGGACAGGCGCGGCAGCGAAGCCGTGGAGAGCCGCGCCGACACGGTCAAGGCCGCCTGGCAGGCCAGCCTCGCCCATCTGCGCCAGCGCTTCGGCACGGACAGCCGCCAGTGGACCTGGGGCAAGGGTCATACACTGACCCATGAACACCCGCTGGGCACACAGAAGCCGCTGCACTTGCTGTTCAATGTCGGCCCCTTCGCCGTGCCCGGCGGCCACGAGGTGCCGAACAACCTGTCGCATCGGGTCGGCCCGGCGCCCTGGTCAGTGGTCTATGGCCCCTCGACCCGCCGTCTGGTCGACCTGGCCGCCGCCGACCAGGCGCTGGGCATCAACCCGACGGGGCAGAGCGGCGTGCCGTTCGACGGGCATTACGCGGACCAGGCCGAGGCCTATGTGGCCGGGCAGTACCTGCCGATGCGTTTCGCCGAACAGGATGTCCAGGCTCACACCCAGGGCACTCTGGAGTTAAGGCCAACGCACTGAATGCAGCCCGCATGGGTTGCCATTGTCATGCTGCCGTACGGAGAAGCCGCTTCGGCATCTGGGTGACTGCATCCAGCGCCGAGGAAGGACTGTCATGCAGTCGCCAGACTCATTCAACGGACGGAAGGGGAACACCATGACAAGGATCGCGGCCAGGCTCCGCTCGCTCTTGCTGCTCACACTGATGGTCGGGGGGCAGGCGCATGCGGGAGAGCCCTATGCGCTGATCTATAACGGCCCGACAGCGGATGAGGCCAGTACCAGGGCGATCAGCGACGTGGCTCGGCAACTGGACCTGCCGATCCGCTACATCGCCGACCTGGAGGATCTGCCCAGCCAGCTGAGCGAGGCCAGGGTACTGATCATCGGCGGTACCAATGATGACGTGGAACCCCTTCTACAGCAGTTCACGCCGGCGCTGCGCGGCACGCTGAGCACCTACCTGCGCCAGGGCGGGCGCTACCTGGGCATCTGCGGCGGCGCTTACATCGCCTCCCGGGGCTGGCACGAAGACGACCGCTTTGTCGACGGGCTGGCCCTTGTTCCCGCCGAGTCCGACAGCTACGAGGAGGACTTCGAAGCGAAGATACACCCAGTTACCTGGCTCGGTGAGGTGCGTCAGATGTACTACCAGGCAGGCCCGACCTTCACCCTGAGGGCAAGTCCGGAGCGCGTCGTCGGGCTGGCCTACTTTGCCGATCAGCAACCGGCGGCACTGATGAGCAGCTACGGCAAGGGCAAGGTGGCAGTGTCCGGCCCCCATCCGGAAGCGCCTGACGCCTGGCGAACCGAGGCGCTGCGGGGGGAACAGATGGACGACAACATCGACCTGGCGCTGCAGCTGCTGAGGGATCTACTGGCGGATCAGCCGCTGCCACCTCAGACAGGCTCATAACCAGGCAAGGGATCACGCTGATCGCCGGCTCCAGGCTTCAGTCGACTAGCGGTTACTGACGCATTGATTCAGCTGAGCACGCGCTGCCAGGCCATCGGTCCAATCGATATCTGCCACCGCACGCCCGCCCATCTCGACGATGAAATGCTCGACATCCAGCATGGTGGCGAGCGCCGCGTCGATGTTCGGCACGGTCAGGCCGATCGCACCGGCCGGAATATTCGGCACCGAGAAATTCAACGCGTTCACCGACTGCGGCTGATACTTCGACTGCTTGAGCGTCACCGCGACGGTTTGCGTCTCTGACGGCCTGGGAATATCCGCGCTCCAGAAGATCAGCATCCCGCCCTGATAGGCCTTGCCGGGGCCGACAATACTGACTGCGCCGCCCGCCTTGCTCCACATGGCCACGCAATTGTCTCCGGGTGCCGAATCCTTCCTACCCTGAAAGATTTTCCAGTGCCCCTGCCGGTAGCGCTGGTACTCCGGGTCCGCCTCCAGCTTTTGCAGTTTGGCTTCGGCTTCCTGCATGTGCTTCTGGAGTTCCGCATTTCTGGCCGCCTGCTCGTTGATGGCGATGCTCATGGCGTCATAACTGGGCGGAGCAGGATCGGCAAAAATATTGCAGCCGTCACAGCGGTAGCCGGCATAGCCACCGCCGGAGCTATCGGCCCCGCCACCGGTGGCCACACACAGCGGAACCGCGGCAACGCCATGGGTGCCACCGCCGACGCCGATCTGCTGTTCACCAGGCCCAGGGCCACCCGGGCACGGATAGTTCGCCAATGCCGGTTGCGCAGTCAAACCCACTGCGGCAAACACGGAAAATACAAAGAATTTCATCGTATCTCTAAGCTTCCAGTCATTTTGAAGGGCGGTTGCAGATGCCGAGCGCCTGAGCCTCCTGCGTCACTCAAAGAATAATCAAAGGGAGCAGATTTATGTGTCGGACAGCCATCAACTTGAATCGCTCCGGCAGAAGGTGACATCGCCGATTTGTTGCAGCCAAGAAAAAAGGCCGCCCGAAGGCGGCCTTTTTCATAACTGCAGACAGCGACTCAGGCGGCCTGGGCCGGCTTCCAGTTGGAGCTGGAAACTTCCTGAGCCATGGCCTCCATGGCTTGCTGGATGGCGCGCTTGCGACGCTCCTCGGCACGGCGGGTGAAGTACCAGGCGAGGAAGGTGAACAGCGATACGGTCAGCAGAATCAGGCTGGCGATCGCGTTGATCTCCGGCTTCACCCCCAGGCGCACGGCGGAGAACACTTCCATCGGCAGCGTGGTCGAGCCCGGTCCGGAGACGAAGCTGGCCAGCACCAGATCGTCGAGCGACAGGGCGAAGGACATCATGCCGCCAGCGGCCAGCGACGGCGCGATCATCGGGATGGTGATCAGGAAGAACACCTTCCACGGCTTGGCGCCCAGGTCCATGGCCGCTTCCTCGATGGACAGGTCGAGCTCGCGCAGACGTGCCGACACCACCACCGCCACATAGGCCGAGCAGAAGGTGGTGTGGGCGATCCAGATGGTCACGATGCCACGCTCCTGCGGCCAGCCGATCAGCTGGGCCATGGCCACGAACAGCAGCAGCAGGGACAGACCGGTAATCACTTCCGGCATCACCAGTGGTGCGGTGACCAGGCCACCGAACAGGGTACGACCCTTGAAGCGGGTGACCCGGGTCAGCACGAAGGCGGCCAGGGTACCCAGCGCCACGGCGGCCACGGCGGTGTACAGGGCGATCTCCAGGGAGCGCCCCACCGAGCCCATCAGTTGGCTGTTGTCGAGCAGGCCGGCGTACCACTTGATCGACCAGCCGCCCCACACGGTCACCAGCTTGGAGGCGTTGAAGGAGTAAATCACCATGATCAGCATGGGCAGGTAGATAAAGGCCAGACCTACCCAGAGCATGACGTTGGAGAAGCTCAGCTTTTTCATGCGCGACCCTCCATCTCTTTGGCTTGGTTGCGGTTGAACCAGATGATCGGGCCCATCAGGATGATCAGCATGATCACCGCCAGAGCGGACGCCACAGGCCAGTCGCGGTTGTTGAAGAACTCCTGCCACAGCACCTTGCCAATCATCAGGGTCTCCGGTCCGCCGAGCAGCTCGGGAATCACGAACTCACCCACTGCCGGGATGAACACCAGCATGGAACCGGCGATGATGCCGTTCTTCGACAGCGGTACGGTGATCTTCCAGAAGTTGTTGATGTTGCTCGAACCCAGGTCCGATGCAGCTTCCAGCAGACTCATGTCGTGCTTCACCAGGTTGGCGTAGAGCGGCAGGATCATGAACGGCAGGTACGAGTAAACGATGCCGATGTACACCGCCACGTTGGTGTTGAGGATCTGCAGCGGCTGGTCGATCAGCCCGATGCTCTGCAGGAAGCCGTTGAGCAAGCCGTTGTTGCTGAGGATGCCCATCCAGGCGTAGACGCGGATCAGGATCGCGGTCCAGGTCGGCATCATGATCAGCAGCAGCAGCACGGTCTGTGCTTCCTTGCTGGCGCGGGCGATGGCGTAGGCCATCGGATAGCCGATCAGCAGGCACAGCAGGGTGCTGATGAAGGCCATCTTCAGCGAGCCAAGATAGGCCGAGAGGTACAGATCGTCCTCGAGAAGCATGACGTAGTTGCCCAGATTGAGCAGGATCGACAGCTGGTTGTCAGCCCAGCTGTAGATTTCCGTGTAGGGCGGAATGGCCACGTCGGCCTCGGCAAAGCTGATCTTCAGGACAATGAAGAACGGCAGCAGGAAGAACAGGAACAGCCAGAAGAAAGGCACACCGATCACGGCATGCCGCCCGGTGGGCAGGTAGCGCTTCAGTTTGCCGATCTTCATGATTGCAGTACCACGCCGCTGTCGTCTTCCCAGTACACCACCACGGCATCATCCCAGGTCGGACGCTTGCCGCGGCGCTCGGCGTTGGCGATGAAGCACTGCACGATCTGCCCGGAGCTGAGCTTAACGTAGTACACCGAGTGGCCGCCGAGGTAGGCGATGTCGTGCACGGTGCCATTGCACCAGTTGTAGTTCGGGTGCTCGTGATCGGCTGGCAGCTGCGTGGCCATCAGCAGTTTCTCCGGGCGCAGGGCATAGCTGACCGACTTGTTCTCGGCCCGGGTGCTGACGCCGTGGCCGATGTAGATCGGCTTGTCCAGCTGCGGGCAGCTGATGATGGCGTGGTCGGCCTCGTCGGTGGTGATCTGGCCGTCGAACAGGTTGACGCTGCCGATAAACTCGCACACCAGGCGGCTGGCCGGGGTCTCGTAGATGTCGATCGGGCTGCCGGTCTGGGCGATCCAGCCGAGGTGCATGATGGCGATGCGCTGGGCCATGGTCATGGCCTCTTCCTGGTCGTGGGTCACCATCACGCAGGTCACACCGACGCGTTCGATGATCTCGACAAGCTCAAGCTGCATCTGCGAGCGCAGCTTCTTGTCCAGAGCACCCATGGGCTCGTCGAGCAGCAGCAGCTTAGGACGCTTGGCCAGGGATCGAGCCAGGGCCACGCGCTGGCGCTGGCCACCGGACAGCTGGTGCGGCTTGCGCTTGGCGTACTGGGTCATGTGTACCAGCTTGAGCATCTCAGCCACGCGCTCGTCGATCTCGGCCTGCGGCAGCTTGTCCTGCTTGAGGCCGAAGGCGATGTTCTGCGCCACGGTCATGTGCGGGAACAGCGCGTAGGACTGGAACATCATGTTGATCGGCCGCTCATAGGGCGGCATGTCGGTGATGTCCACGCCGTCGAGCAGAATGCGCCCGGACGTGGGGCGCTCGAAGCCGGCGAGCATGCGCAGCAGGGTCGACTTGCCCGAGCCGGAGCCACCGAGCAGGGCGAAGATTTCACCCTTGTTGATGGTCAGCGAGACGTCATCGACCGCCACGGTCTCGTCGAACTTCTTGGTCACGCGGTCGATCTTGACCAGCACCTCTTTGGGTTGCTGGTTGCCCTCAAGGGCTTTCTTGTAGGCGCTGGAGGCAACGGCCATTTCCAAAACTCCCGGAAAGATAAATCGTGCCCGGCCGGCAAGGCCGGGCAGTGAACTCATTTACCCGACTTGACCTTGGTCCAGCTGCGGGTCATCAGACGCTGAATCTTCGGCGGCAACTCGGTCGAAACATACAGTTTGTCCAATACGGCCTGAGATGGGTAGACCGAAGGATCATTGCGCACTTCCTGGTCCATCAGCTCGCCCGCCTTGGGGTTGGGGTTGGCATAACCGGCATAGTCGCTGACCTTGGCGATGACTGCCGGGTCGAGCAGGTAATTGATGAAGGCGTGAGCCTCCTTGCTGTTCTTCGAGTCTGCCGGGATCGCCAGCATGTCAAACCACAGGTTGGCGCCTTCCTTGGGAATGCTGTAGGCGATCTGAATGCCTTTGCCCGCCTCCTCGGCACGTGCAGCGGCCTGGAACACGTCGCCGGAGTAGCCGAAGGCCACGCAGACATCACCGTTGGCCAGGTCCGAGACGTACTTCGAGCTGTGGAAGTAGGTCACGTGGGGGCGCACCGCCAGCAGCTTCTCCTCGGCTTTCTTGTAGTCGTCCGGGTTGGTGCTGCGCGGGTCGAGGCCCAGGTAGTTGAGCACGGCGGGGAACATCTCGTCCGGCGAGTCCATGAAGGCAACGCCGCAGCTGGCGAGCTTCTGCAGGTTCTCCGGCTCGAACAGCACGGCCCAGGAATCGATGCTGTCGACGCCCAGCGCAGCCTTGACCTTCTCGACGTTGTAGCCGATGCCGTTGGTACCCCACAGGTAGGGGACGGAATACTCGTTGCCCGGGTCGTTCACTTCGAGCTGCTTGAGCAGCGCCGGGTCGATGTTCTGCCAGTTGGGCAGCAGGGACTTGTCCAGCTTCTGGAACGCGCCGGCCTTGATCTGCTTGCCCAGGAAATGGTTGGACGGCACGACCACGTCATAGCCGGTATGACCGGCGAGCAGCTTGCCTTCCAGGGTCTCGTTGGAGTCGAACACATCGTAAACCGGCTTGATGCCGGTGGCCTTCTGGAAGTCGTCCAGGGTGGTCTCGCCAATGTAGTCGGTCCAGTTGTAGATATGAACGCTGGGCGCCGCCTGCGCGACGCTGGTCAGCCCCAGGGCCACAGCGGCCGCAGTCAGGGTTTTGCGGAAGGAAATTCGCACACGTCGGTCCTCTTTCTTGTTGATCTTGCAGGCCGCAGAGCGACCCGGACTGTTGGAAATTCGGTCTGTCCTATCCCTGACGTCCATACCCGTCGCCCAGCCGCCCGCGCACGGAGCTGTGTGGGGCTCGTGTGTAACGGTGGTCGAAGGGGTCATGGAACCTCCTGCGGGGCTCCGGCGGGAGCACCCGCCGGAGGGTGTCGCTTGCTGTTACTTGCCGGACTTGATGGTGGTCCAGCTGCGAGTCATGTTGCGCTGCACTTTCGCCGGCAGATCCGGGAAGGCGTAGAGCTTGGCCATGGTCTCCTGGCTCGGGTAGATGCCCGGGTCGTTGCGGATGGCCTCGTCGATCAGCGGCACAGCAGCCGAGTTACCGCTCGGGAACTGCACGTAGTTGACGATTTCCGCCATGACTTCCGGCTTCATCAGGAAGTTCATGAAGGCGTAGGCGGCTTCCGGGTTGGCGGCATCCTTCGGCATGGCGATCATGTCGAAGAAGGTACCGGCGCCTTCCTTCGGAATGTTGTAGGCAACAGTCACGCCGCCCTTGGCTTCTTCGGCGCGGGACTTGGCCTGGTAGATGTCACCCGAATAGCCGACAGCGACGCAGAGGTTGCCGTTGGCCAGGTCGGAGATGTACTTGGAGCTGTGGAAGTAGGTGATGTGCGGACGCACCTTGAGGAACAGCTCTTCAGCGGCCTTGAGCTCCTTGGCGTCCTGGCTGACCGGGCTGTGGCCCAGGTACTGCAGGGCGATCGGCAGGATCTCGGTCGGCGAGTCGAGGAAGGATACGCCGCAGGATTTCAGCTTCTCGATGTTCTCCGGCTTGAACAGCAGGTCCCAGGAGTCGACCGGAGCATTCTCGCCAAGCACGGCCTTGACCTTCTCCGGGTTGTAGCCGATGCCGATGGAACCCCACAGGTAGGGGAACGAGTACTGGTTACCCGGATCGGAAACCTCGACGGTCTTCATCAGGTTGGCGTCAAGGTTCTTCCAGTTCGGCAGCTTGGACTTGTCCAGCGGCTGGTAGACACCGGCCTTGATCTGCTTGGCCAGGAAGTTGTTGGACGGCACGACGATGTCGTAGCCGGACTTGCCAGCCAGGAGCTTGGCTTCCAGGGTCTCGTTGGAGTCGAAGACGTCGTAGACGACCTTGATGCCAGTTTCCTTGGTGAACTTCTCGACGGTATCCGGGGCGATGTAGTCCGACCAGTTGTAGACGTGCAATACCTTGTCTTCAGCCTGCGCCATACCGGCCACGGTGCCCGCCAGGGTCATGGCGAGCAGTGTTTTACCGAAGGTCTTGATCATGCGGGTTAGCTCCATTGTCATTTGAAGTATCCGGGGCTGCGTCGCCTTGGCGACGCACCCTCCGGTGAGCCTGGCCAACGCTCGTGCAGTCTGGCAAGGTCGAGCCCGGGGCTCAAGCCTTATACCAGCACCGCGCGAGCGGTCAGATCGAGGCACTTGCGCGCCTTTTCCACCAGTTCGTCGATTTCGTCTTTGCTGATCACCAGGGGTGGGGCAATGATCATGGTGTCGCCCACGGCACGCATGATCAGGCCGTTCTCGAAGCAGTGACCGCGGCAGATCATGCCCACGCCCATCTCGCTCGGGAAACGCTCGCGGGTCTGCTTGTTCTTCGCCAGTTCGATGGCGCCGAGCATGCCCACACCGCGGACCTCACCCACCAGCGGATGATCCGCCAGCTCACGCAAACGCTTCTGCAAATATGGTGCCGTTTCTTCACGAACCTTCTCGAGGATCTTTTCTTCCTTGAGAATGCGCAGGTTGGCCAGGCCGACGGCGGCCGCCACCGGGTGCCCGGAGTAGGTGAAGCCGTGGTTGAAATCACCACCGGCGTTGATCACCTGAAACACCTTGTCACTGACGATCAGGCCGCCCATCGGCACATAGCCCGAGGTCAGGCCCTTGGCGATGGTCATCAGGTCCGGCTTGTTACCGTAGAAATCGCTACCGAACCACTCGCCGGTACGGCCAAACCCGCAGATCACCTCGTCGGCAACGAACAGGATGTCGTACTTGGCGAGGATCTCGCGAATGCGCGGCCAATAGGTTTCCGGCGGGATGATCACGCCGCCGGCGCCCTGGATCGGCTCGGCGATGAAGGCGGCGACATTGTCCTCGCCCACTTCGAGAATCTTCTTCTCCAGCTGGTCGGCAGCCCACAGGCCGAACTCCTCGGGGCTCATGTCGCCGCCTTCACCGAACCAGTACGGCTGCGGAATATGCACGATGCCCGGGATCGGCAGGTCGCCCTGCTCATGCATGTACTTCATGCCCCCCAGGCTGGCACCCGCGACGGTGGAGCCGTGGTAGCCATTGTGCCGGCTGATGATCACTTTCTTGTTCGGCTGGCCCTTGCACGCCCAGTAGTGGCGGACCATGCGCAGCATGGTGTCGTTGCCTTCCGAGCCGGAGCCAGTGAAGAACACATGGTTCATGCCCTGCGGCGCCACTTCGGCGATCGCCTTGGCCAGTTCCAGCGCCGGCGGGTGGGCGGTCTGGAAGAAGGTGTTGTAGAACGGCAGTTCACGCATCTGCGCCGCGGCGGCCTCGACCAGCTCTTCACGGCCGTAGCCGACGGCGACACACCAGAGACCGGCCATGCCGTCGAGGATCTTGTTGCCTTCACTGTCCCACAGGTGGACGCCGTCGGCCTTAGTGATGATGCGCGGGCCCTTTTCGTGCAGCTGCTGGTAGTCGCTGAACGGCGCGAGGTGGTGCTCACGGCTCATGGCCTGCCACTCGCGGGTTTTCGGGTTGGTCACTGCATGGGTCATAACAACACCTTTCTATACGCGAGCCGCCGGCGGCGACTCGATGAAATCCGTGGCAACGGGCGCGGCGTGCCGCGCCCGCCCCAATCACACCGACAGCAGCAGGAACTCACGCTCCCAGGAGCTGATCACGCGCTTGAAGTTCTCGTGCTCGGCGCGCTTGACCGCGACGTAGCCACGCACGAACTTCTCGCCCAGGTACTTCTCGGCGTCCTTGCAGGCTTCCATGCGCTCCAGTGCGCTCTCGATGGTCACCGGCAGGCGCAGGTTGCGTCGCTCGTAGCCGCGCCCTTTGACCGGCGCGCTGGGCTTGAGGCCCTCGACCATGCCGATGTAGCCGCACAGCAGCGAAGCCGCCAGCACCAGATAAGGGTTGGCGTCGGCACCGGCCAGGCGGTTTT
This sequence comes from Aquipseudomonas alcaligenes, assembly GCA_900156135.1. Lineage (GTDB taxonomy): Bacteria > Pseudomonadota > Gammaproteobacteria > Pseudomonadales > Pseudomonadaceae > Aquipseudomonas > Aquipseudomonas alcaligenes_D. The sequence goes on along the minus strand of FTMP01000006.1, from coordinate 57,794 downwards.
CCACGCGGCGGTTCTGCGGCGATGCTTCCGGCACGCGCAGGCCCACGGTGCGGTTCTCCTCGCCCCACTCGACGTTCACCGGTGCCGAGGTATCCGGCAGGAAGCGGCGGAACGAGTTGACGTTCGGCGCGAACAGCGGCAACACCTCGGGGATGTACTTCTGCAGGCCGCCGATGTGGTGCATGAACAGTTCGCTCATGGTGCCGTCGGCGTTGGAGAACAGGTTCTTGCCGGTCTTGATGTCCACCACGCTCTGGTGAATGTGCATGGCGCTGCCCGGCTGATCGGTGATCGGCTTGGCCATGAAGGTGGCCGCCACGTCATGCTTGAGCGCGGCCTCGCGCATGGTGCGCTTGAACACGGTGATCTGGTCGGCCAGGTGCAGCGCGTCGCCGTGACGGAAGTTGATTTCCATCTGCGCCGGGCCGTCTTCGTGGATCAGCGTATCGAGGTCCAGATCCTGCAGTTCGCACCAGTCGTAGACGTCCTCGAACAGCGGGTCGAATTCGTTGGCCGCGTCGATGGAGAAGGACTGGCGACCGACTTCCGGGCGACCGGAGCGGCCCATCGGCGCTACCAGCGGGAAGTCCGGGTCGCTGTTGCGCTTGGTCAGGTAGAACTCCATCTCCGGCGCAACGATCGGCTTCCAGCCCTTGTCGGCGTAGAGCTTGAGGATCTTCTTGAGGACGTTGCGCGGCGACAGCTCGATCGGGTTGCCCTGCTTGTCGAAGGTGTCGTGGATCACCATCGCAGTGGGCTCGATGGCCCAGGGCACGAGGAACACGGCGTTCTCGTCCGGACGGCAGAACATGTCGATGTCCGCCTCGTCGAGCAGCTCGTAATAGATGTCGTCCTCGACGTAGTCGCCGGTCACGGTCTGCAGCAGCACACTCTCGGGGAGGCGCATGCCCTTCTCGTCGAGGAACTTGTTGGTCGGCGAAATCTTGCCGCGGGCAATGCCGGTAAGATCGCTGATCAAGCATTCAACTTCGGTGATTTTGCGTTCTTTCAGCCAGCTGGTGAGCTGGTCTAGCTTGGTACTCATAGAGACCTCAGGGTTGTAGAGCGGCTACTGCGGACCGGTTAAAGCCTAGCGAAACCTCCCAGTTTCGCCGACCGGTTGCTCACCTACTCAGCGTTGCCCCGCCTTCTTCCTGCATGCCTCACCAAAGGCCTGGAAGATGGCGAGATAATTCGGGTTCGATCGCACCTGCCACTCCGGGTGCCACTGCACCCCGAGCGCGAAACTTGGCGCACCTTCGACGGAGAAGGCTTCGATCAACCCGTCAGGCGCCAGTGCTTCTACGCGAAGGCCCGGCGCCAGACGCTGAACGCCCTGGCCATGAATGGAATTGACTTGAATCTCGTCCGGCAAGCCGATGCCGGCGAGCACACCGCCCTGTTGCACGCGAACGACGTGGCGGGGGGCGTATTGGATCTCGACCGGCTGGTCAGCCGGCTCGCGGTGGTCCATCATGCCAGTCACCTCCTGCACACGCTGGTGCAGGGTGCCGCCGAAGGCCACGTTCATTTCCTGGAAGCCGCGGCAGATACCCAGCACGGGGATTCCGGCATCGATGGCCTTGCGAATCAGCGGCAGGGTGGTGGCATCGCGGCAGGTATCGTGATGTGTGCCGGGCGCGCTGGCCGGGCCACTATAATGATGAGGTTCGACATTCGACGGCGAACCGGTGAACAGCAGGCCGTCGACGCTGGCCAGCAGGGTGTCGTGATCGATCAGCTCGCCCAGCGCCGGAATCACCAGGGGCAGCGCATCGGCCCCCACCGCCACGGCGCGCACGTATTTGTCGCCGACTATGTGGTTGGGATGCAGACCGACCTGCTTGGTGCAGGCCGTGACGCCGATGATCGGCAGGCGCAACATGGGACACCCGTTCTTATGCTGTTGTCAGGTGAGGCCGAGATTAGCCTTGTTCAATTTATTACACAATAGGGCTGTAAAAAATCGAACACACTCGACTGAGCAGCAGGTCCGACAGGGCTGACCAGCCGGTCCGGAAACCTCGCAATGCCCCAAAACTGGCCATCGAGCCCCGTTTCAGGGCAAAATGGGACGCTATTGACAGCCCAGGGTGTTTGATATTGACTCAGGGCTGCTTAAGCGAATGATTGAAATTTTTAACAATAAAGGTGTTGCATCATGTCGGTACCCCCGCGTGCCGTTCAGCTCAACGAGGCGAACGCGTTCCTTAAGGAACATCCGGAAGTCCAGTTCGTTGACCTTCTGATTGCTGATATGAATGGGGTGGTGCGCGGTAAGCGCATCGAACGTAACAGCCTGCACAAGGTGTACGAAAAGGGCATCAACCTGCCCGCCTCGCTGTTTGCCCTCGACATCAACGGCTCTACTGTAGAAAGCACCGGCCTCGGCCTGGACATCGGCGATGCCGATCGCATCTGCTTCCCCATTCCCAATACCCTGTGCAACGAGCCTTGGCAGAAGCGCCCCACCGCGCAGCTGCTGATGACCATGCACGAGATGGACGGCAAGCCGTTCTTCGCCGACCCGCGCGAAGTGCTGCGCCAGGTCGTGGCCAAGTTCGACGAGATGAACTTGAAGATCTGCGCCGCCTTTGAGCTGGAGTTCTACCTGATCGACCAGGAGAACGTGAACGGCCGCCCGCAACCACCGCGCTCGCCGATGTCGGGCAAGCGCCCGCAGTCTACCCAGGTGTACCTGATCGACGACCTCGACGAATACGTCGACTGCCTGCAGGACATGCTGGAAGCCGCCAAGGAACAAGGCATCCCGGCCGACGCCATCGTCAAGGAAAGCGCCCCGGCGCAGTTCGAGGTCAACCTGCACCACGTCGAGGACGCGATCAAGGCCTGCGACTACGCGCTGCTGCTCAAGCGCCTGATCAAGAACATCGCCTACGACCATGAGATGGACACCACCTTCATGGCCAAGCCCTACCCGGGCCAGGCGGGCAATGGCCTGCACGTGCACATCTCGCTGCTCGACAAGACCACCGGCAAGAACATCTTCACCAGCGATGATCCCCAGGAGAACGCCGCACTGCGCAACGCGATCGGCGGTGTCCTGGAGACCATGCCGGCGTCCATGGCCTTCCTCTGCCCCAACGTCAACTCGTACCGCCGCTTCGGCGCCCAGTTCTACGTGCCCAACGCGCCAAGCTGGGGCCTGGACAACCGCACCGTGGCAGTCCGCGTGCCGACCGGCAGTGCCGACGCCGTGCGCATCGAACACCGCGTGGCCGGGGCCGATGCCAACCCCTACCTGATGATGGCGGCGATCCTCGCCGGTATTCACCACGGTCTGACCAACCAGATCGATCCGGGCGAGCCGATCGAAGGCAACTCCTACGAGCAGCTGGAACAGAGCCTGCCGAACAACCTGCGCGATGCCCTGCGCGAGCTGGACGACAGCGAGGTGCTGAACAAATACATCAGCCCGGACTACATCGACATCTTCGTCGCGTGCAAGGAAGCTGAGCTGCAGGAGTTCGAGACCACCATCTCCGATCTCGAATACAACTGGTACCTGCACACCGTTTGACGCAACACCCCAACGCCGGCCGCAGTGCCGGCGTTGTTTTATCTGCCGCCAGCGCTTTGCCGACCGTCACTCCGGGTGCGCGGTAGGGCAAAGCCTTGCCCGACAATCACCAAGGAGGTCGTCATGTTTCGCATTCTTGCTCCGCTGCTGCTGACCCTCGCCCCGGGGCTCGCGGCTGCCGCCGACAGCATCCGGGTCTACAACTGGAACGACTACATCGCCCCGCAGGTGCTGGCGGACTTCACCAAGGCCACCGGCATCGCCGTGGAATACCACACCTATGCCTCGGCCGAGGAACTCGACAAGATCCTCGCCAGTGGCGAGAGCATCGACATCGCCGTGCCCTCGCAGAACGACCTGCCGCCGCTGATCAAGGCCGGGCTGGTGCAGCCGCTGGACATGAGCCGCCTGCCCAACCGCAAGCACCTGGACAAGCAGCTGCTGAGCAAGCTGGCGGCCGTGGACCCGCAGAACCGCTATGCCGTGCCCTACCTGTGGGGCGCCGTGGGCCTGGCGATCAACACGCCGCAGGCCGAAGCGGCCTATGGCGGGCCACTGCCCTCCAGCTGGAGCCTGCTGTTCGACCCGGTGCAGAGCAGCAAGCTGGCCTCCTGCGGCGTCAGCGTGCTGGATGCCCCCGACGAGATGTTCTACAACCTGCTCAGCTACCAGGGCCGCAGCCTCACCAACAGCTCGCCAGGGCGCCTGCGCAAGGCCGGCGAAGCGCTGATGGGCCTGCGCCCGAACCTGCGCTACGTGGACAGCGAGCGCTACATCGACGACCTCAACCAGGGCAAGCTGTGCGTGGCCGTGGCCTGGGTCGGCGATGCCCTGGGCGCCAGCGATGCCGGGCAGCCGGTGCAGTTCGTGGTGCCGGAGGAAGGCTCCACGCTGTTCATCGACAACCTGGTGATTCCGTCCAGCGCGCGACGCGCCGACCTGGCCCACCAGTTCATCGACTACCTGATGCAGCCGCAGGTCGCCGCGCAGATCAGCAGTGAGACGCTCTATCCGAGCGCCAACCTCGGGGCGCAGCAGTTTCTCGAACCCAAGCTGCGCGAGCAGCTGGGGCGTAACCTGGACAGCGCCAAGAATCGCCTGTTCGCCCTGATGCCGCTGTCGGACAAGCTGAAGAGCGCCCGCGACGAGACCTGGAGCCGTTTCCGCGACGGCAGCTGAACAACCTCGGGGCGGTGGAGCATCTGCGGCACAGCAACCCGCAGGTGCACCGCAACCACCCACGATCCACACCATTAGCCACCTGCACCTGGCCGGTACACCTGCCCCTCCCGACGAACGGCTTGCCACCCCTGTCCGTCTGGCGTCCAATAGCGCCTCGCACGGACAGGAGATGAGCATGCCCCGCCCCGCTACCGCCCGCAAACCACGCGCCAGCAGCCAGGCACGCATCGAGCTGATCCTGGCGGCGGCGCGCGAACTGCTCAGCAGCCAGGGCTTCGCCGGCCTGACCATCTATGCGGTGGCCGAGCGCGCCGAGATTCCACCGTCCTCGGTCTACCACTTCTTCGCCAGCGTGCCGGCGCTGCTCGAGGCGCTCACCGCCGATATCCACGCCGCCTTCCGCGACTGCCTGCTGCAACCGGTGGAGCATGCAACACTGCACAGCTGGCGCGATCTGTCGCGCGTCATCGAACAGCGCATGCTGGCGATCTACGCCGCTGACAGCGCCGCGCGCCAGCTGATCCTGGCTCAGCACGGGCTGTCCGAAGTGATCCAGGCCGACCGCCAGCACGATCTTGAGCTGGGCCGCCTGATGCAGGCGCTGTTCGACCGGCACTTCCCGCTGCCACAACTGCCGGCCGATATCGACGTATTCGCCCTGGCCATGGAGCTGGGCGACCGGGTCTATGCCCGTTCGGTGCAGCTGCACGGCGAAATCACCCCGCGCCTGGCCGAGGAAGGCATGCGCGTGTTCGATGCCTACCTCGGCCTGTACCTGCCCGCCGCCCTGCCCAAGCGCGAACAGCCGCTCAGCTGATCGATTTCTATCGACATCCATCGTCTCGGCAAGACCGACGCGCCGAGGCCCTGCCACGCCCGGACGCCGGAATGACGCCACCCAATAGATAGATAATTATCAGTAAATTTGCACGAGAGTAGCCTCACCCGATAAAAATCAGCTTTTAAAGCCGATATTTATCGGATATAAATCGAGCATTCGCCGCCCTGCGGCACCGCCAAGGGTCCGATGACCTGCCATGCTCATGCGAGGTGTTCCATGTCGCGTATCGTTACCGTCGCCGCCACCCAGATGGCCTGCTCCTGGGATAGCGCCGCCAACATCGCCAAGGCCGAGAAGCTGGTGCGCGAGGCGGCCGCCCAGGGCGCACAGATCATCCTGATCCAGGAGCTGTTCGAAACGCCCTACTTCTGCCAGAAGCCCAACCCGGACTACCTGCAGCTGGCCACCCCAACCGCCGAGAACCCGGCCATCGCGCACTTCCAGAACGTCGCCCGCGAACTGCAGGTGGTGCTACCGATCAGCTTCTACGAGCGCGCCGGCCGTGCCCGCTTCAACAGCATCGCCATCATCGACGCCGACGGCAGCAACCTCGGCGTGTACCGCAAGAGCCATATCCCGGACGGCCCCGGCTACCACGAGAAGTACTACTTCAACCCGGGCGACACTGGCTTCAAGGTGTGGAACACCCGCTACGCGAAGATCGGCGTGGGCATCTGCTGGGACCAGTGGTTCCCCGAGGCCGCACGCAGCATGGCGCTGCTCGGTGCCGAGCTGCTGTTCTACCCCACTGCCATCGGCAGCGAACCACATGACCCGAGCATCAGCTCGCGCGACCACTGGCAGCGCGTGCAGCAGGGCCACGCCGGCGCCAACCTGATGCCGCTGATCGCCGCCAACCGCATCGGCCGCGAGGAACAGGACGGCTACGCCATCACCTTCTATGGCTCCTCCTTCATCGCCGACCCATTCGGCCAGAAGGTCGCGGAACTGAACGAGACTGAAGAAGGCGTGCTGGTACACAGCTTCGATCTAGACCGCCTCGAGCGGGTGCGCAGCGCCTGGGGCGTGTTCCGCGACCGCCGGCCGAACCTGTACGATCCGCTCAAGACCCTGGACGGCTCGCTGGAATCCTGATGTCTCCCCTCTCCCACTTGTGGGAGAGGGGCTGGGGGAGAGGGCAAGGCAACCACCCTCTCCCTAACCCTCTCCCGTAAACGGGAGAGGGGACGCCATACCGAACACCGAATGGCCACCCAAGCCTGCGTAGCACCTGACAACCCTTGTAAAGGACAGGAACACGACATGACCACCCTCAACAGCACCCCGCGCGCCGACGGCTTCCGCATGCCCGCCGAATGGGAACCGCACAGCCAGACCTGGATGGTCTGGCCCGAGCGTCCGGACAACTGGCGCTTGGGCGGCAAGCCGGCGCAGGCGGCATTCACCGCCGTGGCCCGTGCCATCGCCGAGTTCGAGCCGGTGACGATCTGCGTCTCCGCCGGGCAATACGAGAACGCCCGCGCGCGCCTCGACGGCAGCAACATCCGCCTGGTGGAAATCAGCACCGACGACGCCTGGGTACGCGACACCGGTCCGACCTTCGTCACCAACGCCAGCGGCGAGGTACGCGGCGTGGACTGGACCTTCAACGCCTGGGGTGGCTTCGACGGCGGCCTGTACTGGCCGTGGCAACGCGATGACCAGGTGGCCAGCAAAATCCTCGAGATCGAGCGCTGCGACCGCTACCGCACCGAAGGCTTCGTGCTGGAAGGCGGCTCCATCCATGTCGATGGCGAAGGCACCCTGATCACCACCGAGGAATGCCTGCTCAACCGCAACCGCAACCCGCACCTGTCGCGCGAGCAGATCGAGCAGATCCTCAGCGAACACCTGGCCATCGACACCGTGATCTGGCTGCCGGACGGCCTGTTCAACGACGAGACCGACGGCCATGTCGACAACTTCTGCTGCTACGTGCGCCCCGGCGAGGTGCTGCTGGCCTGGACCGACGACGCCAACGACCCCAACTACCCGCGCTGCCAGGCGGCCATGAAGGTGCTGGAAAGCGCCCGTGACGCCAAGGGCCGTCAGCTGGTGGTGCACAAGATGCCGATCCCCGGCCCGATCCATGCCAGCGAGGAAGAATGCGCCGGCGTCGATGCCGCCGAAGGCACCCAGGAACGCGACCCGTCGATCCGTCTGGCCGGCTCCTACGTCAACTTCCTGATCGTCAACGGCGGCATCGTCGCGCCGAGCTTCGACGACGCCAAGGACGAAGAAGCCCGCGTCATCCTCCAGCGCGTGTTCCCCGAGCACCGCGTGGTGATGGTACCCGGCCGCGAGATCCTGCTCGGCGGCGGCAATATCCACTGCATCACCCAGCAGCAGCCGGCACCCCAGCGGCGCTGAGGAAGCGGGAGGCTGCACGGCAGTGCCGCCGCTTTCTCCCTCTCCCTCCGGGAGAGGGCCGGGGTGAGGGGAAGGCCCACGCCCCGAACCATGCTCCGTTTCACGCACAAGCAGAAGCCCGCCTATAGGCGGGCTTCTGCTTTGCTGCTCACTGAGCCTGGAGTTGCAACTGCGGCTTGGGCGGCTGCGGCTCGGCGGCCTTGATCTGCAGGCTCGGCTTGGGCGGCTCGGGCTGCGGTTGCGGAGCACGCAGTTGCAGTTCCGGCTTCGGTGGCTGCGGTTGCGGCGCCTGCAGCTTCAGCTCGGGCTTCGGCGGCTGGGGTTGCGGAGCGCGCAGGTTGCCCGGGGTCGGCTGCGGATGCGGGTCCGGCATGTTCGGCTGCACCTGCAGCTTGTTGCCCTGACCGCCGACATCCACATTGAGGGTGCTGGTGCACAGCACTTCCACATTCACCACGCCGGACTGCTGCTTGTTCGGCGCCAGCACGTTGAAGCGGTAGCTGCGCTTGACCAGGGTGCCCTGGCCCTGAGTATTGGCCTGGAAGCCACCGATACCCTGCTGCACGGGACCCGCCTCGGGCTTGAGCACCACCTTCTGGTTGATCACCCGCAGGCTCGGCTCGCCGACCTTGCCCGGCAGGTTGCTGCTCATCTGCATGGCCGCCCCCTTGCCGCCGACTTCTTCCAGCCAGTACTTGATCAGCCCGCCGCCGACACCCTTAACCGTAGCCTTGAGGTTGATCTCGGCCGGGCACACGCCCTTCAGCTTGGCCGGCTGCGCTTCCAGCTGCACCTCGGTGACCTGGAAGCCGGCGGCCAGGCCCTGCGGGCCCTTGGGCGGTTCGACCTGGTCGGCAATGGCCGGGTTGCCCAGGCACTGGATGGTCACTGGTGCGGTCTTGTCCCACAGGTGGTACTGGTGGTTGCTCGGTGGCCGCGAGGTGTTGGGCCCACCACCCAGCTGGTAGAAGCCGGCCATCTTCAACGGTACATCGAGCTTGACGTTGAAGCCCTGGCGCAGCACCTGGTTGAGGGTCTTGCCCTGCTTCAGGCGGTTGCTCTTCTCGAAGCTGCAGTAGGTGGCGATGTCGGCACCGGGAATACCATCGCCGACCAGCAGGGCAAACGGCAGGTTGGCATTCAGGTAGCCGCTGGCGGCCAGCACCTGAGCGGCGCCGAGGTCGAACATCTGCGACTTGTCGAAGTAGTTTTCGCTGCCCTTGGCAATCTTCGCCTCGCCAATATAGATGCGCGCCCAAGGCTTGTTCGGCTGCATCTTCCACTGGTGGGTGTACTGGATGCGCAGCTTCACCGTGCTGCTGGGCACCACCGCCCACTCACCCTTGTTGTTCAGCTTGACCTGCAGAGTGTGCGACTGGCCGGCATTGGGCGCCGCCTTGACGGTGGCGGTGGCGGCCGGGTTGTCGTCGACGGCCAGGGCGGCGCCGCTGGCCAGCAGCAGGGCCAGGCCGAGGTTGTTGCGGGTGAAGCCGGAGTTGAGCACTTTCATGGAGTTGATCCTCGTGGGGGGCGTGAGAAATTGCCTTACGCCCCTCTGTCGTCGACTCCCCTGTCGGCGGTTCAAAAAATCTTTCAGGCGCCTTGAGTAAAGCCTGCAGCCCTCGTCCTGCGTGGCTCAGCGACAGCCGGCCAGGCGCGCCAGGCCGGCGCCGTACTGTTCGTCGCGGCCGGCGGCGCCGAGGTCACGGGCCTGGGCCAGCAGCGCCTCGGGCGACGCCGCCAGGGCCAGGGCAGCGCTGACGAAGGGCGCGGCGAAGGAGGTGCCGCTGGCAAAGAAGCCCTGCCCCGTGCCATCCAGGGTCCAGATGTCCTCGCCGGGCGCCACCAGCGCCAGGTGGCGGCCGAAGTTGGACTGGCGCAGGCGGCGCAGGCGGGCATCCACCGCGCCCACCGCCAATACCTCGGAATAGGCGGCCGGGTAGCGCACCCCGGCCTGGCCATCGTTGCCGGCGGCGGCGACGAAGTGCAGGCGCTCGCCGAGACGTTCGAACAGCCCCGCCAGCAACTGACTGCGCGCGCCACCGAAGCTCAGGTTGACCGCCCGTGGTGGTGGCTGCAGGGCGGCGACCCGCTCCAGGGCGAGGATCAGCCAGTCACTGCGGGCGTGCAGGCCGGCCTCGCGGTCCTCGCCGAACACGCCCAGGGCCTGCAGCCGCGCACCAGGCAACAGCCCGGCGACCTGTCCGCGACCGACCAGCAGGGCCGCCACCGCGGTGCCGTGGCGTTGCGCCTCGGCGCTGCGGGCGGCGTACTGCGCCGGTGGCAGGCTCTGATAGTGCAGATCGGCGCCGGCGAACTCGGCCAGCGTGATGTTCACCGGCCCGTCGAGCATCGCCAACTGCAGGCCACGCCCGCACTCGGCCGGCGCCGGCTGACCACGGCCCATGGCGCGCTGGCCCCAATTGCGCAGCTGCAGCTCGGCCGCATCCGGCAGTGCCAGCGGCCGGTAGCGCTGGTTGAGCTCCTGCTGCCAGTCGGGAAAGCGCGCCCGCAGCTCGCGCTCCAGCTGCAGCACATCGGCCTCCGCCGGCAGGCGGAACACGCTAAGTACCAGGCTCAGGTTCGGCAGTTGCTGACGGCGCAGGATGCGCAGGCCGAGAGGCTGCAGCGCCAGGCGCTGGCGTTCGGCCTCGGCCTGGTCGGCGGCGAACACCAGCCACTCGCGCAACGGCGGCAAATCGTCCGCCGGCGGCGGCGCCACACCGCGCCACTGCACCGGCGCGGCCTGCAGCGGTGACTGGTCGAGCAGGCTGCCGCTGCGCCGCGGTGGCGGTATCGGCGGCGGCGGACTGGGTGCCGGCGTCACCCCGGGTAAGGGCGCGACAGGAGCAGGTGGCGGCATGGCAGCCGGAGCTGGCGCCGGCGCGCTCGGCGCCGGGCTGGGCGCAGGGCCACCCGGCACCGGCACACTGCTGGAGGGTGCGCCAGTGGGGTCGCTGGCAGCCTGTAGCGGCAGGCTCAGGAACAGCACCAGCAGCAGCGCCCAGCGCCTCACGGCTGCTCCCGCGCCAGCAGCGCGGCGTGCTGCACCACGGCCTGCTGCTGCAGCCACTGCAGCAGGGCCTGGCCATCACGGAAGCGCTTGTCCGCCGGCACATGCACCTGCACCACGCCCAGCGCCGAGGGGCCGTCGACCAGCACCGCGTCCAGCTCCAGCAACAGGGCACGAATCTGTTGCCACTGGGCCTGTTCGACGAAGCGCAGCTGCACCCGGTAACCACCACTGAGCACCTGCTCGCTGCCGCCACTCTGCAGCTGCCAGTCGCTGTCGACCTGCGCCGGGCGCATCAGGATGCCCAGCTGCAGGGCGATCACCAGCGCGGCCGCGGCGGCCAGTCCCGGCTTCCACCAGTCGCGCCGCGGCGCCGGCTGCGCCTCTTGCTGCAAGCTGCGCTGCAGCCGTGCCCAGCCCAGCTCGAAGGGCGGCGCCTCGTGAGCCTGCTCCTGCTCGCGCACGGCGGCGGCCAGACGACGCAGCACTTCCAGCTCCTCGCGGGCCTCGGCCGAGCGCAGCAGCAAGGCCTCCACGGCGGCCAGCTCGACGCCTTCGAGCGTGCCGTTGAGGTACCAGGGCAGCAGCTCCAGCAGCGCCCGATCATCGAGTTCAGTGTTCATGCTTCACCTCCGCGGTCTGTGCCACTGAGTCGTGGGCGGCGGCCCGAGGGTTCATTCTGTTCATGGCTAGGCGCCTCCCAGCAGGCGGCGCAGGCACTGCAAAAGCTGCTGCTTGGCGTGCAGCATGCGGGTCTTCACGGTGCCGTTGGGGATGGCCATGATCTCGGCGATCTGCGGGTAGGACAGCTCCTCGAAGAAGGTCAGGTAGACCACCTGGCGGTGGCCGTCCTTGAGCCGCTCCAGGCACTGGCGCACCTGCGCGCCCTGCTGGCCCAGCTCGATGGCCAGGATGGCCGGGCAGGCCTCGCCGGCGGCCTCGTCCTCCAGCGCGGCCTCGTCGAGCAGCTCGCTCGGGCGCTTGCGCCGCAGCAGGTCGATCGACTTGTAGCGGGTGATCGACAGCAGCCAGGTGCGCACCTGCGACTGCCCGGCGAAAGTCGCCGCGCGCCGCCACACCTCCAGCATCACCTCGTTGAGCACCTCGGCGGCGTCCGCACCATTGTGCAAAGTGCGCAGGGAGAACTGGTAGACCACGCCGTGGAAGCGCTCGTAGAACTGCCGCAGCGCGCGCTGGTCGCCGCCGGCGATGCGTTGCAGCAGTTGCGCGTCGGTATCGGTGCTCATGGCTGGTAGCGCACCCTCCATTCCTGGCTGCGGCCGATCATCGCGCCGCCCTGGTCGTGGGCGGTGACCCGCCACAGATAGTACTGCCCCGGCTGCAGCTTGCTGCGCAGCAGCGGCGAGAGTGCGCTGCGGTTCACGCTGGCCGGCAGCAGCATGCCGGCGACGAAGCTGGGCGACTCGCCGAGTACCGCGCCGTCGTCGCCGCGCGGGCCGTCGGCGGCGAACAGCTGCAGCTGGTAGACCACCGCGCCGGCCACCGGCTGCCAGTGGAACTGGCTGGCGGCGTCGACCGCGCCCTCGCGCGGGCCGGCCTCGATCAGCGGGCCGCGGCGCAGCTCGCCGGTGCCGAGCACCTCGTACACCGTTTCCACCATCAGGCCGTCCAGCGGGCAGCCGGCGTCCACCACCAGGGCATCGGCCGGGATCAGCTCGCGGTTGGTCACGCAGAAGCGCACGCGGTACTTGCCGGCCTTGTCGGTGGGCAGCGGCGGGCTGTTGAGGCTGCTCTGCTGGGCGTTGCGCAGGTAGCTGCGCACCAGGGTCAGGGTGCGGTACACCGGCTTGCCCTCGGTGCTGCCCGGTTCGGCCACCTGCCAACGGCCTTCCAGCAGGCCGTTGCCGCTGTAGGCCAGCAACACCTTGGCCAGCAGGTCGGTATTGGCCGGCACCACCTTGATCCGCTGGTTGTCGCTGAAGCTCAGGCTCAGGCGCTGCACCAGCAGCTCGCCGCTCTGGTTCTCGCGCGGCGCGCGCAGGCCGCTGGCGACCAGGTTGAGGGTAACCTGGCCGCGCAGGCGCGAGCTGCCACCACTGAACTCGCGTTGCAGGAGCAACCGGCGCAGACCGCGCGCGTACCAGCCCTGCACAACGGCCGCCGGCAGCTCCAGCTCCTCGCGCAGCAGGAAGGGGCCGCCGCCCTCGGCGGCAAGACGCCCGCCGAGTGTCGTCAGCACGCTGCCGCTGGCCGGGTCGATCACCCGCGCCTGGGTGGAAATCACGCCATCGCTATAGCCCTGGCTGGCCACCACCTGCCAGGCCAGCGCCAGCGGGTTGTTCTGGCTGGCCAGCAGCTGGCGCTGCGCCGGCTGGATCTGCACTGCGCGCAGCGCACCGGATACCGCCGGCAGGATCAGCACCTGCTGGGCGCGCACCGTGCCGCCACCAGACACGGGCGAGAAGTCACGCACCAGCAGCACCCGACGCAGGCCGCTGGCCTGCCAGGCCTGCACGGTGGCCTGGGGCACGGCAATGAACTCGCCGAACAGGAAGGGCCCGCTGCCGCCCTGGCTGAGCGTGCCGCCGACCGTGGCCAGGGTGGCACCACCGGAGGGGTTGACGATGCGTGCCACGGGCGAGGCAGCGCCGGTGGAGTGGGCCGAATCACTGGTGACGGTCCAGTTCACCGCCCAGTTGTTGTCCTGATTGGCCAGCAGCTGGCGCTGCGCCGGTTGCGCGCTGGCGCCCAGCAACACGGCCTCGGCGACCAGTGGCAGCCAGGGCAGCAGCACAGCCAGGATGAGTCGAGGGAGAGCTTTCATGGTTCACCTTCCGCCCGCGCCAGGCGCGGGACTGCATCAATAGTTGTGGGTATCCCAGCGCAGGTCGAAGCCCAGCAGCAGCTGCCAGTCCTCCTGCGCCTGGTCATAGAGGCGACTGTCCTGCTGCGCGTAGCTGCCCTTGAGGAACCAGTCCAGCCCCGGGCTCAGCCCATCGGGCTGGGCCACGGTCCAGGTCAGCTGCAGATGGGCGCTCTGCTGCAGCACGCTGTCGCCGAGGAAATCGGTGTCGCCCAGGTGGCTGGTGTCGCGGCCACGGTAGTAGGAGGCATTCAGGCGCCAGCGCTCGGGGACGATCTGCCAGGCCAGGTCCAGGCCACGGCTGATGCCGCGATAGACGTTGTCGTCATCGGTCTCCTGCAGCTTGTTCCACTGCCAGCTGGTGGACAGGCTCAGCGAGTCCAGCGGCATGTAGCCGACCTGCAGGGTGGTGAAGCGGTTGCGCTGGTCCGACGGCGGTTCGTAGATCAGGTAGCCGTTCTGCTCGACCGCCTGCGAACGGTCATCGGTGCCCTGCACGGTGTGCTGCACCGACCAGTTCCAGCGCGCGTGGTAGAAGCTGGCGCCGAACAGCGACTCGCGGGTGCGGTCGTCCAGGTCGAAGCCGACCCGCTGCGCGTCCTCCTCGTCCTGCCGGCGGCGGGTATCGCTGTAGCCGGCGTTCAGCGAGGGCAGGCCGAGCAGGCGCCAAGGCAGCGCCTCGCCATCCACCGTCGGGTAGTAGTAGAGGTTGAGCACGCGGCGGTCGGCGATCTGGTCGGCCACCTGGTCCTGGTCGTCGAGGTTGTTGGTCTCGCGCGCCAGTTCGGCATCGAGCTGCAGGTTGCCCAGGTAGCCCTGCCAGTTGAGGCGGTCCAGTCGCAGGTCGCCGGGCAGCGACAGGTTGCCCAGGGTGAAGAAGTCCAGGCCCACCTCGCGCCGTTGCAGGGTCAGGTTCCACTGGTCGAAGGGCCCGGCCGGGAACCACTGGCCGGAGCTGAACTGTGCCTGCAGGTCGTGCGAGGTGTCGTCCTCGGCGCTCTCGCCACGGCCCAGGCCGTCGCTGTCGAAACTCGACCAGGCATAGTCGGCGTGCAGCCACAGGCTGTTCTCGCCCAGGCGCGAATCCACCGCCAGGTTCCAGCTGTCGCCGCCGTAGCGGGTCTGCTGGTCGGGTGACAGCCAGGCGGTGCCGCTGTCGGTGGTCTCGCCGTTGATATAGGCGGCGCTCAGCTGCAGCAGCTGCGGGTCGTCCTGCAGCGGGGTGAAGGTGAGCAGACCACCGCTGCTGCGCTCGCGACCACTCTGCGGAAAGCCGAGGCGGCGGTTGTAGTCGGTCAGCGGCTCGCTCTGCAGGCCAAACACATCCAGCTGCAATGGCCCCTCCAGCGCATCGCCCAGGGTGACCACGGCGCCGCGACGCTGGTAGGCGCTGAACAGCAGGTCCTCGCGCAGCACGCCGTAGTTGCCCAGGGCCACGCCCTGGCGCTGCAGGCCGCTGCCGCGCGTGGCGGCCAGGCGGTAGTTGGGCAGCTCCCACTCGTTGCCGGTGGGGTTGTTCTCGCTGAGGCTGTCGTACAGCGCATCGACCTCGGCCTGCCACTGCCAGTCACCACCACCGCCTTCGCCGCGATAGCTGAGGCCGCCGTTGCTGGCGTAGCGCGGGGTGTCCGGGTAGCTGGCCGCCTCCTTCTCGTCGACCCGGTAGCTGTTGCTGAGCAGGCCGTAGAGGGTGTAGCGATGCGCCGGCGGCGGCGCGACCTGGGCGGCCTCGCCGGCGTCGGCAGGCAGCGGCCCGACCAGCTCGTCCGCGGCGGCCACCTCGCCTTGCGGCGCAGCACCGTCCTCCGGCAGCGGTGCGGCGCCAACCTGCACCTCGGCCTCCAGCAGGGTGGCAACGTTGCCGTCGGCGTGGAACACCATCACCAGCAACGGGTGACTGCCCTCGCCCAGCGGGCCGCTGAGGTCGAGGAGAAACGCGGCGTCGCTGCGGCTGACCAGCGCGGTGACGTCGTAGCCGTCCAGCTCGACGGCCAGTTGGTCGCCCTCAGCGACGCTCTCCAGCCCCGGCACGCTGAAGCTCAGCTGGGTCTGCCCGGGTTCGAGGGTCAGCGTCTCCGCGGCGCCGGCCTGGCCGACCAGCCCGGCCAGCAGCAGCACACAGCAGTGACGGTTAAGGTGCAGGAGTTTCATGGCCTGTTCCTGACGTTCGCACCAGCGGCCGCCCACGCCTGGCAGGCGACCGGCGTGGTTCACTGGGGCAGGACCGGAGCGCGCAGCGGCGCCCGGCCGGGTTGGGTTTGGCCACAGTTGCGCACTTCCACCGTGACCCGTGCTTTGTTATTGCTCTCGTTGCTTTCCCCAACCTGCTGCTGGTCATCGACCGACAGATTCAGCAGGTGCGTGCCGTTGCCCAGGTAGATCAGGCCGGACACCCTGTGTTGCGCGCTACCGCCCAGCCCGGCAATGGCCGCGTGGTGCAGCAGCTGCTGGTCCTCGCGCACACGGCTGACGAAGGCGCCGGCCGCGGCCTTGCCCAGGTTCACCACATCGTAGACCAGGCGCAGCTCACAGCGCCCCTCGCGTTGCCGGCCGGCCTGGCTGGCGTCGACCTGGAGGCTGCCACCCCACTGGCCGGTGGTGCTGCCGATGGTGAGCCCGGGCGCGTAGGACAGGTCGATCTGCGCCGGCCTGGGTTGCGGCGCGCTCAGCTGGTCCGGAGCCGGCTTCGGCGCTTCCTTACAGGTCACCTGGTAGGCGGCACTGGCGCGCTTGGCCTTGCTCCAGTCCTGCTCGCCGGCGGGCAGCATGCGCAACTCGACCTGGCCGCTGTGCACGTTGTCGGCATGTGCCTTGAGCGGCAGTCCGCCTTGCTGCGCCTGCGGCTTGGGCTGGGCCAGCTTGAGGTTGCCCATGCCGGCCTTGCCGATGTCCTTGAGCTGGGTGCTGACACTGCGCCAGCCGCTGGTGTTGAGGGTGGTGGTGTAGACCGGGCCTAAGCCGCCGTTGTGCGCCCAGCGGTACTGCACCTGTTTCTGCCCCTGATTACCCTTGAGCGTGCCCTCGGCCTTGAGGGTGACCGGGCAGCTGCCGCTGTAGGGCGTCGGCGCGACCTTGACCTTGGGTGCCTCCAGGGCGAAGGCGGCGGCCAGGTCCAGGCCCTGCGGCTTGGGTGCGCTGGGCGGGAACGGGTAGCCCTCGCAGAGGGTTTCCACCTTCACGTTCTGCCAGGCATGGGCGTTTAGCTCGTCCAGCCCGGCGCACTGCAGAAACACCACGCCACCCAGCATCGGCTTGTCGCTGGCCGGCAGACGTTGCGCCTGCCCCAGCACCTGGCGCAGCTCACGCCCCTTGCCCAGCTCCGCCTTGAGGTGGGCATTGCAGGCCTGCACGGCGGCATTGGCCAGCTGCGCGCCAACCGGTAAGGCGATGCTGCCGCTGCTGCTGCGGGCGTTGTGCTTGGACTTGCTGGTGATCCAGTCCTTCTGCGCCAGACGCTTGTGGTAGGCGTAGTAACTGTGCGGGTTGGCCTGGCTGTTGTCGTTGAGCCACCAGATCAGTCGCTCGATCTTGCGCACGCCCCGGCACTCGACCTGACTGATGGCCTGCCACACCAGCTGCTGGCCGGGTTCGACCGAACTGTAGCGGGTACCATCGGACTGCACGCGGATCACCGGCAAGGCGCCGGTCTGCTTGACCTCGATGCTCTTGATACCGGTGAGCAGATCGCCCGGCATGATATTGCGTGGACGGTAGGCATCCTCGGCCTGAGCGACACCTGCCAGCAACAGGCCGAGGAACAGAGGGATAACTGTGCGTTGCATGACCGGGCTCTCCTGCCGGGTGGATGACACCCCTCAGTCGTGCGCCGGCCCAGCAGCGGTTCATTTTTTTTGCGCCCATGAAAAAGCCCGCCAATCGGCGGGCTTTTCTGACTGACCAGGCTCAGGCCGTAGCAGGGCGCAGCGAGTAGGTCTTGAGCTGCTCGGCGAAGTCGCGCAGCGATTGGATACCGCTGGCCTCGGCCTCGTGTACCCACTGCTTGATCGCCTCCAGCATCTCGTGGCCGTTGCTGCTGGTCCTGACCCAGATCTGCTGCAGGGCGATGCGCTTCTCGTAGATCACCTTGAGTGCCTGGCTCTGCTCCAGCATCGCGGCGATGCGCGCCTGGTGAGTCTCGTCGAGCAGGCTGGTCTCGCGCGACAGCAGGCGCTTGGCGCGGCGGAACAGGTGGCGTGCCGAGGCATCGGCCTTGGCCAGTTCCTGCTGCACCAGCGGCTTGATCACCAGCTTGCGGTACTGCGCCATGATCTGGAAGCGGTTGTTGAGGATGGCCATGGCGGTGTCCATGTCCAGGCTGCGCTTGCCCTCGACGCGGTGGGCAATGGGCGCCACGCGCTGCACCTTGGCCAGACGCAGGAAGCTGAACAGCTGGATCCAGGCCCAGCCCAGGTCGAACTCCCACTTCTTCACCGACAGCTTGGCGCTGTTCGGGTAGGTGTGGTGGTTGTTGTGCAGCTCCTCACCGCCGATCAGGATGCCCCAGGGCACCAGGTTGGTGGCGGCATCACGGCACTCGAAGTTGCGGTAGCCGACGGCATGGCCAAGGCCGTTGATCACGCCCGCCGCCCACACCGGAATCCACATCATCTGGATCGCCCACACGGTCATGCCGAGCACGCCGAACAGGGCCAGATCGATGATCGCCATCAGCGTCACACCGCCAATCGGAAAGCGGCTGTAGAGGTTGCGCTCGATCCAGTCATCCGGGCAGTTCTTGCCATAAATGCGCAGGGTCTCTTCGTTCTTTGCCTCCGCCTGGTAGAGCTCCGCGCCCTTGCGCAGCACGGTGCTCAGGCCCTTGATCACCGGGCTGTGCGGATCATCGACGGTTTCGCACTTGGCGTGGTGCTTGCGGTGGATGGCGGTCCACTCGCGGGTGTTCTGGCCGGTGGTCAGCCACAGCCAGAAACGGAAGAAATGCTTGAGTGCCGGGTGCAGTTCCAGCGCGCGGTGCGCGGAGTAGCGGTGCAGGTAGACGGTGACGCTGACGATGGTGATATGGGTCAGCACCAGGGTGACCGCCACCAGTTGCCAGGGCGACAGATCGAGTAAACCGTTGTACCACATGTAGGGTGTAGCCTCGCGGGGAAGAGAACGACTGTAAACTCAGTCTCCCCGGCATTATCCCCAAGCTGGAAGAGAATGCCAGTGCGCCGTTAGACGAGAATGCACTGGATGCCGTCTTATCTATAATGTGCGGCATTTCGCAAAACTCGCCCCGACCGACTCCCTCATGATTATTCAGCGCAAACCGCTGCAGCTCACCCTGCTTTACCTGATCGCCTCGGTGTTCTGGGTGCTGTGCAGCGATACCCTCCTGCTGGGTCTGGGCTTCGACCGTGAAACCCTCAGCCACTTTCAGACCCTGAAAGGCCTCGGCTTCGTGCTGCTCAGCAGCCTGGTGCTCTATGCCGTGCTGCTGCGCCACTGGCGCAAGCAGGACCAGGCGCGCCGCGAGCTGAAGGAAAACGAGGAGCGCCTGGCCCTGGCGCTGGATTCCGCTCAGGAGGGCATGTGGGACTGGGACATGAAGAGCCAGCGGGTGTTCTACTCGCCACGCTATTGCGCCCTGCTCGGCTTCACGTCACAGGAGTTCGGCCAGGACCAGCAGGCCTGGATGTCGCGCCTGCATCCGGATGACCACAAGATGGCCGAGGAGCGTCTGCGCGCGCTGCTCGAGGAGCGGACAGCGCATTACGAGGGCATCTTCCGTCTGCGCCACCGTGATGGCGAATACCGCTGGATCTACTCTCGCGGGCAGCTGCTGCTCGACGCCGCTGGCCGGCCCGACCGCTTCATCGGCACTTCCAGCGACATCACCCAGCGTCGCGCCGACGAGGACAGCCTGCGCCAGGCCGCTGCGGTCTTCGACAGCACACTCGAAGGGGTGCTGGTCACCGATCGCGATATGCGCATCGTGCACGTCAACCCGGCGTTCAGCCGCATCACCGGCTATGCCCCCGAAGATGTGCTGGGACAGTCGCCACGCCTGTTCAAGTCAGGGCACCACGACGTCGACTTCTACAAGAGCCTGTGGCACGCCCTTGAGCAGCGTGGCTCCTGGAGCGGGGAGATCTGGAACCGGCGCAAGGGCGGCGAGATCTTCCCGATGTGGCAGTGCATCCGCAGCATTCATGACGAGAACGGCAACCTCAGCCACTACGTCGCGGTGTTCTCCGACATCAGCGCGATCAAGCGCTCGCAACGCGAGCTCGATTACCTGGCGCACCACGACCCGCTGACCACGCTGCCCAACCGCCTGCTGTTCGGCGAGCGCATCGAGCAGGCGTTGCAGCGCGCCCGCCAGGACGGTCGCCGCGGTGCCCTGCTGCTGATCGACCTCGACCATTTCAAGATCGTCAACGAAAGCCTCGGTCACAGCTTCGGCGACCGCCTGCTCAAACTCATCGGCACGCGCCTGAGCGAAGGGCTGGGCAACAAGGTGACGCTGGCACGCCTGGGCGGTGACGAGTTTGGCCTGCTCAGCCACGACGGCACACAGGCCGAGCAGGCTTCCTCGCTGGCGCAGCGTGTGCAGGATTGCCTGGCGCAGCCATTCATCGTCGACGAGCAGACCATTTTCATCGGTGCCAGCATCGGTATCAGCCTGTTCCCCGACGATGGCGACTCGGTGGAACAACTGCTGCGCAATGCCGACTCCGCGCTGTTCCGTGCCAAAAGCAGCGGACGCCAGGCGTTCAGCTTCTACAGCCAGGAAATGACGGCTCAGGCGCGCCTGCGGGTGAAACTGGAGGCGGAGCTGCGTCAGGCTCTGGAACATGACCAACTGCGGGTGCACTACCAGCCCATCCACCGTCTGAACGACCATGCCCTGATCGGCGTCGAGGCCCTGGTGCGCTGGCAGCATCCACAGCGCGGCCTGGTGCCGCCGGGCGAGTTCATCCCGGTGGCCGAGGACAGCGGCCTGATCGGCGCCATTGACGCCTGGGTACTGGAGCAGGCCTGCGCGCAGATGGTGCGCTGGCAGGCGCAGGGCGTGCCACTGGAGTTCGTGGCGGTGAACGTCTCCAGCCGCCTGTTCAGCCGGGGCGAACTGGATCAGCGAGTCGAGCGCGTCCTGCGTGAAACCGGGCTGGAGCCGGCACGCCTGGAGCTGGAAGTGACCGAAAGCGCTGTCATGGACGACGCCGACCGTGCCCTTGAGCTACTGCGTCAGTTGCAGGGCTTCGGCGTGCGCCTGGCCATCGACGACTTCGGTACCGGCTATTCCTCGCTGGCCAGGCTCAAGCGGCTGCCCGTGAACAAGCTCAAACTCGACCAGAGCTTCGTCCGCGGCCTGCCGCAGGACCATGAGGATGCCGCCATCGCGCGCGCTGTCGTCAGTCTCGGTCAGAGCCTGGGTCTGCGCGTGCTGGCCGAAGGTATAGAAACCGAGGAGCAGGCCAACTACCTGCAGCAGATCGGGTGTGGCTACGGCCAGGGCTACTGGTTCGGTCGCCCGCAACCGGCCGAGCAGTTGCGGGTGGTCACGCACACGGCCTGAAGCACCTTAGAGCTTGGCAATCGACACCTCGGTGGATTTGACGAAGGCGATCACCTCACTGCCCACCTGCAGCTCCAGCTCGCGCACCGAGCGGGTGGTGATCACCGAGGTGACGATGCCGGCAGCGGTTTGCACGTCGATCTCCGAGAGTACGTCGCCAATCACGATCTCCTTGATGGTGCCCTTGAACTGGTTGCGTACGTTGATGGCTTTAATGGTCATGGTGTTGCTCCTTTGAGGTAGCCCGGAAACAATCCGGGAGAGGGGTTACAACGCCCAGCGCAGCTGCGTGGGCAGGGGGGAAACGGGGTCCGGCTGCGTCGGCAGTTCGGGCAGCGCCAGCACCCGGCCCAGCACCTCGGCCTCCAGTGCGGCCAAGCGCGCCGAACCACGCTGACGCGGGCGGGGCAGGTCGACGGCCAGGTCCAGGCCGATGCGGCCGTCCTCGATCAGGATCACCCGGTCGGCCACTGCCACCGCCTCGGCCACGTCGTGGGTCACCAGCAGCACGGTGAAGCCGTGCTGCTGCCACAGGCGCTCGATCAGTTGCTGCATCTCGATGCGGGTCAGCGCGTCCAGTGCGCCGAGCGGCTCGTCGAGCAGCAGCAGGCGCGGCTGGTGGATCAGCGCGCGGGCCAGCGCCACGCGCTGCTTCTGCCCGCCGGACAGGGCCGCCGGCCATTCGTGGGCACGGTCAGCCAGGCCGACGGCGGCCAGCGCCTCGCGGGCCCTGGGTTTCCAGTCACCGGACAGACCGAGGCCAACGTTGTCGATCACCCGCTTCCATGGCAGCAGGCGGGCGTCCTGGAACATCAGTCGGGTATCCTCGCGGGCGGCGGCTAGTGGGCCGTTGCCGGCCAGCAACTGGCCGCCGCTGGGCTGATCGAGGCCGGCCAGCAGGCGCAGCAGGGTGCTCTTGCCGCAGCCGCTGCGACCAACCACCGCGACGAACTGCCCGGCCGGGATGTGCAGATCGATGCCCTGCAGCACCTCGCGCTCGCCGAACGCCTTGCGGATGTCTTTCACCGCGAGGGGAATGCCCTGGTGGATGCTGTGCAAGGCGGTCATCGCGCACCTGCCTTGGCCTGATAGGCCGGGTGCCAGCGCAGCCAGGTACGTTCGAGCAGGCGGGCGGCCACATCGGCCAGCTTGCCGAGCACCGCATAGAGCAGGATGGCCAGCACCACCACGTCGGTCTGCAGAAACTCGCGGGCGTTCATCGCCAGGTAGCCGATGCCGCTGCTGGCGGAAATGGTCTCGGCGACGATCAGGGTCAGCCACATGAAGCCGAGGGCAAAGCGCACGCCGACCAGGATCGATGGCAGCGCGCCGGGCAGGATCACCTGCCAGAACAGGGCGAAACCTTTCAGACCATAGCTGCGCGCCATTTCCACCAGCGCCGGGTCGACGTTACGGATGCCGTGGTAGGTGTTGAGGTAGATCGGGAACAGGGTGCCGAGAGCGACCAGGAAGATCTTCGCCGCCTCGTCGATGCCGAACCACAGGATTACCAGCGGGATCAGCGCCAGGTGCGGCACGTTGCGGATCATCTGCACCGAGCTGTCAAGGAAGCGCTCGCCCCAGTTGGACAGGCCGGTGATAAAGCCGAGCAGCAGCCCCAGGCCGCCGCCGATGGCGAAGCCGATGGCAGCGCGCTGGCCGCTGATGGCCAGGTGGGTCCAGATTTCGCCGCTTTCCAGCAGCGCCCAGCCGGCCGCGATGACCGCGCTCGGCGCCGGCAGGATGCGGGTGGACAGCCAGCCGGCCACCACCGCACCCTGCCAGATCGCCAGCAGGGCCACGGGCAGAGCCCAGGGCGCCAGGCGGCGGCCGATGTTGTGTAGCGTGTGCGTCGACATGGCAACGCTCCTTTTCATCTTCGTGTAGGACAGGTCACAGATACCCGGTTAACTTTTCCCTCACCCCTACCCTCTCCCGGAGGGAGAGGGAGTGTTATGCGCTGCCGATCGCACGGAGCATGAACTCCACTCGGTCAGCCCCCTCTCCCTCCGGGAGAGGGCGGGGGTGAGGGGCTGCTTCAACTCGCCGCAGCCGCCTTGGGCAGGATGTCGCTGGAGATCATTTCGCCGAACGGGCTGACGTAGCCGCGCGACGCCGGGCGTTCCGGCTGGGCGATGTCCAAGTGCGGGAACAGCAGTTCGGCGACCCGGTACGACTCCTCCAGGTGCGGGTAGCCGGAGAAGATGAAGGTGTCGATGCCAAGGTCGGCGTACTCCTTCACCCGCGCGGCCACGGTCGGGCCGTCGCCGACCAGCGCGGTACCGGCACCGCCACGCACCAGGCCGACCCCGGCCCAGAGGTTGGGGCTGACTTCCAGGTTGTCCTTCTTGCCGCCGTGCAGGGCGGCCATGCGCTGCTGGCCCACCGAGTCGAAGCGCGCCAGGGAAGCCTGGGCACGGTCGATGGTGTCCTGATCCAGGTGACTGATCAGACGGTCGGCGGCGGCCCAGGCTTCCTCGTTGGTTTCGCGCACGATCACGTGCAGGCGGATGCCGAAGCGCACCTCGCGGCCTTGGGCTGCGGCCTTCTCACGCACGGCAGCGATCTTCTCGGCCACCGCGGCCGGCGGCTCGCCCCAGGTCAGGTACAGCTCGACCTGCTCGGCGGCCAGGTCCTGGGCGGCCTCGGAGGAGCCACCGAAGTACAGCGGCGGGCGCGGCTGCTGGAGCGGCGGGTAGAGCAGCTTGGCGCCCTGCACCTGGATGTGCTTGCCGGCGTAGTCGACCGTCTCGCCTTCCAGCACGCGGCGCCAGATGCGGGTGAACTCGACGGAGGCCTCGTAGCGCTCCTCGTGCGACAGGTGCAGACCATCGCCGGCCAGCTCGTCCGGGTCGCCGCCGGTGACCAGGTTGAACAGCGCGCGGCCACCCGACAGCCGGTCCAGGGTCGCCGCCTGGCGCGCGGCCACGGTGGGCGAGATGATCCCGGGGCGCAGCGCGACCAGGAACTTCAGGTTCTGCGTCACCGGGATCAGCGAAGCGGCCACCAGCCAGGAGTCCTCGCAGGAACGCCCGGTGGGGATCAGCACGCCGCCGAAGCCGAGGCGGTCGGCGGCCTGGGCGATCTGGGTGAGGTAGCCGTGGTCGACGGCCCGTGCGCCCTCGGCGGTGCCGAGGTACTTGCCGTCGCCGTGGGTGGGGAGGAACCAGAAGATGTTCAGGCTCATGGAGTGGTCTCCTTAAAGTTGTTCTCCCCTCTCCCCTTGGGAGAGGGGCCGGGGCGGCCCACGTAGGGGTGAGGGAGGAGCCGGTCAGCGCCATCCCCTCACCCGGCCCTTCGGGCCACCCTCTCCCGGAGGGAGAGGGGGTCATGTCACTGCTGCGCCACCTTGGCCGAGGCCGGAGGAGTCCAGATCACCTCCTTGATGCTGAGCTTCTTGGGGATCAGCTTGAGGTCGCTGAAGGTGTCGGCAATCTTCTGCTGCGCCTCGACCACAGCCGGGGTGATGAACTGCGCACCGTAGGCCTGGCGCTCGACCGCCGTCCGGGTGATTTCCGGGGCCAGACCGAGCAGCGGCGCCACCTGGGCGGTTGCCTCGGCACTGTTGGTACGCGTCCATTCACCGATGGCGCGGATCTCCTCGACCAGTGCCTGCACCACCTGCGGGTGCCGCTCGGCATAGGGACGGGCGGCCAGGTAGAACTGGTGGTTGGCCACCAGGCCTTCGCCGTTGCGCAGGGTGCGCGCCTGCAGCTGATGCTCGGCGGCGGCCTGGAAGGGGTCCCAGATCACCCAGGCATCGACGCTGCCGCGCTCGAAGGCGGCGCGGGCATCGGCCGGCGGCAGGTACACGGGCTGGATGTCGCTGTACTTCAGGCCGGCGTCCTCCAGGGCGCGCACCAGCAGGTAATGCACGTTGGAGCCCTTGTTCAGGGCGATCTTCTTGCCCTTCAGCTCGCTCACCGACTTCAGCGGCGAGTCCTTGGGCACCAGAATCGCCTCGCTGGTCGGCGCCGGCGGCTCATGCGCCACGTACAGCAGGTCGGCACCGGCGGCCTGGGCGAAGATCGGCGGGGCCTCGCCGGTGGTGCCAAAGTCGATCGAGCCGACGTTCAGCCCCTCGAGCAGCTGCGGGCCGCCGGGAAATTCGGTCCACTGCACCTCGATGCCCTGCTCGGCCAGGCGCTTCTCCAGCGAGCCCTTGGCCTTGAGCAGCACCAGGGTGCCGTATTTCTGATAACCGATTCGCAGGGTCTCGGCTTGTGCTTGAGTGATGGCGCCGAAGGAAATGGCCGCAGCAAACAGGGCGACCAGGCTCCGACGCAAAGTGATAGTGCGCATGGCGCTCTCCTTTGCAATTCGTGATTTAGGTGTCGACCTGCTCGCCCGTTGGCGGGGGAGTAAGGAAGGTTGTTGCATGTATCGCGGGTTTCACCCGCGTCAATTCAGATGCTCCAGCGGGCGTTCACCAGCCGGTCGTTCAACAGCTGCGGGTCGATCGGCCGGGGGCGGCGCGCCAGGGCGGCGAGCAGCTGGTCCAGCGACTCGTCGAGACGCTCGCGCAGTTCGTCGTCGATGCGGGCGGGGAGGTCCCCTTCCGCATAGGCGATCTGCTTGTCCACGGCGAACACGCCGGGGAGCATTTCCTGGGCCTTGAGCGCGGCCAGCACCGGCTTCAGCGCGTAATCCACGGCCAGCAGGTGGGCCGGGCTGCCGCCGCTGGCCAAAGGCAACACCGCCTTGTGCGCCAGGGCGCGCTCCGGCAGCAGGTCGAGCAGTACCTTGAGCGCGCCGGTGAACGACGCCTTGTACACCGGCGTCGCCACCACCAGGCCGTCGGCGCTGGCCACCGCGGCCTGCAGCTGCTGCACGGCGGGGCTGGTGAAGTCGGCGTGCAGCAGGGCCTCGGCCGGAAAATCACGCACGCGCAGCAGGCTGACTTCCAGGCCGTGACCCTGCAGGTGCTGGCGGGCGTACTCCAGCAGCAGCTCGGTGCGCGAGCGCGCTGAGGGGCTGCCGGATAACAGAACCACGTGCATGTCAGTTCCTCAGCGGTTCGGCTGCGGGGTCAGGCGCAGATAAGGCTTAACCGCGCGATAGCCCCTGGGGAAACGCTGGGCGATTTCCGCCTCATCCTTCAGCGACGGCACGATCACCACCTCGTCGCCGTCCTGCCAGTTGGCCGGGGTGGCGACTTTGTGCTGGTCGGTCAGCTGCAGCGAATCGATCACGCGCAGGATCTCGTGGAAGTTGCGCCCGGTGCTGGCCGGGTAGGTGATGATCAGGCGCACCTTCTTGTTCGGATCGATGATGAACAGCGAACGCACGGTGAGGGTGTCGTTGGCGTTGGGGTGGATCAGGTCATACAGGCCGGAGACCTTGCGGTCGGCGTCGGCGATGATGGGGAAGTTGACGCGGGTGTTCTGCGTTTCGTTGATGTCGTCGATCCACTTCAGGTGCGAGTCCACCGGGTCCACGGAGAGGGCGATGACCTTGACGCCGCGCTGGGCGAAGTCGTCCTTCAGCTTGGCGGTGAAACCCAGCTCGGTGGTGCACACGGGGGTGAAATCGGCCGGGTGGGAGAACAGCACGCCCCAGCTGTCGCCCAGCCAGTCGTGGAAACGGATGCGGCCTTCGCTGGAGTCCTGCTCGAAATCGGGGGCGATGTCGCCCAGACGGATGCTCATGATGTTGCTCCTTAGAGGTTCGTTGCGTGGGGCTCACTATTGCTCAGGAACGAAATGGAATAAAAAGAATAAATAACGATTTATTTATTCCATAAAGAGATATGCGAATCCAGACAAAAAAACATAAGCATCTAATCAATTATTCTTTCAAAGAATAAAAATCCGCTTCTATAGTCGGCGTCGTTATCCGAATCCAAGGACGTCCGATGAAACGCCTACTGCCCCTTTCCCTGCTGGCCGCCGGCTTCGCCCTGGCCACTTCCGCCCAGGCGGCGACCCTGCTCAACGTCTCCTACGACGTGATGCGCGACTTCTACAAGGACTACAACGCCGCCTTCCAGAAGCACTGGCAGGCCGAAGGCGGCCAGCCGCTGCAGATCCAGATGTCCCACGGCGGTTCGAGCAAGCAGGCGCGGGCGGTGATCGACGGCCTGGCCGCCGATGTGATCACCATGAACATGGCCACCGACATCAACGCCCTCGCCGACCACGGCGGCCTGGTACCGCAGGACTGGGCCGCGCGTCTGCCGGACAACAGCGCGCCCTTCACCTCCGCCACCGTGTTCATCGTGCGCAAGGGCAACCCCAAGGGCCTGCAGGACTGGCCGGACCTGCTCAAGGACGGCGTGCAGGTGGTGGTCCCCAACCCCAAGACCTCGGGCAACGGCCGCTACACCTACCTCTCCGCCTGGGGCTACGTGCTGCAGAGCGGCGGTGACGAGGGCAAGGCCCGCGACTTCGTCGGCAAGCTGTTCAAGCAGGCGCCGGTACTCGACACCGGCGGCCGCGCCGCCACCACCACCTTCATCCAGAACCAGATCGGCGATGTGCTGGTGACCTTCGAGAACGAGGCCGAGATGATCGCCCGCGAGTTTGGCCGCGGCAGCTTCGAGGTGGTTTACCCGAGCGTCTCCGCCGAAGCCGAGCCGCCGGTGGCGGTGGTCGACAAGGTGGTGGACAAGAAGGGCACCCGCGCCGAGGCCGAGGCCTACCTGAAGTACCTGTGGTCGGAGGAGGGCCAGCGCATCGCCGCCAACAACTACCTGCGCCCGCGCAACGAGAAAATCCTCGCCGAGTTCGCCGACCGCTTCCCCAAGGTCACCTTCTTCAATGTGAACCAGACCTTCGGCGACTGGCCGAGCATCCAGAAGACCCACTTCAACGATGGCGGCGTGTTCGACCAGATCTACACCGCGCAGTGACACTAGGAAGCCCGGCGAATGCCGGGCTTCTTGTTTGCGCCCCTCATGCCGCCACCGGCTCGGAGCGTTTCAGGCCCATCAGTTCCAGCTCGATGAACAGCAGCACCAGCAGCGCCTGGCCGATGACGAAAACGTGACCGAGCAGGTTGGGCGCGATCCAGCCGCTGACCAGCAGTACCAGGCTATCGATCACCCACAACGCATTGATGGCCAGCACCAACCAGACCAGCAGGCGACTGATCTGCTCGCAGCTGCCCAGCCAGATCAGGAACATGCCCAGCGGCAGCAGGGCCCAGCCGGATGCCAGCAACAGGTTACGGGGCAGGCTCAGCAGCTCGGCCAGCCAGCTGGCGGCCAGAACCAGCAAGGCACCGGTGAGCAGGCCAACCACACCATCGGCGAGCAGGGCGCGGCGCAACAGCGAAGAAGCGTTCAGGGTATGCATGGCGAATCCTCCAGAAGAGAGCGCCGGATTGGCGCCTGGGCATAGGGTTCTCCCGCGGCGGGCAGCACGTCGATTACCTGCCAGGTAATGGTCGTCATGCAGCTGCTGGTCTATCGTCCGACCCCATGAACACAGCCAATCACCCCGTCGGCGTCCTGTTGCGCCAGTGGCGCCAGCGTCGTCGCCTGAGCCAGCTCGACCTGGCCTGCGAGGCGGACATCTCCACTCGCCACCTGAGCTTCGTCGAGACCGGCCGCGCTCTGCCCAGCCGCGAGATGCTGCTGCATCTGGCCGAACAGCTGGAAATCCCGCTGCGCGAGCGCAACCGCCTGCTCAGCGCCGCCGGCTACGCACCCCTGTACAGCCAGCACGGGCTGGACGACCCGGCCCTGGCCGCCGCCCGCGCCGCCATCGAGCAGCTGCTCAAGGCCCACGAGCCCTACCCGGCGCTGACCATCGACCGCCAGTGGAACCTGCTGGCGGCCAATGCCGCAGTGG
The DNA here is from genome assembly GCA_900156135.1 of Aquipseudomonas alcaligenes. Taxonomy (GTDB): domain Bacteria; phylum Pseudomonadota; class Gammaproteobacteria; order Pseudomonadales; family Pseudomonadaceae; genus Aquipseudomonas; species Aquipseudomonas alcaligenes_D. The sequence continues at coordinate 28,705 of FTMP01000006.1, read as the reverse complement.
CGCCCTTCCTCGCTGGCGTGCCGGCCGAGCTGCTCGGCCCGCCGCTCAACGTGCTGCGTATTTCCCTGCACCCGGACGGCCTGGCACCGCGCATCGTCAACCTGGCGCAGTGGCGCGCCTACCTGCTGATGCGCCTGCAGCACGACATCGACAGCAGCGGCGACCCGCAACTGCAGGCACTGTACGAGGAACTGCTGGGCTATCCGGCGCCGGTCGAGCCGGTCGAGGCGACGCCACCCAGCGTGCTGATGCCGCTACAGCTGCGCACCGAGCAGGGCGTGCTCAGCCTGATCAGCACCGTCACGGTGTTCGGTACGCCCAATGACGTGACCCTGGCCGAGTTGGCGCTGGAGACCTTCTTCCCGGCCGACGAGGCCAGCGCCGAGTATCTGCGCCAGCTGGCGCAGGTGTAGAGAGGGAATTGTGCCCAGGCGCGGGTTTCACCCGCCCTACTGTAGGGCGGGTGAAACCCGCGTGCCGGGCTAGACTGCCTTAGCTCATCAAACACAACACGGACGTTGTGATGCCCTACTACCGACGCGCTGGCGTAGCCGGCGGAACCTATTTCTTTACTGCCGTCACCCATGGCCGCCAGGCGATTCTGACCAACGACGATGTGCGGGTAGCCCTGCGCGATGCCATTGACCTGGTGCGGAAGCGACAGCCATTTCGCATCGACGGCTGGGTGCTGCTACCGGACCATATGCATACGATCTGGACCCTACCGGAGGGCGATGCCAACTTCTCCGAGCGCTGGCGGAGGATCAAGCGTCACGTCGCCGTGACCTGCCCAGCGCACAGCCGCCCCGAGCTGCTGACTCAAAGGCGAATCGCCAAAGGCCAGAGCAGTCTCTGGCAAAACAGATTCTGGGAGCATCTGATCCGCGATGAAGCGGATCTGCGCAGCCATCTCGACTACCTGCACGGCAATCCACTCAAGCACGGTTTGGTGCAGCGCGTCGCCGACTGGCCCTGGTCGTCCTTCCATCGCTACGTGCGCCTGGGCCTCTATTCAGAGGATTGGGGTGGTTCGGTGAATGTGGACCTACAGGTGGGAGAGTAAGAGAGCGCGGGTTGCACCCGCCCTACGCCAATTCAATCGATGCGACGATATATTTCCGACCCAGATTCCCGTAGGGCGGGTGCAACCCGCGCTCTCTGCCCTACATAAAAAAACCGGGCCATAGGGCCCGTAAATACTTCCACCTTGAGGTTCGTTTACAGCGTCAGCTCGGTCAGCGCCTCGCCGCGCAGGTAGGCCAGTTCCACCGCGCGCCGGTCGCGCGGGTGGGGCAGCGGCACGGCCAGCTCACGCTGGATACGACTGGGGCTACCGCCGAGGATCAGCACCCGATCGCTGAGATAGAAGGCCTCGTCGAGGTCATGGGTGACCAGCAGCAGAGCGATGCCATAGCGATCGGCCAGGCCCACCACCAGGTCCTGCAGCTTCATGCGGGTGAAGGCGTCCACCGCGCTGAACGGCTCGTCCAGCAGCAGTACCTGCGGGCGCTGGTACAGGCCGCGAGCGATGGCCACGCGCTGGGCCATGCCGCCGGAGAGCTGCTTGGGCAGCTTGCCGCCCTGGCCGGCCAGACCGACATCCTCCAGCAGCTGCTCGATCCACTGCGCATCGGCGCGGCGGCCGTCGGCAAAGCCGACGTTCTGCGCCACGTTCAGCCAGGGCAGCAGGCGCGGCTCCTGGAACACCACGCCGATTCCCGTGCCACCACCGAAATCCAGCAGCGGGTTGTGCGCCAGGCCGCCCGTGAAATCCTGGTCGAGACCGGCAGCGATGCGCAGCAGGGTACTCTTGCCGCAGCCGCTGGGGCCGAGCAGGCTGACGATCTCGCCCGGTGCCAGGCTCAGGTCGACGTCTTCCAGCACCCGCTGGCCGGCGAAGGCCTTGCGGATGCCGCGCAGTTCCAGCAATGCACTCATCTCAGCCCTCCCCGCCGACAAAGCTGTCGCGCCAGTGCAGCGCGCGGGTCTCCAGCTGCTTGAGCAGGCCGTCGCTGAGCTTGCCGAGCACGGCCAGCAGGAGAATGGCGGCGATCACCAGGTCCGGGCGCGAGGTCTCGCGGCCATCGCTGAGCAGGTAGCCGAGGCCCTGGGTGGCGGCAATCAGTTCGGCGGCGACGAGGAACATCCAGCTCAGGCTGAGTGCCCCACGCAGGCCGGTGAACAGGCTCGGCAGCGCCGCCGGCAGCAGGATGCGCCGGGTCAGCTCGACGCCGGACAGGCGATGCAGGCGACCAACCTCGACCAGCTTGCGGTCGACATTGCGGATGCCGGCGAGCAGCGCCAGGTACACCGGGAAGAAGGCGCCGAGGGCGATCAGCACCACCTTGGGTGTCTCGTCGATGCCCAGCCAGAGCAGCAGCAAGGGCACCCAGGCCAGGCTGGGGATGGCGCGCAGGGCCTGGAAGGTCGTTTCCAGGTAGCTCTCGGCGCGCCGGCTGAGGCCGACCCAGGCACCGATCAGCACGGCCAGCGCCGCGCCGATGGCGAAGCCGGCGGCGACCCGCGCCAGGCTGACGCCAATATGCCCCCACAGCTCACCCCCGGCGGCCAGCCACCAGAGCGTCTGGCCGACCTGGCTGGGCGCCGGCAGCTGGTGCGCCGGTATCCAGTCCAGGCGTACCAGCGCCTCCAGCAGCACCAGCACGGCCAGCGGCAGCACCAGTCCGCGCCAGTGGCCCAGCCATGGGCGCCGGACGATCAGCGCGGCGTCGGTGCCGACGCGCGCGCCGAGCAGGCTACTCGCGGGCATGGCTCACTACTCCGTCTTGGCCAGCGGCTGGCCGATCACGCCGGCGGCCAGTTGCGGACTGATCAGCTGGTCGACCACGGCAGCCACGTCGGTACCCGGGCGGACCAACTGCTCATCGAGCAGGATCGGCGCGGCGGCCTTCAGCGCGGCGACGTGCTCGGCCCCCGGCTGCGGGTTGCTGAAGTCGGTGCGCGACAGTTGCAGCTTGGCCACTTCCAGCGGCAGCTTGGCCTCCCTGGCCAGCAGTTCGGCAGTCTGTTGCGGGTGGGCGAGGGTCCACTGGCGCGCCTCTTCATAGGCGGCGATGACCTTGCCGATCAGCTGCGGCTGCTCCTTGAGGAAACGGTCGCTGACGTTGAGCACGCCGTAGCTGTTGAACTCGACGTTGCGATAGAGCAGGCGTGAGCCGGCCTGCAGCTGGCTGGCGGCCAGGTGCGGATCGAGACCGGCCCACGCATCCACGTCGCCGCGCTCCAGGGCCACGCGGCCGTCCGGGTGCTGCAGGTGGACGATCTCCACGTCGCCCTTGCCCAGGCCGGCCGTGTTCAGGCTGCGCAGGAGGAACAGGTAGGGATCGGTGCCCTTGGTGGCGGCGATCTTCTTGCCCTTGAGGTCGGCCAGGGTCTTGATCGGCGAGTCCTTGGGCACGGCCAGGGCGGTCCATTCCGGACGACTGGCGATGTACACGGTCTTCACCGGGCTGCCGTTGGCACGGCTGAGCACGGCGGCCAGGCCGGCAGTGGAGGCGAAGTCGATGCTGCCGCCATTGAGGTACTCGAGGGAACGGTTACTGCCCTGGCTGAACACCCATTTCACGGCGATGCCTTCAGCGGCCAGGCGTTTTTCCAGAATGCCCTGGTCCTTCAGTACCAGGCTGGTCGGCGCGTAGTAGGCGTAGTCGAGGCGGACTTCCTCGGGCGCGGCGGCCTGCGTGCCCAGCGGCAGGGTGGCGGCCAGCAGCGCGGCGAGCAGATGACGGGGTTTGAAGCTTTTCATGGGGAATCTCCCTGGACTCTGGGTGAGACCTTCCCGGCCGATGGCGGCCGGGTCAGGAGAAAGGTGAGGCCTGGCCGGTCAGAGGATCGGCAGGCTGTAGCTGAGGATCAGGCGGTTCTCGTCCTGGTCCGCTGCGCTGGTATTGCCACGCAGGGTGGCGTTGCGCCAGGAGACGCCGAGCCCCTTGAGCGCGCCTTCCTGCAGCACGTAGTCGAGGCGGAAATCGCGCTCCCACTCCTTCTTTTCGCCGGTGGCCGAGTCGATGTTGTCGCCGGACAGGTACGTGACGGTAGCCTTCAGGCCCGGTACGCCGACCTGGGTGAAGTCGTAGGCGTACTCGGCCAGCCAGGTGCGCTCGCCAGCGGAGAGGAACTTGCCGATCTGGCGGTCGGTGATCAGGTAGGCGGTGGCACCATCACCCTGGTTGAGGAAGGGGAAGTTGCTGTCGCCTTCGACCTGCTGATAGCCGGCGCTCAGGGCGTGACCACCGAGGCTGTAGGTGAACAGGGCGCTCCAGGTATCGTTGTCGACCTCGCCCTTGGTCACGCCGTCGCCGTAGTAGCCGGTGCTGACGTAGCCGTCGGCACGGCCGCTGGCACTGCGGTTGGCGCCATCGGAGTCGCTGTGGAAGTAGCGCAGGTCGGACTTCAGCGCGCCAGGGCCGATGGCCCAGGTGTGGGTCAGGCCGAGGAAGTGCTGCTGGTAGAAGTCTTCCAGGTTGCCGTAGTAGTACTGCGCCAGCAGGTCCTTGGTGATCTTGTAGTCGGCACCGGCGTAGTAGAACGTGTTGCTGAACTGGCCGGTCTTGGCATTGTTGGCGCCGCCGATGGACAGCCCCTCGGTGTTGCTCGAGTTGCGCCCCTTGGCGTGTTCCAGCTGGCCGCCGATCAGGGTCAGGTTGTCGATCTCGGCGGAGGTGATCTGGCCACCCTCGAAGGTCTGCGGCAGCAGGCGACCGTCGTTGAAGGTGACCACCGGCAGCTTGGGCTGCAGGGTGCCGATACGCGCCTCGGTCTTGGAGATACGCACCTTGCCGGTCAGGCCCAGGCTGCTGAAATCGTCCACCGCGCGGCCGTTCTCGTCGGTGGGGAACACCGTACCGCCGTACTTGCTGGAGTCCGGGTTACCGTGGCGGCCCTTGCCGGAGTCCAGCTTCACGCCGAGCAGGCCGAGAGCGTCGACGCCGAAGCCGACGGTGCCCTCGGTGTAGCCGGAGATGTAGTTGAACTGGAAGCCCTGGCCCCATTCTTCCTGGGTGTTGGCGTCCGCGTTGCGGGTGTCCTGGTTAATGTAGAAATTGCGCAGACCGATAGTGGCCTTGCTGTCTTCGATGAAACCGGCGGCGGACGCCTGCTGGGCGATCACGCCGAGGGCGACGGCCAGGGCCAGGGTGGACTTGTTCATGCTCGATGCTCCAGATGCTGTTCTTGGTCTAGTGCTGGGGCTCGGGTTGGCGGGGAGCCCCTGATTGATCGGGCTCGGTGCGGTGGTCCGCTGGCGGCTTGGCGGCCAATCTAGGGGATTTTATTAATCCCTAAAAAGAATTGTTTTTTACTTTTATAAAACTAAAAAGAATAAATGACGATTCCAGCGCTGCGCATAAGCTAATGCCCAAAAAGTATTTGAGAGCTACTTTTTATATCGCTTAGCTTGATCGATACCGGACCACCGGACTTCCTGCCTTCACCCGAAGCATCCCGTGTTCCGCCACCTCGCCTGGCCGGGACACCCCACCACGAGGTCCGTCATGTCCCGCCTTCCCTTCTCCCGCCGCAGCCTGCTCGGCCTTGGCCTGAGCCTCGGCCTGCTCGCCGCCCTGCCCGCCCAGGCCGAAACCCAGCTGCGTATCGGCTACCAGAAGTCCTCCACCCTGATCAGCCTGCTGAAGAGCCAGGGCACCCTGGAAAAAGCCCTGGCCGACCAGGATATCCGCGTGAGCTGGCACGAGTTCGCCAGCGGCCAGCCGCTGCTCGAGGCGCTCAACGTCGGCAATATCGACCTGTCCGCCGATGTCGCCGACACCGTGCCGGTGTTCGCCCAGGCCGCCGGCGCGCAACTGGCCTACTTCGCCCGCGAAACGCCGTCGCCGGCTGCCCAGGCGATTCTGGTGCGGGACGGCTCACCGCTGCGCAACCTGGCCGAGCTCAAGGGCAAGAAGGTGGCAGTGACCAAGGCCGCCGGTGCCCACTACCTGCTGATCGCCGCCCTGGCCAAGGCCGGACTGAAGTTCAGCGACATCCAGCCGGCCTACCTGACCCCGGCCGACGGCCGCGCCGCCTTCGAGAACGGCAAGGTCGACGCCTGGGTGATCTGGGAACCCTTCCTCAGTGCCGCCCAGCGCCAGCTGCCAACCCGTACCCTGGAGGGCAGCCAGGGCCTGGCCAGCTACCAGCGCTACTACCTGACCAGCACCCGCTTTGCCGCCGAACACCCGCAGGTGCTGCAGACCGTGTACAGCGAACTGGCCAGCGCCGGCGACTGGCTGCGCGCCAACCCGGCCGAGGCGGCGCGGATTCTCGGCCCGCTGTGGGGCAACCTCGACCCGGCCATCGTCGAGCAGGCCAACGGCCGGCGCAGCTACCAGGTGCGTCCGGTGGAACCGGACGGCCTGGGCGAGCAACAGAAGATCGCCGATGCCTTCTTCGCCGAGGGCCTGCTGCCCAGGGCCGTCGACACCCGCGCCGTGGCCACCTGGCAGCCGGAGGCCGAGCATGTCCAGTGAAGCCCGACATCTGCACCCGCAAACCGAGCCGCTGCTGGATGCGCGGCTGTTCCCCGCCGACTTCGGCAACCTCACCGCCAAGGTCGAACGCCTGGCGCGCAAGCTGGCCGAGAGCGCAGTGGAACGCGACCGCCGTGGCGGCCATGCGCGTGCCGAGCGCGAGCTGATTCGCGACAGCGGCCTGCTGAACCTGGCCATCCCGCAGCGTTTCGATGGCGCGGAGCGGTCCTGGCCGGAGATCTACCGTATCGTCCGCCACCTGGCCGCCGCCGACAGTTCGCTGGCCCATCTGTTCGCCTTCAACCATCTGCAGGTGGCCACCGTCCTGCTGCACGGCAGCGCCGAACAACAGCGCCACTGGCTGACCCGCGCGGCGCGCGAGCGCTGGTTCTGGGGCAATGCCAGCAATGGCCGTGACCTCGGCCTGCAACTGCAGGCGCGCGAGGAGCACTTCGAGCTGAACGGGCGCAAGTCGTTCTGCTCCGGCGCCCTCGGTGCCGACGCACTGGTGGTCAGCGCGCCGCGCGGTGGCAGCGCCAGCGAGCGGGTGTTCCTGGTGCTGCCGGCGCAGCGTGAGGGCCTGGCGATCAACGATGACTGGGATGCCTTCGGCCAGCGCCAGACCGACAGCGGCACGGTGCAGTTCGAAAATGTCTTCGTCGACCGCGACGAGCTGCTGCTCTCCGGCGGCCACAGCCCGCGCAGCAGCCTGCGGGTGTGCGTGTCGCAGCTGATCCTCACCCAGCTCTACCTGGGCAACGCCCAGGCCGCCCTGGACGGCGCCCTGCGCTACGTGCGCGAACAGGCGCGGCCCTGGGCCGGCGCGGGGGTCGAGGCCGCGGTCGAAGATCCCTTTATCCAGAAACGCTTCGGCGAGCTCTGGCTGCTCTACCGCGGTGCCCTGCTGCTCGCCGAGAACGCCGCCGAGCGCCTGCAGCGGGCCTGGGAAAAACCGGCACTGGGCGCGGCCGAACGGGGCGAACTGGCGTTGCTGATTGCCGAGGCAAGAGTCGCCTCGGCCCGCGCGGCATTGGAAATCACCAGCCAGGTGTTCGAGGCCATGGGCGCCCGTGCCACCGCTTCACGCTATGGCTTCGACCGATTCTGGCGCAATGTAAGGGTGCACAGCCTGCATGATCCGCTGGACTACAAGGTGCGTGACATCGGCCAGTGGCTGACCCGCGGCGTGGCGCCGACGCCTTCGCTGTACTCCTGAGCGCGCAGGCCGGGCGCGGCAGCATTTCGTCCGCGCCGGGGGCAGACTTTTTCGAGTGACTGTGTAGAATCCCGCGCCCGAAAAAGCAGGAGTCACTCGATTGGTCATCCACTACTTCACCGCGCCAGAGAACGTTGCATGCGGGCGCGCGGGCGCGAACCTGAACGGTAGCCAGGACCTGGCCGAGGTTTCATGCAAGCTATGCCTGCGCTCTGCCGACAAGAAGGTCAACGAGCCCGTGCGCAAGACCCCGAGCCTGGCGGAGCTGCGGGCTGCCGCCAAGGCGGAGAAGGCCGCGCAGGCCGTGGCTGCGGCCAGCCAACCCGCCGCCCGGGTGGCGCGCGACGAGTGGCAGCAGCGCCTGGCGCAGCTGCCGGGGCACAGTCGCCTGCCGCGCGGCATGGCGCGCTAAAGGAGCTGGAGCCCCGTGGCACAGCCACGGGGCATGGCCGCTAGCGCAGCACCAGCGGCGGCGTGCGCGGCGGCACCTGGCGCTTGCTGCCGGTGGCCTCGAAGGCCGCGGCCAGGCTCAGCAGCTGGTTGTCGTCATAGGCACGACCGGCGAAGGTCAGCCCCACCGGCATGCCGATATCGGCCATCACGCCCATCGGCACGGTGACGGTCGGCACGCCCAGGTGGCGGATGGCCAGGTTGCCGTTGGCCACCCAGATACCGTTGCTCCAGGCGATATCGGCGGACTGCGGATTCACGTCGGCATCCGCCGGCCCCACGTCGGCGACGGTGGGGAACAGCACGGCGTCCAGGCCCTGCTGCGTCATCCAGTCCTCCAGGTCGAGCTTGCGGGTCTGCTCCAGGCCACGCAGGCCGTCCGGCAGGGTCTCGATCTGGTCCCAGGTCTTGAGGCCGCGCTTGGCCATGTTGACGTACTCGTCCATGCCGGCCGCCAGGTCGTCCTCGCGGTTGGGCAGGGTGCCCGGGTCGTGCGGGAATATCTGCGGCCCGTCGACATCCGCCAGCCGGTTCAGCTTGGGATCGCCATTGGCGCGCAGGAAGTCGTCGAACGCCCAGCCCGACAGCTCCCACAGCTCGTCATGCAGGAACTCCGGGCTGACGATGCCACGGTTGAACACGGTCGGCGCGCCGGGGCGATCACCCTCGCAGTTGGACACCAGCGGGAAGTCGACCTCGACCACTTCGGCACCGGCCGCTTCCAGCGCCGCGCGTGCGGCCTCCCAGAGCGCGATCACCGAGGCGCGGGTGTGGATGCGCTGGCCGGTCGGCCCGCCGATGCCGGGCTTCTCGCTGGCCCCGGCCAGTTCGTCCTTGTTGATGTACATGCGCGGCACGCCCAGGCGCTTGCCCTTGAGGGCTGCGGCACCGGCAGCAAGTGCAAGGTAGGACGCCGGGCGCACGTCGGACGGTTTGGGGATCGGCACCCAGGGCTGCAGGCGCCAGAGGTCGCCACGCGTGTCCGGATCATCGGCCACCACCAGGTCGAGCACTTCCAGCAGGTCGGCCATGGTCCGTGCATAGGGCACCACCACGTCCATGGTCGGCGTCAGCGGCCAGTTGCCGCGCACCGAGATCACCCCGCGCGACGGCGTGTAGGCGCACAAACCGTTGTTCGAGGCCGGCCCACGGCCGCTGGACCAGGTCTCCTCGGCCAGGCCGAAGGCGGCGAAGCTGGCGGCGGTGGCGGTGCCGGCGCCATTGGACGAGCCGGAGGCGAAGGGCGCGGTCAGGTACTGCTCGTTGTACGGGCTTTCGGCGCGGCCATAGACGCCGCGCTGCATGCCGCCGTTGGCCATGGGCGGCATGTTGGTCTTGCCCAGGCAGATGGCGCCGGCGGCACGCAGGCGCTCGATGGTGAAGGCATCGCGCTGGGCCACCAGGTCCTTGAAGGCCGGGCTGCCGGAAGCGGCGGTGAGGCCCTTGACCAGGTAGCTGTCCTTGGCGGTGTAGGGAATGCCATCCAGAGGGCCGAGGGTCTCGCCACGGGCGCGCCGGGCGTCGGACGCCGCGGCCTCCTGCAGCGCCTCGGGGTTGCGCACCACCACGGCATTGAGGCGGGTGGCGGTGTCGGGGCCATCGTAGGCGTCGATCCGGGCCAGGTAGGCCTCGACCAGTTCGACCGCGGTGGTGCGGCCGGATTCGAGCGCAGCACGCAGCTCGGCAATGGAAACCTCGGTTACCTCGATCATCTTGTCCCCGCTGGAGGCTTTGGTGCACGGCGAATGCCTGGGCATGCCGAGCTTTGGAATTGGAGCGTCAATTATGTCGAACAGGCAGTCCATTATGTCAAACGATTCTGTTTGAGCACTGCCAGCAAGCGGATGACCGGGGAGAAAACCGAAACACAGGCCGCCCACCCCGGCCCGCCATTCTGCGGCCCGGCAAAGTCCCAACGTTAGTCGGATTTGCGGCAAAGATGTGCAGCTATCGGCCGATGGCCGGCTAGCGCTGAAGCTGCTCCAGCAAACGAGTACGCTGCAGCGGATCAAGGCGGGCAATCTGTCGCTCCAGATCAAGGACCGGCAGATTGAGATGCTGCGGCAGGATCTCCTCGCCGCTGCTGACCAGCAGGGCAAAGTGGATGACGTTCTCCAGCTCACGGGTGTTGCCGTACCAGGGGTAGCTCTCCAGGGCCGCCTGGGTGGCCGCGCCGATCTGCGGGATCGCCAGGCCCAGGCGCTGGGCATAGATGCCGAGGAAGTACTCGGCCAGCGGCAGGATATCGCCAGGGCGTTCGCGCAGTGCCGGCAGCGGCAGACGTCCCTCATCCAGGTAGTGATAGAGACGCTCGCTGAACTTGCCGGCCGCGACCGCCTGGGCCAGGTCGATGCTGGTGGCCGCCACCAGGCGCACGTCGACCGGCACCGCCTGCTGGCTGCCGACGCGCAGCACCTCGCGGGTCTCCAGTGCTGCCAGCAGCCTGTCCTGCAGGGCCAGCGGCAGATCGCCGATCTCATCCAGGTATAGGGTGCCGCCATTGGCCGAGCCGAACCAGCCGGCCCGGCTGCTGGCGGCACCGACGTAGGCACCCGCCGCATGACCGAAGAGCTCGGCCTCGCCCCACTGCGAACTGATCGAGCCGCAGCTGACGGAAACGAACAGACCACCCCGCTCGCTTTCGCGATGCAGGTGACGCGCCAGCAACTCCTTACCCGTGCCGGTTTCGCCGACGATCAGCACCGGCAGATCGACAATAGCCAACGCATTGGCCTGCTCGCGCAGCTGCCGTGAGCGTGGATCGACGAACACCAGCGCCTTGGCGCGAATGCTCAGCGGGCTTTTCTCGGCATCGCCGAAGGTCAGCAGGGCCTGCTGGGGGGAAGCGGGGCGGCTCATGTAACGTTCTCGTCTCGACGCGAGCCGCCGCCACGCGGTGGCTCAAATGGTAATGAAATGACGCCAACGGCGCGGGCGCATTCGCCGGGTCATGCGCGCAAGCGCTCCAGCTGCTCGATCTGCCGCTGCAGGCGGTACAGGTAGGCGAAGCCCTGCTCCCAGCGCTGATGCCCGGACTTCACGTTGATGTGCCCGGCGCCGGGCAGGATCGCTGCCTGGCTGCCCCAGTCGCGGGCCAGCTGCAGCGCGCGCGGCGCACTGGCGGCATGGTCGTTGTCCGAGCCCACCAGCAGGCTGGGGAAAGGCAGCAGCTCGCGGGAGATGGGGGCGAAACCCTGCAGGGCCTCGGGGCAGTTGGCGCGCTCGACATCGGCCGGCGCTACCAGCAGGGCGCCGCGCACCTTGCGCAGCGAAGCCAGCGGCGCTTGAGCAGCCCAGCGGGCCACAGTCACGCAGCCGAGGCTATGGGCCACCAGAACCAGCGAGCCGCGGGCCGCGGCGACGTGCCGCTCGAGGGCGGCGACCCAGCTGTGCGGATCAGGGTTGTACCAGTCCGCCTGCTCCACCCGGCGGGCGTTCGGCAGACTGCGCTGCCAGTGGCTCTGCCAGTGGTCATCCGGCGAGCCCTGCCAGCCCGGCAGGATCAGGTAGTGAGTGGTTTGACTGGCCATGGGCGAGGCCTCCTCGAATGCGTTTCGAGGGCCAGTCTAGGCAGGATGGGATCAGCAATGAAGGAATAAGAATTTATTTGCTTATTCCATAAAGGATTATTAGCCCAGAACGATGCAGTCCTTGCCCTGGCGCTTGGCCTGGTACATGGCCGCATCGGCGCGCGCGTAGAGATCGTCCAGCACATCGCCTTCGCCAAGAAGGGTGATGCCCTGGCTGATGGTCACGCCGAAGCTCTCGCCATCGTTGGCGAACTGCAGGCGTTGCACTTCGCGCTGCAGGCGCTCGGCCACCTGACGCGCCTGCTCGGCATCGCAGTTGGGAAACAGCGCCGCGAACTCCTCGCCACCGATGCGCCCAAACAGGTCGTCGCGGCGCAGCACATAGGCGCCGCAATGAGCCACCCGCTGCAGCACGCGGTCGCCGACCTGATGACCATGGCCGTCATTGATCTTCTTGAAATCGTCGATGTCGAGCAGCAGGAACGACAGCGGGCTGCCGCTGCTGCGTGCCTCGGCGAACAGCACCTCGGCGCATTCGAAGAAATGCCGGCGATTGCTCGCGCCGGTCAGCACGTCACGGGTGGCCAGGCGGTGCAGCTCGCTCTGCAGGGCCTTCTTCTCGGTGATGTCCTCGGCGATGCCGACGATCAGCGACTGGCCGCCGAACAGCTTGGACGGGCTGACGAAGCACTTGTCACTGAGCCAGCGCACCTCACCATCGCCGCGGATGATGCGGTACTCGCGCTGCTCCACCGAACCCAGTTCGTGAACCGAAGCCAGGCTACGGGCGGCGTACTCCATGTCATCCGGGTAGATGCTGTTGAGCCACTCGTTGTAGTCGGCCAGCAGCAGAGCGGCGCTGCGCCCGAAGATCTGCTCGTAGGCGGGGCTGACGTAGACCACCCGCTGCTGGCCCCAGTCGAAGGCCCAGAGCACGGCATTCAGGCCGCCCAGCAGGCTGCTCACCAGCAGCTCGCGCTCACGCAGGCGCTCGACCTCGCCCCGGCTGTGCAACAGCGCCAGGGTCAGGGTCTCCAGTTCGCTGGGAGCCTGGTCGTTGTCGTCCATCGGACGCCGCCTCATGACATTCATGCGCAAAGCCTATGGCCCTGCGACCACGCTGGCGATGCTGGCACCTGCGGGTTGTGACGAGCGGCAGAATTTTCGACCCTGCAGTCAGGAAGCGGGAACCCGCGCCGGATTTGGCGGTATCTACGCCCTTATAGATCTCAAAAGAATAAATAAATCATTAAATATTCTTTTTAAGACTAAATCACATGACCCTACTATCCGCTCCACGCCCACCCCGGGCACCACTCCAAGGAGCAGAAGTCATGAGCGCAACCCTCAGAAGCGTCGAAGGCCAGGACGAAGCCGGCATTCTGCGTGAAATCCAAGTCGCCCTGCAGAACCTGCGTTTCGGCGCGGTGGAAATCACCGTGCACAACGGTCAGGTGGTGCAGATCGAGCGCAAGGAAAAAATCCGCCTGCAGCACCAGGCCAGCAAACCCGCCTGACTCCAAGACCACCCGACCGGACCTCCGGAGGGCGTATCGCCACTGTTTTCTGGCCGCGAGCACACCCCTGCAGCGCCCACCCCATAAAGCCAAGCCCATACGTCTTCTCAGGAGCAGTTCCATGTCCATCCGTCGATTCGCCCTGGCCGCACTGGCCTCCGCCCTGTTCTCCGGCCAGGCCCTCGCGGCCAGCGAGATTCTCAACGTCTCCTACGACCCGACCCGCGAGCTCTATCAGGAGTTCAACGCCGCCTTCAACAAGCACTGGACCGCCCAGGGCAAGGAAGCGGTGAAGATCCAGCAGTCCCACGGTGGTTCGGGCAAGCAGGCCCGCGCAGTGATCGACGGCCTGCGCGCCGACGTGGTGACCCTGGCCCTGGCCGGTGACATCGACGAGCTGCACAAGCTCGGCAAGCTGATCCCCGAGGACTGGCAGAGCCGCCTGCCGCAGTCCAGCACCCCCTACACCTCGACCATCGTGTTCCTGGTACGCAAGGGCAACCCGGAAGGCATCAAGGACTGGGATGACCTGGTCAAGCCGGGCGTGGAAGTGATCACCCCCAACCCGAAGACCTCCGGCGGCGCGCGCTGGAACTTCCTGGCCGCCTGGGCCTATGCCCAGCAGAAGTACGGCAGCGAGGCCAAGGCCCAGGAGTTCGTCGAGAAGCTGTACAAGAACGTCCCGGTGCTGGACACCGGCGCGCGCGGCTCGACCATCACCTTCGTCAACAACCAGATCGGCGACGTGCTGCTGGCCTGGGAGAACGAGGCCTTCCTGGCCCTGAAGGAACAGGGTGGCGACCAGTTTGAAATCGTCGCGCCGAGCCTGTCCATCCTGGCCGAGCCGCCGGTGGCCGTGGTCGACAAGAACGTCGACAAGAAAGGTACCCGCGAAGTCGCTACCGCCTACCTGCAGTACCTGTACAGCGAAGAAGGTCAGCGCATCGCCGCGAAGAACTTCTACCGCCCACGTGACGCCAAGGTGGCCGCCGAGTTCGCCCAGCAGTTCCCGCAGCTGAAGCTGGTGACCATCGACAAGGACTTCGGCGGCTGGAAATCCGCCCAGCCCAAGTTCTTCAACGATGGCGGCATCTTCGACCAGATCTACCAGGCCCACTAAGAGTCATCCGTAGGGCGAGTGCGACCCGCGCGATAAGCCATCACCCGGCCTCGTGCGGGTTACATCCGTCCTGCCCACCCCAAGAACAAGGGACATCGCAATGTCACGCCGCATTTCCCCCGTCATACCCGGCTTCGGGCTGACGCTGGGTTACACCCTGGTGTACCTCAGCCTGTTGGTGCTGATTCCCCTGGGTGCCATGTTCGTGCACGCCGCCCAACTGAGTTGGGCCGAATTCTGGGCCATCATCAGCGCACCACGTGTGCTGGCTGCGCTCAAGCTGAGCTTCAGCACCGCCTTCGCCGCCGCCCTCCTCAATGGTGTGATTGGTACCCTGCTGGCCTGGGTGCTGGTGCGCTACAGCTTCCCCGGGCGCAAGATCATCGATGCGATGATCGACCTGCCCTTCGCCCTGCCCACCGCCGTGGCCGGTATCGCGCTCACCGCGCTGTATGCCCCGGCCGGCCTGGTCGGCCAGTTCGCCACCGAGCTGGGCTTCAAGATCGCCTACACCCCGCTGGGCATCACCCTGGCGCTGACCTTCGTCACCCTGCCGTTCGTGGTGCGCACCCTGCAACCGGTGCTGGCAGACATTCCGCGCGAGGTCGAAGAGGCTGCCGCCTGCCTGGGCGCCAGGCCCTTCCAGGTGTTCCGCCATGTGCTGCTGCCAGCCCTGCTGCCGGCCTGGCTGACCGGCTTCGCCCTGGCCTTTGCCCGAGGCGTCGGCGAGTACGGCTCGGTGATTTTCATCGCCGGCAACATGCCGATGAAGACCGAGATCCTGCCGCTGCTGATCATGGTCAAGCTCGACCAGTACGATTACCACGGTGCCACGGCCATCGGCGTGCTGATGCTGGTGGTGTCCTTCATCCTGCTGCTGCTGATCAACCTGCTGCAGCGCCGCATCGAACGCCCGTAAGGAGGCCGTCATGAGTAGTACCGTTGTGTCGTCCTCCACCCTGGCCAATGATCAGCGCCGTGGCAGCCCCCTGGGTCGCCGTGTGCTGATCAGCGGCGCCTGGCTGGCCTTTGCCCTGTTCCTCCTGCTGCCGCTGTTCGTGGTACTGAGCGAAGCCCTCAAGCTCGGCTTCGGCACCTTCTTCAGCGCCCTGCTGGAGCCAGACGCGATTGCCGCGCTGAAACTGACCCTGCTCGCCGTCGGCATCGCGGTGCCACTCAACCTGGTGTTCGGCGTGGCCGCCGCCTGGTGCGTGAGCAAGTACGAGTTCCGCGGCAAGAGCATCCTGGTGACGCTGATCGACCTGCCGTTCTCCGTCTCGCCGGTGATCGCCGGCCTGATCTATGTGCTGCTGTTCGGCGCCCAGGGCTTCTTCGGCGAATGGCTGCAGGAACGCGACATCCAGATCATCTTCGCCCTGCCCGGCATTGTCCTGGCCACCATCTTCGTCACCGTGCCCTTCGTTGCCCGCGAGCTGATCCCGCTGATGCAGGAACAGGGCACCCAGGAGGAGGAAGCCGCGCGCCTGCTCGGCGCCAGCGGCTGGCAGATGTTCTGGCACGTGACCCTGCCCAACATCAAATGGGGCCTGATCTACGGCGTGGTGCTCTGCGCCGCGCGGGCCATGGGCGAGTTCGGCGCGGTATCGGTGGTGTCCGGGCATATCCGCGGCTACACCAACACCCTGCCGCTGCACGTCGAGATTCTCTACAACGAATACAACCATGTCGCCGCCTTCAGCGTCGCCAGCCTGCTGCTGGCCCTGGCGCTGATCATCCTGCTGCTCAAGCAGTGGAGCGAATCCCGTCTGTCCCGCCTACGTCACAGCGACGCGGAGGAATAAGCCATGTCCATCGAAATCCGTAACGTCAGCAAGACCTTCGGCGCCTTCCGCGCGCTCAACCAGATCAACCTGGATATCCACAGCGGCGAGCTGGTGGCCCTGCTCGGCCCGTCCGGCTGCGGCAAGACCAGCCTGCTGAGGATCATCGCCGGCCTGGAGACGCCGGATGCCGGCAGCATCCAGTTCCACGGCGAGGACGTGTCCAACCACGACGTACGTGATCGCAACGTCGGCTTCGTGTTCCAGCACTACGCGCTGTTCCGCCACATGACGGTGTTCGACAACGTCGCCTTCGGCCTGCGCATGAAGCCCAAGGGCGAGCGTCCGAGCGAGGCGGAGATCGCCGAACGGGTGCACGAACTGCTCGGCATGGTGCAGCTCGACTGGCTGGCCGACCGCTACCCGGAGCAGCTGTCCGGTGGCCAGCGCCAGCGTATCGCCCTGGCTCGCGCCCTGGCGGTGAAACCCAAGGTGCTGCTGCTCGACGAACCCTTCGGCGCCCTCGACGCCAAGGTGCGCAAGGAACTGCGCCGCTGGCTGGCGCGCCTGCACGAGGAAGTGCACCTGACCAGCGTGTTCGTCACCCACGACCAGGAAGAAGCCATGGAAGTGGCCGACCGCATCGTGGTGATGAACAAGGGCACTATCGAGCAGATCGGCTCGCCGGCCGAGGTCTACGAGCAGCCGGCCAGCGACTTCGTCTACCACTTCCTCGGCGACGCCAACCGCCTGCACCTGGGCGACGACCAGCACCTGCTGTTCCGTCCGCACGAGGTGTCGCTGTCGCGCCTGGCCATCGACGAGCACCGCGCGGCGCAGGTGCGCGACATCCGCCCGCTCGGTGCGATCACCCGGGTGACGCTCAAGGTGGAAGGGCAGGATGAGCTGATCGAGGCCGAGGTGATCAAGGATCACAGCAGCCTGGTGGGTCTTGAGCGCGGCGCCCAGCTGTTCTTCAAACCAGGGCGGCAGCGCCCCGACACTCTGCGCTGAGCCTCCGCCCCAAGGGCAAACTCGCGCCAGGCAGCCTCATCCTGGGCTAGGCTTCTGACCAAGCCCGAGATGGAGATCCTTATGCGCACTTTTGCCCTTGCTCTGACCCTGCTGGCGAGCCAGTCCCAGGCGGCGCAACCCGCCTTCGACTGCAGTCAGGTCAACGCCGGCAGTATCGAGCAGCAGATCTGCCAGAGCGAGGCGCTCTCGGCACTGGACCGGAAAATGGCAGAGGTCTACAAGGCCGCGCAGCAGCAGGCCGGCAACGAACAGCCCCCGCTACTCAAGGCCGAGCAGAGGGGCTGGATCAAGGGCCGCAACGACTGCTGGAAAAGCGACGATCAGCCCACCTGCATCACCGACAGCTACCGCCTGCGCATCGCCGAGCTGCAGGCGCGCTACCGGCTCATCGAGGCCACCGGCCCGGTCTTCTACCAATGTGACGGCAACCCGGCCAAGGAAGTGGCCGCCACCTTCTTCCGCACCGAGCCGCCGACCGCCATCGTCGACTTCGGCGACAGCAGCTCGCTGATGTACCTGCAACCAGCCGCCAGCGGTGCGCGTTACCAGGGTCGGAACGAAAGCTTCTGGGAGCATCAGGGTGAGGCGACGGTGGTGTGGGGCTATGAAGCGCCCGAGATGAAGTGCAAAGCCCGCTGATGCTGCTTGCCACAGAATATGAGCATGAATCGGCTCCTCTCCAGGCAGGCGGCTAGTTAGCTGCTGGCCAATTCCGTGCAGACACCAGCAATGCCGGCGCCCACCGCGCAACCCGGGCTACATGCATGCGGTATCAGGCAGCCCAAGCCCCTCTAGCTCATCAAGCCGGACCGTCACGGCGGCGGCGCCAGAATTGCGATACGAATCACTCTTTTGGCTCATCCTTTGCTATGACAAGCGCAGTAGGCTGTTGCCGCTGCGCCGATGGCCGCCCTGCCTTCTGACATCACGCACCGACAAGAATAATTAGGGAGCGACCGGGGATGAATCGTAATTCTTTGATTCGATTGTATTTTTCGCTATTTATCGGGATTGCGGCGAGCTTCTCTGCCGTGGCCCATGCGGCAGCCATGACGGCCGCCGAACAAGTACAGGTGTACGCCAGCCGCGCCACCAGCAGCCTGCTTCTGGTCCGTGGCGAGGGCTTTCAGGAAGAGCATCTGCAACGCCTGGAGAAGGACATCGCCGATCTGGAGACATCCGCCCAGGCCGCGATGAGCGCCAGTTCGGAAATTCCCGGATTGACCACCAAACTTGTTACCCAGTTACGCCTGGGTGTTTCCTTTGGCCCCAATGAAGACAACATGCCCTGGGAATACCCCCAGGACCTGGCCAAGGCCCTGCGTGAACTGCTGACCGTGGCACGTGGCGTGCCCGACGCCGATCCGCTCGGCGAGCTGCCGGCACAGGTCGAGTACCTGGCCGTGCAGTACCTCAGCCGCTCCTACATCGGCAGCTTCGAGATCGCCCGCGAGCAACCGGACAACTATGTCGGCCAGGACGAGCGCATCCTGGTACCGCAGATCGACAAGGAACTGGGTAGCCTGGACGGCAAGGCCAACCCCGCCGTGGCCAAGCTGCAGACCCGCTGGAAGTTCCTGCGCGCCGCGCTGATGGACATGAACAGCGGCAGCAATGCCCTGGCCAGCGCCTCGGGCCGCGCTTTTGCACCCACCACCGTGGATCGTCATGCACGCTCCATGACCGGCCAGTGGATGGGTCTCGGCCAGGTCGCCGGCTCGCTCTGAGCCCCGATGCGGTAAAGCAAGCCGGGCCAACGCCCGGCTTTTTCATGCCCCCCGTTTCACCTTATGACGCGCCGCGATACTCGCGCGCCGCCTGCAGCAGCCAGTCGCGGAACGCGCGCAAGGCGGCGGACTCGACCTTGCGTTCGGGGATCATCAGCCGGTAGGCCCTGTCGCTGCTCAGCAGTGCTGCCGGGTGCGCCGGCACCAACAGGCCGGCGTCCAGCTCACGCTGGATGAGAAACGGCGGGATCAGCGCCACGCCCATGCCATGCGTGGCCGCCTGGGCCAGCATGGAGAACAGCTCATAGCGTGGCCCGCTCATGTCGCGCGGTACGTTCAGGCCCTGCGCAGCGAACCACTGGCGCCAGGCGTAGGGCCGGGTGCTCTGCTGCAGCAGCGGCAGGTTGGCCAGTTCGGCGGCGGCGAACTGCACGCGCTCGCCCAGCAGCTCGGGGCTGCATACCGGCACCGGCTCCTCGGGCATCAGGTAATGCGCCTCGGTACCCGACCAGTCGCCATCGCCGAAGTAGATGGCGGCGTCGAACGCGGTGTCGGCGAACAGGAAGGGCCGCGTGCGGTTGGTCAGGTGTACCGTGACCTCCGGGTGCAGGCGCTGGAACTCCTTGAGCCGGGGCACCAACCACTGGGTGGCGAAGGTCGGCACCACGGCCAGCTCCAGCCCCTGGGCGCCCTGCTGGCCCATGGCGGCCAGGGTGTCGCGCTCCACCGCATCCAGCTGCGCGGCCACCTTGCGGCTGTAGGCCAGGCCTGCCTCGGTCAGCTTCACGCCACGGCGTGAACGGCGGAATAGCTCGATGCCGAGGAACTCTTCCAGCCCAGCGATCTGCCGGCACACGGCGCTCTGGGTCAGCGCCAGCTCGTCGGCAGCCTTGGTGAAGCTCTGGTGGCGGGCGGCCGACTCGAAGGCCACCAGGGCCGCAGTGCTGGGAATCTTGCGACGCATCTATGCCTAAGCCTCACTCATGAGCAGCAAAAAAGCCGATTCAGGCTATCTCGAAGTGCATTTAACGCACAACAGCGTGCGAAATACTCGTTTGCCGCCCGCGCCGCACGGGCCTAGTCTTTCCCCACTGCCCGGCTTCGCGCCGGCCCTTCACTGCCACCGCTTCGAGGATTGCACCATGGCCGCCAAGGCAAGCTTCAACTGGATCGACCCGCTCCTGCTGGACCAGCAGCTGACCGAAGAAGAGCGCATGGTGCGCGACAGCGCCCAGCAGTTCGCCGCCGCCAAGCTGGCCCCGCGCGTGCTGGAGGCCTTCCGCCACGAGCAGACCGACCCGGCAATCTTCCGCGAGATGGGCGAGACCGGCCTGCTCGGCGCCACCATCCCCGAAACCTACGGCGGCAGCGGCCTGAACTACGTGTGCTACGGCCTGATCGCCCGCGAAGTGGAGCGCATCGATTCTGGCTACCGCTCGATGATGAGCGTGCAGTCGTCACTGGTGATGGTGCCGATTTACGAGTTCGGCAATGAGGCGACCAAACAGAAGTACCTGCCCAAGCTGGCATCCGGCGAATACATCGGCTGCTTCGGCCTGACCGAGCCGAACCACGGCTCCGACCCGGGTTCGATGATCACCCGCGCCAAGAAGGTCGACGGCGGCTACCGCCTGACCGGCAGCAAGATGTGGATCACCAACAGCCCGATCGCCGACGTGTTCGTGGTGTGGGCCAAGGACGATGCCGGCGAGATCCGCGGCTTCGTACTCGAGAAAGGCTGGGAAGGCCTGTCCGCGCCGGCCATCCACGGCAAGGTCGGTCTGCGCGCCTCGATCACCGGCGAAATCGTCATGGACAACGTGTTCTGCCCCGAGGAGAACGCCTTCCCCGACGTGCGTGGCCTGAAAGGCCCGTTCACCTGCCTCAACTCCGCCCGTTACGGCATCAGCTGGGGCGCCCTGGGCGCCGCCGAGTTCTGCTGGCACACCGCGCGCCAGTACACCCTGGACCGGACCCAGTTCGGCCGCCCGTTGGCGCAGACCCAGCTGATCCAGAAGAAGCTGGCCGACATGCAGACCGAGATCACCCTGGCCCTGCAAGGCTGCCTGCGCCTGGGCCGGATGAAAGACGAGGGCACCGCCGCGGTGGAAATCACCTCGATCATGAAGCGCAACAGCTGCGGCAAGGCGCTGGATATTGCGCGCATGGCCCGCGACATGATGGGCGGCAACGGCATCAGCGACGAGTTCGGCGTAGCCCGCCACCTGGTCAACCTGGAGGTGGTCAACACCTACGAGGGCACTCACGACGTCCACGCGCTGATCCTCGGCCGCGCCCAGACCGGTCTGCAGGCGTTCTTCTAAGTCACTTTGGCCGCGCGCCTTTCTCCCCTCGCCCATTTATGGGAGAGGGGCAGGGGGAGAGGGCGATGTTCCGGCTCACCGACCTTCCCTCTCCCTAGCCCTCTCCCGCTAGCGGGAGAGGGGACTTCTCCGAGAGATCCATATGCCAGGCGCCCTGTCCCATCTGCGTGTTCTCGACCTGTCCCGCGTGCTCGCCGGCCCCTGGGCCGGGCAGATCCTCGCCGACCTCGGCGCCGAGGTAATCAAGGTCGAGCGCCCCGGCAGTGGCGACGATACCCGTCACTGGGGCCCGCCTTACATCAAGGATGGCGCCGGCAACGACAGCCGCGAAGCGGCCTATTTCCAGTGCGCCAACCGCAACAAGCAGTCGCTGACCCTGGACTTCACCCAGCCCGAGGGCCAGCGCCTGGTACGCGAGCTGGCCGCACAGTGCGACGTGCTGCTGGAAAACTTCAAGGTCGGCGGCCTGGCAGCCTACGGTCTCGACTACGCCTCGCTGAAAGCGGTCAACCCGCGACTGATCTACTGCTCGATCACCGGCTTCGGGCAGGACGGGCCCTACGCCAGGCGGGCAGGCTACGACTTCATGATCCAGGGCCTCGGCGGGATGATGAGCCTGACCGGCAAGCCCGATGGTGAGGAGGGTGGCGGTCCCATGAAGACCGGCGTCGCCCTCACCGACCTGCTCACCGGCCTGTACGCGGCCATCGGCGTGCAGGCCGCCCTGGCGCACCGTGACAAGACCGGCGAAGGCCAGTACGTCGACGTGGCGCTGCTCGACGTGCAGGTGGCCTGCCTGGCCAACCAGGCGATGAACTACCTGGCCACCGGCGTGGCGCCCCGGCGCATGGGCAACGCCCACCCGAACATCGTGCCCTATCAGGACTTCCCCAGCGCCGATGGCAATTTCATCCTCGCCGTGGGCAACGACGGGCAGTTCCGCAAGTTCTGCGAGGTCGCCGGCCTACCGGCTTTGGCCGACGACCCGCGCTTTTCCACCAACAAGGCGCGGGTCGATCACCGCGCCGAGCTGATCCCCCTGCTGCGCCAGGCCACGGTGTTCAAGAGCACCGCCGAATGGGTAACGCTGCTGGAGGCGGCCGGCGTGCCCTGCGGGCCGATCAACGACCTGGCCCAGGTGTTCGCCGACCCGCAGGTACAGGCCCGCGGCCTGCGTCTCGACCTGCCCAACAGTCTGGGCAGCACCACGCCCCAGGTGGCCAGCCCGCTGCGCCTGTCCGCCAGCCCGGTCGAGTACCGCAATGCGCCGCCGCTGCTCGGCGAGCACAGCGACGATGTGCTGCAGCGCCTGCTCGGCCTGGATCAGGAGCAGATTGCCGCGCTGCGCAATGCCGGAGTGGTATAGGGTCTAGTCCTCGGCCAGGCCGAAACCGGTCTCGATCAGGCGCAGCTGATCAAGCATGCGCCGCCGGGCAAGGCTGGGGTCACCGGCCAGCACCGCCGCCCCCAGGCGCGCCTGGTGCTCGCCGAGGTGCTGGAGAATCCACTGCGCTACTGCGCCGCTCGGGTAGCTCTCGGCCAGCGCGCCGAGCAGCCGCACGAATAGCGCCAGCGCCCGGTTGCCGCTGAGCTCGGCCAGGCACAGGTCGAGTTCACCACTGCGCCGCAGACGCTCCGCCGCACTGGCACGCTGCAGGCTGTCCAGCAGCCCCTGCAGGCGCTGCCGCCCGGCAGCGTCCAGACGCTCAGCAGCGAGCCCGGCCACCGCCAACTGGAGGTTCTTCCACACCGCATGGAAATGCTGGCTGAGCGGCTGCGTCTGGCCCAGGTACTCCACCGCCAGGCGCACCGTGTAGCTGGGGTCCGGTGTGGCCACCAGCAGGCCGCCACCGGGGCCGCGCCGACTGCGCACGATGGCATGCAGTTCGAGCGTGCGCACCGCCTCGCGCAGCACCGCGCGGCTGACACCATGCCGCGCCTGCAGGTCCGGCTCGGCGCCGATCCGCGCACCACTGCCAAGCCCCGACGCGCTGATGTTGCGGGCGATGACCACGGCCAGGCGATGGGCGCTCTTGTCATAGACCCTGGAGAAGGCAAAATCGGGAGCCGCCGCCAGCTCGGTCATGGCCGAGGTGGGGCCATGGCTCAGGCCGCCGCGCAGTTCGACGATCAGCTCGCGGGTCAGACGCAGCTTGTCCTGGATGCGCTCGCGGGCGCGCAGGCCGTCACCGCCGATCAGCGCTTCCAGCAACTCGATCTTCAGCCGGCGCACCTGGCCGAATACCGCCTGCACCCGCGCCCGGCCATGCGCATCGCGCGGCGTGCGACCGCTGACGGTGGCACATTGCAGGGCTTCAAGGATCAGACTGATCGCCGCATTGCCGGAAACCCGGCAGATGAAGTCGCGCACCTCGGCGAGCAGGCGCAACTCGACGTTGAAGCAGCCGGGCTGCTCCTGCGCGAGCAACTCGATCAGCGCGCGCGCCCGTGGAATGTCCGGCTCGTCCAGGCGCTCGGCAGCCAACAGCACTGCCTGCGACTCGATCAGCGCTCGCGCCTCGTACAGTTCGCCAAAGCTGGCATCGATCAGCTCCAGGTAGGTGGCCAGCGCCAGCGCCGCCGAGTCACGCGCCGGGCGACTGATCACCAGGCCGCCGCCACTGCCACGGCGCATGTTGGCCACGCCGTGGCGCTCCAGCTGGCGTATCGCCTCGCGCAGGGTGGCCCGGCCGATACCGTAGCGCTCCATCAGCTGCGCCTCGGAGCCGAACACCTGGCCCACCGGCCAGCCGATCGCACTGATGTCGCGCTTCAGCGCCTCGGCCACCCGCTCGGCCAGCTTGGCCGGCCGTGTCGAAACCAGGAGAGAACCTGATTGATCCGACATGTTTGCCATCCATTCCATGGAGAAGGCGTCACATTAGTCCATTTTTCCCTGAATTAGTAAGCTACCAAGGCACGGAATCGCCCCGAGTTTCGTGAAAGCAACGGTCTGTACAAGGCCGGGTTGACTCACTCCAGCACGCACGCAAAGAATCACTAACCACGCTAGAAGACGCTAACCCCCAGGGGGGACGGCATACCAATCCATAACAGGATGTACAAAAGAACAAGTAAAGAGCTGAGCGAAACCAAGACAATGTTCAGGTAATGCATGCGACTCCCTTCGCCATGACACGTTAAACACCCTCTACAGTCAGGGTCAGACGGGCATCCACGACACCGGTCCCCGTCTTCTCCAGGCTGGCCTCGGTGAGCGCAACACCCTTTTCTTCAAGCTCCGTCAGCCAGTGCAGCAACTTTTCGAAAGGCGCCTGTGCCAACGAGATCAGCAACCGGCCGCCACCCTCGCTATCCAGCCGCTCCAGCACCAGGCCGTGTTTTTGTGCAGTGCTGGTAACGACACCCTGCAACTGCTCGGAACTCAAACGCGGGCGATCACCCTTGATCGAGCTGCGCAGCATCGGTGCCTGTTCCTGCAGGTGGGAGAGGAGGTCACGCTCCTGCCGATAGCGGGCACCGGCCGAATCCAGCTTGCGGTCGATCGGCAGCCAGATGAACGCGTAGAAAAGCAGCAGCGCGAAAAACCCACCAAGTACCTTCAGCGCCAGCCGATCACGCGGCGGAAGCTGCTGCCAGCGCTGCCAGATACCGGACCGGATCATGTGACCGGCAAGTTCGTCCTTCAGTTTATGCAGGCGAATCATTGGCCACCTCCCAGGATGACCCTGGCGGTCACACCATCGTCCTCACGATTGGCCGAGCCCATCTGTACCGACAATCCGGCTTCCATGAGCTTTTGTCGCAGCTTCTCCACCTCAGCGAAATCACCCGCCCTGACCTGTAACGCGAGGTCGCCACGCACCTGGCTGTAATCCATCTGGGCCACCGAAACCGAACTTTTCCCCTGCGCCACAGCAACCGATGCCGCCTCAATCAGGTTGAGAAACCCGCTGCTGGAAGGCGCCCCAGCCTTGAGATGCTCGGCAAGCTGGGCGCGCAGATTGACGATTCGCTTATCTTCGGGGAACAGCTCCTTGTATAGCGCCAGGCTGGTCTGCGCGAAACGCTCAGCCTGCCACTCGTAGTAGAAGGCCTGGAACAGGGCAAAACCCAGGTGCAGGAAAAGCCCCAGGCCGAGCATCAGCACTGCGGGCCGCCAGATGATCCAAGCCTGATTCTCCGTTCGACGTGCAAACGCCGCCTGAGCCAGGTTGGTGGCTGCAGAGCGCCCCTCGAACAGGACACGGTATGGCGCATCCGTCTCGATCAGCGTCCAGGGCCCATCAACCCCCTGCAACACAGGCCACTGTTCGGCGGCGAAAGCCATTCGCAGCTCGCTGTCGCCGCCCAACACGCCCCTTTCTCCCAGGAGCAACGCCTGGCCGCCATGGCCGCCAGGCAGCATATCGGCGTCCACATGGATGGCGGCAATGTCCAGGCCGAGGTCGTCAAGACGCGCCAGCCAGCCGGCAAGTAGATCGCGGCGTACAGCCACCACGCGGTGACGCTGGTCAGCGTGCTGTGGCCCCAACGCCAGGTGAAACAGCTCGACGTCCTCCGCCAGCATCTCTTCGACGGCAAAAGGCAGCGCCTGGCGTATCCAGCGATCCTTGGCTGTTGGCAACTCCACCAGGAAGGAGCTCACCGCCTCGATGGGCAATACCAGGGTGACGGCCTTGTCACGCAGCTGCTCGGCGCACTCGCGCAGGCTTAGCGCCAGGCACTCGCCATCTTCGCGTAGCCAGTGCACCTGGCAGTCGTCGGCCAGCTCACCACATTCAGGGCCAAGAAACAGGCAGTCCATCATCGCTCTTCACGCTCATTCGCTTCGGCCAACACCATTCGCTCGTAGCCAGGCTGCCCCAGGCTACGGCGCAATACCCACACACCACCCTTGCTGTCACGCTGCAGGGTACTCGACAGCACCTCGCGGCGATCATCCAGGCGCACCTCGCTGATGACCAGGAAATAACTGCTGCCCACCGCCAGACCCGCCTCGCGCACACCGGTACCCGCCAGCGCCGGCTGGTCGAGGAAGGAGCGGACATCGCGATAGCCCTCGCGACCACGGGCGCCCATCAATGCAGTTGCATCAGTAGGGTCCAGGCTGTCCGCCAGACTGGAAAGCACCAAGGCGCTGGCGGTGTTCACATTCAACGGCACTTTGGCCGGCAGTGCTGCAATGTATGGCCGTAGCCGGCGGTAGTCATCCTCGCTCATACCCAGCAGCAGTCGCACCTCGGAGGCATCCTGCATCTCGTGCCCAGCCGTGCGGTATGGCGGTTGGGCCAGCAAATACTGGTTATCTTCAGCGCCATACTCACCGGTCGGCTCCTGGTCCTTGTCCAACCAGTCCACCAGGCGCTCGGCATAGGGGGTATCGATCTCCAGGCGCAACAGCAGCCGGCGGAAGCGCTCCACCGCCTGCTTGTTGACCTTGTCGTCCTGTACCAGGCTGTTGACGTTGAAGCGGCCAGCCAGATCCTCGATGCGTACGCCGATCTCGCCCTGCTCGATGGGAAAGGCCGGCAGCGGCTTGGCCCAGGCCTCCAGCGGATGATCCACTGGCTGCCGTGGGTCGCTACCGGGCTCCTTCAGATCCCTGGTCAAGACGGCTACCCCCAAAGCCTCGCCGCCCAGCGCATATTGCTTCGCCTGCTGGCTGGCCAGTTGATTACCACTGGCGCGGATTGCCAGTTGCTGACGAGCAATCAGTCCCGAGCAGATGACCGTGACAATGGCCACCACCAGCATCACGGTGACCAGCGCCACCCCCTGTTGCCGCCTCATGCCTTCGCCTCCTGCACCGGCGCTGCGGGCTGACTCGGTTGGGTAGGCGCGGGCGAGGGAGCAGGCTCCGGGGGGGCGGGGGGATTCTCGGGCGGTGCCTGCTGCTTTTCTTCCTCCACCGGGTCGGGCAAGCGGTACAGACGGGTCAGTTCGCCGTAGCGCTCGTGCTCAAGCTTCAGCTCGACCGCCATCGGCAGGCGCAGGCGATTTTCCTCAGGTGTAAGGTCACTGGTGGCGGGCGGCCATTGCCCCTGCCATTCGCCACGCTCGTCCATGTAGCGGAACTCCAGCGAGCTGACGCCCTCCAGCAGGCTCTGCACCCGCGGCTGACTGTCCACCGCCTGATCCAGCACGGTCCAGTAGACTCGCTCCAGAGTCTTGTCCGCCAGGCGCCAGCGCACCCGCTGCAGCTGGGCCCTGGCCAGCCCCATGGGGTTGAGCCAACCACTGCGGGTGACCTCGATGGCTGCCGAACCATCCACCGCCCCCAGCTCGCCCAGCAAGGCTGCCCGCTGGTCGCCATAGGGATCACGTACGCTGCGCGCCACAGCCTGGGCCAGATCACGATCAAGCGCAGCAAAGGCCCGGGTCAGCTCGCGTAACGACTGCTCGTTGGCACGCGTCGCCTCGTCCGTACGCAACACGCTGTCCAGCATGCGGTAGGTGGCCATGCCCAGCAGGGCGAAGATGGAAATGGCGATTACCACCTCCAGCAGGGTAAAGCCGCGCTGCCCGGCACTCACTTGCGCACCGCCAGGAATCCGGTGACCACCCGCAGCGAGCGCTCGCGTATCGGCTCCGCACCGCCGCGCTCGGGCTTGATGGCAACCCAGACGGACACCCGGCGGATACCCTTGTCGCTGGTTGCCTCTATCTCGCTGTAGGTTTCCCAGCTGCGCCCACCGAAGTCCAGCACCTTGCTTTCACGCCCCTCGCCCGGTGTGGGCCTTTTGAGCTGCAGCTCGGTGATGCGATTCTCGGCAATCCAGCCGGCCATGCTCTTGAGTTGCAACTGTTCTGCAGTCCGCAGGCTGCGCTGGCTGGCGGTGAGCACAGAGCCCGCGACCACGGCGAATATCGCCAGGGCCACCAGCACCTCCAGCAGGGTGAAACCGCGTACAGAGCGGATCACAGGCCCGGCCCCGCCAGCTCGGCGCGCGGCAACCGATAGCCATCGCTGCTCAGCAGGTACGCCCCGCCGTCGCTTTTGCGCTCCTCGAGCCGCAGGCGGAAAGGCGAAAGCTCGCCGCTGGACAGGATCAGCAGCTGGGGAATGGGCTTCTTCTTGCCCTCGTCTTTGTCAGCGCTCAGGCCAGGCCGGTCCTCCACACTGGGCTCGGGCAGCTTGAGGGCCTCGCCATCCAGCTCCAGCAGGAGCCGCGACCATGCCGGCACCTTGTGGGCATGCCGGCTCTCCACCTCGTTCCAGTCGCCCGAGGCATGGTCATAGATCAGCACGCCATAGCCTTCGGCATCGACCAGCAGGCCATACTCGTTGCCATCCATCACCGCCTCGTCCGACAACAGGGTAATCACTCCAGCGAGTCGCTCGGCCTCGTCGCGCAACTCGCGGCTGTGACTGGAGCTGCCGGAAGAGAGCACGGTCAGGCTGACCAGGGTGCCGATGATGACCAGCACCACCAGCAACTCGATCAGGGTAAACCCGCGCGCGGATTTGCTGCGCGTCGGAAAAACTGCGTTGAGAGCGACTTCGGAATGCTCATTTACCATCTGTAAACTCCGCTTCCTCAGCCGCTCTCGCC
>FTMP01000017.1:0-2433 GCA_900156135.1 Aquipseudomonas alcaligenes | reverse complement strand
ACAGACCGGGCGCTACGTCGAGAGTGATCCGATTGGGTTAAACGGTGGGCTGAATACCTACGGGTATGTCGAAGGTAACCCATTAATCTTTACCGACCCTCTAGGACTCTTCCCTGAAGGCGCACCTGGCCCGGAAGATCAAAGCTCTAGCGCACAGCAGTGTGGTGCCGATAACTGTAGAAAATGCCGGATGATGAGGCATCCGTTTCTGATAGCAGCCTGTATGGTGCAGTGTAAATATGAGAATCCCGGACACCATGACCCAAGCGGGAAAGGCCCTAACCCCTACAACAGAACAAAAAGCAAACTCCCGCCTAATCATGATGAGCTATGGAATAACAGCCACCCCGCATCAGATGGTAATAGGTGGACAAAAGTCGGTAGCGGAAAAAATGCTGAATACCACCGTTTCCAAAATGATGGGAATGGGAACTGGCATTGGAATGGATCAACGAATGGTCAGACCGCTAATGGCTCTCCCCGCCCCATACCTCCAAACCAAGTCCCTAATGACGTGAAGAAGTGGTGATTAGATGTTCTTCGGAAAGGAAAGGGAATTTGCAATTGAGTTCGAAAATGAGGGTTCCACCACTTTGGCAAAGGCCAGAGTTTGGATCGACGGCCTACCTATAGGAACGCTACTCGAAGAAACCTATATACCGTCGCTAGTCAATCAACTGAGCCGCCTGCTGGATCAGCCTCTGCCATCTGACGAGGAACTCTCTAGGCTTGAGAAAGAAGGCCTAGAATATATCTTTTCAGAAAACTGCACTGATAACGGGCAATACTTAGTTAGTCTAGGAGACACATTTGATGACTTCGTACTGGCTCGCTACAAGTCAAATGCGGGACTGGTCTTTCTTATTCAGGCAGTGGACAACCCATTCTTCACGTACAGCCAATTTACCCCAGGAGCGAAATACCGAAGCGTAATAGATGCCGACTTGGTATCTTCCGCAATCCTTAAATTCAACTCATACTTAAATGGCTGACACTGCAAGGCAGCACTTTCACTCATAAACAAATTGAGCTCCGGCCTACCTCTAGGCTGGAGCACTCTTTCTGATCTTTTCGTTGGGCGCCAGCCCCTCTACATAGCCCAACAACATCAATTCTCCCAGCAGGGCGTTCAAGCTTTTCCGGCACAGGGTGTCAATGTTAATCAGCGGGGCGCATTAAATCCTCAGGCCCCCACACCTGTAGGGGCTGCATCAACCTGAACACTCTGCTGGCCCAACCTGACACCTTGAACCGAAAAAGTCTGAACAGACTGCTGGGGAAATTGATACAGATCCCAGGCGGATAATCGAAGGGCCACCTATCCCTGCGATGTCGCGAACTCGCCAAACCCATGTTGCCACTGTGCTAGCTGACAACATGGATTAGTGGTTAGCTACGACAATCAAATCCAGAAGGCTAAACTGAGCTAACATTCACAGCGATCTTTACAGATCGAGCTCATTCAAACATTTCGAGCAATTCAGATATTAGCTCCTTTCGCCAATCCTCAATAGATTCAACTTTAAGGCACTCTTCAAGGGATTTGCGAGCAGCGCTTGCTTCGTCTCCACTTACCTCGGATATTTGAACCAAACAATTACTGGCCTCATGAGCAACCTCCCAGTTTCCCTTGATCTGCAGATCTATTAGAAGCAAGAAGTGGGGGGCTAAATCGAAGAAGCTCAAGCAGTGAACCAATGTGCCCCTGTGATTTTCCAACTCTGGATTGCTGATCAAATCTAAGATTATAGGAAGAGCTTCCTTGCATCCGCTCTGGGCAAGATTTAGGGCTAGTGCATTTCTTTTTGAGTGATCGCGCTCAAATTCTAATTCAATCAATTTTTCAGCATTGCTCATTGGCTTGGCCTCGATGCTCAGTAGAATAACAATGCCGTTGATTATTTGGGCACTGGGTTGCCGATGCTATCCCAATATTGTTTAGCGGCACGAGCATTGGCTGAGTCCTCAATGTCTCTTCCGTTGTTAAAGTCATCCTTACCTTCTCGGTGCCACCATTTTTGGAAGTCTTTGTTATCCTGGCCATACCAGTTGTCTCTTTGCTTCTTACTCCCACCCCTGAAGACAGTTCCTTTGGGGCCCTTGGCCTTGGGGCCTCGACCAAATGTTGGGCCAATCCCTTGAACCACAGGGATTAGTGAGTAAGACCAGTTTCCGCAAGGTGTTTGGTAAGCATTAACTAGATAGGCCGCTTCAGGGTCGATCCCTAAGGCCTCCGTGAGGGCAGGATAAGGGAGCTTGCCCCATATGTAGGCGCTCGCATCCTCTCGCGCTTCTGCTTCTGTGCTGAAAATATCTCCTGGCGCTAGCCCTAATGCATCCGAGAGCGAAAGCGGGTTCCCCTCGACATACCCATAGGTATTCAGCCCACCGTTAAGCCCAATCGGATCACTCTCGACGTAGCGCCCCGTCTGC
>FTMP01000004.1:0-402628 GCA_900156135.1 Aquipseudomonas alcaligenes | reverse complement strand
GCAAGGCCGGATATGCGATTGCAACCGCGCTGACGACAGGATCGAAAAAAGCTTTCCTCACTGCTTGTGGGGAGAGTCCATATGCGCATTGTTAGAGATTGCCACTTCGAGGTTTGGAGGTCGTTTTCCAAATCAAACCACCTAGGCAAAATAATAATGCTGCCCCAAGTGTGCATCCTGAGAATAGCATTGAGTTGCTCATTGGCAGTTCCATAGATTGGTCAATGGCTATGAGTAATATGGTGCCAGAGGCTGCGCCAACTAGCGCTCCAGCGGTGGCGCTATTTGCTAAGTTGTTGCTGGGTGAAAAGCGAGCTGCGGTATATCCGGGGATGATCCACGCGGAGGACCATAAGATAAACATTACTGGAGCGCTAAGCTCTGTGCTGGATAAGTTTGTTGTAAAAAACGCCGCGGCAAACAGTGCAATAAATGCGGCAACTCCGGCTGCAATTCCTTTGGGGCTGAAGATGTTCATTTTGCAAGTCTCTAACGTTTGGTTAAGGGGCGGGCTTTAGCCCATTCCGAGTGAGCGAAGCGAACGGCTTGAACCAGTTGTTATATTTGCGAGAACACCTGATCAATGTGCTCTCTATCGTAGTTCAGTAGCCACTCGTTATGAGTTTTGTATAAGGGTAGTAGCGTTTCTTTTTTTAGAGCTACTACATCCATGCCTCGATCATCATAGAGATTCAGTACAAGACCTTTGGTGTGGTTTATGAAATAACATTCACCGCTACCAATTGATGGATGCCTTGACCCAAAATCTGTATTTATCAAGGCCAACAATATTTTATTGATGTTTGCATCTTCGGCGGTTAAGCGGGACGCCGTAGCCCGATGCCAGAACTCGCATTTGTAATTTAAGTTTCCTGAATATAAATCTCTGTGGTCAGAGAATGCAATTTCTTTTGTGCTTCCGGTATTTATTTGACGGAGGACATAGCACTTCTTCTTGATTCTTCGTCTGCCGTCAGAAAATATTTGATAGACAATTGATATGTCATCTGAGGATGCGAAGGCTGTATCAAATATACTCTGCGCTCTTTCTAGAGCAGCATTAAAATATTTTTCATTAAGTTGGCGTCTTTCTCGGTTGGCCCAAACACCAATTTCAGTTGGGCCAATCTCAAATCTTAATCCGAAAGGATTGTTATAGAACAAAGGTCTTTCTAGCTTGATTTCGTTTTGGCTCACGCGCACTAATTCCCTTTAGCGAATATAACGGACAGGTTAAGGGGCGGACGCGAGCGTAGCTTGCGGACGTCCAGAGTGAGCGAAGCGAGCGGCCTTGAACCGTTTGTTAGACATGGCTGGAACTCGACTTTGCCTTTGAGAAAATTATGCGCATAGTGAGCATGGAAACTCCTACGTATATGTAACCAAGAAATAGTGACGCTAAACTAAAGAAGACAATTCCGGATATAGTGCTGTCAGTTTTGTATGTGTCACGGATAATCGCCTGATATAAAGCTATTGAGAGGTATGCTAGATCAATTATTGCTGTAAATATGATCGGAGACTTCCAGACGATATTGATAGTTTCTGTTTCGGTTTTATTTCGAGACCAAATGAGTAGGGTGATGCAGAAAGGGAGGTAGATTGGGCCGCCGACAAGCAGTGACCACAAAAGAAACCCACCAGCTTCACTGTCTGTCAGAATCAAAATGGCTGGAGCGACGATGGGAAGCAGTAGGCACAATTTGAGGTATGTTGTTTTTGTCATGTGTCTAACGATTAAGCTAACGGGCAGACAAAAGCGTAGCTTTTGGCTGTCCAGCGAACGAAGTGAGCGGCAGTTGAGCGCATTGTTATACGGCTATTACTCATGCTTTGCTCCGGATTTTACATAGGCAAGAATTTGCTCGCAGTTAGATTCGTAGCCAAATAGTGGCAAGTCGCTTGCGAAGGCAGCCCACTCTTTGAAGTGCTCGGGGTCTGGATTGCTTGCAGCTGCTTGTGCTCCGGAACCAAGTGTTTCTAGTACCTCCGAATAGCACATATTTTCATTGAAGCCCTCCACAAAGGCACCAATGCCAAAGCATATAGCTCCAAACACAAGGACTAATAGCGATGCAAATACTGCTTTTATGATCAACGCGAGCTCTCCATAGCCTTATAACGATTAAGCTAAGGGGCGACGGCACGCCGTCCCAGCGAACGAAGTGAGCGATTTGAGCGACTTGTTAGAGGCTTAAAGCTCATTTTTGATTTTCCAGATATCGTTCCAACTACTGATTTTAAGATGATGCACTTGGCGGCAGCCTGCGGCTTTTTCTGTTTCAAGCATTGATGTGGTTAGCTCGTATCCAGCCCAGTCTTCAGATCGGAGATGAGTATGATCGCATTGATTTTTCTCTAAGCTTTCTATCATGCGTTCTAGCTCGCTACGCAAGTGCTTTAAACCGCTCAAATCTGCATGTATATGAACAACTTCACCACCTTGGTCAGTTGCAATACTGAGGAGAGTTGGTTTCTCGACCATGCGGTGCCTCTAACGATTAAGCTAACGGGCGAGCAAAAGCGCAGCTTTTGCGAGTCCAGCGAACGAAGTGAGCGGCAGTTGAGCGCATTGTTAGAGGCCTTCCTCGATTTTGTGACGATTTAAAACTTGATGCACAGAAAAGCCAAGGCTAAGAACTGCCAGCGCTAGAGCGAGGTAGCTGATAGTTGGACCATAAAATATGAAGCAACCTGCGACAACTATGATCAGCGCCACTGCTGAGAGCTTAATTTGCCTCAATAGTGAGCCTTTGAGCCCCGTTGCTATGTATGTGATGGCAAGGGGAAGGCACAGGATGAGGATATAACCCGCAAGGGTGAGGATCATTGCCTTGGGGTCTGAAAATCCGGTTTCGAAGTAGACGCTCATCCTTGGCTGCCTCTAACGTTTGGTTAAGGGGCGGGCTTTAGCCCGTCCCAGTGAGCGAAGCGAACGATTTGAACCACTTGTTAGGCATTTACGACCCAAACACCAACTCAATGAATGTGGTCTCATTTATTTTTCGTGTTATCTCGAAACCTTCAAGGTAGGCGTGGTGGAGATCGCCAGTTGTAACTATGACTTCATTCGCAATTACTGCCAGTTCTCTCCATGAGGGATTTTCAAGGACTTGGCTCTTGTAGTCGCTACCTTTGCCCCAGAAGGGGTTATGGTTGGCGAGGACAATTATTTTTCCCTCAATTGCGATGTCATTTAAATTGTTTATAGGTAATCCGCGTTCGTCTACGTCGTAGACGCTGTAATTTACAAGGCATTCGCCTTTAATATTCTTGCAGACGTCATGTTGAATTGCGTCATATTTTTCAGCCCACTCTTCTGGCGTTGGTTCAGCAGACGCTTGCGTGAAGATTGCTGTAAGCAGTGTTATGGATATAAGCAATTTTTTCATGCTGTCATACTGCCTAACGATTAAGCTAACGGGCGGCCAAAAGCGCAGCTTTTGGACGTCCAGCGAACGAAGTGAGCGATAGTTGAGGGCTGTAATGGACTCTCCCCGCACCGCGTTTCTTCTATAAGACCGAGGTGTCTGTTCGCTGGGAGAGTGGCAATGAAGCGCATAGCAGTCGATTTGGCCAAGTCCGTTTACCAGGTTGCCGAAAGTATCCATGTCGGCCGGGTGGATCGTCGCAGACGGCTCGATCCGGAGGCATTCCGGCGATATGTACAGGAGCAGCCGGAGCCTGTCGAGTGGGTGATGGAAGCCTGCGGCACGGCGCATTACTGGGGGCGGATGGCGCAGGCGCGGGGTCATCGGGTGGTGCTGTTGCACCCGCGCTACGTGCGGCCGTATCGGCGGCGCAACAAGACCGACCGCAACGACTGCGATGCCATCCTCGAAGCGGCACGTTGTGCCGACATGCACCCGGTGCCGGTGAAAAGCCACGAGCAGCAGCAAGTGCAGCAGCTACATAACCTGCGCGAAGCCTGGAAAAAGACCCGGGTGCAGCACATCAACCTGCTGCGCGGCATCCTGCGCGAACTGGGCGTGGCGGCGCCAAGTGGCACCCAGGCCTTTCTGCGCCAGGCCTGCGAGCTGATCGAGCGTCCCGAAGTCTGTGCCCTGCGCGGCTCGCTGCAGATGGTGCTGGCCGAAATCAGCCTGTGCGAACAGGCGATGCGCGACTGCGAAGAACAACTGGCGTGCTGGCATGCCGACGATGACATCGTGCACAAACTCGACGAAGTCAGCGGTATCGGGCTGCTCACCGCCAGCGCCCTGAAAACCGCCGTCGGCAAACCCGAACGCTTCGCCAGCGGCCGACACCTGAGCGCCTGGCTGGGCATGACCCCCAACGAATACAGCAGCGGCGAACGGCGCAGACTCGGGTGCATCAGCTGCAAAGGCAACACCTACGTGCGCACCCTGCTGATCCACGGCGCCCGAGCCGCACTGCTGGCCGCCAAGCGCTGCCAGACGCGAACGCCCGAGCGCCTGACCCAGCTGCAGCGCTGGGCCCTGCAAACGGCTGAACGTATCGGCCACAACAAGGCCGCGGTGGCGCTGGCGAACAAACT
Source organism: Aquipseudomonas alcaligenes (assembly GCA_900156135.1). Taxonomy (GTDB): domain Bacteria; phylum Pseudomonadota; class Gammaproteobacteria; order Pseudomonadales; family Pseudomonadaceae; genus Aquipseudomonas; species Aquipseudomonas alcaligenes_D. Next base: position 398,109 of record FTMP01000004.1, on the reverse strand, counting down.
GGTGAGGATCTGCTGGGCAGTGTGGTGCCATGAGCGACGTTTCAGCGGCGACTGGCAGAGCGCCAGGCCCGCCTGACGGCGGGGGTAATCAGCAAGACGAGGTGATCTTCCTGCGGTTGTGGTGAGAAGCGAGACTGTCGGAACAGGCGAGTCCTGCAGCGGAACAAGGCCGATAACAATCATGATCTTTGGGATCGTTTGAACGCTTGGCCCCCGCTGCGCGAACTACAGAATGGCCCGGGCACTAGCCCACGCAAGGCCGGATATGCGATTGCAACCGCGCTGACGACAGGATCGAAAAAAGCTTTCCTCACTGCTTGTGGGGAGAGTCCATATGCCAGTTGTTAGGCATTTATTCGCCGTAAGTGAGGAATGGGTGATCATCCTGTGAGGCCATAGGCCGATTGGCAGGGCCATTTTCACTGTCATAGTAATCGTCGGCAAAGTCCATTAACTGGCGGCGACGGCTATTAATACGCCTATGAAGCTCGACGAGCTTTTCTGGTTCGTACTCGAAAGTTATTACTTCATCTGGTTTGCCTCTGCCTCTCTTGACAATCCGGCTAAGGATAACTCTGTCGTTGTCCTCATAAAACATCCCGTGAAATATTCGATTTCTCTCTTCGAATAGCAATTTAAGATCATCAATTGCTTCCAGCCAAGTGTCTAGACCGGGCTCCTTTACCTTAATTAGGCAGGCTCTTCGTAGCAGGTCGAGATTCTGGCTGACGGCGTTTGTTGGAGGCACAAGTGCCCTAGCTACTTCTGCATCGCGGACCAAAATAATTATTGATGAACGAATTGCCCGCTCCATAAAGCCGAAGTCAACTACCAGTTGACCTAGAGCATGTAAGAATTCTGGCGAGCTTGTCGTGACTTTCATGAAAATGCCTAACGTTTGGTTAAGGGGCCGGCTTTAGCCGGTCCCAGCGAGCGAAGTGAGCGATTTGAACCAATTGTTATGTTTACCCAGGAATGACTAGATTTTTAATAAGGGCAACATCACTCTCCATTGGAGGGAACCAAGCCAGATCATCGTTTAGAAATTTAACTCCACGGGTTTCGTAGAGATGCTGCCCGCCGAGCGTGCTGGTTGGGTAGTATTCGAAAATTTTTGTTTTTGGCTCTTTCAATTTTTCCATTTTACAAATGTCAACTATAAGAGCCTCAATTCTGTTGGTTATGCTGGTTGTGGTGTCTTTTAGTTGCTCAATTACTAAATACTTTTGATCGTCGTGGTCAAAGACATGATAGTTACACACAGATTTCATGCCAAAACCTTCAAACTCCATACGTTGTTTCTTCATGGCTATTTCCTTTTGATTGAGAGCGCTGAGTGTGATTTGGTGAACATAACGTTTGGTTAAGGGGCCGGCTTTAGCCGGTCCCGAGTGAGCGAAGCGAACGGCTTGAACCAGTTGTTATGTGTGCCCGGCACTAGTAAATAACCTCTGGCTCTTGGTCTGCCATGAGCATGATATAGAGGCATAGAAAATCAAGACCCACCTCGTCAGAGTGTTTAACTTGTTTTTCAAATGGTGGATTAAGGCGTTTCATAACCAACTGACCATCTTTCCATGTCCCGCTCCAGCCAAAATACGGCGGTAATGGCGACCATCGCTCTGTGTAGTGATATTGGCCGTCTTTTATTCCTTCCAGTATCCATGTGGCCCCATCAAGTCCTGCCTCCTTCTTTTCGGAAGGTAGTGTCCAGAATTGCGCTCCATTTAGAAAGCTTTGAAGGTTCTGGAGGTGAATTTTTGTTAGTTTTGTTTCTTTTGTCGATATTAAAGTGCGAGGCTCTTTTTTAGAGAATTTTTTAATTATTAAAGTTGAGTTATCAGTTTCGGTTAGGTTAACTGTGTAGGTTATGGTGCTTTTGGAATTGCGAGACCAATAAAATCGGTAGACTTCTTTATTGGCTGTTGTGGCTAGTTTTTTAATTGGCTGCTCATTTATAGAGTCCAGTTCTTTTATCAGATTGCTGTTTGGTTCGCTCGCATAACAATTGATTGCGATCGTTAACGAGGCTAGTGCTAGGAGTAATTTCATAAGGTACACATAACGTTTGGTTAAGGGGCCGGCTTTAGCCGGTCCCGAGTGAGCGGAGCGAACGACTTGAACCAGTTGTTAGGTTGCAGTTGCACGATTTTCGCCCCATTCGATGGTGATACTGAGAGCCGAAATTTCCCAGCAGAACCAAGGCGTATTGTTTTTGTAGCCCTGCAAATTCAGGGTTCCGTTTTCGATGCTTGCTAACTCTACTATGTCTATTGGACAGCCGCTTAGCTCTGCAGGTTTTTCCACGCCACCACCTAAGTGTTGTGTTGCTGATTCGCTGGTGACGTTAAAGAGCCGAACTACGGCGTTAAGCTGTTCGTTTGCTTGATGTTTATTAGATTTAAAGTGAATTGACTTGAAAGAAATAGTTATTTCGCCATCACCACGAAGGACATCGTTAATTCGGGAGTTTTCAAGGTCGAAGCTTCCGATGTCTGCATGGATCATGATCTGTAACCTAACGGACAGGTTAAGGGGCGGACGCAAGCGTAGCTTGCGGACGTCCGGAGTGAGCGAAGCGAACGACCTTGAACCGTTTGTTAGGCGTTTTGCACTGGCTCAATGTAGCTCCTCAGCTTTTGCTCGGATTCTTGTGAGGTAAAAATACTTTTTGGCAAAATTTGGAACAAGCAGTCTGAATGATAAAGGAGTACGACATCTTTGTTTTCGCGCCACCGTACAAAGTGTGACCACGGAGTGAGGCAAGATGAGGTATCAGATGTAACTAGCAGACCGTCGGGACTCCAGTCGTAGGAAAATGGTTCATGTAAAAATTTCTGTTGCTTGTAAATTTTCTTTGCTTTGAATTTGAGTATGTACAGTCGTTGTATCCAGTGGCCGATAAAGCAACCTACCGCGCCACCGAAAAGCCCGCCAGCTACCGTGATGTTCCCTAGCTTCCAGGATGTAATGCTTGCTATGGCGGTAACTATAAAAAGAGCTGCAAATTTTAGGCGTTGCTTGTTGGTTAGGTTCTGCCCTAGCTTGACTGCAGAGAGATATTCTTCTGGCGTTATTTTGGTTGGATTCATGGTGTGCCTAACGTTTGGTTAAGGGGCGGGCTTTAGCCCGTCCCAGCGAGCGGAGCGAGCGATTTGAACCACTTGTTAGATGCATGGCACGAGCCTCAATCGCTTACGCACTTTATCTCCGCTTTTAGTATGTATGCTTTGCTGAAGAAAGGCATGATTCTGTCAATGGTTCTTGTTACATAACTTAGCTCTGTGCCAAGAACCTCCACGCGCAACGCAATAAGCTCATGAACAATAATGTTCGATTTTTCTGGTGGAATCCTGGGAGAGTTATAGAGCTCTGCCAAAAGCCAGTCGAGGCATGGGTAATTCGGATTTTCGTTAACAGGAACGAATAGCGACTCCTCATGCGTTTCTATGCATGCTTTCTCACTACCGTGATACATGTCGAATGCCATGATGGTTCCGTGATTTTTGAAACTGCATCTAACTAGTGTTTATACGACATGCCTAGGGGTAGGCATAATGTCCGATACTGGGTGTTTGTGGCTATTGCTAGGCATGTTGATATCCACATATAGCCATTATGTCCAGATGATCCGCTCCGCCAACCCCAGCCTCTCGGCCTCGCTTCGTTCGATCAGCCACACCTGATTCTCACGGTCCCACTTGCCGCCGGCGTTTCTGATCAGTCGCTGGAGGTCGTTTTCGTGGCGGAAGATGCGCAGGGCTACCGGCGGGGTGGGTGCTGGTGGTGGGGTTTTGTACAGGGCGTACTTTTGTTCGACGATGAGTTCGACCGTGGTGTAGTGGGTATTGGTTTTGCGGTCGAGCCTGTAGCGGACGGCGACGAGTTGCTCGCCGTAGCGTTCTTGCAAGCGTTTGGTGCCGGGTTTGCCGGGCTTGAGGGTTTTGACAACGTCCATATTGTCACCGGGTCTGTGCGAGGTGCTCGCAGTCTGCCCCAGTGCCGGCGCTTTGCTCAAGCCGGCGCAGGCGTGCCGCGTGGTTGGTCACTGCTTGCGGAGGCAGTGGTCACTGTTGACCAACCTCGGGGAGATAGGCCTGACGCAGTCGCGGGCTGACGCCGCCGGACTCCAGTTCCAGCACGGCGGCGCGCAGTTGCTCGACGATCTGCGGATCGCAGATCCTGGAACAGGCCAGGTAAAGATCGGTGCTGGCCATGACCGGGCTCTGGTTGAGCTTGCGGCGCTGTTGCGACGATTGGTGCCAGATATACAGCGCCTCCGGAATCCCGGTGAACCAGGCATCGAGGCGCCCGCGTTCGAGCAGGATGGCGGGGTTCTCACCCAGCTTGAGCTGGATGATCTGCTCCTCGGCGAAGCCCTCGCGCCGGAGGATTTCCACCTGGGCGGTGCCAAGCCCGACGCCGATACGCCGGAAGCGCTGGCGGGCCTGCGCGAAGTTGCTGACAGGTTCGTCGAGGCTGAAGAAGGCGCGCTCCAGCGGCATGATCGGGACGATCCAGGTGTAGCGCTCCTCGCGCTCCGGGGTGCGCGACAGCGGGATGATCAGTTGATTCTGGCCGCTGGCGACGTTCACCTGGGCTCTGGCCCAGGGTTCGTCGACGATGTGCGCCGTTCGGCCGCTGAGGGCGATGGCCGCGAGCGTGATGTCGCCGACCATGCCGTGACCACGCGCGTTGTTGTGCAGGGTAAGCGGCGGGGCATCCGGCATATGCAGCTCCAGCGGTACCTCGGCAGCACTGTGACCGCTGAACAGCAGGGAAACCAGCAGGCAGATAACGATAGGCATCGGGAACATCCTGTCCGGGTTATGCGCATCAAGCATAGAGCGCGCAGAGTCGCTTCCTGCGAATGATGGATGGCTTACAACTTCATTAAGACTGCAGCTCCGGTAGGTCACGATACATTTCCAGCGCCTTTGGGTTGGCCAGGGCGTCGGTGTTCTTTACCGGCCTGCCGTGCACCACGTTGCGCACCGCCAGTTCGACGATCTTGCCGCTGATGGTGCGCGGGATGTCGGCGACCTGGATGATCTTCGCCGGCACATGGCGCGGCGTGGTGTTGGCGCGGATCACCTGGCGGATCTCGGCCTGCAGGGTGTCATCCAGTACAACGCCGTCACGCAGACGGACGAACAGTACCACGCGCACATCGCCTTCCCAGTCCTGGCCGATGGCGATGGATTCCAGCACCTGCTCGACCTTTTCCACCTGGCGGTAGATCTCGGCGGTGCCGATGCGCACGCCGCCAGGGTTGAGCACGGCATCGGAGCGGCCGTGGATCACCAGGCCATCGTGTTCGGTGATCTCGGCGTAGTCGCCGTGGGCCCAGACACCGGGGAAGCTGGCGAAGTAGGCGCTGCGGAATTTCTCGCCATCGGCGTCCTTCCAGAAGCCCACCGGCATCGACGGGAAGTGGTGGGCACAGATCAGTTCGCCTTTTTCCCCGGTGACCGGGAGGCCTTGGTCATTCCACACCTGCACATCCATGCCCAGGCCCTTGCACTGCAGCTCGCCGCGCCACACCGGCAGGGTCGGGTTGCCGAGGGCGAAGCAGGAGACGATGTCGGTGCCGCCGGAGATGGAGGACAGGCAGACATCACGCTTGATGTCGCGGTAGACGTACTCGAAGCTCTCGTGGGCCAGCGGCGAGCCGGTCGAGAGAATGGCCTTCAGCCGGCTCAGCTTGTGCGTTTCGCGCGGCTTGGCGCCGGCCTTTTCCAGGGAGGCGATGAACTTGGCGCTGGTACCGAAGATACTGATGTCCTCGGCGTCGATCAGGTCGATCAGGCGCTCGGCCGTGGGATGGAACGGCGAGCCGTCGTACAGCACCAGGCTGGCGCCCAGGGCCAGGCCGGAGACCAGCCAGTTCCACATCATCCAGCCGCAGGTGGTGTAGTAGAACAGGGTGTCGTCGGCCGTCAGGTCGGTGTGCAGGCCCAGTTCCTTGGCGTGCTGCAGCAGGGTGCCGCCGACACCATGCACGATGCACTTGGGCACGCCGGTGGTACCGCTGGAATAGAGGATGTACAGCGGCTGCTCGAAGGGAACCGGATTGAACTGCGGTTCACCGCCGGCCTGGTAGAAGTCCTGCCATAGGCTGACGCGGGCGGCGCTGCGGAAGTCGCCGGCCCCGGCCGTCGGGTTGGAGTAGGGCACCACCACCAGTTGCTGCAGCGAGGGCAGGCGCTCAAGGATTTCGTTGAGCTTGGCGGTCAGATCCAGGTTCTTGCCGGCGTAGCGATAACCGGCGGCGGCGATCAGTACCTTGGGTTCGATCTGGCCGAAACGGTCGATCACGCCCTGGGTGCCGAAGTCTGGCGAGCAGGACGACCAGGTGGCGCCGAGGCTGGCGGTGGCGAGCATGCCGACCACGGTCTGCCAGGTGTTGGGCATAAAGGCGGCCACGCGATCACCGATGCCGACACCGGCGGCCTTGAGGCTCTGTTGCAGGCCGGCGACATGCGCGGCTAACTCGGCATAGGACAGCTGCTCGCGCGAGCCGTCCTCGCCAATGGCGACCAGCGCCGGATGCTCGTCGCGGCGGCGCAGCAGGTGCTCGGCGAAGTTCAGAGTGGCGCCGGGGAACCAGTGCGCGCTGGGCATGGCTGAACCTTCGCGCAGAACCGCCTCGGGCTGCTGGGTGAAACGCACCTCGAAGAAATCGACGATGGCCTGCCAGAACGCCTCGCGCTGCGCCACGCTCCAGGCGTGCAGGGCGGGGTAGTCGGCCAGTTGCAGGGCGTGACGCTGGTTGACGAAGCGGCGGAAGGCATCCATGCGGGTGGCGGCGATGCGTTCGGTAGAGGGCGCCCAGAGCGGTTGTTGCATCTCGATTCCTCGATGGTTCTTGTCGTTCACGCCAGCCCGGAGGCGGCGGATGGCACAGCCTAAAGTGTTGTCCGGAGGCAGCCATGGCCGCTGCCGTCGGTCGGCCTGCCTTTGAGCTACGCCGCTGTGGCGTGGGCACTACGGTGCAGCGATGGCGGGCACTGCGCGCTTTACAGCCTGTCAGGAAAAGCTGACAGGGTTAGGTGTGGGTGGTTTTTCCCCGGATTGCATCCGGGCTACTCGAGCGCTTTCCCTCTCCCTAACCCTCGGTTCGAGCGTCCTGCTCCTGCATCCCTGCAGTCGTCTCCCATGAATGGGAGAGGGGACTGTCCGTGCCTGCCTTGGCTAAGCCTGTCTGGCTCTGGCCACCCGCGAGCCGTTGGGCTTGCCGAGTACCTCGCAGATGCGTTGGCCGGCAGCGATCAGCTTGTCCATGTCGATGCCGGTTGCTATGCCCAGGCCATTGAGCAGATAGAGCACGTCCTCGGTGGCGACGTTGCCGGTGGCGCCCTTGGCGTAGGGGCAGCCGCCCAGGCCTGCGACCGAGCTGTCGAACACGGCGATGCCTTCCAGCAGGCTGGCGTAGATATTGGCCAGGGCCTGGCCGTAGGTGTCGTGGAAATGCCCGGCCAGCTTGTCGCGCGGAATATCGCGGCCGACCACCTCGAACAGGGTGCGGGTCTTGCCGGCGGTGCCGGTGCCGATGGTGTCGCCCAGCGACACCTCGTAGCAGCCCATGGCCAGCAGCTCGCGCGCCACGGCGGCGACCTGCTCGGGCGCCACTTCGCCCTCGTAGGGGCAACCGAGCACGCAGGAGACATAACCGCGCACGCTGATACCGTGGGCCTTGGCCGCTTCCATCACCGGCACGAAGCGCTCCAGGCTCTCGGCTATGGAGCAGTTGATGTTGCGCTGGGAGAAGGCCTCGGAGGCAGCGGCAAATACGGCGACTTCCTTCACCCCGGCCTCGACGGCGGCCTCGAAGCCCTTGAGGTTGGGGGTGAGGGCGCCATAGACCACGCCGGGCTTGCGGCGGATGCCGGCAAACACTTCGGCGGAGCCGGCCATCTGTGGCACCCATTTGGGCGAGACGAAGCTGCCCACTTCGATGTAGCTCAGGCCGGCGGCGCTCAGGTCATCGGTCAGGCGCACCTTGTCGGCCACGCTGATCGGCTGTTTCTCGTTCTGCAGGCCGTCGCGCGGGCCAACTTCGACCAGGCGGACGTGGTGCGGCAGGTTCATGAAGTTCCTCGCAAGATTGGTTTGACACCCCCTATTCCCAGGGGAGAGGGCGGGGCGGCCCGCTTAGGGTGAGGGGCGGATCGGCCCGGCAATGTCCCTCACCCTAACCCTCTCCCGGAGGGAGAGGGAACTGTCCGTGCTAGGCAGGGATTTCTTCCAGCTCGACCAGTGCAGCGCCTTCGCTGACCATGTCGCCTTCGCCACAGTACAGCGCCTTGACCGTACCGGCATGGGGGGCGCGGATGCTGTGTTCCATCTTCATGGCTTCCAGCACCACCAGGGCCTGACCTGCTTCCACGGTCTGGCCGGCCTCGACCAGCACGCGGACGATACTGCCGTTCATCGGGGCTGTCAGCCCGCCATGCTGGGCGTGGCTGGCTTCGGCCTCGGCGATCGGGTCGACGCGGCGCACCTCGTGCAGGCGGCCCTGCCATTCCAGATAAAGCGTATCGCCACGACGCAACGCTTTATGTGCGCGGCGCAGGCCGTCTTGCTCGGTCCACAGCTGTTCGCCCTGCAGACGGGATTGCGCCGGGCCGCGCAGGTGTACGGTGTGGCGTTGTTCGCCGCTGCGCAGGTGCACATCGGTTTCCGCCGCCAGGCCGGAACGCCAGCCGCTGGTGGCAGCCCAGGGCGAGTGATAGTCCTCGTGGCTACGGTGCGGCGCTTCGCTCTGCAGCCAGGCCTCGGCGGCCAGTTTCCAGAATTCGCCGGGCAGCTCGGTGATGGCCGGCAGCAGCTGTTGCTGATGGCGGGCGATAAAGCCGGTGTCCAGCTCGGCAGCGGCGAAGGCCGGATGGGCCAGCACGCGGCGCAGGAAGGGCAGGTTGCTGGCAAAGCCGCCGACGGCGGTTTCCTCGAGCATGGCGAGCAGGCGCTGGCGGGCCTGCTCGCGGTCCTCGCCCCAGGCGATCAGCTTGGCCAGCATGGGGTCGTAGAAGGGCGAAACGGTATCGCCTTCCACAACGCCGCTATCCACCCGGCGGCCTTCGCCGGCGGCGGGTTCGCGATACAGCTTGAGGTCGCCGGAGGCGGGCAGGAAGTCGTTATCGGTGTCCTCGGCATACAGGCGTACTTCGATGGCGTGGCCATTGAGCGGCACCTGATCCTGGCTGATCGGCAGCGCCTCACCACGGGCCACGCGGATCTGCCAGGCCACCAGATCGAGGCCGGTGATGGCCTCGGTGACCGGGTGTTCCACCTGCAGGCGGGTATTCATCTCCATAAAGAAGAACTGGCCGCGAGCATCCAGCAGGAACTCGACGGTGCCGGCGCCCACATAGCCGATGGCCTGAGCGGCCTTGACCGCCGCCTCGCCCATGGCGCGGCGCAGCTCGGGCGATAGACCCGGCGCCGGGGCTTCCTCGACCACCTTCTGGTGGCGGCGCTGGATCGAGCAGTCGCGCTCGTTGAGGTACAGGCAGTTTCCGTGGCTGTCGGCGAATACCTGGATCTCCACGTGGCGCGGCTGCAGCACGTATTTCTCCACCAGCATGCGCGAGTCGCCGAAGGCCGACTGGGCTTCGCGCTGGGCGGATTCCAGGGTTTCGGCCAATTCGCTCTCGCGCTCGACCACCTTCATGCCCTTGCCACCGCCACCGGCGGCGGCCTTGAGCAGCACCGGGTAGCCGATGCGTTCGGCGGCTGCGCGGAAGGTCTCCACGTCCTGCGCCTCGCCGTGGTAGCCGGGCACCAGCGGCACGCCGGCATCTTCCATCAACGCCTTAGCGGCGGACTTGCTGCCCATGGCGTTAATGGCGGAGGCAGGCGGACCGAGAAACACCAGGCCGGCGGCCTCGATGGCGCGGGCGAAACCAGCATTCTCGGAGAGGAAACCGTAGCCCGGGTGGATGGCCTGGGCGCCGCTGGCCTTGGCCGCGGCGATGATCTTGTCGATGAGCAGGTAGCTGTCGGCCGGCTTGGCGCCGCCTAGGTTGACTGCCATATCGGCTTCACGCACATGGCGGGCGCCGACGTCGATGGCGCTGTGCACGGCCACGGTCTTCAGGCCCAGGGCCTTGGCGGTGCGCATTACCCGGCAGGCGATCTCGCCGCGGTTGGCGACCAGCAGGGTGGTGATGGATTGCCCCCTCTCCCCTTGGGAGAGGGCAGGGGCGGCCGGCGTACCGGTGAGGCTGGTCGAGGGCTGTGCCGGGGCATCGGCCCTCACCCCAACCCCTCTCCCGGTGGGAGAGGGGCTCATTCCGAGCTGCTCGCTCATACATTGTTCTCCTGCCAGGCGGGCGTGCGTTTTTCCAGGAAGGCATTGAGCCCTTCCTGGCCTTCGGGGCTGACGCGGATGCGGGCGATGGCGTTCTCGGTGTAGCGGCGCAGGTTGGGGCTGAGTACGCCACTGGCCACTTCGCGCAGCAGGTCCTTGCTGGCCTGCATGGCCTGCGGGCTGTTGAGCAGCAGGTTGTTCACCCAGGCTTCGATCTGGGCATCCAGCTCGGCGGCCGGGTAGGCCTCGGCCAGCAGGCCCAGCTCGCGGGCGCGGTTGCCGGAGAAACGTTCGGCGGTCAGCGCATAGCGACGTGCGGCGCGCTCGCCGAGGGCCTGGACCACAAAGGGGCTGATCACCGCCGGGGCCAGGCCGATGCGCACTTCGGACAGGCTGAACAGCGCGTCTTCCGCGCCGATGGCCATATCGCAGCAGCTGACCAGACCCACCGCACCGCCGAAGGCCGCGCCCTGGACCACGGCCAGGGTCGGAATTTTTAGGCCGTTGAGGTTGTACATCAGCTCGGCCAGCTCGCGGGCGTCATTGAGGTTGGCGTTGTAGTCCAGCTTGGCACTGGCCTGCATCCAGGCCAGGTCGGCGCCAGCGGAAAAGTGCTTGCCGCGTCCGCGCAGCAGCATGAAGCGCAGGGTCTTGTCGGCGGCGATCGTGTCGATGGCGAGGATCAGCTCGCGGATCATCTCGGCGTTGAAGGCGTTGTTCTTGTCCGGGCGGTTCAGCCACAGGGTGGCGAAGCCGCGCGGGTCTTTTTCCAGTTGAACGGTGGTGAAGTCGGTCATGACGGCTCCAGGCAACTCGGTTGTGCTCCCTCTCCCCGCGGGAGAGGGTTGGGGTGAGGGAGCCGGCGTTCTTCAAACCGTCCCTCACCCCCGGCCCCTCTCCCGGAGGGAGAGGGGAGTCATCGTTCTTACATTCTGAACACACCGAACTGGGTCGGCTCGATCGGCGCATTGAGGCTGGCGGACAGGGCCAGACCGAGCACGTCGCGGGTCTGCGCCGGGTCGATCACGCCGTCGTCCCACAGGCGGGCGCTGGAGTAGTAGGCGTGGGCCTGCTGCTCGTACTGGGCGACGATGGGCTGTTTGATGCGTGCTTCTTCCTCGTCGCTGAACGGGTGGCCGGCGCGGGCGGCCTGCTCGCGCTTGACCTGCACCAAGACGCCTGCGGCCTGCTCGGCGCCCATCACACCAATGCGCGCGTTGGGCCACATCCACAGAAAGCGTGGGTCGTAGGCGCGGCCGCACATGCCGTAGTTACCGGCGCCGAAGCTGCCGCCGATGATCACGGTGAACTTCGGCACGCGTGCACAGGCCACGGCGGTGACCAGCTTGGCGCCGTGCTTGGCAATGCCGCCTTCCTCGTACTTCTTGCCGACCATGAAGCCGGTGATGTTCTGCAGGAACAGCAGCGGGATGCCGCGCTGGCAGGCCAGTTCGATGAAGTGCGCGCCTTTCTGCGCGGCTTCGGCAAACAGAATGCCGTTGTTCGCCAGGATGGCCACCGGGTAGCCGTGGACATGGGCGAAGCCGCACACCAGGGTGGTGCCGAACAGCGCCTTGAACTCATCGAATTCGCTGCCGTCGACGATACGCGCGATCACTTCACGTACATCAAAGGGTTGCTTGGCGTCCGCCGGGATCACCCCGTACAGCTCGTCCGCCGCGTGGAGCGGGGCGATGGGCGCGCGGGCCTGCAGTTGGCCGAGCTTGCGCCAGTTGAGGTTGGCGATGCAGCGGCGGGCCAGGGCCAGGGCGTGCTCGTCGTCATCGGCGTAATGGTCGGCCACGCCGGAGGTCTTACAGTGCACGTCGGCACCGCCCAGCTCCTCGGCGGTCACCACCTCGCCAGTGGCGGCTTTCACTAGGGGTGGGCCGGCCAGGAAGATGGTGGCCTGGTTGCGCACCATGATGGTCTCGTCACTCATTGCCGGCACATAGGCGCCGCCGGCGGTGCAGGAGCCCATGACCACGGCGATCTGCGGGATGCCCTGGGCGCTCATATTGGCCTGGTTGAAGAAGATGCGGCCGAAGTGCTCGCGGTCCGGGAACACTTCTTCCTGGCGTGGCAGGTTGGCGCCGCCGGAATCGACCAGATAGATGCACGGCAGGCGGTTCTGCTGGGCGATGGTTTGTGCGCGCAGGTGCTTCTTCACGGTCAGCGGGTAGTAGCTGCCGCCTTTTACCGTGGCGTCGTTGGCGATGATCATGCACTCGACGCCTTCCACCCGGCCAATGCCGGCTACCACGCCGGCGGCCGGCACGTCCTCGCCGTAGACCTCATGGGCGGCCAGCTGGCCGACTTCGAGGAAGGGCGAGCCGATATCCAGCAGGCGATTGATGCGCTCGCGCGGCAGCAGCTTGCCGCGCGAGGTGTGGCGTTCCTGGGCCTTGGCGCCGCCACCTTCGTGAACGCGGGCGAGCAGGGCGCGCAGGTCGTTGACCTGGGTGAGCATGGCGGCCTGGTTGGCGGCGAACTCCGGCGAACGTGGGTTGATCTGGGTGTGCAGGATGGCCATGGATGCCTCGTATGCTTTGATTCCCTCTCCCTCTGGGAGAGGGCTAGGGTGAGGGAGCAGGTCATGGCTCCCTCATCCGCCCTTCGGGCACCTTCTCCCAGGGGGAGAAGGATTATTTCGTCTCGTTGAACAGCTCGCGGCCGATCAGCATGCGGCGGATTTCGCTGGTGCCGGCGCCGATCTCGTAGAGCTTGGCGTCACGCAGCAGGCGGCCGGCTGGGTACTCGTTGGTGTAGCCGTTGCCACCGAGCAGCTGGATGGTGTCGAGGGCCATCTTGGTGGCCATCTCGGCGGTGTAGAGGATCACCGCGGCGGCGTCCTTGCGCGACTCCTCGCCGCGGTCGCAGGCCTTGGCCACGTTGTACAGGTAGGACTTGGAGGCGTTCATGCCGGCGTACATGTCGGCCAGCTTGCCCTGCACCAGCTGGAACTCGCCGATCGACTGCTTGAACTGCTGGCGCTCGTGCACGTAGGGCAGGACCACGTCCATGCAGGCGCTCATGATCCCGGTGGGGCCGCCGGAGAGCACGGTGCGCTCGTAGTCCAGGCCGCTCATCAGCACGCGCACGCCGGCACCCTCGGCGCCGAGGATGTTCTCTTCCGGCACTTCGCAGTCCTCGAACACCAGCTCGCAGGTGTTGGAGCCGCGCATGCCCAGCTTGTCCAGCTTCTGGTGGCGGGAGAAGCCCTTGTAGTCGCGCTCGACGATAAACGCGGTCATGCCGCGCGAACCGGCGTTGAGGTCGGTCTTGGCGTAGATCACGTAGGTGTGGGCGTCCGGGCCGTTGGTGATCCACATCTTGTTGCCGTTGAGCACGTAGCGGTCGCCGTGCTTCTCGGCGCGCAGCTTCATCGACACCACGTCGGAACCGGCATTCGGCTCGCTCATGGCCAGGGCGCCGATGTGCTCGCCGGAGCACAGCTTGGGCAGGTATTTCTGCTTCTGCGCCTCGCTGCCGTTCTTGCGGATCTGGTTGACGCACAGGTTGGAGTGGGCGCCGTAGGACAGGCCGACCGAGGCCGACGCGCGGCTGATCTCTTCCATGGCGATCACGTGCGCCAGGTAGCCCATGTTGGTGCCGCCGTATTCCTCTTCCACAGTCATGCCGAGCAGGCCCATGTCGCCGAACTTGCGCCACATGTCCATGGGGAACTCGTTGTCGCGGTCGATCTGCGCCGCATGCGGGGCCAGCTCGGCCTGGGCGAACTGATGCACCGAGTCGCGCAGCATGTCGATGGTCTCGCCGAGACCGAAGTTGAGGGTCGGGTAGCTCATGGGGTCACCTGTGTCTTGTAATTGTGAGTCAGGAAACGGCGGATTCGGTGGCGGCCAACGCGGCCAGGCAGCGTTCCTCGGCGGTGTCGAGTTCCAGCTGCATCTGCTCAATGTCGAGCAACTGCTGCTCAAGCTGGGCACGGCGGGCGGCGATCTTGGCCATGAAGGTTTCCAGCTGCTTGCGGTTGCCGCTGCTGGGGTCGTAGAGGTCGATGAGCTCCTTGCACTCGGCCAGGGAGAAGCCGATGCGCTTGCCGCGCAGGATCAGTTTCAGCGCCACCAGGTCCTTGGGCCGGTAGATGCGCTCCTGGCCGCGCCGCTCCGGCTCAAGCATGCCTTGCTCCTCGTAGAAGCGGATGGCACGTGTGGTGACATCGAGCTCGCGGGCCAGATCGGAGATGGAGTAGGTGATGGACATGAGCGGCTCCCGCTTACCTTTACGTTAACGTAAACCTGTGCAAATCTGCCTGTCAATGTCGGCAGGGTCCGACGCCCCATCGATTCGAGGACTGTGCATGCGTATCGAAGACTCCGTATTCCTCATCACCGGCGGGGGCTCCGGCCTCGGCCTGGCCAGCGCCCGCGAGCTGGTGGCGCAGGGCGCCAGGGTGCTGCTGCTGGACATCAACGCCGAGGCCGGCGCCAAGGCGGCCGCCGAGCTGGGCGAGCGCGCACGGTTCCTGCGAGCCGATATCAGCAGCGAGGCCGACGGCCGCGCCGCTGTGGAAGAGGCATTGCAGGCCTTCGGCGCCGTGCATGGGCTGGTCAACTGCGCGGGCGTGGCACCGGCCGAGAAGGTCATCGGGCGCAACGGTGCCCATGGGCTGGACAGCTTCCGCCGCACCATCGAGATCAACCTGATCGGCAGCTTCAACATGCTGCGCCTGGCCGCCGAGGCCATGGCCAGGAACCAGCCGAACGAGGGCGGTGAGCGCGGGGTGATCATCAATACCGCCTCGGTGGCGGCCTTCGACGGGCAGATGGGCCAGTGTGCCTATTCGGCCTCCAAGGGGGGCGTGGCTGCCATGACCCTGCCGGCCGCGCGCGACCTGGCGCGCTCGGGCATCCGCGTGATGTGCATCGCCCCCGGCATCTTCGAGACGCCGATGATGGCCGGTATGCCCCAGGAGGTGCAGGACTCCCTGGCTGCCAACGTGCCGTTCCCGCCGCGCCTGGGACGCCCGGCCGAGTACGCCGCGCTGGTCCGCCATATCGTCGAGAACGCCATGCTCAACGGCGAGACCATCCGTCTGGATGGCGCGCTGCGCATGGCGGCCAAGTGAGGTGAGCCGATGATTCCCGCCGAACAGGACATCCTGATCCGCGATATGGCCCGCCAGTTCGCCCAGGAGCGACTGAAGCCCTTCGCCGCCGACTGGGACCGCGAGCATCGTTTCCCGGCAGAAGCTTTGAAGGAGATGGCCGACCTCGGCTTCCTCGGCATGCTGGTGCCGGAGGAGTGGGGCGGCGCGCAAACCGGCCATCTGGCCTATGCCATGGCCCTGGAGGAGATTGCCGCCGGCGACGGCGCCTGCTCGACCATCATGAGCGTGCACAACTCGGTGGGCTGCATGCCCATCCTCAAGTTCGGCAGCCAGCAGCAGAAAGAGCGCTTCCTCCAGCCGTTGGCCAGCGGCGCCATGCTTGGCGCCTTCGCCTTGACCGAGCCGCAGGCCGGCTCGGACGCCAGCGACCTGCGCACCCGCGCGCGGCGCGATGGCGACTACTACGTGCTCAGCGGCGCCAAGCAGTTCATTACCTCCGGTAGCCACGCCGGGATGGTGATCGTGTTCGCCGTGACCGATCCGGCGGCCGACAAGAAGGGCATCAGCGCCTTCATCGTGCCGACCGACACGCCCGGCTATTCCGTGGTGCGAGTGGAGGACAAGCTCGGCCAACACGCCTCCGACACCTGCCAGATCCAGTTCGACGAGCTGCGCATTCCGGCGGCCCTGCGCCTGGGCGAGGAGGGCGAGGGCTACCGCATCGCCCTGAGCAACCTGGAAGGCGGGCGCATCGGCATTGCCGCGCAGTCGGTGGGCATGGCCCGCGCCGCATTCGAGGCGGCGCGCGACTACGCCCGCGAGCGGCAGACCTTCGGCAAACCGATCATCGAGCACCAGGCGGTGGCCTTCCGCCTGGCCGACATGGCCACGCAGATCACCGTGGCGCGGCAGATGGTGCATCACGCCGCCAGCCTGCGCGAAGCCGGTCAGCCCTGCCTGACCGAGGCCTCGATGGCCAAGCTGTTCGCCTCGGAGATGGCGGAGAAGGTCTGCTCGGCGGCGATCCAGACGCTGGGCGGCTACGGCTACCTCAAGGACTTCCCGGTGGAGCGCATTTACCGCGATGTGCGGGTGTGCCAGATCTATGAAGGCACCAGTGATGTGCAGCGCATGGTGATTGCGCGCAGCTTGTAAGCGGCCCGCGTAGGGTGAGGGAGTTTAGGTCTGCATCGAGTTGCCTGCGGTACCCTCACCCCGGCCCTCTCCCAGAGGGAGAGGGAGAACGCGGCGGGAGAGGGATAACTGGCTCAGGCCGTCTCGGCAGCCTTTTTCTCCTGGGCGCTGATCTGTTGCGCCAGCTCGATCAGTTGCTCGCGCATCCAGCGGTTGGCCGGGTCCTGGTCGGTACTTTCGTGCCAGTACAGGTGGGTTTCCAGCGCCGGTACGTCGTTCACCGGCAGGTCAACGTGGTGCAGGTTGTGGCGACGGGCGAAGCGCTCCGGCACGGTCATCAGCATGTCGGTGCTGTGCAGCACGCTGGAGGCCATCAGGTAGTGCTGCGAGCGCAGCGCCACCTTGCGCTGCAGACCCATCTTGCCCAGGGACAGGTCGATGTAGCCGAGGCCGCTGCGGCGGCTGGAGATCTGGATATGCGCCTGCGACAGGTATTCGTCCAGGCTCAGCTTGTCCTTGGCCAACGGGTGGCCGGGGCGCATGGCGCAGACGTAGCGGTCTTCCATCAGCTTGACGTGGCGCACCTGCGGGTCGGTGTTGAGCGGCGCGTCGACGGCGAAGTCCAGGCGGCCGGCGGCCAGTTCCTTGGTGGTTTCGCGGCGCTTGGCCTGGAAGCTTTCGATCTGCACCGCCGGCGCCAGGCGGCGCAGGCGCTGGAACAGCGGCGGCAGGAGGATCTGCTCGGAGAGATCGGTCATGCTGATGCGATAGGTCTTGTTCGCCTGCTTGGCATCGAAGGTGCGGCTTTCCTGCACCGACACGCGCAGTAGCTGCAGCGCATTGCGCACCGGGCCGATGATGTTCTGCGCCATGGGCGTGGGCACCATGCCCTGCGCGGTGCGCACGAACAGCGGGTCGTTGAAGGTCTCGCGCAGGCGTGCCAGGGCGTTGGACACTGCCGGCTGGGTGATACCGACAATCTGCCCGGCGCGGGTCAGGTTGGCCTCGGTGTAGATGGCGTCGAAGACGATGAAGAGGTTGAGGTCTACCTTGTTCAGATTCATGGTCTTCTCCGTGCTTCAAGCCTTATCTCATATTGCTTATGAATGTTGATAAGGCAGGAAAATAGCTTAGATAAATCGTGGGTGCTGTTCTAGCATCATTCCACATCGAAGCCAACCACCAAGGTGTCCCCATGGATTTCGCCTATTCCCCCAAGGTTCAGGAACTGCGTGAGCGCGTTACCGCGTTCATGGAAGCCTATGTCTACCCGGCCGAAGCCGTGTTCGAAGAGCAGGTCAACCAGGGTGACCGCTGGCAGCCGACCGCGATCATGGAGGAGCTGAAAGCCAAGGCGAAGGCCGAGGGGCTGTGGAACCTGTTCCTGCCGGAGTCCGAATACGGCGCCGGCCTGACCAACATGGAATACGCGCCGCTGGCCGAAATCATGGGCCGCTCGCTGATCGGCGCCGAGCCGTTCAACTGCTCCGCGCCGGACACCGGCAACATGGAGACCCTGGTGCGCTACGCCAGCGAGGCGCAGAAGAAGCAGTGGCTGGAGCCGCTGCTGTCCGGTGAGATTCGTTCCGCCTTCGCCATGACCGAGCCTGGCGTGGCCTCTTCGGACGCCACCAACATGCAGGCCAACGCCCGCCGCGAGGGTGACGAGTGGGTGATCAACGGCCGCAAGTGGTGGACTTCCGGCGCCTGCGACCCGCGCTGCAAGATCATGATCTTCATGGGCCTGACCAACCCGGACGCGCCGCGCCACCAGCAGCACTCGATGATCCTGGTGCCGAGCGATACCCCCGGGGTGAAGATCGTCCGTCCGCTGCCGGTATTCGGTTACGACGATGCCCCGCACGGTCACGCCGAAGTAATCTTCGACAACGTGCGCGTACCCTATGACAACGTGTTGCTCGGCGAGGGCCGCGGCTTCGAGATCGCCCAGGGCCGCCTCGGCCCGGGCCGTATCCACCACTGCATGCGTTCCATCGGCATGGCCGAGCGTGCGCTGGAGCTAATGTGCAAGCGCGCCGTCAGCCGTACCGCCTTCGGCAAGCCGCTGGCGCGCCTGGGCGGCAACATCGACCACATCGCCAACTCGCGCATCGAGATCAACCAGGCCCGCCTGCTGACTCTGAATGCCGCCTACATGATGGACACCGTGGGCAACAAGGTGGCCGCCAGCGAGATCGCCCAGATCAAGGTGGTGGCGCCCAACGTCGCGCTCAATGTGATCGACCGCGCCATCCAGATCCACGGCGGCGCCGGTGTGTCCAACGACTTCCCGCTGGCCTACTGGTACGCTATGCAGCGCACCCTGCGCCTGGCCGACGGCCCGGACGAAGTGCACCGCGCGGCGGTGGGCAAGTTCGAAGTCGGCAAGTACGTGCCGCGTGAAGCGATGAAAGCCAGCCGCTGACCGCGATGGCAATGCACGAGGCCCGCATCTGCGGGCCTCGTCGTTTCTGGCTACTCGGATGCAGGCTGCGCACCTACCATTCCCTCTCCCCTCGGGGAGAGGGCCAGGGAGAGGGGGCTTGGTCGGATTGCGGATTCTTACCCTCTCCCCCAGCCCCTCTCCCGTAAACGGGAGAGGGGAGCCGCGCTGCGTTCGTTTCAGCCTTCCTTGCCGCCTCAGCCAGTTCCTTCTGGTTCAGCCAACTCAGGCGCAGATGCAGCTGGGCGGCGAAGGCGCGCGCCGCCAGCTCCTCGTGAAAGGTCAGGCTGCGTCGGCCCATCTGCACTCGCCAGAGCACCTGGCCCTGGCGCTCCAGCCTGTCGATCCGTACGTCCATCAGGACTCCTGCTCCGGGCGATTGCGGGTTTTCAGCAGCGACAGCAGCACGCCGCCGGCCAGCAGGCCGAAGGTAACACCGAGCGAGAGCAGGGCGGGAATCTTGCCGATGAAGCCGTGCAGGAAGATCTTGCCACCGATGAAGATCAGCACCAGCGCCAGCGCATACTTGAGGTAGACGAAGCGGTGCATCAGCGCCGCCAGGGCGAAGTACAGTGAGCGCAGGCCGAGGATGGCGAAGATGTTCGAGGTATAGACGATGAACGGGTCCTGGGTGATGGCGAAGACCGCCGGCACGCTGTCCACGGCGAACACCAGGTCCGCCAGCTCGATCAGCACCAGGGCGAGAAACAGCGGCGTGGCGTAGAGCAGGTGGCGGGTAGCGCCTTCCGGCCGCTTGCGCACGAAGAAGTGGCCATCATGCAGCTCCTCGGTCACCCGCAGATGCCGGCGCAGAAAGCGCAGCAGCGGATTCTGCGCCAGGTCCGGGTGGTGCTCCTCGCGGCTGAACAGCATCTTCACCCCGCTGAGCAGCAGGAAGGCGCCGAACACATAGAGCAGCCACTCGAATTCCTGCACCAGTGCCGTGCCCAGGCCGATCATGATGGCGCGCAGCACGATCACCCCGAGAATGCCCCAGAACAGCACCCGGTGCTGGTAGCGCCGGGGGATGCCGAAGAAGCCGAAGATCATCGCCATGACGAACACGTTGTCCATCGACAGCGACTGCTCGACCAGGAAGCCCGTGTAGAACTCCAGCGCCTTCTGCACGCCCAGTTCATGCCAGATCCACAGGCCGAACAGCACGCCGACGCTGAAGTAGCCGCTGTACAGCAGCAGGCTCTCGCGCATCTCGATCTCATGCTGGTCGCGATGCAGGACGCCGAGGTCCAGCACCAGCAGGGCGATGACGATGCCCAGGAAGCTCAGCCACAGCCAGGTGGCAGTGCCGAGTACGGGGGTGGTGAGAAAGACGAGTAGCGGTTCCATGAGCCCCTCCGTCGCTGTCGGTCAGACAGTGACTCCGACATCGCGGCGTTGGGGGCGCCGCCAGAGGGGCCCGGCGTCACTGGCGAGCGTTTTTACGCTCGTCCATGAATAAGGCTACAGCCGGCTGCCGGGTTCGGCAAACGCAAGTCTGTTCCCCTCTCCCTTTGGGAGAGGGGCCAGGGGTGAGGGTGTTGCGATGAGTGAGGGCTTAGTCCCTCACCCTACGCGGGCCGCCCCATCCCTCTCCCAGGGGGAGAGGGAGCTGTTAGTACACCCAGACCTCGACGCGGCGATTCTTCACCCGACCCTCGTCGGCATCGTTGGCCGCCACCGGCATCTGTTCGCCCAGGCCGGTGATGTCACGGAAGATCACTCCGCCCTTGACCAGATCACGACGCACGGCCATGGCGCGCAGCTTGGACAGCAGGGCAGCGCGCGCCGGATCGTTCTTCGGGTCGCCGAAGCCAACCAGCACGGCCTTCTGCCGCAGCTTGTCGTTGGCCTTGAGGTAGTCCAGCACCCGCGCCAGGTCGCGCTGGGCCTTGTTGTCCAGCTCGGCGCTGCCTTCCTGGAAGCGGAAGTTCACCGACAGGCGCTGCGCCTCGCTGGCCAGCCGGCGGTAGTGCTCCGGCATCTGTGCGCTGGGCTCGACCTTCACCGCCTGCACGGTCTGCGGGATGAAGCCGGTCTTGGCCACGATTGCCTGGCCCGCCGGGCTGTGGGCGAACTGCACCAGTGCCTGCACCCACTCGTTGGTGGTGCCCGGTGGGTTGTAGAGGAACAGGCGACGCGACAGCGGATAGTCTTCGGTGGCGATCAGCGTGGTGCTGGGCAGCATCGGCTGCGAATCGCCGTCGGCAATGGCCAGCGGCTTGCTCTGGCGCACATAGGGCAAGCCGATGAAGCCGATGCCGCTGGGGTCCTGGCTGACGCTGTCGGACAGCTGGTCGCTGGACTCGAAGCGCTTGGCAGCACTGCTCAGGCTTTTGCCCTGGCTGGCCAGCACCAGTTCCTTGAAGGTGTCGAAGGTGCCTGACTTGTCGTCGCGGGCGTACAGGTTGATCGCCCCGGGCGTACCGCCAAGGGCCGCCCAGTTCTTGATCTCACCGGCGAATACGGCGGCCAACTGCTCGGTGGTCAGGGCCTGCACCGGGTTTTGTGGATGCACGATGATGGCCAGGCCGTCGATGGCAATCACCTGTTCGGCGGCGTTGCCGCGCATATCGCCCAGGGTCTGCAGGGCGGCAGCCTCGGCATCCTTGATCGGGCGCGAGGAAGCGGCCAGCTCGGCGCTGCCGTCCTGCAGGGCAACGAAACCGGTGCCGGAGCCGTGGGCAGCGACGTTGACCTGCAGGGTGCGACCCAGCTTGTCCTCGGCCAGCACGCTCTGTTCGTTCTCCGCGCCTTTGGCGATACGCACATTGCTCATGCCCTGGCTTTCGAACAGGCCGCTGACCAGTGCCGGGCCGAGCTTGGCACCGATGGTGTTGGAGCCCTGAATGCGCAGCAGGGTGGTGGCTTCGGCAGCGAATACCGACCAGGGCAGGGCATAGCAGATGAAACCGAGGATCAACCAGATGTAGGCATGGTTGCAGGATTGCCGATCACTGACTGGCAGGACGCGTGACATGCGGCGCAGACCTTCTTCTAGGGGGGAAAGTGCCGCGCAGAATAAGTCGATAAGGTTGCAGTCAGGTTACAGCGCACCGCTCTGGAATGGGCTCTCAGCATAAAAAAGCCAGCGCTTGTGCTGGCTTTTTTAGGGGCGGCGAAGCGGCGTGCAGGATGCCGGGCTTAGCTCAGCTCAAGCCAGATCGGCGCATGGTCTGAGGGTTTTTCCATGCCGCGCAGCTCGTAGTCGATGCCGGCCTCCTTGAAACGCGCCTGCAGAACGGCGGTGGCGAGGATCACGTCGATGCGCAGGCCGCGTTTGGGCTCGTCCTCGAAGCCACGGCTGCGGTAGTCGAACCAGCTGAAGCGGTCGTTCACCATCGGGTTGAGGTGGCGGAAGCTGTCGACCAGGCCCCAGTTCTTCAGGGTCGCCAGCCATTCGCGCTCCTCGGGCAGGAAGCTGCACTTGCCGGTCTTCAGCCAGCGCAGGCGGTTGGGCTCACCGATGCCGATGTCGCAGTCTTCCGGGCTGATGTTGATGTCGCCCATGACCACCAGCGCCTGGGCTGGGTCGAAACGCTCGACCAACAGTTGCTGCAGATCGGCGTAGAAACGCTGCTTGCCGGGGAACTTGGTGGGATGGTCGCGGCTCTCGCCCTGCGGGAAGTAGCCATTCATCACCGTCACCGGGTTGCCTTGTTTATCGGCGAAGGTGCCGTAGATGAAGCGGCGCTGGGCGTCTTCCGCGTCGCCGGGAAAGCCCTTGTGCAGCACCAGCGGCGCTTCGCGGGAGAGCAGGGCGACACCGTAGTGGCCTTTCTGCCCATGGTAGTGCACGTGGTAGCCGAGTTGGCGGATGTCTTCCTCAGGGAACTGCTCGTCGGCGACTTTGGTCTCCTGCAGGCCGATGACATCCGGCTGGTGCTTGTCGATAAGCGCCTGTAGTTGATGAGGTCGGGCGCGCAGGCCGTTGATATTGAAGGAAACGATCTTCATGGGGAGGCACCGGCGAGTAAAACTGCGATGCTAGCCCAGCGCTCCGGCGACGGCCAGCGTCTGGCAGGGGGTGGGCTGCGGTGCTACCTTGGCCATCGACCCGCCAAACCAATAACAACCGAGGTCAGCCCGATGCCCCACCGTAACGCCGAAGTCCGCATGCTCGACCATGGCTACGTCCGCGAGGCCCGCTCGCTGCTGTACCACGCCTACCGCCACGACCCGACTTTCGCCTACCTGTTCGAGAGCGAGCGCCCCGGCTTCGACCAGCGCGTGCGCGCCACCGTGCGCGAGCTGGTGCAGCAGCATTTCGCCGAGGAGCTGCCGGCTATCGGCCTGGTGATCGAGGAACGCCTGGTCGGCATCGCCCTGATCGCGCCACCGATCCGCCGCCTGGACATCACGGAGAGCTGGGGCTGGCGCCTGCGCATGTTGATGACCACCGGCTTCCGTTGCACCAAGCGCTACCTGGAATACCACGATGCGGTGCTCGCCTGTCTGCCGCCGGGGCCTTACCACGTGTTGCCGCTGATTGGCGTGCACCCGCAGTTCCAGGGCCAGCAGCTCGGTGAAAAACTGCTTGGCGCCCTGCATGACTGGTGCGCCGAGGATGCCGGCTCGCAGGGCGTGGTGCTCGATACCGGCAACCCGCATTACCTGGAGTTCTACAAGCGCCAGGGCTACGAGGAAATCGGCGAAGTGGCGGTAGGGCCGATCCGCGAGCACGTATTCTTCCACCCCAACCCGCAGGTGGTCCGGCAAGCCTCGGCCTGATGGCGGCGTTGCCGGAGCAGCACCGCCCGGTCACACTAGCGGCCGTTCAACCGCTGGGTGCCGTTACCCGGCATCAACACACTGAAGGAACTCGCAAATGGCTCAAGTAACTCTCAAGGGCAACCCGGTTCAGGTCGACGGTCAGCTGCCGCAGGCCGGTCAGCAGGCCCCGGCGTTCAGCCTGGTGGCCAAGGATCTTTCCGACGTGACCCTGGCCAGCCTGGCCGGCAAGCGCAAGGTACTGAACATCTTCCCGAGCATCGACACCCCGACCTGCGCCACCTCCGTGCGCAAGTTCAATGCCGAGGCCAGTGCCCTGCCGAACACCGTTGTGCTGTGCATCTCCGCCGACCTGCCGTTCGCCCAGGCGCGCTTCTGCGGCGCCGAAGGCCTGGACAACGTGGTCAACCTGTCGACCATGCGCGGTGCCAGCTTCCTCAAGGACTACGGTGTGGCAATCGCCAGCGGCCCGCTGGTGGGCGTGGCCGCCCGTGCCGTGGTGGTGCTCGACGAACAGGGCAAGGTGCTGCACAGCGAGCTGGTCGGCGAGATCGCCGATGAGCCGAACTATGCGGCCGCCATCGCCGTACTGAAGTAATCCGGGGCTGCTGCGCGTCGGAAAAGCTGTGTTGGAAGCGGCTTCGGAGGCCGCTTGCGGCCAACGCCCGTAAGGGCGGCCCCGAAGGGGCGAGCGAAGCGAGTCAAGCTCATTTACCAGTTGTAAACTGCGCTTCCTCAGCCGCTTCCGAGGGGCCGCCTAGGCCTTGCTTTTCTCTAGCTCGCAAGCCCCTCGCGGCGTCACTGCTTACAACGGCCTGCCTGATGCAGGCCGTTGTTTTTTCTAAATTCCTAACGTCTTGTTACGTCAAACAAGGGTAAATAGGCGGTAAAGACCCTTTGCCTGGCTGCTGGGAGTACTTATCGTTCATCCTCCCCAGGAAAGTGATACCGCGCCATGCCCGATTCCCGTGCCACCCCCCGCTTTTCCCGTCGCTGGCTGATCGGCCTGGCCGTGCTGCTCGGCGCGCTGCTGCTGTGGTGGCTGCTGCCCGGCAAACCGGCCACTAAGAAAGAGGGTAACAGCCCCTGGGATGGCCCGGTGCCGGTGCGCCTGACCGAGGTAGGTAGCGGTGATTTTCATATCGAGCTCAAGGCCCTGGGCACCGTTACCGCGCTGAACACGGTCAATGTGCGCTCGCGGGTGGATGGCGAACTGGTCAAGGTGTTCTTCGAGGAGGGGCAACTGGTCAAGGCCGGCGACCTGCTGGCGCAGATCGACCCGCGTCCCTATCAGGTGGCGTTGCAGCAGGCCGAGGGCACCCTGGCGCAGAACCAGGCGCAGTTGAAGAATGCCGAGATCGACCTGGCGCGCTACCAGGGGCTGTACGCCGAGGACAGCATCGCCAAGCAGACCCTGGATACCCAGCAGGCGCTGGTCGGCCAGTACCGCGGCACGGTGAAGAGCAATCAGGCCGCCGTCGCCGAGGCGCGCCTGAACCTCGACTTCACCCGCATCCGCGCACCTATCTCCGGTCGCCTCGGCCTGCGCCAGGTGGACCTCGGCAACCTGGTGCGCAGCAGCGACACCACGCCGCTGGTGGTGATCACCCAGGTCGAGCCCATCGCCGTCAACTTCACCCTGCCGGAGAAGGACCTGCCGCCGGTACTGGCGCGGGTGCGCGACAACCAGAAGCTGCGCGTCGAGGCCTGGGACCGGGGCGAGCAGCAGCGCCTGGCCGAGGGTGAACTGCACAGCCTGGACAACCAGATCGACGTGGCCACCGGCACCGTCAAGCTCAAGGCGCGTTTCGCCAATACCGGCGAACAGCTGTTCCCCAACCAGTTCGTCAACGTGCGCCTGCGCGTGGAAACGCGCCAGCAGGCCACGCTGATCCCTTCGGCAGCCGTGCAGTTCGGTGCGCGCGGCACTTTCGTCTTCGTCCTCGGCGAGGGCGACAAGGTGCAGATCCGCGATGTCCGCATTGCCGCCAGCGACGGCGCTACCAGCCTGGTGGAGGAGGGCGTCAAGGTCGGTGAGCGGCTGGTGCTGGAAGGCATCGACAAGCTCAAGGACGGCAGCCAGGTGCAGGTGATCGGCAACGAACCGGGCGCCCTGGCGCAACCGCAGGCCCAGGCAGCACAGAAGCAGGGCG
Organism: Aquipseudomonas alcaligenes; assembly: GCA_900156135.1. Taxonomy (GTDB): domain Bacteria; phylum Pseudomonadota; class Gammaproteobacteria; order Pseudomonadales; family Pseudomonadaceae; genus Aquipseudomonas; species Aquipseudomonas alcaligenes_D. Next base: position 372,265 of record FTMP01000004.1, on the reverse strand, counting down.
CATGAACGCCTCGCGCCTGTTCATCCTGCGGCCGGTCGCTACCACGCTGCTGATGGTGGCGATCTTCCTCACCGGTCTGATCGCCTACCGCCTGCTGCCGGTCTCCGCGCTGCCGGAGGTGGATTACCCGACCATCCGCGTGCTGACCCTCTATCCGGGCGCCAGCCCGCAGGTGATGACCAGCTCGGTGACCGCGCCGCTGGAGCGCCAGTTCGGCCAGATGCCGGGGCTCAAGCAGATGTCCTCGACCAGCTCGGGCGGTGCCTCGGTGATCACCCTGCGCTTCAGCCTGGAGGTGAATCTGGATGTGGCCGAGCAGGAAGTGCAGGCCGCCATCAACGCCGCCAGCAACCTGCTGCCGAGCGACCTGCCGGCGCCGCCGGTGTACAACAAGGTCAACCCGGCGGACACCCCGGTGCTGACGCTGGCGATCCGCTCCAGCACCCTGCCGCTGACCCAGGTGCACGACCTGATCGACACGCGCATGGCGCAGAAGATCGCGCAGATCAGTGGTGTCGGCCTGGTCAGCCTGGCCGGTGGCCAGCGCCCGGCGGTGCGCATCAAGGTCGATCCCGAGGCGCTGGCCAGCCATGGCCTCAACCTGGCTGACGTGCGCCAGCTTATCGCCGCGCAGAACGTCAACCAGCCCAAGGGCAACTTCGACGGCCCGACCCGCGTCTCGCAGCTGGATGCCAACGACCAGCTCAAGTCGGCCGCCGAGTACCAGGACCTGATCCTCAAGTACGAGAACGGCGCGGCGCTGCGCCTGCGTGACGTGGCCAGCATCGTCGACGGTGCCGAGAACGAGCGCCTGGCGGCCTGGGCCGACCGCAACGAGACAGTGCTGCTGAGCATCCAGCGCCAGCCCGGCGCCAACGTCATCGAGGTGGTCGACCGTATCCAGAAGCTGCTGCCGCAGATCACTGCGGGCCTGCCGGCGAGCATCGAGGTGCAGGTGCTCACCGACCGCACCCAGACCATCCGCGCGGCGGTCAAGGACGTGCAGTTCGAGCTGGTGCTGGCCATCGCCCTGGTGGTGCTGGTGACTTTCCTGTTCCTGCGCAAGGTGTCGGCCACCATTATTCCGTCCATCGCCGTGCCGCTGTCGCTGATCGGCACGTTCGGCGTGATGTACCTGGCCGGTTTTTCCATCAACAACCTGACGCTGATGGCGCTGACCATCGCCACCGGCTTCGTGGTGGACGATGCCATCGTCATGCTGGAGAACATCGCGCGCCATCTGGAGGAGGGCGAGACACCGTTCAACGCCGCGCTCAAGGGTGCCAAGCAGATCGGCTTCACCCTGATCTCGCTGACCTTCTCGCTGATCGCTGTGCTGATTCCGCTGCTTTTTATGGCGGACGTAGTGGGGCGACTGTTCCGCGAGTTCGCCATCACCCTGGCGGTGGCCATTCTGATTTCCCTGGTGGTGTCGCTGACCCTCACGCCGATGATGTGCGCGCGCCTGCTCAAGGCCGAGAAAGAGGACGAACAGGGGCGCTTCTACAGGTCCGCTGGCGCCTTTATCGACGGCCTGATCGCGCGCTACGCCGTGGGCCTGACCTGGACCCTGCGCCATCAGGGCCTGACCCTGCTGGTGGCCATCGGCACCCTGGCGCTTACCGTGGTGCTGTACCTGGCCGTGCCCAAGGGCTTCTTCCCGCTGCAGGACACCGGGGTGATCCAGGGTATTTCCGAGGCGCCGCAGTCGATCTCGTTCAAGGCCATGAGCGAGCGCCAGCAGCGCCTGGCCGAGGTCATCCTGCGCGACCCGGACGTTTCCAGCCTGTCCTCCTACATCGGTGTGGACGGCGACAACCCAACTCTCAACAGCGGCCGCCTGCTGATCAACCTCAAGCCGCACCGCGAGCGCGACGTGACCGCCAGCGAAGTGATCGAGCGCCTGCGCCCCGAGCTGGCCAAGGTGCCGGGCATCGCCCTGTATCTGCAGCCGGTACAGGACCTGACCATCGAGGACCGGGTCAGCCGTACCCAGTTCCAGTTCAGCCTGGAGTCGCCGGACGGCGAGCTGCTGGAGGAGTGGACGCCCAAGCTGATCACTGCGCTGAACCAGCAGCCGGAGCTGCGCGATGTGGCCAGCGACCTGCAGAACCGCGGCCTGCAAGTGTTCCTCAACATCGACCGTGACTCCGCCTCGCGCCTGGGCGTGAGCGTCGGCAGCATTGATGATGCCTTGTACGACGCCTTCGGCCAGCGGCAGATTTCCACCATCTTCACCCAGTCCAGCCAGTACCGCGTGGTGCTCGAGAGCGCCAATGCCGGCGAGCTGGGGCCGCAGGCGCTGCAGCGCATCCATGTCGCCACCGCCAGTGGCGCTCAGGTGCCGCTGGCCTCGCTGGCGCGCATCGAGGAGCGGCCGGCCAGCCTGCTGGTCAACCATATCGGCCAGTTCCCGGCGGTCACCGTGTCGTTCAACCTGGCGCCGGGCGTGTCGCTGGGCGAAGCGGTCGAGGTGATCGAGCAGGTCAAACAGGGCATCGGCCTGCCAGCGGGCATCCAGACCCAGTTCCAGGGCGCAGCCGAAGCGTTCCGCGCCTCGCTGTCGAGCACGCTGCTGCTGATTCTGGCCGCCATCGTCACCATGTACATCGTGCTGGGCGTGCTCTACGAGAGCTATATCCACCCGATCACCATCCTCTCGACACTGCCCTCGGCCGGCGTCGGCGCGCTGCTGGCGCTGCTGCTGACCGGCAACGACCTGGGCCTGATCGCCATCATCGGCATCATCCTGCTGATCGGCATCGTCAAGAAGAACGCGATCATGATGATCGACTTCGCCCTGGAGGCCGAGCGCCACCAGGGCATGGCACCCGAGGCGGCCATCTACCAGGCCGCGCTGCTGCGCTTTAGGCCGATTCTGATGACCACCCTGGCCGCGCTGTTTGGCGCCATTCCGCTGATGCTGGCCTCGGGTTCCGGCGCCGAGCTGCGCCAGCCGCTGGGCCTGGTGATGGTCGGCGGCCTGCTGCTCAGCCAGGTGCTGACACTGTTCACCACTCCGGTGATCTACCTGGCCTTCGACCGGTTGTCGCGGCGAGTGCTCGGCCGTAGCGCTTCAGGGGTGCCGGCGTGAGCGGTGCCTGGCTTTTGCTCCCCTCGCCCGTTTACGGGAGAGGGGCCGGGGGAGAGGGCGGGGCTGCTGCGGTGCCTTTGCCCCTCTCCCTACGCCGGGCGCCCCTAACCCTCTCCCCTGAGGGGAGAGGGGAGGCGGCAGGCTACCCATGAATCTATCCGCCCCCTTCATCCGCCGCCCGGTGGCGACACTGCTGCTGAGCCTGGCGATCATCCTCGCCGGGCTGGTCAGCTTCCGCCTGCTGTCGGTGGCGCCGCTGCCGAACATGGATTTCCCGGCCATCGTGGTCAGCGCCAGCCTGCCGGGTGCGAGCCCGCAGACCATGGCCTCCAGCGTGGCCACGCCGCTGGAGCGGGCGTTGGGCAGCATCGCCGGCATCAGCGAGATGACCAGCCGCAGCGCCCAGGGCAATACGCGGATCATCATCCTGTTCGAGATCGGGCGGAACGTGGATGCCGCCGCGCGCGAGGTGCAGGCGGCGATCAACGCCTCGCGCAACCTGCTGCCCAGCGGCATGCGCAGCATGCCCACCTACGAGAAGTTCAACCCGTCACAGGCGCCGATCATGGTGCTGTCGCTGACCTCGCCACAGCTGGACAAGAGCCAGCTGTATGACCTGGCCTCTACGGTGATTGCACAGAAACTGTCGCAGGTGCAGGGCGTGGGCAAGATCGAGATCGGCGGCAGCTCACTGCCGGCCGTGCGCGTGCAGCTGGAGCCGCGCCTGCTCGACCAGTACGGCGTGGCCCTGGACGAGGTGCGCAACGCCATCGATCAGGCCAACCAGGATCGCCCCAAGGGCGACGTCGCCGATGCCGACCGCCACTGGCAGATCCAGGCCAACGACCAGCTGCGCAAGGCCGCGCAGTACCAGGACCTGATCATCCGCTACCAGAACAATGCGCCGGTGCGCCTGGGCGATGTGGCCAAGGTCGCGGATTCGGTGGAGAACCGCTACAACTCAGGCTTCTACAACGACGAGAAGGCCGTGCTGCTGGTGGTCAACCGCCAGCCGGGCGCCAACATCATCCAGACCATCGAGGACATCCGCGCCGAACTGCCGGCCCTGGAGGCGGTGATGCCGGCCAGCGCCCAGCTGGACGTGGCCATGGACCGCTCGCCGGTGATCCGCGCCAGCCTGCACGAAGCCGAGCGTACCCTGCTGATCGCCGTGGCCCTGGTGATCATGGTGGTCTTCCTGTTCCTCGGCCGCTGGCGCGCCTCGCTGATTCCGGCACTGGCGGTACCGGTGTCGCTGGTCGGCACCTTCGCGGTGATGTACCTCCTGGACTTCTCGCTGAACAACCTGTCGCTGATGGCGCTGATCATCTGCACTGGCCTGGTGGTGGACGACGCCATCGTCGTGCTGGAGAACATCTCGCGGCATATCGAGGCCGGCGAAAAGCCCATGGCGGCAGCGTTCAAGGGTTCAGGGGAGGTGGGTTTCACCCTGCTATCGATGAACCTGTCGTTGGTCGCGGTGTTCATGTCCATCCTGTTCATGGGCGGCATCGTCGGCAGCCTGTTCGGCGAGTTCGCCGTGACCCTGACGGCGGCGATCCTGATTTCCCTGGCCGTGTCGCTGACCCTGACGCCGATGCTCTGCGCCCGCTGGCTCAAGGCCGAAGAAGAGGAGCGTGCGCCCGGCCGCCTGCAGCAAATTGGCGCGCGGGTGCAGGAGCGCGTACTGGCCTTCTACGGACGCAGCCTCGAGTGGGCGCTGGCGCATTCGCGGCTGACCCTGTTCACCCTGTTGCTGACCATCGCCGGCAACTTCTACCTCTTCGCCACGGTGCCGAAAAACCTGATGCCCGAGCAGGACACCGGCCAGCTGATCGGCTTCGTGCGTGGCGATGATGGTCTGTCGTTCCAGGTCATGCAGCCGAAGATGGACGCCTTCCGCGACGGCCTGCTCAAGGACCCGGCGATCCACAGCGTGGCCGGTTTCATCGGCGGCGAGAGCGGGATCAACAACGCCTTCCTGGTGGTGCGCCTGAAACCCATCGCCGAGCGCGACATGTCCGCCCGCGAGGTGATGGATCGCCTGCGCAAGGAGCTGCCCAAGGTGCCTGGCGCGCGGCTGATGCTGATGTCCGACCAGGACCTGCAGTTCGGCGGCCGCCAGGGGCGTAGCTCGGAGAACGAGTACGTGTTGCTGGCCAGCGAGCTGTCGCTGCTCAAGGAGTGGACACCCAAGGTGCGTGACGCCCTGGCCAAGCTGCCGGAGCTGACCGACATCGATGCCAATGAAGGCGAGGGCGCCCAGCAGATCAACCTGGTGGTGGACCGCGCCACGGCTCAGCGCCTGGGTGTGGACATGGCGATGATCACCAGCGTGCTGAACAACGCATTCAGCCAGCGGCAGATCTCCACCATCTACGAGTCGCTTAACCAGTACAGCGTGGTGATGGAGATCGATCCGGCCTATGCCCAGTATCCGGAGGCACTGGACCAGATCCAGGTGATCAGCGCCGACGGCGCGCGCGTGCCGCTCTCCGGCTTCGCCCGCTGGGAGCGCAGCCTGGAGGAAGACCGGGTCAACCACCAGGGCCAGTTTGCCGCCGAGAGCATCGGCTACTCGCTGGCCCCGGACGTCAGCCAGGACCAGGCCAACACGGCGATCCGTCGGACGGTGGCCGAACTCAACCTGCCCATCGAAGTGCAGGGCCTGCTCGGCGGCACCGGCGGCCAGTTCGAGAAGGAAGCACAGGGCCAGCCGGTGATGATCCTGATCGCCTTGCTGGTGGTGTACATCGTTCTCGGCATTCTCTACGAGAGCTATATCCATCCGCTGACCATCCTCTCCACGCTGCCTTCGGCCGGTGTCGGTGCGCTAGCGGCGATCCTGCTGACCGGCAGCGAGTTCAGCATGGTTTCGCTGCTGGGCCTGTTCCTGCTGATCGGCGTGGTGAAGAAGAACGCCATCCTGATGATCGACCTGGCCCTGGAACTGGAGCGCGACCAGCACCTGAGCCCGCAGGAGTCGATTCGCCGCGCCTGCCTGCTGCGCTTCCGCCCGATCATGATGACCACCCTGGCCGCCATGCTCGGCGCGCTGCCGCTGCTGCTCGGCCAGGCCGAAGGCGCCGAGATGCGCCAGCCGCTTGGCCTGGCCATTGTCGGCGGCCTGGTGCTCAGCCAGTTGCTCACCCTTTACACCACTCCGGTGGTCTACCTGTACCTCGACCGCCTGCGTCATCGGGTCAACCGCTGGCGCGGCGTGCGCAGCGATGCTGCTCTGGAAACTCCGCTATGAAGCCCATCTTGCTCCGCTGTTCGTCCCTGTTCGTTGCCCTGGCTCTGGCCGGCTGCGCCGTTGGTCCGGACTACCTGCGGCCCGCGAGCGCCCCCTCGGTCGAGTTCAAGCAGGCCGCCGGCTGGAAGTCCGCGGCACCAGCCGACACCGCGCTGCGCGGCGACTGGTGGACGCTGTACGACGACCCTGAGCTGGATGCGCTGATCGCACGCTTGAATGCCGACAATCAGAACCTGGCTTCGGCCGAGGCCAAGTATCGCCAGGCCCAGGCCCTGGTACGTGGTGCACGGGCGAGCTTCCTCCCGACGCTGGGCCTCAATACCGGGGTGACACGTGCAGGGCAGGGTGGGGGAGACAGCACCATCGGCACCACCGGCGGGGTTAGCGTCAGCGGCGCCAATGCCTCCACCGTATCCAAGAGTTACGAGGCCAGCCTCGGCGTGAGCTGGGAGCTGGACCTGTGGGGCAAGCTGCGCCGCCAGCTGGAGTCGGAAAGCGCCGGCCTCGATGCCAGCGCCGCAGACCTGGCGGCGGTACGCCTCAGTCAGCAGTCCGAGCTGGTGCAGAATTACCTGCAGCTGCGCGTGCTGGATCAGCAGAAGCGCCTGCTCGACGAGACGGTAGCGGCCTACCGACAGGCCTATCGCATCGCCGAGAACCAGTACAAGGCCGGCATCGTGCCCAGGTCTGACGTGACCCAGGCGCTGACCCAGCTCAAGGGCACCGAGGCCGAAGCGGTGGATCTGGAATACCAACGCGCCCAGCTGGAGCACGCGATTGCGGTGCTGGTCGGCGTGGCGCCGTCGGAGTTCGAACTGGCGGTGCGCAAGGACGTCCCAGCGCTGCCCAGCGTGCCGATCAGCCTGCCGTCGACCCTGCTGGAGCGGCGCCCAGACGTGGCTGCCGCCGAGCGCCGGGTGATGGCCGCCAACGCCGAGATCGGCGTGGCCGAAGCCGCCTATTACCCCGAGCTGAGCCTGTCGGCCAGCGGCGGCTACCGCAGCGGCAGCCTGGACAACTGGATCAGCTCGCCCAACCGTTTCTGGTCCATTGGCCCGGCGTTCGCGCTGAATCTGTTCGATGGCGGGCTGATCCGCTCGCGCGTCGAGCAGGCCGAGGCCAGCTACGACCAGACCGTAGCCGACTACCGGCAGACCGTACTCGGCAGCTTCCGCGAGGTGGAGGATTATCTGGTGCAGCTGGCCGTGCTGGAGCGCGAGGCGGTGGTCCAGCAGGAGGCGCTGGACGCGGCCCGTGAATCGCTGCGCCTGATCCTCAACCAGTACCGCGCCGGCACCGTGGAGTTCACCGATGTGGTCAGCGTGCAGACCACCGCGTTGTCCAACGAACGCACTCGTCTGACCCTGCAGGGCAGCCGCCTGATCGCCAGCGTGCAGCTGATCGCGGCGCTGGGTGGCGGCTGGCAGGGCCTGCCGGCTCAGGAATAACCGTCAGGGCTTGATGAGCGCCTCGATGCGCACGATCTTCGGTTCGCCCTCGATCAGGCGCAGGCTCGCCGTTTCCTGCATGCCGGTGGTCATCTCATGGCCACGTAGCTGCAGGGTCTCCTTGGTGGTGTCCCGGACCGTGGCGCTCTGACCGTCCTCGGCGATCTCGATCGACTCGATTTCCACCTCCATGCGGTAGCCGTCCAGTCCGCTCCAGCCTTGCTTGAGCAGCTCGCGGTACTTTTCCGCATCAAGCTCGATACTGCCCTTGGCAGCGCTGATGTGGATGCGCACATCAGCGCTCATATGCGCCAGGGTTGCCTCGACATCACGTTGCGAGGCGTCTGCCGCTAACTGGGCGTAAAGGTTGCGGATGCTGTTTTCGGTTAGCGCCGGATCGGCGTGGACGAGCGGGGCGAACAGGCAGAGCAGAGACAGCGCGAGCTTTTTCATCGACCTTCCTTGAGGAGCTTGAGCTTGGAAACGGTTTGCCGATGCTAGCGGTATCTCGGCCAAGAGAGAAATCTCCAGTTCTGATCCGGCGCTGCGATGAAGCGAAATGGAGTCGGTCTCACCGGCTTGCCGCGGAGCAGCAGGCGTCTTGTCAGACCCAGCCTGAAGATGCGATGCATGAGTGAGCATGCGACCTGCGCTGCGAACGTGAGGAACTGGATAACAACGAGGCCTTGGATGCGAAAAGCGGGGTCTATGGCGCGTAGAGAAATCTTGTCGCTGGCAGGAGGCAAGGAGTCGTGCGGTAAGCAGTTAAGCCAGATGCATAATTATATTTAACATAATATACATTATGCGAAGCCTCCCGTTGGGATACGCCACGCTGTGTGCAGCAGATCACCAGCGTGGCCACCCCTAGGTCAATGTCGGCTTTGATCCATGACGCGCAGCGTACGGATATCTGACCAGAACATCTCATTCGGATATGCCTGGCCACCTGATGCGTTGAAAACCATGAAGTGAGGATGTTCGTAGACACCCTGCAACCCTAGGACTACGCCAGCAATGTGGACCAGACACCAGAGAGGCTCAGGATCATCATCCCAAGCAAGCTCCACCAGAACTGTCTTGCCGAGAAGTAAAACCGCCTCTTGAACGCTGATCGAACATGATTTTTTTTCATTGTCGAGCAGCTTCTTAGCCTTGTCCGCCGACGAGGCAAAACCAGCAGGTACAGGGGTTTCAGTAGACTTTGCAGTAGCCATTTCGATCTCCTATCGATCGTATTGGTTAGTCATTGCCTGGCGGTTGCAGCCGACAGGCAGTGACGACTTATCGCACCTTGCTCAGATATGCCTTGATGGCCAATCGGATGTGATGCGAAACAGGTGCCCCGTCGCGCTCGGAAAGCTCCTTGAGGCTTTCAAGCATGGCTGGGGGTAGCAGAAGGCTGTACGGCACCTTCTTGGCCTTTCCTGGGGCTTGCTGAATGCTGGGCGCCGACGATGGTTGGGCCGGATGCAATGGCAGCGTTTTCTGTCCACGAGACTCCAGAAGTATCCTTCGCAGCTCAATCAAAAGTGAGCGCTGCCCCTCTGGCGCGAGCCCACGCATGAGAGCCATTGCGTCCTTCTTAGAATGACGTCGAACGGTCTGGAGAAGATGCAGCAGCTCTTTGCTCTCAGAGTTCATATTAAACCTATATATGTTTGATATTTGATTTATAGCTGTTTAGTGGCTGTTTCGCAATATTTTCCCCGCGCCGATAGCGATCAAAACGCCCGTCAAATCTGGCTTTCAGCACTGATCGTGACGTATTGAGCGTTTCCACGCCGGTTTATATGACGTGTTACAGGGACGTCAGGCGGAAGCCGGCGCGCGCGTGGTCGCTCTGGACCGAGCCGCTCCATCGCGCGCGCCGTCTGCCGCCACCCTACTGACGCGCTCCGCTTGTCCCCTACCCGCCCCCAGGACAACAAGTTGCCCTGGGACCAGGCAGGCCGATTAAGTCAGAGGTCGAGAATGGCCCCGCAAGCCGCTTGCAGAGCATCAAGGCGAGAGTCGAAAGCCGCACTCTCTGCATCAAAGTCAGAGAGCCTACGACGCAGATCCCGAAGCTCCGCGACCAATTGCGGGTAGGTTTCCAGAATGAAGCTCACAGCATCGAGAGGATGCCGGCTAGGCGCGTAGAGTTGAGCTAGCTCGACGAGGTGGGATGGGACTTCAAGGGGGATGGGCTTGCGCATAATCGGCCCTATGTTACGCGGCGCCCGGAGGCATGAGATTGTCCGGGCGCCGCTCAACATAAGGCCGAAGCATTATGCGAAGCCTCCCGTTGGGATACGCCACGCTGTGTGCAGCAGATCACCAGCGTGGCCACCCCTAGGTCAATGTCGGCTTTGATCCATGACGCGCAGCGTACGGATATCTGACCAGAACATCTCATTCGGATATGCCTGGCCACCTGATGCGTTGAAAACCATGAAGTGAGGATGTTCGTAGACACCCTGCAACCCTAGGACTACGCCAGCAATGTGGACCAGACACCAGAGAGGCTCAGGATCATCATCCCAAGCAAGCTCCACCAGAACTGTCTTGCCGAGAAGTAAAACCGCCTCTTGAACGCTGATCGAACATGATTTTTTTTCATTGTCGAGCAGCTTCTTAGCCTTGTCCGCCGACGAGGCAAAACCAGCAGGTACAGGGGTTTCAGTAGACTTTGCAGTAGCCATTTCGATCTCCTATCGATCGTATTGGTTAGTCATTGCCTGGCGGTTGCAGCCGACAGGCAGTGACGACTTATCGCACCTTGCTCAGATATGCCTTGATGGCCAATCGGATGTGATGCGAAACAGGTGCCCCGTCGCGCTCGGAAAGCTCCTTGAGGCTTTCAAGCATGGCTGGGGGTAGCAGAAGGCTGTACGGCACCTTCTTGGCCTTTCCTGGGGCTTGCTGAATGCTGGGCGCCGACGATGGTTGGGCCGGATGCAATGGCAGCGTTTTCTGTCCACGAGACTCCAGAAGTATCCTTCGCAGCTCAATCAAAAGTGAGCGCTGCCCCTCTGGCGCGAGCCCACGCATGAGAGCCATTGCGTCCTTCTTAGAATGACGTCGAACGGTCTGGAGAAGATGCAGCAGCTCTTTGCTCTCAGAGTTCATATTAAACCTATATATGTTTGATATTTGATTTATAGCTGTTTAGTGGCTGTTTCGCAATATTTTCCCCGCGCCGATAGCGATCAAAACGCCCGTCAAATCTGGCTTTCAGCACTGATCGTGACGTATTGAGCGTTTCCACGCCGGTTTATATGACGTGTTACAGGGACGTCAGGCGGAAGCCGGCGCGAGCGTGGTCGCTCTGGACCGAGCCGCTCCATCGCGCGCGCCGTCTGCCGCCACCCTACTGACGCGCTCCGCTTGTCCCCTACCCGCCCCCAGGACAACAAGTTGCCCTGGGACCAGGCAGGCCGATTAAGTCAGAGGTCGAGAATGGCCCCGCAAGCCGCTTGCAGAGCATCAAGGCGAGAGTCGAAAGCCGCACTCTCTGCATCAAAGTCAGAGAGCCTACGACGCAGATCCCGAAGCTCCGCGACCAATTGCGGGTAGGTTTCCAGAATGAAGCTCACAGCATCGAGAGGATGCCGGCTAGGCGCGTAGAGTTGAGCTAGCTCGACGAGGTGGGATGGGACTTCAAGGGGGATGGGCTTGCGCATAATCGGCCCTATGTTACGCGGCGCCCGGAGGCATGAGATTGTCCGGGCGCCGCTCAACATAAGGCCGAAGCATTATGCGAACCATCGTACCTCTCGTCAGGCAGGCAGTTTGACACTATTGCGCCACGGTCTCCCTGACCTAGTGTGAAAACAGCATCATCGGCCATATGGCCAGTCGGGCTTTTGCAGTCCGCGTTGCCGCCTAGTTTTCATGGATGGAAGCCACGCATTCTCCTCTCCGCCGCATTTGGGCCTGGACGCTCGTCTTTCCTGATTGCGCGCATTCGTACTGTCCGCATCGATCTCAGTGCACCGAGTAGTTAACGCCCGGTTTGCGCGCCATCTTGCATTAGGCCGGGCTGCAGATTCCTTCTGAGGAGTTCAACTGATGCCATCCAACCTGAGTTATCCGGGCGTCTACATCGAAGTAGTACCCAGCGGCGTACGCACCATCACAGGCGTCGCCACCTCGATCACCGCGTTTGTTGGCCGAGCGCTGCGTGGGCCGGTCAACTATCCGGTGCGCGTACAGAGCTTCGCCGAGTATTCGCGCCTGTTCGGCGGGCTCTGGCAACCCAGCCCCCTGAGTTATGCCGCGTTGCAGTTCTTTCAACACGGCGGCAGCGATGCGCTGATCGTCCGAGTCTTCGGTGGCGATGCAGCTGCCAGTACCGCCACACTGGATCTGGCTACCGCCACTGGTTCCTTACTGCTGGAGGCCTCCAGCCCGGGCACCTGGGGCAGCCGTTTACAGGCTAGCGTGGACCATGACACACGCGATACGGCTGATCCGTTGCTGTTCAACCTGCTGATCGAGGAGCTGGATCGCCCCGGTGGCACTGTGGCGGTGGCTTCAGAGGTGTTCCGCAATGTCTCGGTCGATCCGCTCAGTCCGCGTTTCGTTGATACGGTACTCAACGAGCAGTCCGCGCTGGTCAATGTGCGTACCTCCGCACCTGCTGACGAGAGCCCAAGCGATGGTACGGCCACTGTCGCCAACCCCGACGGCACGGCAACTACAGAGGGAACACTAGGCGATGATGGTTCGGCCATTACCGACAGCGAGATTACCGGTGACCAGGCACAGCGCACCGGTATCTTCGCCCTGGAGTCAGCCGACCTGTTCAACCTATTGTGCATCCCTCCCCTGGCCCGCGACAGCGACCTGGCCGATGCCACCTGGGCCGCTGCCGCCAGCTACTGTCAGGATCGCCGGGCCCTGCTGATCATTGATCCACCGGCCGCCTGGACGGCTAGCCCGAGCACCGCCATCGACGATGCCGAGACCGGCGTCAACGGCTTGCGTGGCACCGTAGGCAACGACGACGCGATCAACGCTGCGGTCTACTACCCTCGCCTACGCATGGCTGATCCCTTGTCCGAGAACCGCCTAGCCGACTTCGCGCCCTGCGGCGCGGTGGCCGGCATCATGGCGCGCACGGACGTGCAGCGCGGCGTATGGAAAGCACCGGCCGGCCTGGCCGCCTCTTTCTCCGGTGTACAGGGCCTCACTTACACCATGACCGACCGGCAGAACGGCGTGCTCAATCCAGTCGGCCTCAACTGCCTGCGCACCTTTCCGGTGGCCGGGCATCTGGTCTGGGGCGCCCGTACCCTGGCCGGCGCCGACCTGCTGGCCTCTGAATGGAAATATGTGCCAGTCCGCCGCCTGGCGCTGTTCCTGGAAGAGAGCCTATTCCGCGGCACGCAATGGGTTGTGTTCGAGCCCAATGACGAGCCGCTCTGGGCGCAGATTCGGCTCAACATCGGCACCTTCATGCAGGACCTGTTCCGCCAAGGCGCCTTCCAGGGCAGCAGCCCGCGCGATGCCTACTTCGTCAAATGCGACCGCGAAACCACTACGCAGAGCGACATCAATCGCGGGGTGGTGAACATCCTGGTCGGTTTCGCCCCGCTCAAACCCGCCGAGTTCGTGGTCATCAAGCTGCAGCAGATGGCCGGACAGATCGACGTCTAGGAGGACAGACCATGGCCCAGTTCAGCGTCAACGCACAGCGCTTCGATCCGTACAAGAACTTCAAATTCCGCGTGAAGTGGGACGGCCGCTACGTCGCCGGCATCAGCAAGGTCGGCTCGCTCAAGCGCAGCACCGAAATGGTCGAACACCGCGAAGGTGGCGACCCCTCCACCTCGCGCAAGTCGCCCGGACGAACCAAGTTCGAGGCCATCACCCTGGAACGCGGCGTCACCCACGACACCGAATTCGAGAAGTGGGCCAACAAGGTATGGAACTTCGGTGCCGGCCTCGGTGCCGAGGTCTCGCTCAAGGACTTTCGCAAAGACCTGATCATCGAGGTGTACAACGAGGCCGGCCAACTCGCCCTCGCCTACAAAGTGTTCCGCTGCTGGGTGTCGGAGTATCAGGCGCTGCCGGATCTGGACGCCAATGCCAATGCCGTGGCGATCCAGACCATCAAGCTGGAGAACGAGGGCTGGGAGCGTGACTACGACGTGACCGAGCCGGCCGAGCCCAACTTCACCGAGCCGGCCTGAAGCCATGCTGCCGCTGACTCCTGCACAACTGCTGACGCTCTGGGAGCACGGCGCGACGCGCCACCCCCTGGATCGCGCGCTGCTACTGTTCGCCCAGGCAGCGCCGGAGCTGGCGGTTGAGCAATTGGCCGAGCGTCCCCTGGGAGAATGCAACGCGGCGCTAATGCGCCTGCGCTGGCGCAGCTTCGGCACGCAGCTGCCGCTCTGGCTGGATTGTCCGGCCTGCGGCGAGCGCATGGAGTTCGTCCTGCTGCCGGAGCAGTTGCCACCGATGGAGATGCCTGCCGAGTCGGTGGAAGTCGCCGGCCAGCGTTTTCGCTGTCCCGGAATCGGTGATCTGGCGCGCATTTCCGGCATGCACGACCTGACGGATGCCTCTGCCCGGCTGCTGCACGCATGCGGTGCCGGCGATGCACCCGATGAAGCGCTACGGCCTGCCATCGAAGCCGCCATCGAGGCGGCCGACCCCTGGGCGGACATCTCCCTGAACGTCCAGTGCCCTACCTGTAATCATGCAGGCGATGCCAGCCTGGATCTGCCCGCCTACCTGTGGGAAGAAATAGAGGCCAGCTGCCGCCATTTGCTCGACGACATACATGTGCTGGCGCAGGCCTATGGTTGGAGCGAGAGCGAGATACTCGCGCTGAGCCCAGTCCGGCGCAGTGCCTATCTGGCCCGGGTGGCGCCATGAGCGGCCTGTTCCTGCGTCTGGCCGCCCAGGCCACCGGTCTGTGCGGCCAGACGCTGCACTCGCCGGCGCGGCTGCCCTATCAATCCCTGCCCGAACGCCTGGTTCAGTCCACTCCAGACTTCGCCACTGCGACGCCAACGCTCGCGGACAGGCAGTTGACCGATCCGGCGCAACGCGTGGCGCCTGCTGCCCCGCCAACTCGGCATGCTCCATCTGGGCGCTTCCAGGAGCAGGCCGATAAAGTCACGCAGGAAGAGTGGATCGCTCCCCTGCCCCCTCTGACAAATCGACCAGGCGTGACCCTTCGCGCCGAGTCCACTGGGTTGTCGGGTAGTGCGCCCGAGAAGCATGCCGAGATTCGCGGTCCCGCTGCGCCTGCGGCCTTACTGCCACCGCAATCACCAGACGATCTATCAACGCCTGTCCCCCTCGCTCAAGTGCCCGTTGAGTTGCCCTTGCAACCCGCCGCCCAGCCGTCGGTACCCCCTGCCAACGGCAGCGAGGTTGGCGCTCTGCAGCGCGTGCCGGAGCGGACGATTGACAAGCTCGTGCTACCGCTACCCCTGCTCCCGGCAAACCTGCCCGGAGCTGTCTCAGCTCCAGCCGCAGCGGTCTCTGCTAGCGCTTCGGCTTTACCTGCACGCGAGCCGGACGAGGTGCATATCCATATCGGCCGCATCGAGGTGACAGCCATCCAGGAGTCCAGACCGGCCAGCAAACCATCGCGCAAGGGCGCGGCGCCGCTCTCGCTGGATGACTACCTGGCTAGGCGCAAGGGGGATGGCTCATGAGTACCGCCCTGGCAATCGCCGGCGTCACCGCCGTGCTGCGCGACCGTCTCAATGATGGCATGGTCAATCACAACGTGGCTGGCGTGCTGGGCAGCACCGTGTCGGTCACCGCCCTGCCGCCTGACCGGGTACTCCCCGCGGAAGGTGCCGAGGCAACACAGCTCAACCTGTTCCTCTATCAGGTCTCGCCCAATATCGGCTGGCGCAACGAGGCCCTGCCCTCGCGCGACGCCTCGGGCCGTCACCGGCTCACCAATGCCCCGCTCGCGCTCGACCTGCATTACCTCATCTCGGCCTACGGCAACATGGACCTGCATGCCGAAATCCTGCTCGGCTACGCCATGCAACTGATGCATGAGTACCCCGTGCTCACCCGCGAGATGATCCGCACCGCGCTCAACCCCTCGCCCGATATCGGTAGTGATCTGCCGCCGGCCCTGCAGGCGCTGGCCGACTGCGGACTGGCGGACCAGCTCGAGCAGGTGAAGATATCGCCTCAGTTCCTCAACACTGAGGAGCTGACCAAGTTGTGGACCGCCACCCAGTCCCACTACCGCCCCAGCGCCGCCTATCAGGTGTCGGTGGTGCTGATCGAAGCGCAACACAGCACACGCCCGACGCTACCGGTGCTCAGCCGCGGCGAGGTCGACCCGATCAGCCGGCGAGAACGCGGCGTGGTGGTCTCGCCCTCGATGATTGCGTCGTTGCCCACGCTCGAAGCCATCCGGCCCGCGGGCAACCAGCCGGTGGTGCAGCTGGGACAGAACACCCGTATCGAAGGTCATCACCTCGACGGTAGCGCCCGCACCCTGCAACTGCGTAATGACCGTTTCGACATCGACGAAACGATCGCTGCCAGCGGCAGCAGCGCGGCAGATCACATGAATCTGCTTATCCCGTCGGCCAGGGCGGCCGATTTCCCGGTGGGCATCTATGACATCACCGCCAGCGTGGTGATGCCGAGCGAGACCCAACCGCACATGAGCAACCGGCTGGCGACGGTGATCGCCCCCCGCATCACCAATCTGCCCATGAACGTGGTGCGCGACGGCAGTGACGACGCCCATATTGCCCTCAATTTCACCCCCGCGCTGCGACCGGGGCAGACGGTGTCGTTGCTGCTGGGCAGTGAGGAAATTCGGCCCGAGACCTTCGTCGCGCCCACCACCACACTCACCTTCATCGCCCGCAACGCGGCCGTCGGCGCCCCGCTGGCGCGGCTGCGCATCGACGGTATCGACAGCCCTATCGTCGACCGTAGCACCACCCCGCCGACCTTCTTCGACCTGCGGGTGACGATCACATGAACGCGCCGCTCGGTCTCGACTGGTCCACCGCCAACCAGCAATTGCTGGTGGCCGAGTTTGCCCGCCTGCGTGCGCTGTTGGGCGACGGCGATCTGGCCGCGGCTCAGGCCGGGGTGGCCCATGCGGCCGCGTGCATGCCAGCCCCGGCGGCGCTTGATCATCTGACCGAGCGCTTTGCCCTGAGCCGCTTCGAGCGAGACATCGTGCTGCTCGCGGCCGGCGCCGAGATGGACATGCAACTCGCGCGTCGTTGCCGCGAGGCGACAGGAAGCCCCTTCCCTACTTTCGGTCTCGCCTTGGCAGTTCTGCCCGAGGCCCACTGGAGCGCGCTCGCACCGCTGAGCCCGCTGCGCCGCTGGCGCCTGGTGGAAGTCGACGAGAAGGCCGGCTTGACCGGCGGCCGGCTGATGCTCGACGAACGCGTCCTGCACTACCTGGCCGGCCTCAATGACCTTGATCACCGCCTGCACAGCCTCATCGACCCTGTCGCCGAGGCCCGGCTGATGGCGCCCGCGCATCTGGAAGCCGCAATGGGCGTGGCGACGATGTTGCAATCAACCTTCGGCGCAACAAGGGTCGTACAGCTGGCGGGAGACGACCCGCTGGCCCAGGAAGATGTCGCTCGAATCGTTGCCGATGTTTTGCGTCTGCGTCTGTATCGGCTGCACGCCGCGAATATTCCTGAAGGGCTGCACGAATGCGCAGCGCTGGCCACCCTCTGGCAGCGGGAAGCCGCACTGCTCGGCAGCACCTTGCTGATCGCGGATGCCAACAGCCATACCGACGCCGTGCGCAAGCTCAGCAGCAGCTTGCATGGCCTGGTTCTGGTCGCGACGCGCGAGCCGATCGCGTTGGCGCTGCCGACTCATCTGGTGCGCATCGACAAGCCGGACATGCCGAGCCAGCGTGAGCTGTGGCGAGCCGCACTGGGCGTCGCCGCCGACGGCCTGGATGACGACATCGACCAGATCGCCAGCGGTTATCGCCTGAGTGCGCGGCGTATTGGCGATATCTCCATCGACGTGGGCCCGCTCGCTCCCGAAGAGCGCCGCACCATGCTGCATCGCCAGTGCCGCGGTGATGAAGCGCCGCTGCTGGCACTGGCGCAACGCATCGAGCCGCGCGCCGGCTGGTCCGACCTGATCCTGCCCGAGACGCAGCGCCGCGCCCTGGAACAGATTACGGTGCACACTCGCCAGCGCATCCGCGTGCATCACGACTGGGGCTTTGCCGACAGGAGTGAT
Source organism: Aquipseudomonas alcaligenes (assembly GCA_900156135.1). Taxonomy (GTDB): domain Bacteria; phylum Pseudomonadota; class Gammaproteobacteria; order Pseudomonadales; family Pseudomonadaceae; genus Aquipseudomonas; species Aquipseudomonas alcaligenes_D. Next base: position 354,255 of record FTMP01000004.1, on the reverse strand, counting down.
CGGGGCCTGGGCGTCGCCACCCTATTTGCCGGCGAATCCGGCACCGGCAAGACCATGGCAGCCGAGGTACTCGCCAATACCCTCGGGCTGGCGCTCTACCGTATCGATCTGTCGGCAGTGGTCAGCAAGTACATCGGCGAGACCGAAAAGAACCTGCGCAAGGTTTTCGATGCAGCCGAGGACATTGGAGCCATCCTGCTCTTCGACGAAGCGGATGCCCTGTTCGGTAAGCGCAGCGACGTTAAGGACAGCCACGACCGTTACGCCAATATCGAGGTGAGCTACCTGCTCCAGCGCATGGAGGCCTATCGCGGGCTGGCGATCCTGACCACCAACCACAAGAGCGCGCTGGACTCGGCCTTCAGCCGGCGGCTGCGTTTCGTGGTGAACTTCCCGTTCCCTGATACCGCCCAGCGTGAAGCCATCTGGCGCGGCGTGTTCCCACCGCAAACGCCGGTCGAGGCACTCGATCACAGCAAGCTCGCCCGTCTCAATCTCGCGGGCGGCAACATCCGCAACATCGCCCTGGCTGCGGCCTTTCTCGCTGCCGAGGCCGGTACGCCGGTCACCATGCCTTTGCTGCGCCATGCGGCCCGCCTCGAAGCGGCCAAGCGCGACAAGCCCTTCGCCGAAGCCGAAGTGCGGGGGTGGTCATGACCCGCATCCTGGTGCACATCGACAAGCTGGTGCTGCGCGGTTTCGCCGATGCAGACGCCGGCACGCTGGCGGACGAGATCTCCCGCGCCGTGGCCAACGAGCTGGGCAACCATGCGCTTGAGGCGCCGCTCATCACCCTGGGTGACCAGGCGCGCATCCGCGCGGGCAAGGTCACCACTGCAGCCACTCCAGCTGGCACGGGGCAAGCGATCGCCCAGTGCATCGTCGGGGGAGGCAAGGCATGAACAGCACTGCGCTGCATACGACCCCGGCCAAGCCGGTCGACCTGCCGGTTGCGGGCGTGCTGCGGCGCAAATGCGCCTGCGGCCGATCGGCCAAGGGTGCGGATGTCGAATGCGAAATCTGCAAACAGCAGCATGCTCTGGGGCTGCAACGTCAGCTGAGCATCGGTGCCAGCGACGATCCCCTGGAACACGAAGCCGAGCGCACGGCGAAGCGGATCCTCGCCTCTGCTGCTTCTGACTTGCAGCCCCGCGCCAGTGCGCTGCCGATCCAGCGAGCATCCACGCTGGCCGCCCCGGCACAAGCACCGGCCAGCGTCGCCAGCACCCTGGCGAGCACCGGTGAAGCGCTGGCGCCTGCCGCCCGGCTCTTCTTCGAACCCCGCTTCGGTGACCACCAGCAACTACAACGCCCTGCTGCAGAAGATCAACTTCGTCGAGTTATTACGCATCCGGCGCTCGGACGGCAGTACCTACGACTCAGCGCGGCAGCAACGCTGGCACACGGTGCTGATGCTCGAACGCAACAGCGGCACCTGGTCGGTGACCAGGGCAAGCAGCGAAATCGATACCGGGCATTTGTCCAGTCTCGACCCATGAATCCGGCAGCACCGGGCGGCCAAGCCGCCGGGGCGCACTGACGAACGAAAGAGGCGCACGATGTACCAGAACCTGAGCCCGAGCCGTTCAGACTCGTCATACCGCAAGCGCGGCGGACAGGTCGCGCCAGCCCTGGTGAACGCCGTCATCGCCCGCCCCGGCCGCCCACTCGATGCGCATAGCCAACGTTTTTTCTCCGAACGCTTCGGCCATGACTTCAGCCAGGTGCGCCTGCATGCCGACCAGGAAGCCGCCGCCTCGGCGCAGGCGGTGGATGCCCATGCCTATGCCGTGGGCAACCATGTGGTGTTCGGTGCCGGCCGTTATGCACCGGAAACTCCCTTCGGCCAGTATCTGCTGGCCCATGAACTGGCACACACCCTCCAGCAAGGCGCCTTGCGTGACCGCGCCGCCGCGCCGCTCGGCATCAACGTCCCGGGCGATGCCTATGAACAGGCCGCGGACCGTTTTGCCGTCGCTGCCATGCAGGCGCGAACCCGCAATGGCGCCACGACCGACAACGTTTCGATGCCTGCGGCGCCGGCGCCCTTTGTTGCGCGGGTCAACTGCGCCAGCGTGCCGCAGAACATGTGCAAGGGGATCTATTCCTGCGGTCATGGCGGCAGCGGCAAGTGTTACTGGGGGGGCACCTATCCCGACAAGCGCTGCATGTGTTTTGGCGCTTCCCGTCCGGACACCTCCACCTCACGGGTGCTCGAAGCCCTGCTGATTCTGGGGCTGTCGCTGGCCCTGCTGGCGACCGTCATCGTCGCCCTGCTCGACCCGGAGCCGGTAACGAAACTGGCCGCCGCAGGCTTATCGATGGCGGAGGCCGTCGCCCTGTTGTTGCTCCTCGGCTACAGCCGTGAAGAGGTGCGCGAGATGGGACTCGACCCCGACCTGGTGGCCCAGGTCGACATGGGTGAACCACCGGCGGGAGGTGATAGCCGTGTGGCCTGAACGCAAAACCGCACGCGTGGCAGCACAACACAGGTCGAGCGGCCGAGGAGCGGTTCAGTGAAAATCTCCACCACCTCGCCCCAGCCAGCAGCCAGTCATCTTCTGCTGCAGCGAAAATGCGCCTGCGGCGGCTCGGCGGGCATGGACAGCGAGTGCGAAAGCTGCCGCAAGAAAAAGGCCCTGGGCATACAGAAGCGCCTGAGCATCGGTGCCAGCCATGATCCTCTCGAACAGGAGGCCGACCGGGCCGCGGCGCAGGTCCTGCACATGGGCCATGCCGCTCCGCTGCCGGGCTCGCAAGGCCCGCTGCTCAGTCGCCTAGCCAGCACCACAGCGGAAGCAGGTCCGGCGCCTGCCAGTGTCGCCAGCGTGCTCAATACTCCCGGTACGGCCCTGCCGGCCAGCAGCCGTGCCTTCTTCGAACCACGCTTTGGCCATGATTTCAGCCGCGTGCGCATCCATCACGACGAGCAGGCCAGCGCTTCGGCCCGCGATGTCTCGGCGCATGCCTACACCGTCGGCTCCCACGTGGTGTTCGCGCAGGGACGCTTTGCGCCGGAGACGTCATCAGGCCGCGAGCTACTCGCGCATGAACTGGCCCATGTGGTGCAGCAATCGCCCGGAGGGCAACAACGGGTTCTTCGTCAGCAGGCCCCCGCCACTCCTGCCTCGGCCCAGGCCTCCGCGGCCGAGGCCGCCTGTGACCTGGGCACCCTGTGCCGCCTCAGTCGTCAGGCCCCGGAAGTCGTCACCCAGGCACGCATGCTGAGCGCTTGGCGCGCCTGCGTCCCCGGCGTTTCGGTAACTTCCCTGGTGGGCGGCAATCCCTGCCTGACGCCCAACTTCGGTTCCTACTCGGTGCCGCAAGCCCCCGGCCCTCGCCGCTCCATGACCGGGCCGCAACCGGCGCCAGCCAGCACAGGCGGCGGTAGTTCCAGCAGCGGCGGCGGACTGTCGCTGCCTTCAACGACGATCAACTTCAACCTCGGGCCGGCGGCATTCACCATTGACCTTCCGGCTTCGCTGGCCGTCCAGTTGCCTGTGCCCTTCAGCGGTGCGCGCCTGGTGGTGTTCTCGCTGAATGCCAGCACCAGCGAGTTCTCCTTCACCGCCACCATCAACGCCGTGCCCCACGTGCGCATCATCGCCCGCGCCGGCGTAACCACCGAGGGCGTAGGTTCGGCCGGACTCACGATACAAACCACGCGTACAACCTGCCAGGCGGTCAGCCCGGAAGCCGCTCGTAGCGCCCTGACTACGGCCGGCAATCGCTTGCGCGACGCGATCCTCGCCGTGCAGAACCCGCCTGCCCCGGCTGCGGACGCCAGCGCCCTGTCGCAGACCTTCGCGCCGCACATGCGCTATGCCGAGGTGGTCGCTGCGATTGCCAGACTGAATTCGGAGATCGAGCGAGTTGGCGCTCCCTGCCGCGAGGTGCCGGTCTTTTCTGCGCAGCTCGGCGTAACGGGGCCGCTCACCCGCCCGGATACGCCACCCGGTCCCGGCGTTGCCCCAGGCCCATCCCTGGGCGGCAGCCTGACCTTCCATTTCTAGACAACAAGGAGAGTGGTCATGAGCCTGTCTCGCAGCCCGCGTCTGATCAAAGCCGGCCTGGTCATGATCGACCCGCAGTCGGCCCGGGTGCGCCGGGTGATCGCCCTGCAGTACAACCCGGAGAAGCTCACCCGCAGCCTGCAGGTGCAAGGCGCCGGTGAAGGCGCCGATCGCTCGGAGGCCCTGCGTCTGAAGGGCCCGGCGGTGGAGACCTTCCAGTTGGAGGCGGAGATCGATGCCGCCGACCAGTTGCAGTTTCCCGAGCGGCATCAGGCCGTGGTGGATGCCGGTATCGCGCCGCAACTGGCGGTGCTGGAGTCACTGATCAATCCGGCGGCGGCCGATTTGCTGACCGGCAAACTGCTGGCGGCGGCCGGCACCCTGGAGATAGCGCCGATGGAGTCATCCCTGGTGCTGTTCGTCTGGGGCGCCAAGCGCATCGTGCCGGTGCGGGTGACCGACTTCTCCATCGCCGAGGAAGCCTTCGACCCGCAGCTCAACCCGATCAACGCCACCTGCAACCTCAGCCTGCGCGTGCTCTCGATCGACGACCTCGGTTTCGAGCACAAGGGCGGCGGGCTGTTCATGGCCTATCTGCAATCGCGCGAGAAGCTGGCCGGCAAGGCCGCCACCTTCGGCTTCGACGCGCTGGGCATCGGAGGCCTGCCATGACCGACCCGCTCAAGGCCTTCCTGCAGGCCAACGCCATTACCGCGCCGGCCTTCGCCCCTGACAGCCGTTACCACGGCCTGGACATCGCCCAGTGGACCCGCGCCGACGGCGAGGTGCTGAGCTATGTGCGGCGGCGTTTCATGCCGCCACCAGAGAACTTCGCCACCCTGAGCGAACATCGCGTGGCGGTTGGCGACCGCATCGACAACCTGGCCGCGCGTTATCTGGGCGACCCGCAGCAGTACTGGCGGCTATGCGACGGCAACGGTGTGCTGCGCCCGGACGAGCTCACTGAGACGGTCGGCCGTACGCTGCGCATCACCCTGCCGGAAGGCGTCCCGGGAGATGACTCATGAGCAACGCTGTGCACCTCAGCCTGTTGATCGGCCCGATCATTCCGCTGCCTGTGCCGGCCATGCTGATCGACGCCCTCGAAGAAGTGACGGTGACCAGCGCCAGCGAGGGGGCCAGCGGCTTCCAGCTGCACTTCAAGGTCAACAGCAAGTCCGAGTTGAACACCCTGTTCCTGATCGCCGTGGGCAACAACACCAGCCCGGGCACGCCGCCGCTGCGGGTAGTGCTGATCGTCACCCTGGGCGGGCGGCCGCAGCCGCTGTTCGATGGTGTGCTGACCAATGTCGAGGTGCAGGCCGGGCAGAACCGCCAGCCCGGCAGCATCACCATTACCGGCGAGGACCTGACCAAGGTCATGGACCTGATCGACTTCTCCGGCATGCCCTACCCGGCCATGCCGATCGAGGCGCGGGTGGCGCTGATCTGCGCCAAATACGCGGCCTTCGGCATCATTCCGCTACCGATCCCGTCGTTCTTCACGGATGTGCCGATCCCCATCGAGCGCATCCCCGCCCAGCAGGGCACAGATCTGGCCTATATCCGCCAGCTGGCCGAGGAAGTCGGCCATGTGTTCTACATCGAACCGGGCAAGGTGCCGCTGACCAACATTGCCTACTTCGGCCCGGAGATCAAAGTCGGCCCACCGCAGCCGGCGCTGAACATCGACATGGATGCGCACACCAACGTCGAGTCGCTCAACTTCAGTTTCGACCCGACCAAGGGCGTGCTGCCGGTGATATTCATCCAGAACCAGATGACCCGGGCGCCGATTCCCATCCCGATTCCCAACCTCAATCCGCTGCAGCCGCCACTGGGCGTACTGTCCACGCCGCTGGCCAACATCAAGATGATGAAGGACACGGCCAAGATGAACCCGATGCAGGCCATCTCGGCAGGCCTGGCCGAGGCGAAGAAATCCCTGGATGCGGTGACCGCCACCGGCAGCCTCGACGTGCTGCGCTACGGCCGCATCCTGCGCCCGCGCAAGCTGGTCGGCGTGCGCGGCGCCGGAGTTGCCTACGACGGCCTGTACTACGTCAGCAGCGTCACCAGCACCCTGGCCCGCGGCAAGTTCACCCAGAGCTTCAACCTCAGCCGCAACGGCCTCATCTCCATCACGCCCACGGTGCCCGCATGAGCCAGCAACGCTACTACGGCAAGTATCGCGGCATGGTGCTGAACAACATCGACCCCATGCAGCAAGGCCGCCTGCAGGTGCAGGTGCCGGATGTCGCCGGCCTGGTCCCGACCAGTTGGGCCATGCCCTGCGTGCCGGTCGCCGGCATCCAGAACGGCATGCTGGCGCTGCCGATGATCGGCTCCGGGGTGTGGATCGAGTTCGAGCAGGGCAACCCGGACCACCCGATCTGGGTTGGCTGCTTCTGGGGCAGCGCGGCGGAAATCCCGGCCCTGGCCCGCCTCACTCCACCGGGGCTGTCGGCCATCACCCTACAAACCCCGCTGCAGAATGGCCTGACCATCTCCGACCTGCCCGGCCCCACGGGCGGAATCATGCTCAAGAGCGCTACCGGCGCCACCCTGATCGTCAACGACACCGGCATCTACATCCAGAACGGCAAGGGCGCCATGCTCACCCTGATCGGACCGGCAGTCACCATCAACAACGGCGCGCTGACGGTGATCTAGGCCACCTTTCTGGCCGGTTGCGGTTCCCGTGGAATGCGGAACAAGGAGGTAGGTATGGACAGACACGCAATGCAGCAGCATGCCCCGTGGCTCACGGAGGCTTGCTGAGATGCCCGGCCCACTCCTCCATGTCGGTGCCAGCGTGCTCTGCGCCCACGGCGGTACCGCCAACCCCACCGCGCCCAACCCGCGGGTGCTGGTCAGCGGCCAGCCGACCGTGCTGATGAGCGCGCCCTACCTGATCGCCGGCTGCCCGCTCAACGTATCCGGCAGCCCGGTGCCCTGCGTCACCGGGCAGTGGGTAGTGGCGGCGACGCGGGTGCTGTCCAATGGACAGCCTCTGGTGCTGATGGACAGCCAGGCGATCTGCGCGCCCAACGGCACGCCGTTGCTGCCGGTGGCGGCGCAGACCCGCGTGATAGGGAGCTGAGCATGACCCAGCGACTGCACTTTCCCTATTGCTTCGATGGCCATGGTCGCAGCCGTGAGGCGGACGAAGGCAGCTGGATTCGCGGGCTGATCGAACAGGTGTTGTTCACTACACCCGGCGAGCGGGTGATGCGTCCGGACTTCGGCAGTGGCCTGCGCGAGTTGGTGTTCGCGCCGAACAGCCCGGAGCTGGCGGCCACCGTGCAGTTCCTCGTGCAGGGCGCCTTGCAACAGTGGCTGGCCGACCTGATCCAGGTCGAGTCGGTCGAGGTCAGCGCTGTCGATGCACGTCTGACGGTGCAGGTGCAGTACCGCATCCTGCGCACCAGCCAGCGCCGTGCGGACAGCTTCGTGCAGGGAGTGCCGGCATGATCTACCACTGCTGCGAGGAAAACCGCCGGGCCCTGGTGGACGCCCACCCGAGCCTCAACGGCATCGACTACCTGGAGGTGCTCGACCTCGACGCACCGCCGGGCAGCCCGCGCCAGCGCACCCTGCTGGTGCGTCTACTGAAGCCGGTGCCGGCCGGGCTGAGCCCGGACAACCTGAGCATCACCGGCGGCGAGCGCGTGCGCCAGGTCAATGTCGAGTGGGTCGGTATCGCCAGCGCCCCACCGGCCCAGGCCAGCGCTGCCGAACAGGCATTGTTCCTGGCGCTGGACGAGCCCGACCATGTGCTGGTGGTACGTACCGACAGCGACGGCGATCACTCCACCTATAGCCTGCGCCTGCGCCAGGCCGGCTCGCTGGACACCCCGCTGGCGGACTTCGACCCGCGCCTGTCGGCGCTGGACTTCGCCTTCAAGGTCGAGTGCCCCAGCGACTTCGACTGTAAGCCGCAGCACAACTGCCCCGAACCGCTCGCTCCGGCTACCGACATCAACTACCTGGCACGCGATTACGCCAGCCTGCGCCGCCTGGTGATGGACCGCCTGGCCCGGCAGATGCCCGGTTGGCGCGACCGCAGCCCGGCGGACCTGGCCACCACTCTGGGCGAACTGATCGCCTATGTCGGCGACCTGCAGCACTACCAGCTCGACGCCGTCGCCACCGAGGCCTACCTACACACGGCCCGCCAGCGCAGCAGCCTGCGCCGCCACGCGCTGCTGGTGGACTACCAGCTGCACGAAGGCTGCAACGCCCGCGCCTGGTTGCACCTGGAGGTCAGCGGCGGACCCTTCCCGCTGCCCGCCGGGCTGCGTTTCTATACCCGGGTGCCCGGTGTGCCGGCGCGCATCCTCGCCGACTCGCCGCAGGAGCGGCAGGCGCTGCAGGCCTCACCTCTGGTGTTCGAGCCGATGCACGAAGCCACCCTGCGCGAGGTGCACAACCAGCTGTTCTTCCACACCTGGAGCGACGTCCGCTGCTGCCTTCCACAGGGCGCCACTGCCGCCACCCTGCGCGGCCACCTGCCCGACCTGGCGGTGGGTGACGTGCTGCTGCTGCAGGAGGTCATGGGGCCGCTCACCGGCGAGGCGGCCGATGCCGACCCGCAGCGCCGCCATGCCGTGCGCCTGACCCGAGTGCGCGCCTTCGACGGCAACGACCCGCTGCTCGATCCCTTGGACGACAGCGAAATCACTGAGATCGCCTGGCATGCCGAGGACGCCCTGCCCTTCGCCCTGTGCATCTCCAGCGAGACTGACGAGGCCCACGGCCAGGTGCAGTTGGCCGATGTCAGCATCGCCCTGGGCAACATGCTGCTGGTCGACCACGGCCGCAGCGTGCTCGGCGAGGCGCTGGCCGAGGTGCCGCAGCCACGCCTGCAGTACCCGGCCAGTGGTGGCGCCTGCCAGCTGCAGGTCGCCAAACCGCTGCCGCCGCGCTACCGGCCAATGCTGGCAGAGGGGCCGGTGACCCACCGGGGCCGGGTCCAGCGCCGGGTGCTGGACGGTGGCCTGCTGCGCCGCGAATGGGTGCTGTTCGACGCGGAGGCCGCCGCCAGCGCCGCCCTGCGCTGGCGCAGCGCCGATGCGCTACCCGCCCTGCGCCTGGAAAGCGGTACGCAGGGCAGCCCGGACCACTGGGGCGTGCAGCGCAACCTGCTGGACAGCAAGGCCGAGGACCGCCACTTCGTGCTCGAAGCGGAGAACGACGGCAGTGCCCGCCTGCGCTTCGGCGACGACCACCATGGCCGCCGGCCCAACGTCGGCGACGACTTCCGGGCCTATTACCGGGTCGGCAACGGCCCGGCCGGCAATGTCGGTGCCGCCAGCATTGCCCATGTGGTCAGCGCCGAGGCGCGCATCGTCGCGGTGAGCAACCCGCTGCCGGCCACCGGCGGGCTCGCCGCCGAGCATCCCGCCGAGCTACGCCGTGCCGCGCCCCAGGCCTTTCGCACCCAGGAACGGGCCGTCACGTCCGAGGACTACGCCGAGGTCACCGAGCGCCTGGCCGGTGTGCAGCGCGCCGCTGCAGGGCTGCGCTGGACCGGCAGTTGGCACACGGTGTTCGTCACCGTCGACCGCGACGGCGGCGCGGCGGTTGATGCGCCTTTCGCTGGCTGCGTGGTCGAGCACCTGGACCGCTACCGCATGGCCGGGCACGACCTGCGGGTCAACCAGCCGGTGCAGGTATCGCTGGAGATCGACCTGCTGGTCTGCGTCAGGGCCGGCTACTTCCGCAGCGATGTGCGCCGCGGCCTGCTCGACGTGCTCGGTAACCGCCAGCGCGCCGACGGCACCCGCGGCCTGTTCCACCCGGACAACTTCAGCTTCGGCCAGACCTTCTTCCTCAGCCCACTGTACGCCGCAGCGCGCACCGTGCCCGGAGTGGCTTCGGTGCAGGTGACGCGCCTGCAGCGCCAGGGCCAGGCCGATCCGAAACCGCTGGCCGACGGCTTCATCCGCCTTTGTCGCCTGGAGATCGCCCGCCTGGACAACGACCCCAACTTCCCCGAGCACGGCGTGCTGCGGCTCAATCTGCATGGAGGCAAGTGATGGCCCGCCAACCCGATTGCGACTGCTGCGCCGGCGTCGATGCCGACACCCCGCGGCGCATCGCCAACCCGCCCGGCCTGCCGGCCATCGACTACCGTATCGGCCGCCACGCGGACTTCTACGACAGCCTGCGCGCGCGCCTGTCCAGCGCCGATTACCCCGCCCTGGCCGCCCTTACCAGCCGTGAGGCCAGCGACTTCACCCTGGCCCTGAGCGACGCCCTGGCCTGCAGCCTGGACGTGCTCGGCTTCTACACCGAGCGCTACGCCCAGGAGCATTACCTGCGCACCGCCACCGAGCAGCTCTCGGTACGCCAGATGGCGCGCCTGATCGGCTATCGCCCGGCGCCCGGGGTGGCCGCTTCCACCCACCTGGCCTTCACCCTGCAGAGCGCGCCGGGCCTGCCGGTGGAGCCCATCGTCATTCCGGTCGGCACCAAGGTGCAGAGCGTGCCGGGCCAGGGCGAGCAGGCGCAGACCTTCGAGACCATCGCCGCTGCACCGGCGCGGGCCGAGTGGAACGCCATCCCGGCCTGCGCCAGCCGCGCCTGGCGGCCGCGCAAGGGCGACACTGAGTTGTGGCTGGACGGCCTCGCCACCCAGTTGCAGCCCGGCGATGCCATCCTCATCGTCGGCGCCGAGCGCGAGCAGGACCCCGGCAGCGAACGCTGGGACGTGCGCGTGCTGGCCCGGGTCGAACCGGACAACGACAACGGCCGCACCCGTCTGTCCTGGAACCACCCGCTGGGCAGCGGCTTCCCGGCGATGAACCCGAGCGGCGCAGGGGCCAAGGTGTTCGCCCTGCGCCAGCGCACCGCGCTGTTCGGCCACAACGCGCCCGACCCCAACCTGCTCGGCGAGGACAACGCGCAGATCGGCCATCAGATCGACAAGAGCACCGGCAGCGACTGGCGCTGGAAGAACTTCGTCATCAACCCGACGGCCATCGACCTGGATACCGACAATGCCAAGATCGTCGCCGGCAGCTGGTTCGCCCTGGTCTCCAACGACCCCGCCTATGGCAGTGCCGATCTGCCGGGCTATGTCGAGCTGTTCCGCGCCGTGCGGGTGATCCACCGCAGCCGCAGCGCCTTCGCCCTGTCCGGCAAGATCACCCGCCTCACCCCGGACACCGACGAGAACCTCACCAGCAGCCTGTTCCCGCTGCGCCAGACCCTGGTGCTGGCGCAGAGCGAGGCGCTGACGACCCGCGCCACGCCGATGTTCCACCCGGTGTATGGCGATATGCTCGACCTCGACCTGCGCGTCGACGGCCTGCAGGCCGGCCAGTCGCTGGCCCTGAGCGGCCGGCGCCAGCGCATCGCCCTGCAGGCCAGCGGCCTGGTCTTGCAGCTCGACGAGGGTGGCAGCCTGACCCTGGAACAGGATGACCAGCTGTTCATGCTGGCCCCGGCCGAGCGCCTGTTCGGCAGCACGCCGGTGGCGCTCGGCGCCGAGGAGTTCGCCGGGCTTCTCGGCAATGCCTCCGTCACCCTGCGCCTGCACCTGCTCGATCGCGACGGCCGCAGCGGCCTGCTGCAGACCAAGGTCAACCAGCTGCGCCTGGCGCCCGGGCAGAAGAATGACCCATTGGTGCGCCAGATCGCCTGCATCGCCGACGGCGAGGACGCGCTGAGCCACGACCGCGACCACACCAGCCTCAAACTCGGCGCGGCTCTGGAGCATGTCTACGAGCGGGCCACGCTGCGCATCAACGGCAACGTTGCCCCGGCCAGCCACGGCGAAACGGTGGAGACCATACTCGGCGACGGCAACGCGGCCCTGGCCAACCAGCGCTTCCAGCTCAACCAGGCGCCACTCACCTACACCAGCGCCAGCACGCCGAGCGGGCGCGTCTCCAGCCTGGAGCTGCGGGTCAACGACGTGCTGTGGAGCGAGCTGCCCAAGCTCTATGGCGCCCCGGCCAACGCGCGCAGTTACGAGACCAGCCAGGACGAGGCCGGCCTAGCCACCCTGCAGTTCGGCGACGGTCGCGAGGGGGCGCGCCTGCCCAGCGGCCACAGCAATGTGCGCGCACGCTACCGCAAGGGACTCGGCAGAGCGGGCAACCTGGCTGCCGGCAAGCTCACTACGCTGCTGTCGCGTCCGCTGGGTGTCAGCGAAGTGATCAACCCGGCGCCGGCCAGCGGCGGCGAGGATGGCGAGACTCTGGAGCAGGCGCGCGCGAATGCGCCACTGACCGTGCTGACCCTGGACCGCGCCGTGTCCATCACCGATTACGCCAACTTCGCCCGTGCCTTCGCCGGCATCGACAAGGCCCATGCGCTGTGGATTCCCAGTGGCCCGGCGCGCGGCGTGTTCCTGACCCTGGCCGGGGTCGCCGGCGCGCCGGTGAACGAGGGCGAGGCCACCCACGCCGCGCTGCTCGGCGCCCTGCTGGCCTATGGTGACCCACTGATGCCGCTGCGCCTGCTCAGCTACGTCGATGCGCGCTTCCGCTGCCGCCTGGCGGTCAAGGTGCTGGCGGAGTACGACGCTGAAGCCGTGCTGCAACAGGTCGAGGCCGCCCTGCGCGAGCACTTCGGCTTCGCCCGCCGCGACTTCGGCCAGACCGTTTCGGTGGACGAACTGGCCGCCGTGACCCATCGCATCGCCGGGGTGCAGGCGGTGCAGATCATCCGTCTGTATCGCCTGGGCCAGGCGCCGGGCCTGGTGCCGCGTCTGTATGCGGCGCTGCCGGTGGCCATGCCCAGTGGCCTGCCACAGCCCGCCGAGCTGCTGACCCTGGCCGCCGCGCCGATCGAACTGGAGCTGCTGCCATGAGCCTGGACGCGCAATCCCTGTTCGCCTTGCTGCCGGCCATCCACCGCGTCCGCGACGCCGAGCTGGCGCAGGCCGAGGGCCTCGCGCGTGGCCCGCTGGAGGAGCTGGTGATGCTGCTGGCCGAGCAGCTGGGAGTGGCCGAGGAAGGCCTGGAGCAGCTGCACGACGACCTGTTCATCGAGACCTGCGCCGACTGGGTGGTGCCCTATATCGGCGACCTGATCGGCTACCAGAGCCTGCACCAGAGCGTGCCCGGCATCGCCAGCCCGCGCGCCGAGGTGGCCCACACCATCGCCCTGCGTCGGCGCAAGGGCACGGCCACGGTGCTGGAACAGCTGGCGCGCGACGTGACCGGCTGGGACGCCCGCGCCGTGGAGTACTTCCAGCGCCTGTGCGCCACCCAGTACATGAACCATCCCCGCCTGCATGCCCTGCAGACGTCGGACCTGCGCCAGGGCCAGGCCCTGGAATGGCTCGGCACGGCATTCGAGACGGCCCAGCGCAGCGTCGACGTGCGCCGCATCGAATCCGGTCGCGGTCGCCACAACATCCCCAACGTCGGCCTGCACCTGTGGCGCATCCAGGCCTACCCGCGCAGCCAGGCCCCCTGCCTGCGCGCCGGGCCGCGGCGCTACCGGGCCAGCCCGCTGGGCCATGACCTGGCGCTGTACAACAAACCACAGGTGGAGGACGACATCGGCCACCTGGCCGAGCCGGACAACGTGCCCTGGCCGCTGTCGCGACGACGCCTCGAAGTACACCTGGCCCGCCACTACGGTGTGCGTGCCAACGCCACGGCTCCGCTCGACAATCCGGCGCCGAGCCTGCGGTTGTGGGTCGACGGCGTACCGATCGAACGTGAGCAGATCTGCGTCTGCCATCTGGGCGACGATGGCGCCGGCTGGGCCCACACGCCACCGGCCGACGGCACCTACTCCATCGACCCGCTACTGGGGCGCATCGCCCTGCCCGGCGATGCGCCGGACCCGGCCGAAGTGCAGCTGACCTGGCACGAAGGCTTCTCGGCCGACATCGGTGGCGGCGAATACGAACGTGGTGCCGACTTGCCCGTGGTGCCGGCAGGCCGCGCGCTGGTGCGGGTGCCGGACGATCAGCCGAGCATCAGCGCCGCGCTGACCGAGATCGCCGGCGATGGCGTGGTGGAGATCACCGACAACGGCCGTTACGAGGAGGCGTTGGACATTCACGTGGTGGCCGATGGCGCGGTGGAGATCCGCGCCAGCAATGGCCGCCGCCCGAGCCTGGTGCTGAGCGGCCTGAGCATCGGCGGAGCGGCGGACAGTGCCTGCCTGCTCAAAGGCCTACTGATCGCTGGCGCAGCGCTGCAGGTGCCGGCCGTGGCCGGCAATGCCCTGGCGCGCCTGGAGCTGAGCCACTGCACCCTGGTACCCGGCATCAGTCTGGACGCCGCCGGCCAGCCCCAGCAGCCGAACGCGGCCAGCCTGCTGCTGGAGATCCCGGGACTGGCCGTGCAGATTGACCGCTGCCTGCTCGGCGCCATCCGTGCCCATGAGCACGCGCAGGTGGCAGCCAGCGACAGCCTGATCGACGCCACCGCCCGCGACGGCGTGGCCTTCGCCGCCATCGATGGCGCCGCTCCCGGCGCGGCGCTGTCACTCAGCGCCTGCACCCTGGTCGGCAAGGTGCATACCGCCGAGGTGGGGTTGATCTCCAACAGCATCCTGTTCGGCGCCCTGGCCCAGGGTGACAGCTGGGCGGTGCCGGTGCGCGCGGCGCGCAAGCAGGTCGGCTGCGTGCGTTTCAGCTGGCTGCCATTCAACTCGCGGGTACCCAAGCGTCATCGTTGCCAGCCGGACTCCAGCAGCGCACGTCACATCGCGCCGCGCTTCACCTCATTACGTTACGGCACCCCGGCCTATGGCCAGCTTGCCGCATCCACCGCGTTGGAGATTCTCCAGGGCGCCGACGACGAGAGTGAAATGGGCGTCTTCCACCAGCTGTATGGCGCGCAGCGGGTCACCAACCTGCGCATCCGTCTCGCGGAATACCTGCGAGTCGGGCTGCGCGCCGGCATTTTTCACGAATCCTGAGGGCGCATCATGAGCTTCGATCTGAGTCGAATCCGCTTCGACGTCCGCCGCGACTTCCTCGGCGTGGTCATGCAGCAGGGACGGGTCCAGCTGGACGCCGACTGGAACGAGTGGGTAGCGCAGCTGGCGCGGCGGATCCAGGCAGGCTCGCTGGATACCTACGGCGGCAACGTGGTGCCGCGCATCACCCCGGATGGTTTTCGCATCGAGGCCAGTGGCGGCAGCTTCAGCATCGGCGTCGGGCGCATCTATGTGGACGGCCTTCTGGCGG
Organism: Aquipseudomonas alcaligenes; assembly: GCA_900156135.1. Lineage (GTDB taxonomy): Bacteria > Pseudomonadota > Gammaproteobacteria > Pseudomonadales > Pseudomonadaceae > Aquipseudomonas > Aquipseudomonas alcaligenes_D. Next base: position 339,075 of record FTMP01000004.1, on the reverse strand, counting down.
AGAACCACGGTGCCGCGCCCAACATCTGGGAACCGCGCCTGGCCGAGCCGGTCGGCAGCAACCCGTTGAACTACGCCAGCCAGCCCTACTACCCCAACCCGCCGCCGCTGCCCCAGGGCGGGCCGCACCTGGTCTACGTCGATGTCTGGCAGCGCGAGGTGACGGCTGTGCAGGCCCCCGACCTGGTAGAGAAGGCCGTGGGCGTGGACAGCACCGGACGCCTGCAGACGGTATGGCAGGTCAAGGTGCTGGCCAATGTCGGCAACAGCACCTGCGCCACCGAGGATGAAGACGTGCCCGGCTGGTTGGCCCTGACCGCCCCTTCGGCGGCGCGCCTCTCGACCAGTACCGGAGTGCCCAACTTCGAGCCCGATCCCTGCCAGGTTCCGCCAGCCGCCGGCTATCGCGGCCTGGAAAACCAGCTGTACCGGGTCGAGGTGCACCGCGGCGGCGCGCTCGGCACCGCCACTTTCAAGTGGTCGCGGGACAATGCCACGGTGGCCTCGCGGGTCAGCCACATCAATCCGGCGCGCGACCGCATCACGGTCGAGAGCATCGGCCGTGACGATGTGCTGCGCTTCCACGACGGCGACTGGGTGGAAGTGACCGACGACTGGCGCGAACTGCACAACCTGCCCGGCGAGCTGCGCCGCATCCGCGTGGCCGGCGGCGTCGATGAAGGCGCGCGCACCCTGCAGTTCGACCTGGCCTTGCCCGTCGGTATGTTCCCCGCCAACGCCCAGCAGGCCACTGACCCGGCGCGCAATACCCGGGTGCGGCGTTGGGACCAGGCCGGCCTGGTGCGCCGCGAGAACGGCAGCCAGGTAGCGGACCTCAACGCCCCCGGCGCGGCCGGCGATATCCAGATTCCCGCGGCCGGCACCCGCCTGTTCCTCGAACACGGCATCCTGGTGGAGTTCGGTCTGGCGCCGGCCGGCGGCCAGTTCAAGAGCGGTGACCACTGGGTATTCGCCGCACGAACCGTGGACGCCAGCATCGAGCTGCTCAACCAGGCGCCGCCGCTGGGCATCCATCACCATTACGCGCGCCTGGCGATGGTCAACTTCCCCGACCAGGAGACCGACTGTCGCGTGCTCTGGCCGCCGATCGCCGAGGGCGAAGGTTGCGATTGCACCGTCTGCGTCAGCGCCGAGGGCCACAACAGCGGCGTCGCCACCCTTCAGCAAGCGATTGACTCGATCAAGGACGTCGGCGGCACCATCTGCCTGGGCATCGGCACCTACAACCTCCGTGAGCCGCTCACCGTGACCGGCGCCAACTCGCTACGTATTCGCGGCCAGGGCTGGGCCACGCTGCTGGTCGGCAGCGCGCCCGGCGCCATCATCGACATCAGCGCCAGCAACGGCGTGGCCCTGGAGAACCTCAGCCTGGTCGCCTCGGCCACCAGCGCCAGCACCACGGCGGCACTGCGAGCGCGCAACACCATTGACTTGCGTGCCGAGCACATCAATGTGCTGTGCCTGGCGACGGGCGACGGCGCCAGCGCGGCCATCGGCCTGGGCGGCAACATGCTCGGCGCCAGCATCAGCGACTGCGCCCTGGTGGCCGAGCGCGGCATCGTACGTATTGGCGAGCACCTGCTTAGCGCCGAGCTGCGGGTGACACACAACCTGTTCTTCTGCAGCCAGCGGGCCGTCAACCTGGATGGCATCAGCCTGCACTACGGCAATACCCGCATCGACGGCAACCTGATGATCAACGGCAACCAGCCGGCGCTGGTGGTCAGCGGCGCGGTACTGCCGGGTTCACCGTTCAGCATCGAAGGCAACGTCATCTACACCCAGGGCGATGGCATACGGGCCGGGGTAGACGGCTTGCGTATCCGCGACAACGAAATCAGCGGCGGCGAACGTAGCGGCGAAGGCATAGTCCTGGAGGAAGGCTTGGACCCCGAGGGCATCCGCGATGCACGCATCGAGGGCAACCGCCTGAGTGGGCTGCAGGGCAATGCCATCGCCCTCCAGCAGCCGCTGGAGCATGCTGCCATCGACGGCAACCTGATCGAGGATATCGGCCTGGGCGCGCTGGTGATGGGCGAAGCCGGCGCGGTGCAGCACCTGAGCATGAAAGGCAACCGCTGTCGCAACCTGGGCCTGCAGGCCAATGACCAGGGTACGGCCTTCTCCGCCGTGCAGCTGCTGCGCGTGGCGCGTGGCGACTTCAGCGACAACCTGGTGGCCGAGGTGGCGCGTGGCGCCCTGCTCTCGCCGGCCATCGCCGGCCTGCGCGCCCTGGCCGTCGGCCAGCTACGCGTCGAGGACAACCGTTTCTTCGGCATAGGCCCGGACCGCAGCAGCGGCGAGCTGGTGGCGATGCAGCTGATACCGCCCTTCGACACTGCGGCGATCGAAGGCAATCAGGTCGACCGGGTCGGCGACGATCCGCAGCAGAAACCAGAGCCGGCCATCTGGCGTGCCATCCTTATCGCCCCGACGGCGCTGCGCACACCCGGCAATTTCACCACCGGCTATCTGGTTGCCGCCCCGGACAATGCCTACCTGCTCACGGCCAGCCGCGCTTTCACCGTGCCCCGCCGCCCAGCCGACCTGGCGATCCAGAACAACCACCTGCGCGCTCCGCTGAGCAACGTGCCACTCAACCTGTGCGCCGGCCTCGACCACTGCCTGTTCGCCGGAAACCGTTGCGAGACGCAGGGCGCAGCCAACGACGGCGTGCAGTCTGGCGACCTGCAGGCACGTACGCTGAATGCCAGCAACAACCGCCTGATCGGCCAGGGCGATCACGACACCCTACACCTGCACCCCGACCAGCAGGTCAAGCAGGCCATCGTCATGGGCAACACCAGCACCGGCAATATCCGCGTCATCAATGGCGCTCCCATTCCCCTCGACATGGGGCTGACCAACCTCATCGGTATCTAGGAGCTTACGACATGGCCGTCACCCCCTTTCGCGGCGAAAAAAACCTCGGCGAGCTAGCCGACAAGTTGTTCACCCGTCTCACCACGCGCCAGCGCGAGAAGGTCGAGGACGCCCTGCTCAAGGCCAACCCGCAGCTGGACCAGATCACCAGCCTGCGCGCCGGCACCCTGCTCAAGGTGCCCGATCTGCCGGAGCTGCGGGCCAAGGCCAAGCGCGCCGGCGATGGGCCGGACGACCAGCTTGCGGCCCACCTGGCAGCCGAGTTGGAGGCCTTCGGCAAGCACCTGACTCAGCGCTTCGCAACGGCCCAGGAGGCCGTGGCCAAGACCGAATCCGTGCTCAACGAAGCCGAGCTCAAGCGGGTGATCGCCAAGGAGCCGGCGCTTCGCGACCTGGCCAAGCAGATCGGTACGCTCAATGGGGAGCGCAAGAAACAGCTTGAGCAGCGCCAGGAGAAGCTCGCCGCGGCGCTGAAGCAAATGCAGAGTGATCTGCACAAGGCGTAGGAGGCACTGGCAAAGGCATAAGCGAATCCATTGCGTTTGCCAGGGATTATCATTTTGGCTAAAGTCGCCGCCTTCGCGCATGTCCGGCTTGCCAAGGATTGTCCATGTTCCGACTCGATGCGGTCAGCTTCAGCCTGGCGGAGCGCACGCTCCTGCATCCGCTGTCTCTCGATATCCCCCAGGGTCAGATGGTCGGCCTGATCGGCCACAACGGCTCCGGCAAATCCACCCTGCTGAAGATGCTGGCCCGCCAGCAGCCGGCGAGCACCGGCCGCATACTGCTGGATGACCAGCCGCTGGATGCCTGGAAGGACCGCGACTTTGCCCGCCAGGTCGCCTACCTGCCGCAGCAGCTGCCAGCCGCCGAGAGCCTGACGGTGCGCGAGCTGGTCGGCTTCGGTCGCTATCCCTGGCACGGTCTGCTCGGCCGTTTCGGCAGCGAAGACCACGCCAAGGTGCAAGAGGCCCTGGAACTTACCGACACCGCGCGCTTCGCCGAGCGCATGGTCGACAGCCTCTCCGGCGGCGAGCGCCAGCGCGTCTGGCTGGCCATGCTGCTGGCGCAGAACAGCCGTTTCCTGCTGCTGGACGAGCCGACCTCGGCGTTGGACATCGCTCACCAGGTCGATGTGCTGGGCCTGGTGCACAGACTCAGCCAGCAGCTCGGCCTGAGCGTCATCGTGGTGCTGCATGACATCAATATGGCGGCGCGTTACTGCGACCGCCTGATCGCCCTGCACAGCGGCCGCCTGCTGCTGGATGGCAGCCCGGCCGAACTGATGACGGACAGCAATCTGGAGGCCATCTACGGCCTGCCCATGCAGGTGCTCAGCCATCCGCAGGGCCAGCAACCCATCGCCGTGGTGGTCTGATGCGCGGGCTGCTCTGTGTGCTCGCCCTGCTGGCGGGCCTGGCTCAGGCCGATGTTTACCAGCCGCGCATCGCAGTGATCGATTGGGGCCTTACCGAAACCCTGCTGGGCCTGGGCGTGACACCGATCGCCGTGGCCCAGACCGAAGGCTATCGGCGCTGGGTGCAAGCGCCCGAACTGCCGACTTCGGTGGTCGATCTGGGCCTGCGGGTGGAGCCGAACCTGGAGCTGCTCAGCCAGCTCAAACCCGACATGATCCTGATCACCCCGCAGTTCGCCGCCAGCCGTCCGCAGCTGGAGCGCATCGCGCCGGTGCATATGCTGGCCATCTACACCCCGGAGGCCGAGGCCTATGCCGGCGCTCAGCGGGTGACCCGCGAGCTGGCCGAGTTGCTCGACCGTAAGGCTCAGGGCGAGGCCTTGATCACACGCGTCGATGCCAGGATGGCGCAGGTCAGGCAGCGGCTGGCGATGCAGGCGCTGCCACCTTTCTATGTGCTGACCTTCCTCGATGAGCGTCATGTCCGCCTGTTCGGCAAGCAGAGCATCTACCAGGGCGTGTTCGACCGCGTCGGCCTTCGCAATGCCTGGAACGGCCCGACCAACTACTGGGGCTTCAGCCAGCAGGGTATCGAACGCCTGGCCGAGGAGCCTGGCGCCGCCCTGCTCTACCTGGAGCCGATGCCGCCCGGCACTGCCGAGGGCCTGGCGGCCAGCGCCCTGTGGCAGCAACTGCCGGCCGTGCGCGGGCAGCGCCTGTATGGCCTGCCGCCGGTATGGAGTTTCAACGGCCTGATGGCCGCCGAGCGTTTCGCCAACCTACTGGAGGCGCGCCTGGCGCCGGAGATCGCGCCATGACCGACCTGCTGGCCCAAGGGCCGCTACTTACCCGTGCGCGTCTCAACTTCTCCCGCCACCCTGGCTGGCTGTGCGGCCTGCTGTTGCTGCTGTCCCTCGGTCTGGCGCTGAGCGATCTCGGCCGACGCCTGCCTCTCAGCGAGTGGCTGGCGGCCATGGCCCGCCCTGCCGAGGGCGATATGGCGCAGCTGATCCTGCATTTCAGCTGGCTGCCGCGCCTGTGCATGGCCCTGCTGTGCGGCGCCGCGCTGGCCCTGGCCGGCACCCTGATGCAGCAGGTGTTGCGTAACCCGTTGGCTTCGCCAACCACCCTGGGCGTATCCAGCGGCGCCCAGCTCGGCCTGCTGGTCGCGACGCTGTGGGCCCCCTGGGCGCTGGACTACGGCCGCGAATGGGTGGCCCTGGCCGGTGGCGGTCTGGCGTCCCTGCTGGTGTTCGCCCTGGCCTGGCGCCGCGCCCTGGCACCGCTGACGCTGATCCTCGCCGGCCTGGTGGTGACCCTCTACCTGAGCGCACTGAACGTCACCCTGATGCTGGTCCAGCAGCAGGATTTGAATGCCGTATTCATCTGGGGCTCAGGTTCGCTGAGCCAGAACAGTTGGAGCGGTGTGCAGTTCCTGTTGCCACGCCTGGCCATCGGCCTGCTGCTCCTGCTGCCTTTGCTACGCCCGCTGGCCCTGCTGGAATTGGACGACAGCGGAGTGAAAAGCCTGGGTGTACCGCTGCGCTTTCTGCGCATCGTCAGCCTGACCCTGTCCGTGTACCTGGCCGCCTGCGTGGTCAGCGTGGTCGGCGTGATCGGCTTCATTGGTCTGGCCGCGCCGGCCCTGGTGCGCCTGCTCGGCGCGCGCAGCTTTGCCCAGCGGCTGATCTGGGCGCCGCTGCTCGGTGGCCTGCTGCTGTGCGTCACCGACCTGGGCATCCAGCGCCTGGCCGGCAACCTGGCCGAGCTGGTACCGACCGGCGCTGCCACGGCTCTTCTCGGCGCGCCGCTGCTGCTCTGGCTGCTGCCGCGCCTGCACCTGGCCGGCGGCCAACCACAGAGCGATGCCGAGCACAGCTTCGCTCGCCATCCTTTCCCGGCCCGGCGCCTGCTGCCATTGCTGCTGGCGTTGGCCGCCGGCGTCGTCCTGGCGCTGGGCCTGGGGCGCGGGCTGGAAGGCTGGAGCTGGAACCTCGGCGATACCGCGCTGCTCGACTGGCGCTGGCCGCGGGTGATGGCCGCTGCCGCCGCGGGCTGCATGCTGGCGCTGGCCGGCTGCATGATCCAGCGCCTGACCGGCAACCCCATGTCCAGCCCCGAGGTGCTCGGCATCAGTGCCGGTGCAGCGCTGGGGCTGATCGCCCTGCTGTTCCTGCTGCCCTACTCCGGCCCGCTGGCGCAGCTGGCGCTGGGTGGCCTGGGCGCCGGCCTGACCCTGCTGCTGTTGCTCGGCCTGTCGCGTCGCTCCGGCTTCGCCCCGGAGAAGGTGCTGCTGATCGGCATCAGCATCACCGCGCTGTTCGACGCGCTGCAGGTGATCCTGCTGGCCGGCGGCGACCCGCGCGGGCAGAACCTGCTCAGCTGGATGTCCGGCTCCACCTATTTCGTCGGGCCGCAGATGGCGCTGTGGGTGCTGGTCTGCAGCCTGGTCCTGCTGGCTGCTGCCCTGCCCTTCGGCCGCTGGCTGGAGCTGCTGCCGTTGGGTGAAGGAACGCCACGCGCCCTGGGGGTGCCGCTGGGGCGCGGGCGTCTGGTGCTGCTTCTGCTGGCGGCACTGCTGACCGCCGGAGCCACGCTGATCATCGGGCCGCTGAGTTTTATCGGCCTGCTGGCGCCGCACCTGGCGCGTCTGCTTGGCCTGGCCCGCGCCGTACCGCAATTGCTCGGTGCGGCGCTGCTCGGTGCGCTGGTGATGGTGGTGGCGGACTGGTTGGGACGCACCCTGCTGTTCCCCGCGCAGTTGCCGGCGGGGTTGCTGGCCTCCCTGCTGGGTGGCGCCTATTTCATGCTGTGCCTGTCTCGGCGCTGAGTCTCCAGAGACTCGGTAGAGTCTGCGCAGACCCAGACCCATCCGGGAACCGAGCTGCCTGCCTCCCGGATTTCATCCGGGCTACGTTTCAACTCGCGTACCCGATCAATCCAGTACGGCCACACCTTCCGCCGGCGGCTCTTCCAGCAGCGGGCAGTTGTCGCACATCGCCATGCCCAGCTCGTTACGGATGCAGCACAGCTTGCGCTGGCGCCAGGGCGCACAGCCCTCGCCCTGCGGCACATAGCTGACCGGCTCGAACAGCGGATTGCGACTGCCATCCGGGCGCAGCTTGCTTTCCAGTATCTCGAAGCCCTGGGCCAGCATTGGTTTGGGGAACGGCAGGCCGCCGAGCGTCGACATGAACCACTCGAAGTAGTTGCCGGCGTTGCTCCACAGCACCCGGGCGGCAATCTTGCGATGGGCGCGCAGGCCGTCGATGAAGGGCAGCAGGTTGTCGTCCAGCAGCCCCGAGAAGCGTTCGAAACCGTTGGCCGGCGCCGCAGCCCAGCGCTCACCGGCATGCGGCAGCTTGAAGGCCTCCGGCAAGCCGTCGGCACCAACCACCACCTGGATTTCGTCGAACGCCAGCGGCAGGCGCCAGTTGAGGATCAGGCCGGCAGCCAGTACCGGCGGGATCAGGCGCAGGAAGTAGTACTTCGACCACAGTGACAGCAGCGCACGCCGATCACCTTCGGCATGCTCCGGGGCGAAGCGCAGCATCTGCTCTTCCAGACGTCCGGCGCTGACGAACTCACGCCCGGACAGTGCCGGGCGTGGGTCATCCGCAAGGGTGAGAACATCGCGGTAGTGGGCGAAGGGCCCTTGGAACAGCGGGGCAATGGCCGGGATCATCGGCCCCCCGCCTGGGTCAGGCACATGCGCTGGCGACTCCTGTCGATTGGCGGCGACGACTGTTGTCCAGCAGGGCGTCGACCACTTCCTGCGAGCGAATGGCGAGTACCGACAGCAGCGTGTCGCTCAGGCCATGACTGGCCTCGCAGCAGCCCTGCAGGTAGATGCCTGCGCTCATCTGCGGCTGGCAGCACAGACGATAATCGCGTTCCACGCCCTCGCCAAGGTGCGCCTGCAAGCCGCCAAGCAGGCGCTTGTAGCCATCACGGCGATAGCCGGTTGCCAGAATCACCGCGTCGAACAGGCGATCTTCGCGGCCTTCCGGGCTCTGCAGGGTCAGGCGCACACCTTCGGCCCCGGCCTGCACGGCCTCGATGCTGCGCTGCGGCAGCAGGCTGTGCGGCGCATGGCCGGTGACTTTCTGCTGGTACAGGCGATGATAGATGCTCTCGATCAGGTCCAGGTTGACCACCGAGTAGTTGGTCTGGGCATTGGCCTGCAGGAAGGCTTCACGCTCTTCCGGCGCCTGGCCGAAGACCACGTCGGTGTAGGCCGGGTCGAAGATCTCGTTGACGAAGGGGCTGTCGTCGGCCGGGCGCATGGCCTGGCTACGCATCACCATGCTCACCTCGGCGGTCGGGAAGCGCCCACACAGATCGGTGAAGATCTCCGCGGCACTCTGCCCGGAGCCGATCACGGCGACCCGGCGTGGCTCGGCCACACCCTGGATACGCTCCAGGTATTGGGCCGAGTGGATCACCCGCCCATCCTCGCGCAGCGTGCGGAACATTTCCGGCACCGCCGGCTCACCGCCAATGCTGACCACCAGGTTACGGGTGATGCGCGCGCGGGTTCGGCCATCGGCCAGGCGCGAGATCACTTTGACCCGACTGACCTCGCCACCGTCCATGACCGGCTCGACGGCAATCACTTCCTCGCCGTAGTGCACGCGGTCAGCAAAGTGGCCGGCGGCCCAGCCCAGGTAGTCGTTGTACTCCAGGCGCGAGGGGGTGAAGGTGCTGATGTTGATGAACGCTTCCAGACGGCGCTTCTGATGCAGGTAATTGACGAAGGTGTAGCGGCTGGACGGATTGCGCAGCGTCGCGAGGTCCTTGAGGAAGGAAATCTGCATGCGACTGTCGTCCAGCAGCATGCCGCCATGCCACTCGAAAGCCTGTTTCTTCTCCAGGAAGCAATAGCGCAGGCCGTTCTCACGCACGCGGCGATCTTCTTCCAGGGCCACCGCGATGGCCAGGTTGGCGGGCCCGAAGCCCAGTCCGATGACGTCGTATTCCAGTGTTTCTATGCTCATGTCAGGCCCCGATCCTGTGGTGTGGCTCGTGTCTGGGGCGGACGCAGTAGGCATCCGCCTGCCCAACCTCATCAGTGGTTCACGGCCGCGCTCGGGCGCGGCTCTGTTGTTCTGTGGTCTCGCGGCACATTGCCGCGAGCCTTGTTGCTCATGCCAGGCGGCAACGCTCGAAGAACACTTCGCGCGACTGCACCATCAGTGCCGCGCGCTTGTGCGGGAAATCGAACTCCTTGGCCTTGTGGTAACCCTGCGCCTGCATGTGGCCGATCATCCGGGCGTTGTCCGCGCGGGGTTCGGCAACCACACGCTGAGTGCGTGGCTCATCGAGGAACAGGTAGTGGGTCAGCGCGCTTAGCCAGCTCGCCACCTTGTGCGGACCACGATGACTCTCCTCACCCACCAGCATGTGGATACCACGGTCGTAGTCGCCAACCTCGTAGAACGGCGCGATGCGGTCTTCCTTGGCCCAATAGGCCTCGTAGTAGGCGAAGGGTTGGTCGTCGAAACAACCGATCAGGGTCAGCACACGTGGATCAATGGCCAGCTCCTCGAGGTAACGGCGATGCTTGCTCAGATCGCCCTCCTCCTGCCAGAACGCCGCCACGCGGGCACTGTTCTGCCAGCGGTTGAAGCGCTCCAGGTCTTCGTCGATGTCCAGGGTGCGCAGGGAGATCCAGGCGCCCAGGGTGGCATCGAAACGCCGGTAGACCTCGCCCACCGGCTTGGGAGCGCGGCGCGGGTGACGGCGGCCTGTCGGGTGCATGACCATCTGCTGCGGGTAGCCGGCACTGCTGGCAGTGCGCAGGAAAGGACCCGGCAGCTGCCAGAACGACGAGCGCTCAATGCGCAGCTCGCTGCCCTCGCCGACCAGCAGACCGCTGGCCAGCAGGGCCGGCTCGACCGAGTCCAGCTGCAGGCGCACGGCCTGCAGCTGGGTGTCGTTGGCGAAGCACCAGTAGGCCAGCGCCCACAGCGGCTCGGCTTGCTCCTCGGCAGCCAGTTCCAGCGGCACCAGGAACCCATCCTGACGACGGGCGCGCAGCAGCGCGCGCTCGTCTAGGTGCAGGGCCAGGCTGGCGCCGTCGTCGCGACCGAGCAGGCGCTGCCCGGTGGGCAGCGGCAGTTGTTGCAACGGGTTAGAAGTCATAACTCACACTGGCGATGACGTTGCGACGGTTGCCGTACCAGCAGTAGTAGTCACAGGCGGTGACGTACTCTTTGTCGGTCAGGTTGTTGGCGTTGAGCTGCAGACGCACGTCCTGGATGCGATAGCTGATCATGGCGTCCAGCAGGGTGTAGGACGGCACTTCCAGGGTTTCGGTGTTGTCGCCATAGCTGGAGCTGGTGTGGCGTACGCCGGCACCGAATTCCAGGCCGTCCAGCGCGCCACCGATGAACTGGTACTTGCCCCACAGGGAAGCCATTTCGTCGGCGACGTTGGCTGGTTTTTTGCCCTCTTCCGCCTCACGTGTGCTCTTGGTGGTCTCCGGGTCCAGCTTGGTGTAGCTGGCGATCAGGCTGATGTTCTCGGTGACATTGGCCTGGGCTTCCAGCTCGATACCGCGGCTGCGCACTTCGCCCAGCTGGGTCGGGACACGGCCACGATTCTTCTTGACGTTTTCTTGAGTCAGCTCGAAAACCGCGGCCGTGAACATGGCGTCCAGGCCCTGCGGCTGGTACTTGATACCGACTTCCTTCTGATCGCCTTTTTCCGGCTCGAACGGCTCGCCTGTAACGGTATTGACGTCCGTAACCGGCAGGAAGAACTCGGAGTAGCTGATGTAGGGCGTCAGGCCGTTGTCGAACACGTAGGCCACACCACCGCTCCAGGTGAAGTCCTCGTCACGCACATTGTGGCTGGCGCCGGTGGTGCGGTTGTCGAAGTCGGTGCGCGAGGTGTCGTAGCGACCGCCGAGCAGGAACACCCAGCTGTCGTACTTGAACTGCTCCTGCAGGTAGTAGCCCATCTGGTCGGCACGGGTGTCCTTGTCTTCCAGGGCGAAGTCGCCGATCGGCTTGCCGTAAACGGGCTTGTAGATATCCAGAGTCGGGATGACCGGGAAGTTCGGGTAGCCGTTGGGGCTGCGGTCGTTGATCTTCAGCTGCTGGTAGTCGGCACCCAGCAGCAGGGTGTTTTCCCAGCGGTCGCCGAACCAGTTGCCGAGCAGGCGGTTGTCCACCGACAGGTTGTCGGCCTTGCCGTCGTTGTAGGTCAGGCCACGGTTGATCACGCGATCGGTGAGGTTGCCGTAGTAGAACAGCTGGCGCAGTTCCAGCTCCATGTGGCCGTAGCGCAGGTTCTGCTGGAAGTCCCAGTTGTCGTTCAGACGGTGGTTCAGCTCGTAGCCCAGGGTGTACTGGTCGCGCTCGAAGGTCTCGTAGCTCGGGTCGCCCACGGCGGTGTCGGTGTCGATCTTGCCGTTCGGGTTGTGCTCGATGGTGCCGCTGGACGGCAGGAACTGCAGCTGGGGATCGGAACGATCCTTCTGCATGCTGGCCAGCAGCGTCAGCGAAGTGTCCTCGTTGAAGTTGATGGTCATCGAGGGGGCCAGCAGGATGCGCGCGGCATCCACGTCATCGACCTGGGTGCCGGTATCGCGGCTCAGGGCCACCACGCGGTACAGCAGGTTGCCCTCTTCATCCAGCTTGCCGCCGACATCGGCATTGATCTGCTTGCGGTCGAAACTGCCGAACTGCACACCCACTTCGTTACGGGCGTCGGCGGTCGGGCGCTTGCTCTGCAGGTTGATCAGGCCGCCGGGCGGCGTCTGTCCGTACAGCACCGAGGCCGCCCCCTTGAGCACCTCGATGCGCTCGAGCATGTAGGGGTCGATCTGCCAGCTGTAGAACGCACTGGAGTAAATGCGCGAGCCGTCCATGAACAGGCCGTTGTTGGCCTGCTTGAAGCCGCGGATGATGAACCAGTCCTGCTTGTTGTCCTCGCCGTAGAAACCGGCCTGCACGCCACCGGAGTAGCGCAGCGCCTCGCTGATGGTCTGGACGTTGCGGTCCTTCATCTGCTCTTCGGTGACAACCGAGACCGAGCGCGGGGTTTCACTGAGCGGAGTATTGATCTTGGTGGCGCTGCGGCTGTTCTTGGCCACGTAGCCCTGGTCCTCGCCGACCGGGCTGTCCAGTTCGCCACTGATATTGGTGGTTTCCAGCTGGATCGCTTCTTCAGCCTGCAGTCCCATGCTGAATGCACCCAGTGCGCAGGCCATGGCCAACGGCAGACGCGCCTTGGCGAACGGAATTCGGGCCAGGCTCTTCGCTTGCTGTTCCATCAATACTCCCCAATGAAATCAAATTAGAAGGATTCGCATTTGTGTAACTTGCCTGTACTAGACGTACGGGCCGGCAGAAAATTTACGAACCCCTGACACTTTTCGTTTTCAGCCCAGCAAGGATGCAAGCTCGGCCAGCACCTGCGGATGGCGGACGATGCCCTGGTGATCGGTATCCACCAGGCGATGGCTGGCTGCGCTGCCCTGCACCTGCTCCAGGCCACGCTCCAGCAGCGCCGCGCGTCCGGCCGGCTGCGCCGCCCACCAGCAGTGCGGGCGCGCCTTCACCTTGGGAAGTGCGTAGCCGGCACACAAGCGGCGCATATGCTGCTCCAGCGCCCAGGCGAACAGCAGCTCTTCCAGGCTCTGGCGGGTCATGCCGTCCAGCGCCTGGCCGGCGAACCAGGCGTTGGCGACCTGCGGCCAGTCCAGCGGCTCCAGCTGTAGCAGCCGTTCGAACAGGCCATCCCAGGCCTTGGCGGGAAGCTCCGGCGCCAACAGCTGCAGATGCTCGACCAGCTTGGCTCGCGCCTGCGGGTGGCGAGCGTCGTCGCCGGCGATCTCGGTGCCCGGCACATAGCAGTCGAGCAGGCCGAGGAAGGCCACCTCTGCGCCCCGAGCCTCCAGCCGCGCCGCCAGCTCCAGGGCCAGGCTGCCGCCCAGCGACCAGCCGACCAGGTGATACGGGCCCTGCGGCTGCTGCTGGAGCAGCGCGGCCAGGTAGGCATCGGCCATCTCGGCCAGCGCAGCATCGCGCCAGCTCGGGTCGAGGAAGCTGCGGCACTGCAGGCCGAAGACTTCGCGAACGCCGTCCAGACGTGCCGCCAGCGGCTGGTAGCCGGTGACCCGGCCGGTGACCGGATGCGGGCAGAACATCGGGGCTTTGTCTGCCTGCTGACGGGTCAGGCGCAGCAGCGGCGACGGGCCCTGCACGGCCTGGCCGCGCGCCAGCTCCAGCAGGCCAAGCAGCTCCCGGCGATAGTCCGCAGCCAGGGATTCGATGGTCTCGCTGTGGTACTGGTTGGCCGCGTATTCCCAGGACAGCTGCAACTGGCCGTCAAACACCTGGCCATTGACCGCCAGACGCGCCGCCAGCGGGTTGTCGGCCGCCACCGCCGCGCCACCGCCGGTGGCCGGACGGAACCAGTCCGCCGCCGCGCCGGCCTGATACTGGCCGAGGTAGTTGAAGATCACTTCGGCGCTCGGCAGCTCGGCAAGAGAAGCCTGCGCCTGCGTATCGCCCAGCCAACGCAGCACGCCATAGCCCTGCCCGCCATGCTCGATCTGCTCCAGCTGCTGCTGCACGCGCTGCAGTTGCAGCTGCGGATCATCCAGGTGCGGTAGCTGCAGCGGATACAGGCTGGTGAACCAGCCGACCGTGCGCGTCAGATCATGGTCGCCGGCCAGCGCATCGCGGCCGTGGCCTTCGAGGTTGACCCGCAGGCCGGAGTGGCCGCTCCAACGGCACAGGGCGCGTGTCAGCGCGGTAAGCAACAACGCATCGATACGCACGCCCAGCTGCGCCGGAGCCTGCAGCAGGCGCTTGGTCTCGCCAGCATCCAGGGCCAAGCGCACTTCGCGCTTGTCGCCATGGCTGGCGCTGATGCCGTCGAGCTCGCGTGGCAGGGCCAGCGCCGGACCGCTCAGGCGGCTGCACCAGGCGTCCAGCTCGACCTGCGCCGCCGTGCCGCGCGCCCACTGCTGCAGGGATTCGCTCCAGCCTTTGTAGGACTGGCTCTTGCCCGGCAGGCGCACGGTCTGCCCTGCTTCCAGCTGGCGATAGGCCGCCAACAGGTCTTCCAGCAGGATGCGCCAGGAGACGCCATCCACCACCAGGTGATGGACGGCGAGTAACAAACGGTTCGCCTTACCCGCCTGGCGCAGGTGCAAGCCGCGTAGCAGTGGCCCTCGGGCCAGGTCCAGGCTGTGCTGCGCCTCGTTGCACAGCGCTTCGGCCTGCGCGTCGTCAGCCGCTTCGCGCTGCCAGAGCAACGGCTGATCGGCTTGTATCTCGCCGTAGTGCTGGGTCCAGCGACCGTCGCGCTGCTCGAAACGCAGGCGCAGTCCATCGTGATGCGCCACCAGTGCCTGCAGCGCCTGCTCCAGCAGGATCGGATCAAGCGGACGCAGCAGCTCCAGATTCAGCGCCTGGTTCCAGTGCGCCGGCTCCGCTTGATTCATGGCGAAGAAATGCGCCTGGATCGGCGCCAGCGGCAGTTCGCCGGTGACCGGCGCCTGCGCGATTTCCTCACCGGCAGCGCGGGCGGCCTGGGCCAGCTCGGCCAGGCGGGGGAACTGGAACAGCTCGCGCGGCGACAGCTGCAGCCCCTGTTGGCGCACGCGGCTGACCACCTGCAGGGCGACGATGGAATCGCCGCCCAGCTCGAAGAAATGATCCTGGCGCCCTACCCGCTGCACACCCAGCACGTCGGCCCAGATGGCGGCGAGGATGCGCTCGTTATCGGTTTGCGGGGCCTCGTAGTCCTGGCTCTGCCACGTCGGTTCCGGCAGCGCAGCGCGATCCAGCTTGCCGGCCGGGGTCAGCGGCAGTTTTTCCAACGCGATGATCTGCGCCGGCACCATATAGTCCGGCAGTACCTTGGCCAGCGCAGTGCGTAACTCCCTCTCCCTCTGGGAGAGGGTCAGGGTGAGGGTCTCTTTGTGCAACTCAGAGTCAGCGTGCAACTCGGAATCTCCCTCACCCCCGTCCCCTCTCCCGGGGGGAGAGGGGTGTTTGGCTACCACATAGCCCACCAGCTGCTTGCCGGTCGGTGTCTCGCGGGCGATCACCGCCGCCTCCTGTACGCCTTCAAGGGCCAGCAACTGGCTCTCGATCTCGCCCAGTTCGATACGGAAGCCGCGAATCTTCACCTGATGATCGACGCGACCGAGGTAATCCAGGGTGCCATCCGCACGCCAGCGCACCAGGTCGCCAGTGCGGTACATGCGCTCACCAGCGGCGCCGAACGGGTCGGGCAGGAAGCGTTCGGCGGTCAGTTCCGGACGCTGGAAGTAACCGCGCGCCAGGCCGACTTCGCCACCGATATACAGCTCCCCAGCCACGCCGATAGGCAGCAGGTTCAGCTCGGCATCCAGCACATACAGGCTGCGCGGGCCGACCGGGTTGCCGATGGGGGCATAGGCCGCCTCGAAGGAGTCCCCCGGATAGGCTTCCCAGATCAGTGGAGTGACCACCGTCTCAGTCGGGCCGTAGCCGTTGATGATCCGTTGCGGCTGCAGCACCTTCTGCAGACGTTCGTAGGTCTCGCGGGTAAAGGCTTCGCCGCCCAGGGTCCAGGAGCGGACCGGCAGTTGCAGGCCTTGCGATTCGACCCAGTCCAGCAGTTGCTGGGCATAGCTCGGCGGCAGGCAGGAGATGGTCACGCCTTCGTCGGCAATCACCTGGCAGGTCTTCTCCGCACTCCACAGTTCCTGATCGCGAATCACCAGGCGGCTGCCAAAGGCCAGCGGAACGGTCCAGCGCTCCAGGGCACCGTCGAAGCTGATCGAGGCGAAGTGCAGCTCGACATCGTCGGGCGTCATGCCGTAGCGCTGGCCGATGGTCTGCACATGCATGGTCAGACCGAGGTGGTTCACGGCCACGCCCTTGGGCTGGCCGGTGGAGCCGGAGGTGTAGATCAGGTAGGCCAGATTGAGCGGATGCAGCTGTACTGCAGGCGCTGACGAATCAAACGCGGACAGATCCAGCTGATCCAGATACAGCGGCTCGACGCTCTCACCCAGCGGCAGGCGCTCGGCCAGATCGGAGCTGGTGATCAGCCACTGCAGGCCCGAGTCATCGACCATGTAGCTCAGGCGCTCACGCGGATAGTCCGGATCGAGCGGCACAAAGGCGCCGCCGGCCTTCAGCACCGCCAGCATCGCCACTATCATCGCGTTGCCGCGCTCCAGCGAGACGCCGACACGGGACTCCGGCTGCACGCCGTGGGAAACCAGCAGATTGGCCAGTTGGTTGGAGCGAGACTCCAGCTCGGCGAAGGCAATCCGCTCACCGCCATGCACCAGGGCAATGGCCTCAGGACGCAGACACGCCTGCTCGGCGATCAGCGCGGGCAGCAGGCGCGCGGCATCGAAGCCCTGGCGCGGAGTGTTCCACCCGGCCAGTTGCAACTGATCCTGACCATCCAGCACCTCCAGACGCACCAAAGGCTGATCCGGTGAGGTACTGACCCGCTCCAGCAGCCCCAGCAGATGATTGGTCATCTGCTGCATCTGCGCATCATCGAGCCGCTCGCGGGCCCAGGTCAGGGTCAGGCGCAGCTGGCCGGCGCTGTCTTCCAGGCTGTCCAGCGCCAGGTCGAACAGTGCGTGCGGTACCCCCTGGGCCAGCGGTTCCAGGCGCAGACCGGGTAGCTGCAAGGCGCCGAGGTCGCGCTTCTGGTGGTTGAACAGCACCTGGAACAGCGGCGTCTGGCCCAGGCTGCGCTCGGGCGCCAGGGCCTCCACCAGCTGGTCGAACGGCAGGTCCTGCTGGTCCTGGGCGTCCAACGCGTGACGGCGCACCTCGGCCAGCAGCTGACGGAAACTCATGCCGGCATCGAATTCGGCGCGCAGCACCTGGGTATTGACGAAGAAGCCCACCAGCGGTGCGGTCTCGGCGCGCTGGCGGTTGGCTACCGGCACACCGACGCGGATGTCACGCTGGTTGCTGTAGCGCGCCAAGAGCAGCTGGAAGGCGGCCAGCAACAGCATGAACAGGGTCGCGCCCTCGCCCTGGGCCAGCTGGCGCAGGCGTTCGGCCAATGCCTGCGGCACGGCGATGGCCTGGCGCGCGGCATGGCGCTGGCCGGAGGCATCCAGCTTGTAGGGCAAGGCCAGCACCGGCTGCTCGCTACCCAGGCGATCGCGCCAGTAGCCGAGCTGGCGCTCGCGCTCGCCGGCCTCCAGCCAGGCGCGCTGCCATTGGGCATAGTCGGCGTACTGGATCGGCAGTTCGGCCAGCTGAGGCGCCTGCCCCTGGCGCAGCGCGGCATAGGCGCGGCCCAGTTCCTCGGCGAACACGCCGATCGACCAGCCGTCGGAGACGATGTGGTGGCAGACGATCTGCAAGCGCCAGCGCTGCTCGTCCAGACGCAGCAGCTGCACACGCAGCAGCGGCCCTTCGATCAGGTCGAAGGCCCGCTCCGCATGGGCATCGGCCAGGGTCTGCACGGTCTCGGTCTCGCCGCGCAGGTCGCGCTCCTCCAGGGCCAGCGGACCTGGCGGGTCAATGCGCTGGCATAGCTGGCCGTCGTGTTCGTAGAAACGGGTGCGCAGCGCCTCGTGGCGCTCGACAATCAGCTCCAGAGCCGCCAACAGCGCGGCGCGATCCAACTCCCCCTCCAGCGCGAAGGCGCCGACCATGTGGTAGGCGCTGCTGTCCGGCTCCAGCTGGGCCACCAGCCACAGGCGCTGCTGGGCATGCGAGGCTTGCAGATGCTCGCCACGGGTTGCCGGCACCAGCGGCAGACGGTCGAAGCGGATGCCCTTGCTGGCCAGCAGTTCGAGGAAACGCTTCTGCTCAGGGGCACCGAGGGCGAGGAAACGGCGCGCCAGGGCGGCCTTGTCGATGGGCGCGGTCACAGGGCCTCCAGTTCGTCGAGCAGCGCAGCCATGTCGCGCAGGTCTTGGTCTTCTTCCTCGGCGGCGGCCGGGGCCTGACCGTCGAGGTTGGCGGCCAGGGCAGCCAGGTTTTCCGCTTCGAAGAAGGCGCGCAGCGGCAGTTCCAGCCCCAGGCGCTGGCGCAGCAGGGCCACGGCCTGGGTGGCCAGCAGTGAATGCCCGCCGAGTTCGAAGAAGTTGTCGTCGAGGCCGACCTGGGCCACTTCCAGCACTTCCTGCCAGATAGCCGCCAGGGCGATCTCCCGTTCGCTCTGTGGCGCCCGGTATACCCGTGCCTGCCACACCGGCTCGGGCAGCGCACGACGCTCCAGCTTGCCGTTGGGCGACAGCGGCATGCGCTCCAGGCGCATCAGGATCGAGGGCACCATGTGCTCGGGCAGCTCGCTCTTCAATGCCGCCTTGATGCCGGCCAGCCAGGCGCTCTCATCCACCGGCAGCGGATCGGCCACCAGATAGCCGACCAGCTGCTTGCCGATCTGGCTGTCGCGGGCCACCACCACGGCCTCGGCGACGCCCGGCTGGGCACCGAGCTGGGCTTCGATCTCGCCCAGTTCGACGCGGAAGCCGCGAATCTTCACCTGATGGTCGATGCGCCCCAGGTAGTCGATGGCGCCGTCGGCACGCCAGCGCACCAGGTCGCCGGTGCGGTACATGCGTCCGCCCTCGCTGCTGAACGGATCGGGCAGGAAGCGCTCGGCGGTCAGTTCCGGACGGCGGTGGTAGCCGCGCGCCAGGCCGATGCCGGCGATGTACAGCTCGCCGGGCACGCCCTGCGGCACCGGGTTGAGCTGGGCATCGAGGATATGCAGGCGCAGGTTGGCGATCGGCCGTCCGATCGGCACGGCGTGGCGCCCTTCCTCTACGCAGGTCCAGTGACTGACGTCGATGGCCGCTTCGGTCGGGCCGTACAGGTTGTACAGCCCAGCCTGCGGCAGGCGCTGGAAGGTCCGCACCTGCAGCTCCGCCGGCAGCGCCTCGCCGCTGCAGATGACGCGGGTCAGGCTCTGGCACTGCTCCACGTCCGGGTGCAGGAGGAAAGCCTGCAGCATGGAGGGCACGAAGTGCAGCGTACTGACCTTGTGGCGCTGGATCAGCTCCACCAGCTTCTGCGGGTCTCGATGGTCGCCCGGCGCGGCCACGGCCAGGCAGGCGCCGGTGATCAGCGGCCAGAAGAACTCCCACACCGAGACGTCGAAGCTGAACGGAGTTTTCTGCAGCACCACATCGCCAGCGCCGAGCTGATAGGCCTCCTGCATCCACAGAATGCGGTTGGCCAGGGCCTCGTGGCTGTTGCCGGCGCCCTTGGGCTTGCCGGTGGAGCCGGAGGTGTAGATGACGTAGGCCAGATCGTTGCCCTGCAGGCTGATTGCCGGCGGCGTGACCGGCTCGACACTGCAGTCCTCGCGATCCAGGCCCAGGGCCTTGAGCCCGGCCGGCAGCGGCAGGCGCTCGACCAGCGCGCTGTGCGACAGCAGCAGGTCGACGCCAGAATCCTCCAGCAGATAGGCCAGGCGTTCCAGCGGGTATTCCGGGTCGAGCGGCACGTAAGCACCACCGGCGCGGACGATGGCATGCAGGCCGATCACCAGCTCCAGCGAGCGCTCCAGGCTGATACCGACCAGGCTGCCGCGCTGCACGCCGAGGCTACGCAGGCGGTTGGCCAATTGGTTGATACGTGCCTCCAGCTCGGCGTAGCTCAGCGTCTGCTCGCCGAACACCAGGGCTGGCGCCTGCGGCGTGCGCGCGGCCTGCTGGCTGATGCGCTCACTGAGGAAAACCTGCGGCCCGTAGTCCTTGGCCGTATCGTTCCAGATGGCCAGCTGCGCCTGCTCGTCTTCCTCCAGCAACGGCAGCAGGCCGATGGGCTGACTCGGGTCGGCGCAGATGCCTTCCAGCAGCCGTACGAAATGCCGTGCCAGGCGGGCGATGGTGCGCGCCTCGAACAGCTCGGCGGCGTAGCTGACGAAACCGCTGAGGCTGCCATCGGCCGCCTCCTCGGTATCCAGCGCCAGGTCGAACTGCGCGCCGGCGGCGCCCGGGTCATGCGGTTGCACGCGCAGGCCCGGCAGGCAGCCGAGGGCGCTGAAGTCCACCTGCTGATGGTTGAAGGTCACCTGGAACAGCGGGTGATGGCTCAGGCTGCGCGTCGGTTGCAGGGCTTCCACCAACTGGTCGAAGGGCAGTTCCTGGTTGGCCAGGGCATCGCGGCTGGCCTGGACCAGTTCGCCGAGCAGCTCGCGGAAGGGTTTCAGCCCGGCTGGCTCGCCGCGCAGCACCAGGGTGTTGATGAAGCAACCGAGCACGCCGTCCATTTCCGCCAGGCTACGCCCGGCCACCGGTACGCCGACGCGGATATCTTCCTGGCCGCTGTAGCGGTGCAGCAAGGTCTGCCAGGCCGCCAGCAACAGGCTGAACAGCGTGCTGCCCTCACGCTGGGCCAGGGCGCGCAGTTGCGCGGTGAGCAACGGCGACAGCTCGAAGCGCCAACGCAGGCCCTGGCGCGCCCCCTGAGCCGGGCGTGGATGGTCGGTGGGCAACTCCAGCAGCGGCTGGTGTTCACCCAGGCGCGCCTTCCAGTAAGCCAGTTGGCGCGTGGCTTCGCTGGATTTCAGCCAGTCGCGCTGCCATTGGGCATAGTCGGCGTACTGCAGCGGCAGCGGCGCGAACTGCGCGGTACGGCCCTCGGCGAACGCCGCGTAGGCGGCGGCGAACTCGCCGATGAAACGCTGCATCGACCAGCCATCGGAGACGATGTGGTGCTGGACCAGCAGCAGGCGGTACTCCTGATCGGCCAGGCGCAGCACGCTCACCCGCAGTAGCGGCTCGGAAGCCAGGTTGAACGGGCGCGTGAGCAGCTTCTGCGCATAATCGCGCGCCTCGATTTCACGCCCACTGGCCGGCAGTTCACGCAGGTCGAACCAGTCGATGCGCTGGCCCTGCGGCGCCAGAATGCGCTGGCGCGCCTCGCCACCCACCTCGACAAAGCGCGTACGCAGCGCCTCATGGCGCGCTTCCAGCTGGTCGAAAGCGGCCTGCAGCGCCTGGCGGTCCAGACGCCCCTGCAGGTCGAGGCCTGCCGGCATATGGTAGGCACCGTTGCTCGGGTCCAGACGATTGAGGAACCACAGGCGCTGCTGGGCATGCGACAGCGGCAGGTCGCCACCGCGTGGCAGCGCGCGCAGCACCGGCGCATCGACAGCTTCGCGTTGCAGGGAAGCCGCACAGTCGGCCAGTCGGCTCTGCTCGAACAGCGCCTTGAGCGGCAGCTGCAGGCCCTGCTGGCGAATGCGGCTGACCACCTTGAGCGCGACGATGGAATCGCCGCCCAGCTCGAAGAAATGATCCTGGCGCCCTACCCGCTCCACACCCAGCACGTCGGCCCAGATGGCGGCGAGGATGCGCTCTTGGTCGGTCTGTGGCGCTTCGTAGTCCTGGCTCTGCCAGGTCGGTTCCGGCAGCGCGGCGCGATCCAGCTTGCCGGCCGGGGTCAGCGGCAGTTTTTCCAGGGCAATGATCTGCGCGGGGACCATATAGTCCGGCAGGATCTTGGCCAGCTCGGCCTTCAGCGGTGCAGTGTCGGCGCCCTGTTTGGCCACCACATAGCCCACCAACTGCTTGCCGGTCGGCGTCTCGCGGGCAATGACCGCCGCCTCCTGCACGCCTTCGAGGGCCAGCAGCTGGCTCTCGATCTCGCCCAGCTCGATGCGGAAGCCGCGGATCTTCACCTGGTGATCGACGCGGCCCAGGTAATCCAGGGTGCCGTCCGCACGCCAGCGCACCAGGTCGCCGGTGCGGTACATGCGCTCGCCGGCGACGCCGAACGGGTCGGGCAGGAAGCGCTCGGCGGTCAGCTCGGGGCGCTGGAAGTAACCGCGAGCCAGGCCCACTTCACCACCGATATACAGCTCGCCTGCCACGCCGATGGGCAGCAGGTTCAGCTCGCTATCCAGCACATACAGGCGGCGCGGGCCGACCGGGTTACCGATGGGGGCATAGGCTGCCTCGAAGGAGTCACCTGGGTAGGCTTCCCAGATCAGCGGGGTCACAACGGTTTCGGTCGGGCCGTAGCCGTTGATGATCCGTTGCGGCTGCAGCACCTTCTGCAGGCGCTCGTAGGTCTCGCGGGTAAAGGCCTCACCACCCAGGGTCCAGGAGCGTACCGGCAGTTTCAGACCCTGCGACTCCACCCAGTCCAGCAGTTGCTGGGCGTAGCTCGGTGGCAGGCAGGAAATGGTCACGCCTTCGGCGGCGATCACCTGGCAGGTCTTCTCCGCGCTCCACAGTTCCTGGTCACGAATCACCAGGCGGCTGCCGAAGGCCAGCGGAACGGTCCAGCGCTCCAGGGCGCCGTCGAAGCTGATCGAGGCGAAATGCAGCTCCACGTCGTCCGGGGTCATGCCGTAACGCTGGCCGATGGTCTGCACATGCATGCTCAGGCCGAGGTGGTTCACCGCCACGCCCTTGGGCTGGCCGGTGGAGCCGGAGGTGTAGATCAGGTAGGCCAGATTCAGCGGATGGAGCTGTACCGACGGTGTCGATGCCTCGAAGGCGGACAGGTCCAGCCGATCCAGATACAGCGCTTCAACGCCCTCGCCCAGCGGCAGGCGCTCGGCCAAGTCGGAGGAAGTGATCAGCCACTGCAGCCCCGAATCCTCGACCATGTAGCTCAGGCGCTCACGCGGATAGTCCGGATCGAGCGGCACAAAGGCGCCGCCGGCCTTCAGCACCGCCAGCATCGCCACGATCATCGCGTTGCCACGCTCCAGCGAAACACCGACACGCGACTCCGGCTGCACGCCGTGGGAAACCAGCAGATTGGCCAGTTGGTTGGAGCGAGACTCCAGCTCGGCGAAGGCAATCCGCTCACCGCCATGCACCAGGGCGATGGCCTCCGGGCGCAGGCGCGCCTGTTCGGCGATCAGCGCGGGCAGCAGGCGGGCGGCATCGAAGGACTGGCGCGGTTTGTTCCACTCGGCCAGCCGTGCCTGCTCATCGGCGGAACTCAGCTGCAGGCTGCCCAGCGCACGCGCTGGGTCGCCGCAGACCTGCGCCAGGGCCTGGCGCAGCAACGCCTCGACCTGGGCAATGCCGTCGGCATCGAAATGCGCACGGTCGTAAGCCAGCAGCAGCTCCAGGCGGCTGCCCGGCAGCACGGCCAGGGTCATCGGGTAATGGGTGAACTCGTGGCTTTGTGGCAGCCCCAAACGCAGCTCGCCACGCTCGGCCTGCTTGAGTGCCTCGCCCAGTGGGTAGTTCTCGAACACCAGCAGGCTGTCGAACAGTGCCTCGCCGGCGCTGCCGACCCAGCGCTGGATATCGTGCAGCGGGCTGTGCTCGTGCTCGCGCAGCTGCAGGTTCTGCACCTGCAGCGCGGCCAGCCAGTCGCCCAGCGGCTGCTCGGCCGGCAGTTGCACGGCAACGGGAAGGCTGTTGATAAACAGGCCAAGCATCTGCTCGCTGCCGGCCAGCTCGGTCGGACGACCGGCCACGGTGGCGCCGAAGCACAGGCTGCGCTTGCCGGTCAGGCGCGCCAGCAGCAAGGCCCAGGCGGCCTGTACCAGGGTATTGAGGGTCAGGCCATGGCGCTGGGCGAAGCCGCGAATTCGTTGTTCGGTGGCGCTATCGAGCGGCAGCGGATGACGGGCATGGCCCTGCTCCGGGGCGCGGCACGGCAGGCAGCCGGCGATGCGGGTGGCGCCGTCCAGCGGGGCCAGCTGTTCACGCCAGAAGGCCTGCTCGGTAGACGCATCCTGGCCTTCGAGCCAGTGGATGTAGTCGCGGAACTGACCGCCCGGTGCCGGCAGGCGATCACCGTGATACAGGGCCAGCACCTCGGCGAACAGCAGGCCGTTGCTCCAGCCGTCCAGCAACAGATGGTGCAGGGTCCAGACCAGCACGAAGTCGCCGGCGCCGCGCTGGATCAGCGCCAGACGCAGCAGCGGTGCCTGGTCGAGGGCAAAGCCGCGCTCGCGCTCGGCGCTGCAGAAGGCCTGCAGCTGCGTCTCGAAATCGGCGACGCCGCGCCAGTCGAGCTCCTGCCAGTCCAGTTCGACCTCGGTCTGCACCAGTTGCAGCGGGCGTTCGCCGAGCAGGAAGCGGCTGCGCAGCACACCATGGCGCGCCAGCACCTGGTGCCAGGCGTTTTGCAGGCGCAGCGGATCTAGGCCGGTGAACGGCAGCAGCAGCTGGCTGACATAGCTGCCGGCGCCTTCCAGCTGGCTGTGGAACAGCAGGCCCTGCTGCAGCGGCGACAGCGGGTGGATGTCCTCCACGCCGGCCAGTGCATCCAGCTCGATCTGGCTCAGACCGGCCAGCGGCACATCGCTGGGGGTCAGCCGTGGCGAGACCTTGGCACAGTGCTGGGCGATGCTGTGCAACTCATCCTGCAGGCGTGCGACCAGGCCCTCCAAGGTGGTGCGCGCCAGCTGCGCAGGGTTGAAGTCGATGTGCAGCTGCAGGGCACCGCCACGCTGCTCGGCATTGATGACCAATGGAGCGTCCATGGGCGCATCGGCTTCGCGCCACAGACCGCCTTCGCGCAGACGCAAGCCATCGCTGCCCTCGTCGAACTGGCCCAGGTAGTTGAACAGCAGTTGCGGGGCGCGCTCGGTCAATTGACCTTGTTGGGCCAGTAGACCAAAGCCCAGGCCCAGATAGGGCACTGCGCGCAGTTGCTCCTTGATCGCCTTGAGACTGGCAGCCAGCTCTGTCTCTGGCTGCAGGCGCACGGGGTAGAGGCTGGTGAACCAGCCGACGCTGCGCGACAGGTCGATATCCTCGAACAGCGGCGCGCGGCCATGGCTCTCCAGGTGCAGGGTCAGCGCCGGCTGCTCGCTCCAGCTGCACAGCACGCGGCTCAGGGCGGTCAGCAGCAGTTCGTCGGCACGCAGGCGATAGGCGCGCTGGCCAGCCTGCAGCAGGTCGCGAGTGAAGCCGGCCTCCAGACTCAGCTCGATACGCTTGCGGGTTCCTTCGGTGCCCGCCTCCTGGCTCTGCAGGGGCAGCTCGCCGCCGGTCTGCTGGGCCTGCCAGTACGGCAGTTGTGCGTCCACATTCCAGTCGACCAGGCGCTCGCCCCAGGTTTTGAAGGCACTGGTCTTGGCCGGCAGCTGCACCGCCAGGCCGCTGGCCAGTTGCAGACAGGCACGCTGCAGGTCTTCCAGCAGCACACGCCAGGACACCCCATCGACCACCAGATGGTGGATGGACAGCAGCAGGCGATCGGCCTGTCCTGGCTGGGTCAGGTAAAGACCACGCAGGTGTGAACCGCTGGCCGGATCAATGCTGCGCTGCGCGGCGTCATAGTGCGGCTGCGGGTCCTCGCCGGCGGCCAGCTCGACCCGTTGCAGCAGAGAACCCGCCACTTCGGCGGCATGTACTTGCTGCCACTGGCCATCGAGCCGCTCAAAGCGCAGGCGCAAGGCGTCGTGGTGCTGAACCAGGGCTTGCAGCGCCTGTTCCAGATGGGCGGCCGGCAACGGCTCGGCCAGTTCCAGCAGCAGGTACTGGTTGCATGGGGCCAGGCTCTCGCGCTGCAGCAGGCGCGCCTGGATTGGCAGCAGCGGCGCTGTGCCAGTTACCGGTCCCTGATCGGCCAGCGGTGCGGTGACGCTGCGGGCAACACCAGCCAGCTGCGCCAGGGTCTGCTGCTGGAACAGGTCCTTGGGCGTCAGGCCCAGCCCCTGCTGGCGTGCACGACTGACCACCTGCAAGGCGACGATGGAGTCGCCACCCAACTCGAAGAAATGGTCCTGGCGCCCTACCCGCTCCACGCCCAGTACGTCGGCCCAGATGGCGGCGAGGATGCGTTCATTGTCGGTTTGCGGGGCCTCGTAGTCCTGGCTCTGCCACGTCGGTTCCGGCAGCGCGGCGCGATCCAGCTTGCCGGCCGGGGTCAGCGGCAGCTTTTCCAGGGCAATGATCTGCGCCGGGACCATATAGTCCGGCAGTACCTTGGCCAGCTCGGCCTTGAGTTGTACGGTATCGATGTTGTCACGCGCGACCACATAGCCCACCAGCTGCTTGCCAGTCGGCGTCTCACGAGCGATCACCGCCGCCTCCTGCACGCCGTCCAGGGCCAGCAGCTGGCTCTCGATCTCGCCCAGCTCGATGCGGAAGCCACGGATCTTCACCTGGTGATCGACGCGACCCAGGTAATCCAGGGTGCCATCCGCACGCCAGCGCACCAGATCGCCGGTGCGGTACATGCGCTCGCCCGCAGCACCGAACGGGTCGGGCAGGAAACGCTCGGCGGTCAGCTCCGGGCGCTGGAAGTAACCGCGAGCCAGGCCCACTTCGCCGCCGATATACAGCTCGCCGGCCACGCCGATGGGCAGCAGGTTCAGCTCGGCATCCAGCACATAGAGGCGGCGCGGGCCGACCGGGTTACCGATGGGGGCATAGGCTGCCTCGAAGGAGTCACCCGGGTAGGCTTCCCAGATCAGCGGGGTGACCACCGTCTCGGTCGGGCCATAACCATTGATGATCCGTTGCGGCTGCAACACCTTCTGCAGGCGCTCGTAGGTTTCACGGGTAAAGGCTTCGCCACCCAGGGTCCAGGAGCGGACCGGTAGTTTCAGGCCTTGCGATTCGACCCAATCCAGCAGTTGCTGGGCATAGCTCGGGGGCAGGCAGGAGATGGTCACGCCTTCGTCGGCGATCACCTGGCAGGTCTTCTCGGCGCTCCACAGTTCCTGATCGCGAATCACCAGGCGGCTGCCAAAGGCCAGCGGTACGGTCCAGCGCTCCAGGGCGCCGTCGAAACTGATCGAGGCGAAGTGCAGCTCCACGTCGTCGGGTGTCATACCGTAACGCTGGCCGATGGTCTGCACATGCATGCTCAGGCCGAGGTGGTTCACTGCCACGCCCTTGGGCTGGCCGGTGGAGCCGGAGGTGTAGATCAGGTAGGCCAGATTCAGCGGATGGAGCTGTACCTCAGGCGCTGACGAATCAAACGCGGACAGATCCAGCTGATCCAGATACAGCGGTTCAACCGAAGAGGACAGCGGCAGACGCTCGGCCAGATCAAAACTGGTGATCAGCCACTTCAGCCCCGAATCCTCGACCATATAGCTCAAGCGCTCGCGCGGGTAATCCGGATCCAGCGGCACAAAGGCGCCGCCGGATTTCAGTACCGCCAGCATGGCCACGATCATCGCGTTGCCGCGCTCCAGCGACACACCCACGCGAGATTCCGGGCTTACTCCATGGGCCACCAGCAGATTGGCCAGTTGGTTGGAGCGAGACTCCAGCTCGGCAAAGGCAACCCGCTCGCCGCCATGCACCAGGGCAATGGCCTCCGGGCGCAGGCGCGCCTGCTCGGCGATCAATTCAGGCAACAAGCGCGCGGCATCGAAGGCCTGACGCGGCTTATTCCACTCGGCCAGCAAGCGGCGCTCACCACTGCTGACCAGCCCCAGCTCGCCCAGCGCGGCCTGCGGCGAGGTGGCGAAGCCGTCGAGCACCTCAAGGAAGCCGCCGATCAGACGCTCGATGCTGCTTTCGGCGAACAGGTCGGCGGCGTAGGCGAAGTTGATCGACAGCTGGTCGCCCTTGTCGCGCACCGCGTCCAGGGCCAGGTCAAAGGGAATCTGGCTGGACGGCACCTCGTCCAGCACGGTTTCGATGCCCGGCAGCCAGTTGGCTGCCAGCGGATGCTGGCGCCGGTAGTTGAACGCCACCTGGAACAGCGGCTGCTGGCCCAGACTACGGCTCGGCGCCAGTTCTTCCACCAGGCGCTCGAAAGGCATTTCCTGGTTGGCCTGAGCTTGCTTCAAGCCGATGCGGGCCTGACTCAGCCAGTCCGCTACCGACTGCTCAGGACGTGGTTCGGCCTTGAGCACCAGGGTGTTGACGAAGAAACCCACCAGACGCTCGAAACCCTTGGCACGGCCGGCCACCGGCACGCCGATGCGCACTTCGCGCTGGCCGGACAGGCGCGCCAACTGCAGCTGCAGGGCCGCCAGCAGAACGGTGAACAGGGTCGCGCCATTGGCCTTGGCCAGGTCGCTGAGACGCGCCACCAGAGCTGGCTCCACCTGCAGCGTGCGGTAGGCGGCACGGCGCGCGGCCTGGGCATTATGCGGGAAGTCCGGAGTCAAGCTCAGCGGCGGCTGCTCGCTACCCAGGCGCTCGCGCCAGAAGGCCATCTGCCGGCTGCCCGCCTCGCTATCGAGCCAGTCGCGCTGGCCCACGGCATACTCGCTGTATTGCACGGGTTGTGGCGTCATGAACGGCTGGCGATTCTGCAGGCGGGCACGATAGAACTCGGCCATTTCCTCGACCATCACCCGCACCGACCAGGCGTCGGAGATGATGTGGTGCATGCCCACCGCCAAGGCGTGGCTGTTCTCGCCGAGGCGATACAGGGCGCAGCGCACCAGCGGACCACAGGTCAGGTCGTAATCGGCCTCGATGAAACTACGCGCCAGAGCCTCGATATGCTCGACGCTGCCTTCGAGATCGATGATCTCCAGCGGCATCGGCCCGCTCGGCAGCACCGCTTGCTGAGCCAGGCCATCCTGCTCGCGGAACACGGTGCGCAATGCGGCATGGCGGGCGTAGACCTGATCAAGGCCATGACGCAGGCTGTCCAGATCCAGGGTCCCCTCGAAGCGCAGCAGGCCGCCAATGTTGTAGGCGGTGCTGCTGCTTTCCAGGCGGCTGAAGAACCACAGCCGCTGCTGGGCGAAGGACAGCGGAGCCCATTGCAGGGCAATGTTGGTCGTGACAGGTGCGTTCATGGCAGAACCTCGTAAAGAGTGGCCTAGGCGCCCAGGGGCAAGCCGGCCGCCTCGTGCCGCAGCAGGCGCGAGGCATGGAATTCGATCAGGGACAACAGTTCTTCTTCCTGGGGGCGCAGGTAGGCGTGATCGCCATCCAGCCACTCCAGAGTGAAGGTGCCGCGGGTCTCGCGGCGCCAGGCGCGCAGGTCGTCTTCGCTCAGGCTGTCACGCCGCGCGCCGAGCACATGCAGGGCGCAGGGCAAGGGCGCACGGCGCTGGTAGCGGTAGCTCTCGGCCAGGGCAAAGTCGCTGCGCAGCACCGGCAGCAGTTCGCGGCGAAACAGCGGGTCGGCCAGCAGTTCGCGCGGTAGACGAGCGAAGCCATCGAGACTGGCAAACAGCTCGCCGTCGCTGCGTGCAGTCAGGCGCGGCGCCTGCAGGCGTTGCGAGGGCGCACGCGAGGCCGAGGCGAACAGTGCCAGCGGTGCTTCATGCCCTTCGCCGATCAGTGCCTGGGCCAGCTCGAAGGCCAGCATGGCGCCCAGGCTGTGCCCCCACAGCAGATAGGGCCCCTGGCACTCGCGGCGCCAGGTCTGCTTCAGGTCAGCCAGCAGAGCCGGCAGATCCTGGCACAGCGGCTCGCCCTCGCGAGCGCCGCGGCCCGGCAACTCCAGCGGGCAGACGTCCAGCCAACGCGGCAGGCGCTTGCGCCAGCGTGCATAGGGCATGGCGCTGGCGCCGGCATGGGCCAGGCAGAACAGCTGCATCAGGCGTCCATGGCCTCGCGCAGGCTGCGCGGACGCATATCGGTCCAGACACTGGATATGTGCGCGAGGCAGGTCGCCTTGTCGCCACGCACGCCGTCTTCCTTCCAACCGGCCGGCACGGCCTTATAGGCCGGCCAGATGGCGTACTGCTGCTCATCGTTGACCACGACCAGGAAGGTGGTTTGCGGGTTGTCCAGGCTCATGGGGTATCCCTCGTTAAAAGTGGCACGCTTTAAAGACGCATGAAGATGCGAATAATTTTCACTTAATTCGATTTCGCGGACATGACAGCGCCAGGCCCCTGCATCGGGACCTGGCACAGCGGGGAATCAGGCCGGGATGGAGCCGCCGATCTCGCGCACCGCGTCCTGGGTGGCGCGGTCGCGGGCTTCGCCGGTGAGCTCGCTGAGGCGACCGCCATCCATCTTCAGCAGGCGGTCGGCCTGATCGAAATAGTGGTCGTCATGGGTGATGGCCAGCACGGTCTTGCCGGCGGCCTTCAGCTGCGGCAACAGCTCGCGGTAGAACAGGCGACGGAACAGCGGGTCCTGGTCGGCGGCCCATTCATCGAGGATCAGGATGTCGCGCCCTTCCAGCATCGCCAGCATCAGCGCCAGGCGCTTGCGCTGGCCCTGGGAGAAGCGCGTGTCGGCCAGTCGACCGCTGGCGAAGCGCACCTTGTGACGCAGACGAAGACGTTCCAGCCACTGCCCGACCAGCGATTCCTCCACCTCGGCACCGGCCGGACCAAGCAGGCGGGCGAACAGATGGAAGTCGGTGTAGACGCTGGCGAACAGTTGCCGATACGCCTGCCACTCATGGGATTGCACCACGCGGCCATCCAGCTTTATCTCACCGGCGGCCGGGCGATGCAGGCCGGTGAGCAGGCGCGCCAGAGTCGACTTGCCGCTGCCGTTGCCCCCCACCAGGAACACCAGCTCGCCACGGCGCAGCTCCAGGTCGATAGGACCGACATCGAACCCAGCCTCATCGCCCTCACCCGGATAGCGGTACTCGACACCGGCCAGCTGCAGACTCTGCCACTCGCCGAGGCGTTCGACCGCCGCGATCTCGGCAGTTTCCGGCGCCAGTTCCAGCGCCTCCAGCTTGTCCAGCGAGATGCGTGCAGCCAGCAGGCTGGGCAGCGCGGCCACGGTGGCAACCATGGGCGCACGCAGGAACAGCACAGTCAGGGCAAAGGTCGCGGCAACCTCAGCCGGAGCCCAGCCCAGGCCGCTGGCGCAGAAGAACACCAGGCCGATGCTGCCCAATACCATGGCGTTGGCCCAGTTTCCGGCCAGGCCGTTGAAGATGTCGGCGCGGGTGACGTTATCGCGATAGGCACGGGCGTCACGATCGAACTCCTCGGCGTAGAGCAGGCGCGCGCGGTCGCGGTTGAGTGCCAGCTCCTTGCGCCCGTCGATGATCGCCTGGTAGTCCTGGTACAGATGGTCCTCGGCCTCGCGCAACAGGCGGATGTGATGATTGACCTTGCCAACGAAGAACCAGCCTACCAGCAGGGTCAGACCCAGCCAGCCGACGGTGACGCCGAACAACGCCGGCGACAGCCAGGCCAGGTAGGCGAAGGCGGCAATGCTGAGGATCAGCCCGTAGGTCAGCTCCGGCAGGTAGACGAAGGCGATAGTGATGTTGCGGATGTCGCTGGACAGGCTGGCGAGGATGCGCGCGCCGCCAATCTGCTCCAGGCGTTCGATATCGGTGTCCAGTACGCGCCGTACCAGGCTGCGGCGCAGGCGGTAGACGAAGCGGTGACCGAGGGTGTGCAGGGCCACCTGCCCCACCCCGGAACACAGCAGCAGTGCCGCCAGCAAACCGAGAAAGCTCAGCAGCGTGGTCGCCAGGGCGCCGTCGATGCGGATCAGCCTGAGATTGATGAAGGCGATCACGCCGACGCTGAGCATGGCGCTGCACAGGCTGAGCAGGACGATGCCGGAGAGCGGCAGACGGTTGTCGCGGAACAGCAGCTTGAGCAGTTTCATAGCGGGTCCAGAACGGCAGGAATCAGGCCGCCTCGGGTTCGAGGCGGCTGCGGCAGTGACTCAGGGCGTCACGCAGGAGGAAATGCACCAGGGTCGGCGAGGCGCTGAGATGGCTGGCCACCTCGCGCTGGCTATAGCCTTCCAGCTGGCTCATGGTGAATACGGTGCGGGTGCGCTCGGGCAACTCGCCCAGCGCGTGCTGCAGGCGCTGCCATTCGAGCTGACCGATAGCACGCTGCTCGGGCCCTGACTGCGGTGCCGGCAATTCGTCGAGCATGTCGTCGTCGGCGCTGTAGCGACCTTCCAGGTTCTGCCGACGCAGACGGTCGATGGCCAGGTTGCGCACCATGCGGAACAGGTAACGCAGCGGGTCGTCGATCGTATGACGATCGCCGCTTTCCCATAGCTTGAGGAAGGCATCGTGCACCACGTCTTCGGCGCGCGCGCGGCAGCCGAGCACGCCCTGGGCGGCGTCGATCAGTACCCGGCGATGTCCGGCATATAGGCGTTCCAGTCCATGATCCCTTCTATGGGCAGCCAAGCGCAGCGGCGTGGCGCCCTGCTCGTCCCAACTTTGCAGCATCCCCATGGCCTGATCCTCGGCTTCGACGTGATGCGCATCTTAATGATAATCCTTATCAATACAAGCATTCTGAGCAGGAGATTTACCGATAAATGAAAACGCCGCCCGCAGGCGGCGCTCTGCAAGGGCTAGATGGCTCAGGGTTGCAGCGTCATCACCACCCGTCCGCCAGCGGGACAGGTTTCCATGAACTGGTTGGCCGCGATGAAGTCTTCAAAGGCAAACGACCTGGCGATACTTGGCTTGAGCAGACGGTCAGCGGTCATCTGGTTGATCCGCTGCAGAGCACGCTGCACTGCCGCCTCGTCGCGCTCCAGGCCCAGTTCGGGCTGGCCGGTGAAATCGAGCACGCAGTGGCGGAAGAACTGCAGATGCTTCTTGAACGCCGCGCAGGCCGGGAATGCCGCGTCGTTGCCGCCGTTGACGCCGTAGAGGATCAGCTTGCCGCGGGTCGCCGCGACATCGCCGAGCAGCTTCATTTGTGGCCCGGCGCACTGGTCCAGCACCACCTCGACCCCCTTGCCGTCGGTGAAACGCTCCACTTCCAGCACCAGATCCTGCTCCTCGGTGTCGATCACCTTGTCGGCACCCAGCTCGCGCAGGTAGGCACGGGTATCGCCCTCGCTGGTGGCGGCAATCACCACGGCGCCCAGCGCCTTCGCCATCTGCACCGCCTGCGGCGCCAGGCAATGGGCCGCCTCGGTGATCAGCACGCGCTGGCCCGGCTGCACCTCGGCCAGCTCGACCAGGGCAAAGTACGCCAACATGTAAGGGGTGTAGTGCACAGCGGCTTCGGCCGGGCTGAGTACATCCGGATAACGGGCCAGGGCGCGGCGCGGCATCAACACTAGGTCGCCCCAGGCCGGGTACTGGTTGGGACTGAAGGACGGGAAGCTGGCGACGGCCATGCCGGGTGCAAGACCCTCGACGCCTGGGCCGACTGCCTCGACCACTCCGGCCAGCTCGAAGCCCACGCCAGCGGGCAGCTGTGCGGCCTGGTCGGGTGCCAGGTTCTGCCGCCACAGCACGTCGCGCCAACCCACGCCGAGTGCCTGGGTGCGCACCAGCACCTCATCGTGCCCTGGCTTCGGGGTCGGCACATCCTCCAGGCGCAGCACGCTGGCATCGCCGAACTGGTGGAAACGGATCATGCGGGACATCACACACCTCGCCTTCATATCTCTATGGCCACGGACTCTATACGGGCTTATCCGGCAAAACTACCCGCGCCCATTGATAGTCACCATAAATCGGGATGATCCACCATCGCTCCTGTTCCGTCACGGGCTTGACGGCAGCGCGCTGCGCCCGCACCTTTCACGGACTCCCGGATGGAAGCTGAGCATGAACCGCAACGACCTGCGCCGTGTCGACCTGAACCTGCTGATCGTGTTCGAGACGCTGATGCACGAACGCAGCGTGACTCGCGCGGCCGAGAAGCTGTTCCTCGGCCAGCCAGCCATCAGCGCCGCCCTGTCACGGCTGCGCAGCCTATTCGACGACCCGCTGTTCGTGCGTACCGGGCGCAGCATGGAGCCGACAGCGCGGGCCAACGAGATCTTCGCCCTGCTCTCCCCGGCGCTGGACTCCATCTCCACCGCCGTCAGCCGTGCCACCGACTTCGACCCCGCCACCAGCAACCAGGTGTTCCGCATCGGCCTGTCCGACGATGTCGAGTTTGCTCTCCTGCCGCCCTTGCTGCGCCGCCTGCGTGCCGAGGCACCCGGCGTCGTGCTGGTGGTGCGCCGCGCCAACTACCTGCTGATGCCGGGGCTGCTGGCCTCCGGGGAGATCTCGGTGGGCGTCGGCTATACCGAGGAGCTGCCGGCCAATGCCAAGCGCAAGGTGCTGCGGCGCAGCAACCCGAAACTACTGCGCGCCGACAGCGTGCCTGGGACAATCACCCTGGATGACTTCTGTGCCCGCCCGCACGCCCTGGTGTCTTTTGCCGGCGACACAACTGGCTTCATCGACGACGAGCTGGAAAAGCTGGAGCGCAAGCGCCGGGTGGTCCTGGCGGTACCGCAATTCAACGGCCTTGGTACCCTGCTCGCTGGTACCGACATTGTCGCCACCGTGCCGGACTACACGGCCGCCGCGCTCACCGCCGCCGGCGGCCTGCGTGCCGAGGACCTGCCACTGCCTTCGCGCACCTTCGAGCTGCACATGGCCTGGCGCGGCGCGCAGGACAACGACCCGGCTGAGCGCTGGCTGCGTTCGCGCATCCAGATGTTCTGCGGCGACCCGGACAGCCTTGCCTGAGGCTTCGCGGCGCTCTGCCACGGGCGCCTCGTCCATTATCAACGCAAGCGCATGAATCATCATTCCGCATGATAGTCATCTTCGGAGGGTTCGATTCGTGCCTTCAAACTCCGCCGAGCACACTCCGCCCATTCAAAAATCCGACTGGCGGAGTCAAGCATGGAACAGTCATTCAATCTCTCCTGGCGCCTACCCCTGGCCATTGCCGCGGCCCTGGTACTGAGCGCCTGCGGCAAGGGCGAGGAAGCCAGCCAGCAGATGCCGGCGGCCCAGGTCAGCGTGGCCGAGGTGATCGAACAGCCGATCAATGAGTGGGACGAGTTCACCGGCCGCCTGGAGGCGCCTGAGTCGGTCGAGGTGCGCCCACGCGTCTCCGGCTACATCGACAAGGTGGCCTTCGACGAAGGCAGCCTGGTGCAGAAAGGCGACCTGCTGTTCCAGATCGACCCGCGCCCGTTCCAGGCCGAGGTCAAGCGCCTGCAGGCGCAGCTGCAACAGGCCCGCGCCAGCCAGACCCGTGCCGCCAACGAGGCCCGTCGAGGTGAGCGCCTGCGCCAGAGCAATGCCATCTCCGCCGAACTGGCCGATGCCCGCGCCAGCGCCGCCACCGAGGCCCAGGCCGCGGTCGCCGCGACCCAGGCCGAGCTGGACAACGCGCTGCTCAACCTCAGCTTCACCCGCATCACCTCGCCAATCGACGGCCGCGTCAGCCGCGCCGAGATCACCGAGGGCAACCTGGTCGG
Organism: Aquipseudomonas alcaligenes; assembly: GCA_900156135.1. Classification (GTDB taxonomy): domain Bacteria; phylum Pseudomonadota; class Gammaproteobacteria; order Pseudomonadales; family Pseudomonadaceae; genus Aquipseudomonas; species Aquipseudomonas alcaligenes_D. The sequence continues at coordinate 303,773 of FTMP01000004.1, read as the reverse complement.
CGCTGGCCAGTCGCTGCTGACCACCGTGGTTTCCACCGACAAGGTCTACGCCTACTTCGACGCCGACGAACGCGTGTTCCTCAAGTACGTCGAGCTGGCGCGCCAGGCCGGCAGCGATGCCCGTGGCGCCAGCCCGGTGTACCTCGGCCTGTCCAGCGAAAGCGGCCACCCGCACGAAGGCCAGCTGGACTTCCTCGACAACCAGGTCAACCCGCGTACCGGCACCATCCGCGGCCGCGCCGTGTTCGATAACCGCGACGGCCGCTTCACCCCCGGCCTCTATGCTCGCCTCAAGCTGGTCGGCAGCGGCACCTACCCGGCCGCGCTGATCAAGGATGAAGCGGTCGGCACCGACCTGGGCAAGAAGTTCGTGCTGGTCCTCGACAAGGACAACGCCGTGCAGTATCGCGCCATCGAGCTGGGCCCGAAGCTGGAAGGCCTGCGCATCGTCCGCCAGGGCCTGGCCAAGGGCGAGAAGATCGTGGTCAACGGCCTGCAGCGCGCCATGCCCGGTGCCACCGTCGATCCGCAATCCGTACCGATGGCCGACGAAGCCACCCTCGCCCAGCTGGCGCGTCTGCGCCAGGCCGTGGACGGCCGCGACGCCCCGCGCGTAGCGGAAAAGAACGCACAACCTTCCCGCTCGCCGCGTAGCTGACAGACGTAGGGCGGGTGAAACCCGCGTCCCACTCGACACACGGTTTTCACCCGACGCAAGCCTGGTGCGCAGAGCGCGCCAAAGCCCGAGGATTGCCATGAACTTTTCGCAATTTTTCATCAAGCGGCCGATCTTCGCCGCCGTGCTGTCTCTGCTGGTGCTGATCGCCGGCGCGATCTCACTGTTCCAGTTGCCGATCAGCGAGTACCCGGAAGTGGTGCCGCCTACCGTAGTGGTGCGCGCCAACTTCCCCGGCGCCAACCCCAAGGTGATCGGCGAGACTGTCGCCTCGCCGCTGGAACAGGCCATCACCGGCGTGGAAGGCATGCTCTACATGTCGTCGCAGTCTACTGCCGACGGCAAGTTGACCCTGACCATCACCTTCGCCCTCGGCACCGACCTGGACAACGCCCAGGTGCAGGTGCAGAACCGCGTGACCCGCACCATGCCGACTCTGCCCACCGAAGTGCAGCGCCTCGGTGTGACGGTGGACAAGGCCTCGCCGGACCTGACCATGGTGGTGCACCTGACCTCACCGGATCAGCGCTACGACATGCTCTACCTGTCCAACTACGCCGCGCTCAACGTCAAGGACGAGCTGGCGCGCCTGGATGGCGTGGGCGACGTGCAGCTGTTCGGCATGGGCAACTACTCGCTGCGCGTGTGGCTCGACCCAAACAAGGTGGCCTCGCGCAACCTCACCGCCACCGATGTAGTCAACGCCATTCGCGAACAGAACCGCCAGGTCGCCGCCGGTGCCCTCGGCGCGCCGCCCTCGGATGCCGGCAACAGCTTCCAGCTGTCGATCAACACCCAGGGCCGCCTGGTCAGCGAGGAAGAGTTCGAGAACATCATCATCCGCGCCGGCGACGACGGCGAGATCACCCGCCTGAAAGACATCGCGCGCATCGAGCTGGGTTCCAGCCAGTACGCTCTGCGCTCGCTGCTGAACAACCAGCCGGCCGTGGCCATCCCGGTGTTCCAGCGCCCCGGCTCGAATGCCATCGAGATCTCCGACTCGGTGCGTGCACGCATGGCCGAGCTGAAGCAGAGCTTCCCCCAGGGCGTGGACTACGAAATCGTCTACGACCCGACCATCTTCGTGCGTGGCTCCATCGAGGCGGTGGTGCACACTCTGCTCGAAGCCATCGTGCTGGTGGTGCTGGTGGTGGTGCTGTTCCTGCAGACCTGGCGCGCCTCGATCATCCCGCTAGCCGCCGTGCCGGTATCGCTGATCGGTACCTTCGCGGTGATGCACCTGTTCGGCTTCTCGCTCAACGCCCTGTCGCTGTTCGGCCTGGTGCTGGCCATTGGCATTGTGGTGGACGACGCCATCGTGGTGGTGGAGAACGTCGAGCGTAATATCGGCCTCGGCAAGTCGCCGGTGGAAGCCACCCGCCAGGCGATGAAGGAAGTGACCGGGCCGATCGTCGCTACCGCGCTCGTGCTGTGCGCCGTATTTGTGCCGACCGCCTTCATCTCTGGCCTTACCGGGCAGTTCTACCAGCAGTTCGCGCTGACCATCGCCATCTCCACGGTGATCTCGGCGTTCAACTCGCTGACCCTGTCGCCGGCCCTGGCCGCCGTGCTGCTGAAGGAGCACCACGCCCCCAAGGACCGCTTCTCCCGCGTGCTCGACAAGCTGTTCGGCGGCTGGCTGTTCAACCCGTTCAACCGCTTCTTCGACCGCGCCAGCCATGGCTACGTCAGCACCGTGAAGCGCGTGCTGCGCGGAAGCGGAATCGCCCTGTTCGTATACGGTGGCCTGCTGGTGCTCGGCTACCTGGGGTTCTCCAGCACGCCGACCGGTTTCGTGCCGCAGCAGGACAAGCAGTACCTGGTCGCCTTCGCCCAGCTGCCGGACGCCGCCACCCTCGACCGCACCGAGGCGGTGATCAAGCGCATGTCGGAAATCGCCGGCAAGCACCCGGGCGTGGAGAACACCGTGGCCTTCCCGGGCCTGTCGATCAACGGCTTCACCAACAGCCCGAACAGCGGCATCGTGTTCACCCCGCTCAAGCCGTTCGACGAGCGCAAGGACCCGAGCATGTCCGCCGGGGCTATCGCCGCCGAACTGAATGCCCAGTTCGCGGGTATCCAGGACGCCTACATCGCTATCTTCCCGCCGCCGCCCGTGCAGGGTCTCGGCACCATCGGCGGCTTCCGCCTGCAGGTAGAAGATCGCGGCAGCCTGGGTTATGAGGAACTGTACAAGCAGACCCAGAACATCCTGGCCAAGGCCCGTGCGCTGCCGGAACTGGACCCGATGTCGGTGTTCACCAGCTACCAGGTCAATGTGCCGCAGATTGATGCCAACATCGACCGCGAGAAGGCCAAGACCCACGGCGTGGCCATCAGCGACATCTTCGACACCCTGCAGGTGTACCTGGGCTCGCTGTACGCCAACGACTTCAACCGTTTCGGTCGCACTTATCAGGTCAACGTCCAGGCCGACCAGCAGTTCCGCCTGGAGCCGGAGCAGATCGGCCAGCTCAAGGTACGCAACAACCGTGGCGAGATGATCCCGCTGTCCACCTTCGTCAAAGTCGACAGTGCCTCGGGCCCGGACCGGGTGATGCACTACAACGGCTTCCTCACCGCCGAGATCAACGGCGCGGCGGCGCCGGGCTACAGCTCCGGCCAGGCCGAGGCGGCGATCGCCAAGCTGCTCGACGAAGAGCTGCCCAATGGCATGACCTACGAATGGACCGAGCTGACCTACCAGCAGATCCTCGCCGGCAACACCGCGATCTTCATCTTCCCGCTCTGCGTGCTGCTGGCCTTCCTGGTGCTGGCCGCCCAGTACGAGAGCTGGAGCCTGCCGCTGGCGGTGATCCTGATCGTACCGACCGTGCTGTTCTCCGCCATCGTCGGGGTGATCCTGGCCGGCGGCGACAACAACGTGTTCACCCAGATCGGCCTGATCGTGCTGGTGGGCCTGGCGTGCAAGAACGCCATCCTCATCGTCGAGTTCGCCAAGGAGAAACAGGAAGAAGGCCTCGACCGCATGGCCGCCGTGCTGGAAGCCTGCCGCCTGCGTCTGCGCCCGATCCTGATGACCTCCATTGCCTTCATCATGGGCGTGGTGCCGCTGGTGCTCTCCAGCGGTGCCGGTGCAGAGATGCGCCATGCCATGGGCGTGGCGGTGTTCAGCGGGATGATCGGCGTGACCTTCTTCGGCCTGCTGCTGACCCCGGTGTTCTACGTGCTGATCCGCGCCTTCGTGGAGAAACGCGAAGCGAAGAAAGCCGCTCGCCTGCAGGAGGTGCATGCATGAAGCCGTTGATTCCCGCCCTGCTCGCCCTCGCCGTCAGTGCCTGTGCCGTCGGCCCGGACTACCGGGCGCCGGAAACCGCACCGGCGCGCATCGAGGCCCTGGAGGCCGGCGACTACGACCGTACCGATTTCGAGGCGGCCTGGTGGCAGCAGTTCGACGACCCGACCCTGAGCCAGCTGGTCCAGCGGTCGCTCAAGGAGAACCGCGAGCTGCGTGTGGCCTTCGCCCGCCTGCGCGCCGCCCGGGCCATCCGTGACGACGTCGGCAACGACCAGCTGCCGGTGATCACCAGCCGTGCCAGCGGCGAGTTCGGCAAGGCCCAGCAACCGCCAACCAGCGAGCAGCGCATCCGCCAGGAGCGCTACGACCTGGGCCTGGACATGGCCTGGGAACTCGACCTGTTCGGCCGCATCGAGCGCAGCATCGAGGCCAGCGAAGCGCAGAGCGAAGCGGCTGAGGCCGAGCTGTACCAGCTGCAGGTGAGCCTGATCGCCGAACTGGTGGACGCCTACGGCAACCTGCGCGGCGCGCAACTCAGGGAGCGCATCGCCCGCGACAACCTGAAGAACCAGAGCCAGTCGCGTGCCCTCACCGAGCAGCTGCGCGACGCCGGCATCGGCAGCGAGCTGGACGTGCTGCGCGCCGACGCCCGTCTGGCCGCCACCGAGGCCAGCCTGCCGCAGCTTCAGGCCGAGGAAGCGCGTGCCCGTCATCGCATCGCCACCCTGCTCGGCCAGCGCCCAGAACAGCTGAGCGTCGATCTGTCGCCCAGGCCGCTGCCGGTAATCGCCAAAGCGCTGCCGATCGGCGACCCCGCCGAGCTGCTGCGCCGCCGTCCGGATGTGCGCGTGGCCGAACGCCAACTGGCTGCGGCCACCGCCAATGTCGGCGTGGCCACCGCCGAGCTGTTCCCCAGGGTCAGCCTGAGCGGCTTCCTCGGCTTCACCGCCGGGCGCGGCTCGCAACTGGGCGCCGCAGCGGCCAACGCCTGGGGCGTGGCGCCGACCATCAGCTGGGCGGCCTTTGACCTGGGCAGCGTTCGGGCCCGCCTGCGCGGTGCCGAGGCCGACGCCGATGGCGCCCTGGCCAGCTATGAGCAGCAGGTGCTGCTGGCCCTGGAAGAGTCGGAAAACGCCTTCAGCGATTACGCCAAGCGTCAGCAGCGCCTGGTCTCGCTGGTGCGCCAGGTCGAGGCCAGCCGCGCCGCGGCCGAGCAGGCGGCGGTGCGCTACCGCGAAGGCACCGAGGACTTCCTGGTGCTGCTCGATGCCGAGCGCGAGCGCCTGGCCGCCGAGGATGCCCAGGCACAGGCCGAGATCGAGCTGTACCGAGGCATAGTCGCCATCTACAAGGCGCTCGGCGGAGGCTGGCAGCCCAACGTCTGAACCATGAGCGCGGGGGACGCCCGCCTGCTCACCCTTTCCTCCTGGGCCGACCCTGCCCTTTGTCGGCCATTGCGCTCCCCGCGGATCAGCTCCTGTCCGCGGGGATTTTTTTGTCGGTGCTCAGTTCGTCTTCCGCAACGAAGATGTTGTCCCAGATGAGTCGCGGGTCGAAGGTCACCGCAGCCAGCATCGTGAGAATCACCACCAGACAAAAGGCGGTAGCGCCCATCCCTGCCTCGATCGTCGCCAGGTTTCCAAAGTTCACCAGGGCTACCAGGATGGCGATGACGAAGACATCCAACATTGACCAGCGACCGATCCATTCGATGAAGCGGTACATCAGGATGCGCTGGCGGGCCGACATCGGCTGGTGACGCTGCACCGAGTAGAGCAGCAGGGCGATGCCCACCAGTTTGAAGGTCGGCACGAGAATACTGGCGACAAATACGACGAGAGCGATCGGCAGCATATCGGCCTGTACCAGCTCGATGACGCCTCCCATGATGGTCGCCGGCATGCCCTGCCCCAGCATGCTGACCGTCATGATCGGCAGCAGATTCGCCGGTATGTACAGAATGGCTGCGGTTATCAGCAAAGCCCAGGTGCGGGCAATGCTGTCAGGGCGCCGCGCATGCAGGCGGGCGCCGCAGCGGGTGCAATGCTGGACTTCACCTTCGCGCAGGTACTCCAGCTGGTGGCATTCGTCACAGACGATGATCCCGGCATCAAGTGCGCGCATGCTCATCCTCCTCGCTCAGCGCATCCCAGACCTGGTGCGGGGACATGGTCACTTCCAACCACACCTGTGCCAGCATCAGCGCCACGAAACAGGCCAGGCCGACTCCGAGGTGCAGTTCGGCCAAGTCAATGAGCTTGACGATGGAAACCAGGATGCCAAACAGATAGACCTCCAACATGCCCCACTCGCGCAGATGGTGGTAGGCCCGGTAGCAGCGGCAAGCGGCACGCCGCCACGCCGGCCTGGGCATGGCCAGCAGCACGAACAGCTGGCAGAGCAGCTTGAGCAGAGGCACCAGCATGCTGCACATGAACACCACGGCGGCCACACCCTGCATACCAGAGTGGTACAGCCCCAGGACACCGCTCCAGACAGTGTCCACCGCGCTCTGTCCGAGCAGCCCCAGGCTCATGATTGGGAGGAAATTGGCGGGCACGAAAAGCAGCAGCGCTGTGATCACCAGGGCCAGTGCCCGTTTGCGCATCTGCGTGCGGTGCACCACCATCTCGTAGCCACAGCGCGGGCAACTGGCCTTCTGCTCCTCGTCGAGATGTGGGTGGAGCATCAGCAGATCGCATTCATGACAGGCGATGAGCTTATCCAGCGGTGGCAACCGGCCTTCGACCAGTTCGTGTCCTTGGGTCATGTGTTCCTGTCCGTTTCAGTCACGGTTGAGCAGGTGGAAACGTGGTAACGCCAGATGCCAGCGAATCGCCGCCAGGCGCGCCAGCAGCACGCACAGCATCGCCACGCCGGTGTCCAGCCAGTGAGGCGTACCCAGCTCGCGCATGCCGATGAATACCAGCGAACCCAGTAGACAAGCGGTAGCGTAGATCTCCTTCTGAAAGATCAGCGGAATCTCGTTGCAGATCACATCGCGCATCACGCCACCCGCGACACCGGTCATCACCCCCATGATCAGCGCGGTGCTATAGGGCATGTTGTGCTGCAGCGCCACCTCGGTGCCGATCACGGTGAACACGGCCAGACCGAAGGCATCGGCGATCAGCAGGCCGCGCTCGTGAATCGGCTGCGTCATGCGTACCCAGAGCACGGTACCGACCGCGGCCAGCGACGCCACCCAGATATAGGTGTCGTTGCGAATCCAGCTCACCGGGTGGTTGTCGAGAATGAGGTCACGCAGGGTGCCACCACCCAGGGCGGTGACGATGGCGATGACCAGCACGCCGAACAGGTCCATGGACTTGCGTCCGGCCATCAGCGCGCCAGTGATGGCGAATACCGCCACGCCGAACAGGTCGGCCAGGTAAAACAGGCGATCCATTACGGTTTCATCCCCCCACCGGCGTGCGCAGCGTGACGAACTCTTCTGCGGCCGTCGGGTGGATGCCCAGGGTGTCGTCGAAAACCTGCTTGGTCGCCCCCGCCTTGATGGCCACGGCCAGGCCCTGAATGATCTCACCAGCCTCCGGACCGACCATGTGGCAGCCGAGCACGCGATCACTATCGGCATCGACCACCAGCTTCATCAGCGTGCGCTCCTGGCTGTCGGTGAGCGTCAGCTTCATCGGGCGGAAGCGGCTCTCGAAGATCTTCACCTGGCGGCCCTCAGCGCGCGCCTGCTCCTCGCTGAGGCCGACGGTGGCGATGTTGGGCAAGCTGAACACGGCGGTCGGGATGTTACCGTAGTCTACCGGGCGATACTCCTCGGGGCGGAACAGCCGCCGTGCCACCGCCATGCCTTCGGCCAGCGCAACGGGGGTCAGCTGTATCCGGCCGATGACATCGCCCAGCGCCAGGATGGAGGGCTCGCGGGTCTGGTACTGCTCGTCGACCCGAATGAAGCCACGTTCGTCCAGCTCGACCGCGGTGTTCTCCAAGCCCAGGTTATCCAGCATCGGTCGCCGGCCCGTAGCGTAGAACACGCAGTCGGTTGGCAGTGTGCGCCCATCGCGCAGGGTGGCCAGCAGGCTGCCGTCGGCCAGCTGTTCAATGCGCTCGATGTCGCTGTTGAATTGCAGGTCGAGGCCCTTCTTGTCCAACTCTTCCCTGAGGTGGCGACGCACTGCGCTGTCGAAACCTCGTAGGAACAGCTCGCCGCGATAGAGCAACGAGGTTTGGGCGCCAAGACCGTGGAAGATCGAGGCGAACTCGACGGCAATGTAGCCGCCGCCGACCACCAGTACACGGCGCGGCAACTGCTGCAGATGGAAGGCCTCGTTGGAGCTGATCGCCAGCTCCTTGCCGGGGATGTCCGGCAGCTGCGGCCAGCCCCCGGTGGCAATCAGGATGTGTCCGGCACTGTAGGCCTGGCCGTTCACTTCGACCTGGTGCGGGCCGAGGATGCGGGCATGGCCCTCCAGCAGGCTGACGCCGCTGTTGACCAGCAGATTGCGGTAGATGCCGTTGAGGCGCTGGATTTCACGGTTCTTGTTGGCAATCAGCGTGGGCCAGTCGAAATTCGCCTCGCCCAGGCTCCAGCCAAAACCGGCGGCCTGCTCGAAGTCCTCGGTAAAGTGGGCGCCGTAGACCAGCAGCTTCTTCGGCACGCAGCCGACATTGACGCAGGTGCCGCCCAGGTAGCGGCTCTCGGCCACCGCCACGCGGGCACCGAAACCGGCAGCGAAGCGTGCAGCACGAACGCCTCCGGAACCGGCACCAATGACGAACAGGTCGAAGTCATAAGACATGGGTAACTCTCCTTGCAGACCCCAAGCATACCGGAGATAACCTGCGTGTATGCTTAACCTCTCTGCGGAGAACTCGCATGCGCCCTACTCTCACCCATATCGCCCTGCATGTGCCGGACCTGAGCGCCTGTATCGACTTCTACCAGCGTTTCTGCGGCATGCGGGTGATCCACGAACGCGCCGGCAAGGGCTCGAAGATCGTCTGGATGGCCGAGCCCGGCAAAGAGCATGAGTTCATCTTCGTCATCATGCCTGGCGGTAATGATCGCCAATTGGCCGCCGACGACTACAGCCACTTCGGCTTCGCGGTCGAGAGCCGGGCGGCGGTCGAGCGCATCGCCGAGCAGGCGGCACAGGCCGGCTGCCTGATCTGGGCGCCGCGCGACGAGCCCTATCCGGTGGGGTACTACTGCGGCCTGCGCGACCCAGCCGGCAACTATGTCGAGTTCAGCTATGGCCAGCCGCTGGGGCCTGGCTCGCAAGCGATGCCGATCCCCTGAAACGACGAAGCCACCCGTAGGTGGCTTCGTGACAACTCGGCAGCCTTAATAGGCCTTGCCGGTCTTGTACAGGTTCTCGAAGCAGAAATTGGTGGCGTCGATGTAGCCTTCGGCGCCGCCGCAATCAAAACGCTTGCCCTTGAACTTGTAGGCGATCACGCAACCATCCTGAGCCTGCTTCATCAGCGCATCGGTGATCTGGATCTCGCCACCCTTGCCCGGCTCGGTGTTCTCGATCAGGTCGAAGATGTCCGGAGTGAGGATGTAACGGCCGATAATGGCCAGGTTCGACGGCGCGTCTTCCGGCTTCGGCTTCTCGACCATGCTGTTCACACGGTAGATGTCGTCACGGATCATCTCACCGGCGATCACACCATACTTGGAGGTTTCTTCCGGCGGCACTTCCTGAATGGCGACGATGGAGCAGCGGAACTGGTTGTACAGCTTGACCATCTGCTGCAGCACACCGTCGCCACCGAGGTTGAAGCACAGGTCGTCGGCCAGCACTACGGCGAACGGCTCATCACCGATCAGCGGACGGCCGCTGAGGATGGCGTGCCCCAAACCCTTCATTTCGACCTGACGGGTGTAGGAGAACGTGCACTCATCGATCAGGCGACGGATGCAGGTCAGATACTTCTCCTTGTCGGTACCCTGAATCTGGTGTTCCAGCTCGTAGCTGATATCGAAGTGGTCTTCCAGCGCGCGCTTGCCACGGCCGGTGACCATGGCAATTTCCTTCAGGCCGGCCTCCAGGGCCTCCTCTACGCCGTACTGGATCAGCGGCTTGTTGACCACCGGCAGCATTTCCTTGGGCATGGCCTTGGTGGCTGGCAGGAAGCGGGTGCCGTATCCGGCCGCCGGGAATAGACATTTCTTGATCATGGCAATCCTTGGAACTGCGAGGGGCTGAATTGCCGCGCAGTCTAATCAGCCTGCATCGGCCTTACAATCACTATGAAGTCGCTCACAAAAAACCCGGCCTAGGCCGGGTTTTCTGCAACGCTCAGCGCCAGATTACTTGGCCTGAGCTTCTACTTCAGCTTCTACGCGACGGTTGACCGCGCGACCGGCTTCGGTGGCATTGTCGGCAACCGGACGGGACTCGCCGTAGCCAACCGAACCCACGCGCTCAGCACCTACGCCGTACTGGTTGACCAGTACTTCACGAACGGCGTTGGCACGACGCTCGGACAGCTTCTGGTTGTAGGCATCGGTACCGACGGAGTCGGTGTGACCTTCAACCGTGGTGCTGGTCTGCGGGTACTGGTTCATGAAGTCAGCCAGGTTCTTGATGTCGCCGTAGCTTTCTTCCTTGACCTTGGACTTGTCGAAGTCGAACTTCACGTCCAGCTCGACGCGCACGGTCTCGGCCGGCTCGGGAGTGACCGGAGCTTCTTCGACAACCGGGGCCGGCTCGACAACCGGAGCCGGGGCCGGAGCGGAGGAACCACCGAAGTTCAGGCCGATACCAACGCTCGGGGCCCACTCGGTGTCGCCCTGGTCGATGTTGTACTGAGCTTCAACGCCGGCACGGGCGTAGAAGTTCTCGGTGAAGTAGTACTTGGCACCGCCGCCCAGGTTGGCGAAAGTGGAACCGTTACGCTCACCACGGCCGTTCTGGCCGAGGCTCTGGTCGGAGAAACCGGCGGAAACGTAGGGACGCAGCGCGTCACCGGCGTTGTTGAAGTGGTACAGGGCATCCAGGGCGGTATTGGAGCCCTTGATGTTGCGGCCGTCCTCGGCACGAGCGTTGTGCACTTCGTCGTAGCTCAGGCGCAGCTCGACATCGTCGGTCAGGTAGTAGCCGACAGAGCCACCGAACAGGTTGCCGTTGTTTTTGAAGTCGCGAGCGCTGTCGAAGAATTCTTTCTTGGCGAAGCCTTCAACTTCAACAGCGCCTTGGCCTTGGGCCAGTACGTTCAGAGAGGTGGCTGCGATCAGCGAACCGATGACAGCGCCCAAGGTGTTTTTCAGTTTCATCCGTAAATCCCCATCATTTAACGATTAATAGCTGACCTGCCAGGCAGCAGGAAACAACTTGGCCGGCATTGTAACAAAAATACCCAAAGCCGTGCGTGAGATTGTTTGTTGCAGATTAAGTTTCGAGGGCACCACCGAATTTCTCGCGCAAACGGTCAAGTGCGCGCTTATAACGCATCTTGGTTGCGCTCAGGCCCATGTGCATGATGTCGGCAATTTCCTGGAACTCCAGTTCCGCCACGAAACGCAGCACCAGAATTTCCCGGTCGATTGGATTGACATGCACCAGCCAGCGATCCAGCCCGCCCTTCTCCTCAAGCTTCGGCGCCTTCTCGTCCGAGGCTTCCTCAAGCGGATCGAGGCTGAGCGCATCGAGCAGACGACGCTTGCGGCGCTCCTTGCGGTACTGGGTAATGCACTCGTTATAAGTGATGCTGTATAGCCATGTCTTGAACTTCGACTTGCCCTCGAAGTTCTTCAGGCCATATAGAACTTTCAACATCACTTCCTGGCAAACATCGTCGGCATCGCGCTCATTGCCCAGGTAACGGGCACACACGTTGAACAGTGTGCGCTGGTAACGCCGCATCAGCTCTTCATATGCCCGGGTAACATGGAACAGCTCGACATGAGCCCGCTGCACCAGCTCCTCATCCGAGAGCTCGCGCGGGTCATACCGAGTGGGAAGCGATTGGGCCTTGTTCAAAACGACTCGTGCCAGTCAGGTAAATGACAGCGCCAGAGCGCAACGCGGGCGCGCTGGTCGCATACATTAGCAGGGATTGGCGCGTCAGCGGCTGCTGACGCGCTGTTCGAGCAGGGTACGGTTGGCGACCGAAACCAGTTCACCGTCTTCGGTGAGCAGGACGGTCTTCACCGTGCCGATCTCCTCGATCTGCCCTTCGACATCGCCGAGTTTCACTTGTTGCCCGACCTCGTAGAGCTCGCGCACATAAATGCCAGCCAGGATCTGCCCGGCGATCTCGCGGCTACCCAGGCCCAGCGCCAGAGCCATGGCCAGTCCGACGGAGATCAGCACGATGGCGATCACGTTGTTCAACAGATCGGTCTTCACTTCCAGCTGGCCGATGGCCACCGAGATGCTGATGATGATCACCAGGCCCTGGCCGATGCGACCGAGGCCGGCGGCGTAATCCAGACCGACGCCTTCGGCGGCACCGCGCACAATGCCACTGACCAGCTGCGCCAGCAGCACGCCGATCAGCAGGATGGCGGCGGCACCCAGCACCTTCGGCAGGTACAGCGCCAGCAGATCGAGGGTGGCGGACACGCGGTCGAGCCCCAGCGACTCGGCGGCGGTCACCAGGAAGATCAGCAGCACGAACCAGTAGATGATCTTGCCGATCAGCGTCGAAACCGGGACCTGGATGCCTACGCGTGACAGCATCTTGTTCAATCCGGTACCCGCCATCAGGCGATCCAGGCCGAGCTTGGCGAGCAGCTTGGACAGCAGAGTATCGAGCAGCTTGGCCACCACGAAACCGAGCAGCACCACCACCAGCGAGCCGAACAGGCGTGGAATGAAGCCTGCAATTGGAGCCCATACCGAGCTCATGGCGTTAACGAGACTTTGAGTCCAGGGGTCGAATTCCATATTCAGTCAGCCTTGTCTGCAGAGCGAGTACGACGGGATACCGGAGCCAGGTGCGCGGAACCATTGTTGAGGGCGATCATCGCCGCTTCCAGGCCACGACCGAGCAGCACGAACAGATCGCCCACGCCGACCTGGCGATTGGCGGTCTTGAGGACGCGCCCGAGGGTCGCGTCGTCATCGTGCTCCGCGGACGACGACTTCAGCAGGTCGCGCAGAGATTCTTCAAAGGGATCGTACATGCGTACCTCGCACGGATTTGTTGCCTAGACGTGACACCTTTGGAACAAGTCACATCTAGAGCCAGCGCCAGCGACGGAAAAGCCACCATTGCAGGGCACCGACACTGGCCAGGATGGCGCAGATCAGCAGGAAGCCATTTTCGCTGTCCGCTCCCGGTATGCCGCCGACATTGATGCCGAGCAGGCCGGTCAGGAAGCTCATGGGCAGGAAGAACACCGTGGTGACGCCAAGCAGGTACATGGCGCGGTTCATCTTCTCGTTCATCCGCCGATGCTCGGACTCCAGCACCAGCCCTACCCGCTCGCGGACCATCTCCAGCTCTTCCAGGTAACGGGTCAGGCGGTTGTTCAGCTCGTTCCACTGGTTGCCATCGCCGAAACCGTTGCGCGTCAGCTGGGCGAAGATATCGCGCTGCGGCGCCAGGAAGCGGCGCAACCCGGCGGCGCGGCGACGAACGTGCAGCACCAGGCCATGATCGGGCATGAAGCGCGAGTCGCTGTCGAGGCGTTCTTCCTGGCCTTCGAGCTGCTCGGAAAGCTCCTCGATCAGGCCGTCGACCCTGTCGGTCAGGTGATGCGCCAGCTGCAGCACCAGCTCGGCACCATCGCGCGGGCCCTGTCCTTTCTCCAGCAGGGCGATCAGTTCCTCGGTGGCGCGCAGCGGGCGCAAGCGCAGGGAAATGACGCGGCGCGCATCGGCGAAGATGCGCACCGAAACCATGTCCTCGGGCTCAGCGCCCGGGTTGAGATTGACACCGCGCAGGAACAGCAGTAGCTCATGCTCCGGCAGGGTCAGCAGGCGCGGCCGGGTGTTCTCCTCCAACAGCAGGTCACAGCTGAAGTCGCTAAGGCCGCTGTGCTCGCGCAACCATTCGTGGGTCTGCGGGTGACCACGGTCCCAGTGCAGCCACAGGCTTTCCTGCTCCGCCAGCTGCAGCCCTGCCAGCTGCTCCCACTCCAGACTACGGGCGCCACCTCGTCCGTCAAGGACGAAGGCGTGCACCAGCCCCCAATGCAGATTGTCTTTCTCGTACATCCCTGCGTGCGCCAGGCCTTATTCCGGCATCTTCAGCGGCTGGGGGGAAACGATGATGCCGTTGTTGTCGGCATACACGTAGTGGCCCGGCTGGAAGGTCACGCCGCCGAAGGTCACGGCCACGTTGAGATCGCCAATGTTGCGCTTGTCGGTCTTCATCGGGTGGCTGGCCAGAGCCTGCACGCCCAGATCGGTCTGTGCCAGCACGTCGACGTCGCGCACGCAGCCGTAGATCACCATGCCTTCCCAGCCGTTCTTGGCAGCCTTCTCGGCAATCATGTCGCCCAGCAGCGCGCGGCGCAGCGAGCCGCCGCCATCGACTACCAGCACCTTGCCTTTACCCGGCTGGTCGGCCTGGGATTTGACCAGCGAGTTGTCCTCATGGCATTTGACGGTGACGATCTCGCCGCCGAAGGAGTCGCGGCCGCCGAAGTTGGCGAACATCGGCTCGACTACCTGCACCAGCTCCGGGTAGGCGTCGCACAGATCGGGGGTGACGTATTGCATGGGAAAACTCCTGTGGGTTGAGACTCAGACATCGATACCGATACGGTCGCCGTCATAGGCCAGGTCGAACATCTTCAGCGCCGCGCACCTAGCGCTCAGCGGCTCACCGCTGCGCAGGTCGAACTCGAAGCCATGGCGCGCACAGCGCAGCACCTGACCGTTCAGCGAAGCGCTGTGCAGCGGAGCATCGCGGTGTGGGCAGCGGTTCTCTAGCAGCAATGGCCGGCCATCGACCACCAACAGCAGAAGATCCAGGCCGGCGACCCGGAAGGTGGACCGATAGCCATCCTGCAGATTGATCAGGCGCTCCAGGGCTACGAACATGACTAATCGTGACCAGCTCGGCGAATTTCGTCACATCTTAGCCGCATGCCAGAGCGCTTGGAACCTCAACCCTGCTGCTTTTCAGGCGGCAGCTGCAGCTCCCGCAACCAGTGCTCAACCAGCGGCCAGACTTCGCCCTGCGCCTCCTTGCTAACCAGCATCTCGACGTGACCGAAGTCACTGCTGAAGCCCTGCTCCTTGCTCAGCAGCAGGAAATGACGCGGCGCCGCGATGAACTGCTCGTAGAGCTTGCGGCAGGCCCAGGTGGGGTCCTGCTGGTCACCGGCGGCACTCACCGCCAGCAGCGGCACCTGCACATCGGCCATGCCGGCCCACCAGTCGCGCTCGGCGTCGCCGAAACGGCCGAACAGCCGGTGCCAGCGCAGGCTCTCCAGTGCCAGGCCGATCGGCTCGTCCTCGGGGCCGCGCTTGAAGCGTGCTCCGGAGATATGGTGGAAGCCCTTGAGCAGCAGGCGACTGCCCCACTCCACCGGCGGTACCTTGAGCGGCCAGTAGATACGACTGATCTGCGTGCCGAACAGCGCCGCCGAGGCAGCTTCTTCGGCCCCCAGGTAGCCGCCACCCAGCGCGGCCGCCAGCGTAGTGCCACCCAGCGAGTGCCCAACCCAGTGCGGCGCCTGAGCGGTCTGCTCGCGAACGAAGGCGGCGATGGCCGGCAGGTCGTAGCGGGCATAGTCGGCCACGCTGTTGTGCTTGTAGGCCTGGTTGCGCGGCGATAGGCCATGGCCGCGCATCTCGGCGACCCACACGTCGAACCCCGCGCGCGCGAGGTGCGGACCGAGCCCGATACCCCGCGGCGAGTACCAGAAGCGCCGGTTGGAGAAACTGCCGTGCAGCAGGATTACCGGCACGCCACGGTTTTCCTGGCCTGCCAGGCCAAGGCGGGTGACGGCCAGTTCGACGGTGAAATCCGGCGAGTTGCCGGGTTTCAGGCGATAGACGTCCTCGCTCAGATCACCGCGCAATTCGGCACTGACCAGGGCGACGGGGAATAACTCACTACTGCTTTGCATACTGCTTCTTGCACACAGGTTTGTCGGATGCCCGAGGCATCCCGCATGGATCATCGCTCACAAAAAAGGCGGGATCGCTCCCGCCCTTTCCGCGATATTCAGCTATCAGCCTTGCTGGCCCTCGGCGAGGAAGAACCAGGTGTCCAGCACCGAGTCCGGGTTAAGCGACACGCTCTCGATGCCCTGCTCCATCAGCCAGCGCGCCAGATCCGGGTGATCCGACGGGCCCTGACCGCAGATGCCAATATATTTGCCGGCCTTGTTACAGGCCTGGATGGCGTTGCTCAGCAGCTTCTTGACCGCCGGATTACGCTCGTCGAACAGGTGCGCGACGATGCCGGAGTCACGATCCAGGCCCAGGGTCAGCTGGGTCAGGTCGTTGGAGCCGATGGAGAAGCCGTCGAAAAACTCGAGGAATTCGTCGGCCAGCAGGGCGTTGGACGGCAGCTCGCACATCATGATGACGCGCAGGCCGTTCTGCCCGCGGGCCAGGCCATTGCTGGCGAGCAGTTCAACCACCTGCGACGCCTCGCCCAGGGTGCGCACGAAGGGCACCATGATCTCGACGTTGGTCAGGCCCATCTCGTTGCGCACCTTCTTCAGCGCGCGGCATTCCAGCTCGAAGCAGTCGCGGAAGCTCTCGCTGATGTAGCGCGAGGCGCCACGGAAGCCGAGCATCGGGTTCTCTTCTTCCGGTTCGTAGAGTTTACCGCCGATCAGGTTGGCGTATTCGTTGGACTTGAAGTCCGACAGACGCACGATGACCTTCTTCGGCCAGAAGGCCGCGGCAAGGGTGCTGATGCCCTCGACCAGCTTCTCGACGTAGAAGCCGACCGGGTCGTCGTAGCCGGCGATGCGTTTCTCGACGCTGTCCTTGATCTCGGCCGGCAGGCCGGCGAAGTTCAGCAGCGCCTTGGGGTGCACGCCGATCATGCGGTTGATGATGAATTCCAGGCGGGCCAGGCCCACGCCCTCGTTGGGCAGCTGGGCAAAGTCGAAGGCGCGATCCGGGTTGCCGACGTTCATCATGATCTTGAACGGCAGGTCGGGCATGGCGTCGACCGAGTTCTTGCGGATGTCGAAGCCCAGCTCACCTTCGAAGATGAAGCCGGTGTCACCCTCGGCGCAGGACACGGTCACACCCTGGCCATCCTGCAGTACCTGGGTGGCATTGCCGCAGCCGACCACCGCCGGAATGCCCAGTTCGCGGGCGATGATCGCCGCGTGGCAGGTACGTCCGCCGCGGTTGGTAACGATGGCGCTGGCGCGCTTCATCACCGGTTCCCAGTCCGGGTCGGTCATGTCGGAGACCAGCACGTCACCCGGCTGCACCTTGTCCATCTCTGACACGTCGTGGATCACCCGCACGCGACCGGCACCGATGCGCTGGCCGATGGCACGGCCTTCGACCAGAACCTTGCCCTTTTCCTTCAGCAGGTAGCGCTCCATCACGGTGGCGCTGGCACGGCTCTTCACGGTTTCCGGACGGGCCTGCACGATGTACAGCTTGCCGTCATCGCCATCCTTCGCCCACTCGATATCCATCGGGCGGCCGTAGTGTTTCTCGATGATCAGCGCCTGCTTGGCCAGCTCGCTGACTTCGGCGTCAGTGATGCAGAAACGCGCACGGTCGGCGCGGTCGACGTCGACGGTCTTGACCGAGCGACCGGCCTTGGCCTCGTCACCGTAGACCATCTTGATCGCCTTGCTGCCCAGGTTGCGGCGCAGGATGGCCGGGCGGCCTGCTTCCAAGGTCTGCTTGTGCACATAGAACTCGTCGGGGTTCACCGCGCCCTGCACCACGGTCTCGCCCAGGCCGTAGGCACCGGTGATAAACACTACGTCACGGAAGCCGGATTCGGTATCCAGGGTGAACATCACCCCGGCGGTACCGGTTTCCGAACGCACCATGCGCTGCACGCCGGCGGACAGGGCGACCAGCTTGTGGTCGAAGCCCTGGTGTACGCGGTAGGCGATGGCACGGTCATTGAACAGGGAGGCAAAGACCTCCTTGGCCGCGCGGATCACGTTGTCCACGCCGCGAATGTTGAGGAAAGTCTCCTGCTGGCCAGCGAAGGAAGCGTCCGGCAGGTCTTCGGCGGTAGCCGAGGAGCGCACCGCAACGGCCATGTTGTCGTTGCCGGCAGCCATTTCGGCGAAGGCCTGGCGAATTTCACGGTCGAGACGCTCGGGGAACTCGGCGTCCATCACCCACTGGCGAATCTGAGCGCCGGTCTTGGCCAGAGCGTTGACATCGTCGACGTCGAGGGCGTCAAGCGCGGCGTGGATACGGTCGTTCAGGCCGCTCTGTTCGAGGAAGTCACGGTAGGCCTGGGCAGTGGTGGCAAAGCCGCCGGGAACCGATACGCCTGCACCGGCGAGGTTGCTGATCATCTCGCCCAGGGATGCATTCTTGCCCCCTACATGCTCCACATCGTGGACGCCGAGCTTATCGAGGGAAACGACGTACTCTACCAAGGTGAACTCTCCACTGTACGTGGCAGAGCCGGTGCAGCGCCGCCGCTACCTGGCTTTGCCTCAAGGAAATAAGTCACAATGCCGACCAGTACGGGCCCGGCAAAGGGGGCCTATCATAGCCAAGAATCGTTCCTGACTTAAGGCCTCCGCCATCAATGAAACGAACCGCATTCTTCATTTCCGACGGCACGGGCATCACCGCGGAAACTCTGGGGCAAAGCCTGCTGGCGCAATTCGAAGCCATCAGCTTCACCAAGCTCACCCGCCCCTACATAGACAGCGTCGACAAGGCGCGGGCCATGGTACAGCAAATCAACCAGGCTGCGGAGAAGGACGGCGCCCGGCCGATCATCTTCGACACCGTGGTCAACCAGGAGATTCGCGACGTCCTGGCTCAGTCCGACGGCTTCATGATCGACATCTTCTCGACCTTCCTGGCCCCGCTGGAGGCCGAGCTCAGCGAGCATTCCTCTTACTCGGTCGGCAAGTCGCACTCCATCGCCAGCAACAGCAACTACATGGAGCGCATCGAGGCGGTCAACTTCGCCCTCGACAACGATGACGGCGCCCGCACCCACTACTACGACAAGGCCGATCTGATCCTGGTCGGGGTATCGCGCTGCGGCAAGACGCCCACCTGCCTGTACATGGCCATGCAGTTCGGCATCCGCGCCGCCAACTACCCACTGACCGAAGAGGACATGGAGCGCCTGCAGCTACCCGCCGCGCTCAAGCCTTACAAGCACAAGCTGTTTGGCCTGACCATCGACCCGGACCGGCTCACCGCCATCCGCCACGAGCGCAAACCCAACAGCCGCTACGCCAGCTACGCGCAATGCGAATTCGAGGTGCGCGAAGTGGAAAACCTGTTGCGCCGCGAGAATATCAACTTCATCAACTCCACCCATTTTTCGGTGGAGGAGATCTCCGCCAAGATCCTGGTGGAAAAAGGCGTGGAACGCCGGCTCAAGTAAAACCGGCGCTGCCCAGCAAAAAGCCCGGCCCAGTGCCGGGCTTTTTCATGCATCAGAACGCATCACCCGGCACCCGCACCCAGCCTTCCATCAGGATGCGCGCCGAACGCGACATGATGGCCTTGGTCACCACCCACTGCCCATCCCCCAGCGCAGCCTGCGCACCGACCCGCAGGGTGCCGGACGGATGACCGAAGCGCACCGCTTCGCGCTCCTGGCCACCCGCCGCCAGATTGACCAGTGTACCGGGCACCGCCGCCGCCGTGCCGATGGCCACCGCGCAGGTGCCCATCATGGCGTGATGCAGCTTGCCCATGGACAGCGCACGCACCAGCAGGTCCACTTCGCCCGCCTCGATCTGCTTGCCACTGGAAGCCTGGTAGGACTTGGGCGGACTGACGAAGGCGATCTTCGGTGTGTGCTGGCGGGTCAACGCCTCTTCGGCCGTCTTGATCAGGCCCATGCGCAGGGCGCCGGCCACGCGGATCTGCTCGAAGCGCGCCAGCTGCGCCGGATCGCCATTGATGGCCTCGCGCAGTTCGGTGCCCTGGTAGCCGATGTCCTCGGCATTGACGAACACGGTGGGGATGCCGGCGCTGATCATGGTCGCCTTGAAGGTACCGACACCCGGTACTTCCAGGTCATCGACCAGGTTGCCGGTAGGGAACATCGAGCTCCCCCCCTCACCATCATCGGACGGGTCGAGGAACTCAAGCACGATCTCCGCCGCCGGGAAGGTCACGCCATCCAGCTCGAAGTCGCCGGTTTCCTGCACCTGGCCATTGCTGACCGGTACATGGGCGATGATGGTTTTCTGGATATTGGCCTGCCAGATGCGCACCACACACACGCCGTTGTCCGGAATGCGCGTCGGATCGACCAGCCCGGCATGGATGGCGAAGGCGCCAGCGGCAGTGGACAGGTTGCCACAGTTGCCGCTCCAGTCGACGAAAGCCTTGTCGATGGAGACCTGGCCGTAGAGGTAATCGACGTCGTGCTCCGGCTGGCTGCTTTTCGACAGAATCACGCACTTGGAGGTCGAGGACGTAGCGCCACCCATGCCGTCGATATGCGCCGCATAGGGATCGGGACTGCCGATCACCCGCATGAACAGGCGGTCACGGGCCTCGCCCGGCACCTGACAGCTCGCCGGCAAATCCTGCAAACGGAAGAACACGCCCTTGCTGGTACCGCCACGCATATAGGTGGCGGGAATCTTGATCTGGGGTACGTGAGCCATGATGAGGTCCTGGCTTGATGGAAGTAGCCCGGATGCAATCCGGGAAACGGGTCACCCCGGATTACATCCGGGCTAGAGGCTGGGGTCCCCTTCTCCCCAAGGGAGAAGCGGCCCGAAGGGCGGATGAGGGAGACCGCCTCCCTCACCCCAGCCCTCTCCCAAAGGGAGAGGGAGTTAGCCGGCGGACGACTCGAGGAAGTCCTGGGCGAAGCGCTGCAGCACGCCACCGGCCTTGTACACGTGCACTTCGGCGGCAGTGTCCAGACGGCAGGTCACCGGCACCTTGACCACCTCGCCGTTGCGGCGATTGACCACCAGAGTCAAGTCGCAACGCGGCGAGATATCGCCTTCGATGTCGTAGGTCTCGGTACCGTCGAGGCCGAGGGTCAGGCGGGTTGTACCCGGCTTGAACTCCACCGGCAGCACACCCATGCCGACCAGGTTGGTGCGGTGGATGCGCTCGAAGCCTTCGGCGACGATCACTTCCACGCCGGCCAGGCGCACGCCCTTGGCGGCCCAGTCACGCGAGCTGCCCTGGCCGTAGTCGGCACCGGCAACGATGATCAGGTTCTGCTTGCGGTTCATGTAGGTTTCGATGGCTTCCCACATGCGCATCACCTTGCCTTCCGGCTCCACGCGCGCCAGCGAACCCTTCTTCACCACACCGTCGACCACGGCCATTTCGTTGACCAGCTGCGGATTGGCGAAGGTGGCGCGTTGCGCGGTCAGGTGATCGCCGCGGTGGGTGGCGTAGGAGTTGAAGTCCTCTTCCGGCAGGCCCATCTTCGCCAGGTACTCACCAGCAGCCGAGTCCAGCAGGATGGCGTTGGACGGCGACAGGTGGTCGGTGGTGATGTTGTCCGGCAGGATCGCCAGCGGCAGCATGCCCTTGAGCGTGCGCTCGCCTGCCAGCGCGCCTTCCCAGTACGGCGGGCGGCGGATGTAGGTGGACTGCGGGCGCCAGTCGTACAGCGGGCTTTCAGCTTCGGCAATGGTGCCCAGATCGAACATCGGGATGTAGATCTGCTTGAACTGTTCCGGCTTAACGCTGGCCGCGACGATGGCGTCGATCTCTTCGTCGCTCGGCCACAGGTCCTTCAGAGTAATCGGCTTGCCGTTCGCATCAACGCCCAGTACGTCCTGCTCGATATCGAAGCGTACGGTACCGGCGATGGCGTAGGCGACCACCAGCGGCGGCGAGGCGAGGAAGGCCTGCTTGGCGTAGGGGTGGATACGACCGTCGAAGTTGCGGTTGCCGGAGAGTACGGCGGTGGCGTACAGGTCGCGGTCGATGATTTCCTGCTGGATCACCGGGTCCAGCGCACCGGACATGCCGTTACAGGTGGTGCAGGCGTAGGCAACGATGCCGAAGCCGAGCTTTTCCAGCTCGGTCAGCAGACCGGCCTCTTCCAGATACAGTTTGGCAACCTTGGAACCCGGAGCGAACGAGGTCTTGACCCAGGGCTTGCGCACCAGCCCCAGCTCGTTGGCCTTCTTCGCCAACAGACCAGCCGCCACCACGTTGCGCGGGTTGGAGGTGTTGGTGCAGCTGGTAATAGCGGCAATGATCACTGCGCCATCGGGCAGCAGACCTTCGGCTTCCTCGGCCTTGGCTGCCGCCAGCTTGGCTTCGTCAGCAATGCCGCGCTCGTGCAGCGCCGAGGTCGGCAGACGCTTGTGCGGGTTGCTCGGGCCGGCCATGTTGCGCACGACGGTCGACAGGTCGAATTCGAGCACGCGCTCGTACTCGGCGGTGACCAGCGCATCGGCCCAAAGGCCGGTGAGCTTGGCGTAGTTCTCGACCAGCGCCACCTGCTCAGGCTCGCGCCCGGTCAGTTTGAGGTAATCGATGGTCTGCTGATCGATATAGAACATCGCCGCCGTGGCACCGTACTCCGGGCACATGTTGGAGATGGTCGCACGGTCGCCGATCGACAGGCTGTCCGCACCCTCGCCGAAGAATTCGACGTAGGCGCCGACCACGCGCTCCTTGCGCAGGAACTCGGTCAGGGCCAGCACGATGTCGGTGGCGGTGATACCGGGCTGGCGCTTGCCGGTCAGCTTGACGCCGACGATATCGGGCAGGCGCATCATCGACGGCAGACCGAGCATCACGGTTTCCGCTTCCAGGCCGCCCACGCCGATGGCGATCACGCCCAGCGCATCGACATGCGGGGTGTGCGAGTCGGTGCCCACGCAGGTATCGGGGAAGGCCACGCCGCCGCGCGCTTGGATCACCGGGCTCATCTTCTCCAGGTTGATCTGGTGCATGATGCCGTTGCCGGCCGGAATCACATCGACGTTCTTGAACGCGGTCTTGGTCCACTCGATAAAGTGGAAACGGTCCTCGTTGCGACGCTCCTCGACGGCACGGTTCTTCTCGAACGCATCCGGATCGAAGCCGCCGAACTCGACAGCCAGCGAGTGGTCGACGATCAGTTGGGTCGGCACCACCGGATTGACCTTGGACGGATCGCCGCCCTTCTCGGCAATCGCATCACGCAGGCCGGCGAGGTCGACCAGCGCGGTCTGGCCGAGGATGTCGTGGCAGACCACGCGGGCCGGATACCAGGGGAAGTCGAGGTCACGCTTGCGCTCGATCAGCTGCTTGAGCGCATCGGTCAGGAGCTCCGGCTCGCAGCGGCGCACCAGCTGCTCGGCCAGCACACGCGAGGTGTACGGCAGCTTGGCGTAGGCGCCCGGCGCGATGGCATCGACCGCCTCGCGGGTATCGAAGTAGTCCAGCGCGGTGCCGGCCAGGTGCTTGCGGTACTGTGTGTTCATCGCACTGCTCATTATTTGCGGTCCTTCAGCGGCACGAACTTCAGGTCCTCAGGACCGGTGTAGTTGGCGCTCGGACGGATGATCTTGCCGTCGATACGCTGCTCGATGACGTGCGAAGACCAGCCCGAGGTGCGGGCGATGACGAACAGCGGGGTGAACATGGCAGTGGGCACGCCCATCATGTGGTAGCTGACGGCGCTGAACCAGTCGAGGTTGGGGAACATCTTCTTGATTTCCCACATCACGCTTTCCAGGCGCTCGGCGATGTCGAACATCTTGGTGTTGGACTGCTCAAGCGACAGCTCGCGTGCCACTTCCTTGATCACCTTGTTGCGTGGGTCGCTGACGGTGTAGACCGGGTGGCCGAAGCCGATCACCACTTCCTTTTTCTCGACACGGGCGCGGATGTCGGCCTCGGCCTCGTCCGGGTTGTCGTAGCGCTTCTGGATCTCGAAGGCCACCTCGTTGGCGCCGCCGTGCTTCGGCCCGCGCAACGCGCCAATGGCGCCAGCGATGCAGGAATACATGTCGGAGCCGGTGCCGGCGATCACCCGCGAGGTGAAGGTGGAGGCGTTGAATTCGTGCTCGGCGTACAGGTTGAGCGAGGTGTGCATGGCGCGCACCCAGGAATCGCGCGGCTTCTCGCCATGCAGCAGGTGGAGGAAGTGGCCGCCGATGGAGTCATCGTCGGTTTCCACCTCGATGCGCCTGCCGTTGTGGCTGAAGTGGTACCAGTACAGCAGCGCCGAACCCAGGGAAGCCATCAGCTTGTCGGCGATGTCGCGGGCGCCTGGGTGATTGTGGTCGTCCTTCTCCGGTGACACGCAACCCAGTACGGAAACGGCGGTACGCATCACGTCCATCGGATGAGCCGAAGGCGGCAACTGCTCCAGGGACGCCTTGAGGGCGGCCGGGATGCCACGCAGCGCTTTGAGCTTGGCCTTGTAGGCGCTCAGTTCGGCGACATTGGGCAGCTTGCCGTGCACCAGCAGGTGAGCGATTTCCTCAAACTCGCAGCGGTTGGCAAAGTCGAGCACGTCATAGCCCCGGTAGTGCAGGTCGTTGCCGGTACGGCCGACAGTGCACAGGGCGGTATTGCCGGCGGCGGTGCCGCTCAGGGCAACGGACTTCTTCGGCTTGAAGCCGGGCGTGGTGGTGTCTACGGAAGCGCTCATCGCGGTCTCCTCAGTCTGAATCCGGTGGTACGGCTTGTTGTTGTGGCAGGCCTTGTACGGCCTGCGGTCCGGTCACTTCTTGCCGGCGGCGAACAGAGCGTCGAGCTTCTGCTCGAAGGCGTGGTAGCCGATGCGGTCATACAGCTCGGCACGAGTCTGCATCAGCTCGATGACGTCTTTCTGATGGCCGTTCTGGCGGATCGAGGTGTAGACAGCTTCCGCTGCCTTGTTGGCGGCACGGAAGGCCGACAACGGATACAGCTGGATGGCCACGCCAACCGAGGCCAGTTCGTCACGGGTGAACAGCGGCGTGGCGCCGAACTCGGTGATGTTGGCCAGCACCGGTACGTTCAACGCATCGACGAAGCGCTTGTAGGTCGGCAGGTCGTAGGCCGCCTCGGCAAAAATGCCGTCGGCGCCCGCCTCCACGTAGCGCTGGCAGCGCTCGATGGCAGCATCCACGCCCTCGGCCTGGATCGCGTCGGTGCGGGCGATCAGGAAGAAGTTCGGGTCGGTCTTGGCATCGGCGGCGGCACGCACGCGGTCGACCATCTCCTCGCAGGAGACGATTTCCTTGCCCGGACGGTGGCCGCAGCGCTTGGCGCCAACCTGATCTTCGATGTGCGCGGCGGCAGCGCCGGCCTTGATCAGGTTCTTGATGGTGCGCTCGATGTTGAAGGCGCTAGGACCGAAGCCGGTATCGATGTCCACCAGCAACGGCAGGTCGCAGACATCGGTAATGCGGCGTACGTCGGTGAGCACGTCGTCCAGGGTATTGATGCCCAGGTCCGGCAGGCCCAGGGAGCCTGCGGCGACACCGCCACCGGACAGGTAGATGGCCTGGAAGCCGGCACGCTTGGCCAGCAGCGCGTGGTTGGCGTTGATCGCGCCGATCACCTGCAGCGGCTGCTCGGCAGCGATGGCATCGCGGAAGCGCTGGCCGGGGGTTCTTGCACTCATGACTCACCTCGTGTTTTGGACGGGTTGGCGAGCGCTTCCTGGTAGTGGCGCTCGATGTTGCGCTTGGAGGCGCCGATGTGGCGGCGCATCAGCAGTTCGGCCAGTTCGCCGTCACGTTCGGCGATGGCATCGAGAATGCGGTGGTGTTCGGCGAACGCCTGATGCGGGCGATTCGGCGTGGCGGAGAACTGCAGGCGATACATGCGCACCAGTTGGTACAGCTCGCCACAGAGCATCTTCGCCAGGGTCTGATTACCGCTGCCCTGGATGATCCGGTAGTGGAAGTCGAAATCGCCTTCCTGCTGGTAGTAACCGACGCCCGCCTTGAAAGCGGCGTCCTGCTCGTGCAGCTCCAGCACCCGACGCAGCTCGTCGATCTCGACCTGGCTCATGCGCTCAGCGGCCAGGCGACAGGCCATGCCCTCCAGCGATTCGCGAATCTCGTACAGCTCGATCAGCTCGGCATGGCTCAGCGATACCACCCGCGCGCCGACATGGGGCACGCGCACCAGCAGCTTCTGCCCTTCGAGGCGGTGGATAGCCTCGCGCAGCGGGCCGCGACTGATACCGTAGGTACGCGCCAGCTCCGGCTCGGAGATCTTGCTGCCTGGTGGTATCTCGCCCTGCACGATGGCCGCCTGGATACGGCGAAACACGTGCTCGGCAAGCGTTTCCGAGTCGTGTTGTTCGTTGCTGGTAACGTCGAGAGCGTCGAGCATTATTGTCAACACAATGAGTTTTGATAGCGGCAAAACTAGGCTTCAAGCCCACTCATGTCAATCGCTAAAAACAAGATTGTCGACAATCCATCCCTGGGAGGAAATGTCTCGCAACCGTGTAATCAACCTGCAGAAACGCTTATAAGCCGCTGTCGCAGCAGAAAAACCCCATGTTAGAATGCCGCCCGCAAGCGTCGGCCCGGAGCCGCCTCCACGCCTGCTAGACTTTACCCGCCGGCTGTAGCGCCCCGCCGCCGCCCCGACGACGCGAATACCAAAGGATTTATGCGACTCAAGCCTTTCGCCCTTCTCTTCAGCTTCAGCCTGCTGCCCGGCCTGAGTCTCGCCGCGGAAAAGACCGTCTATGGTCTGAACGAATACGTCAGCCTGTCCGATCTCGACCTCGAAGTCGCCGCCAAACTGGATACCGGAGCCAAGACCGCTTCGCTCAGCGCACGCGACATCGAGCGCTTCAAACGTGACGGCGAAACCTGGGTGCGCTTCTACCTGGCTATCGATGACGCCCACGCGCACCCGATCGAGCGGCCGTTGGCCCGTATCAGCAAGATCAAGCGCCGGGCTGGCGATTTCGACCCTGAAGAGGGCAAGACCTACACCGCCCGCCCGGTGATCGAACTGCAGGTATGCATGGGCAAGGCCCTGCGCACCATCGAAGTGAACCTGACCGACCGCAGCGCATTCCAATTCCCGCTGTTGATTGGCTCCGAGGCACTCAAGCGCCTGGATGCCGTGGTCGACCCCAGTCTTAAATATGCCGCTGGTAAACCTGGCTGCACCTCTGACGCAAACTCTGCCGAGTAACTCACATGCGCTCTCTTACCCTGCATCTGAAAGTCCTTATCACCCTACTGGTGACAGTGGGCGTTCTGGTCACGGCCTATCAGATCTTCGTTCTTGGCATTCCGGTGACCGAAGACGAAACCGATGACCTGTGGAACATCGACGCCAAGGTCGAGTTCCAGGCCAGTCCGCGTGAACCGGTCAAGGTGCAGATGTTCGTGCCGCCGCTGAACCAGGACTATGTCAGCCTCAACGAGAGCTTCATTTCCAACAACTACGGTGTGAGCGTCAACCGCGTCGACGGCAACCGCAAGCTGACCTGGTCGGCTCGTCGCGCCAACGGCAACCAGACCCTCTATTACCGCCTGGTGCTGACCAAGCGTTACAGCGGTGAGCCGGCCAAGGCCAAGGGACCGATCTTCCGCGACAGCATCGCGGTGGAAGGCGCCGAGAAAATCGCCGCCGAAGCCCTGCTCGCCCCCATCCGCCAGCACTCCGCGGACGTGCAGACTTTCATCAGCGAGACCATCAAGCGCGTCAACAACGTCAACGATGACAACGTCAAGCTGCTGCTCGGTGGCGACGCCTCCACGGCCAACAAGGCCAAGGTGATCGACCTGCTGCTGTCCATCGCCCACGTACCGATGGAACGCGTGCACACCATTCGCCTGGTCGCCGACGCTCAGCAGAGCCCGGAACTCTGGCTGCGTAGCTTCAACGGCGAGAACTGGCTGTACTTCAATCCGGAAAGCGGCGAGCAGGGCCTGCCGAGCGACCGCGTGGTCTGGTGGACCGGTGACGAACCGCTGGTAAGCATCGAAGGCGGCAAGAAGCCGCAAGTCAGCTTCACCCTGAACAACAGCGAGATGAACGCCATCCGCCTGGCCAAGCTGACCGACGAGAATACCGACGTCGATTTCCTCGAGTACTCGCTGTACGGCCTGCCGCTGCAGACCCAGCAGACCTACCAGATCATGATCATGATCCCGATCGGTGTGCTGGTGATCCTGGTCCTGCGTAACCTCGGCGGCCTGCAGACCCTCGGCACCTTCACCCCGGTACTAATCGCCCTGGCCTTCCGCGAGACCCAGCTGGGCTTCGGTATCGTGCTGTTCACCATCATCACCGCCCTCGGACTGTCGCTACGATCCTACCTGGAGCACCTCAAACTGCAGATGTTGCCACGGCTGTCGGTGGTGCTGACCTTCGTGGTGGTGCTGATCGCCGTTATCAGCCTGTTCAGCCACAAGCTCGGCCTGGAGCGCGGTCTCTCGGTCGCGCTGTTCCCGATGGTGATCCTGACCATGACCATCGAGCGCCTGTCCATCACCTGGGAAGAACGTGGCGGCAGCCATGCCTTCAAGGTGGCTGTCGGCACCCTGTTCGCCGCGACTCTGGCGCACCTGCTGATGACCATTCCGGAGCTGACCTACTTCATCTTCACCTTCCCGGCCGTGCTGCTGATCATGGTGGGCTTCATGCTGGCGATGGGTCGCTACCGCGGCTACCGCCTGACCGAACTGTTCCGCTTCAAAGCCTTCCTGAAGGATTGAACCCATGATCGGCCTGTGGAAGACGTGGAAGGCCCTTGAAGCCAAAGGCATCATGGGTATCAACCGACGCAACGCGGACTACGTGCTGAAGTACAACAAGCGGCACCTGTACCCGATCGTGGACGACAAGATCATCACCAAGGAGCGCGCCATCGCCGCCGGCATTCATGTGCCGGAGCTGTACGGCATCATCTCCACGGAGAAGGAGATCGAGAAGTTCGACGAAATCATCGGCGGTCGCAGCGACTTCGTCATCAAGCCGGCGCAAGGCGCTGGTGGTGACGGCATCCTGGTGATTGCCGACAAGTTCGAGGGCCGCTACAAGACCGTCTCCGGCAAGATCGTCAGCCAGGAAGACATCGAGCACCAGCTCTCCAGCATCCTCACCGGCCTGTATTCCCTGGGTGGCCACCGCGACCGCGCGCTGATCGAGTACCGGGTCACCCCGGACCCGATCTTCAAGAGCATCAGCTACGAAGGCGTGCCGGACATCCGCATCATCGTGCTGATGGGTTACCCGGTGATGGCCATGCTGCGCCTGCCCACCCGCCAGTCCAACGGCAAGGCCAACCTGCACCAGGGCGCCATCGGCGTGGGTGTGGACCTGGCGACCGGCATCACCCTCAAGGGCACCTGGCTGAACAACAAGATCAGCAAGCACCCGGACACCACCAATGCGGTGGACGGCGTGCAACTGCCCAACTGGGATGGCTTCATGAAGCTGGCCGCCGGTTGCTACGAGCTGTGCGGCCTCGGCTACATCGGCGTGGACATGGTGCTGGACGTCGACAAGGGCCCGTTGATTCTCGAACTCAACGCCCGTCCCGGTCTGAACATCCAGATCGCCAACGACTGCGGCCTGACCCATCGCGCCCATGCGGTGGAGGCTCACCTGGCCGAGCTGACGAAAAATGGCGTTACGGAAAGCGTGGAAGAGCGCGTGCGCTTCTCCCAACAGCTGTTCGGCCACGTCAAACCCAAGGAAGTCTGAGCTTAGGCTCGCTGAAAAGGCCCGGCGATGCCGGGCTTTTTCATTTCCGCCCGCCCTCCTACAATCGCAACCCCATACCCCGAACCTTTAGCATGAGCCTCTGCCGCGTCCACTCGCTGCCTTATCGGCCAGATCCCGCCAGCTACTTCGCCCTGGTGCGCCATGCGCCAGGCGCCGTGCTGCTGGATGCCGGACGCCCGCAGGCCGAGCGCGGCCGCTATGACCTGCTGAGCGCCTGGCCGCTGGCAACCTACGCAGCAGCAGCCCACGAGAGCGGTACGCGCTTCTTCCAGCGCCTGCGCGCCGGCCTTGATCAGCTGGGCCGCGCCGAGGCGCCGGATGGCTGTGAGCTGCCGTTCACCGGCGGCCTGATCGGCTACCTGTCCTATGACTTCGGCCGGCGCCTCGAGCGACTCCCCGAACAGGCTGCTGACGACCTGCAGCTGCCGGACGCACGCTTCGGCCTGTATGCCTGGGCGCTGGTCAGCGATCATCAGCGGCAGACCAGCCAACTGCTGTTCCATCCTGCGCTGGCCGATTCGGAGCGGGACCGCCTGATTAAGCTATTCGAGGCCGGCCACGCAGCGCCGTGCCCGCCCTTCTCCCTGCGCCAGGCTTTCCGGGCCGACCAGAGCCAGGATGACTATCGCCACGCCATCGAGCGCATCCAGGCCTATATCCAGGCGGGCGACTGCTACCAGGTCAACTTCGCCCAGCGCTTCCAGGCGCCCTGCCAGGGCGATGCCTGGAGTGCCTACCAGGCGCTGCGAGCCGCCTGCCCCACGCCCTTTGCGGGCTTCCAGGCGCTGGAGGGCGGTGACGCCATTCTCAGCCTGTCACCAGAGCGTTTCCTGCAGGTCAGCCAGGGGCGCGTGGAGACGCGGCCGATCAAGGGCACCCGCCCGCGCGGTGCCAGCACCGCAGACGACCAGGCCAATGCCGATGAGCTGGTCGGCAGCGCCAAGGATCGTGCCGAGAATCTGATGATCGTCGACCTGCTGCGCAACGACCTGGGTCGCAGCTGCAAGACCGGCTCGGTCCGCGTACCGGAGCTGTTCGCCCTGGAGAGCTACCCCAACGTGCATCACCTGGTTAGCGCGGTGACCGGCGAGCTGGCCGAGAACCACGATGCCCTCGACCTGATCGCTGGCAGCTTCCCCGGTGGCTCGATCACTGGCGCACCGAAGATTCGCGCCATGCAGATCATCGACGAGCTGGAGCCGACGCGCCGCGCCATCTACTGCGGCTCCCTGCTCTACCTCGACGTGCGTGGTGAACTGGACAGCTCCATCGCCATCCGCAGTCTGCTGATCAAGGACGGCACCGTCAGCTGCTGGGGCGGTGGCGGCATCGTGGCGGACTCGGACTGGCAGGCTGAATACCAGGAGTCCATCACCAAGGTGAAGGTGTTGCTGCAGACCCTCGAAGCGCTCTGATCCCAACGAGCACCCACAAAAAAGGCCCGCCGATGCGGGCCTTTTCATTGCAGCGAAGCTTACAGGCTCAGCTCGCGATTGGACGCCTTGAGGAACTCGCGTTTGAGGTCCTCATAGGTGTGCACCGCCGGGAACTGCGGGAACTCGCGGATCACATTGTCCGGCGCGTGGAACAGGATGCCGGCATGGGCCTCGGCGAGCATGGTGGTGTCGTTGTAGGAGTCGCCGGCGGCAATCACGCGATAGTACAGGCTCTTGAAGGCAATCACCGACTGACGCTTGGGGTCCTTCTGGCGCAGCTGGTAGCCCACCACGCGATCGGTTTCGTCGGTAATCAGCTTATGGCACAGCAGGGTCGGGAAGCCCAGCTGGCGCATCAGCGGCTGCGAGAACTCATAGAAGGTGTCAGACAGGATCACCACCTGGAAACGCTCGCGCAGCCAGTCGACGAACTCGACGGCGCCTTCAAGCGGCTTCAGGGTGGCGATCACTTCCTGAATATCCTTCAGCTTCAGGCCGTGCTCATCGAGGATGCGCAGACGCTGCTTCATCAGCACGTCGTAGTCGGGAATGTCGCGGGTAGTCGCCTTGAGCGCTTCGATACCGGTTTTTTCGGCGAAGGCGATCCAGATTTCCGGAACCAGTACACCTTCGAGGTCGAGGCAGGCGATTTCCACGGGAGACTCCTAACGGTCTGAATGAAGAAAGCCGGCACTCTAGCGATTCACCAGAGCGGGCGCAACGCGCCTTTTATATCCGAAAGCAGCAGTAAGACTCCGATTTGGTTATTTAGGCGCATAAAAGCTTTCTTGTTAACATTCCCGCCACAGAGCGCCCGAGCGCCGATCACCAGGAAGCCCGCCCGATGAGCCAAACCTTCAACGTTGCCGAACTGGCAGCGGCCTATGCCAACAAATCCCCTCAGGACATTCTCAAGCTCGCCTTCGAACACTTCGGCGACGAGCTGTGGATCTCCTTCAGCGGCGCCGAGGATGTGGTGCTGCTGGACATGGCCTGGAAGCTCAACAAACAGGTCAAGGTGTTCACCCTCGATACCGGCAGGCTGCACCCGGAGACCTACCGCTTCATCGAGCAGGTGCGCGAGCACTACGGCATCGCGATCGAGGTGATGAGCCCGGATGCCCAAAAGCTGCAGGACCTGGTGCGCGAGAAAGGCCTGTTCAGTTTCTACAAGAACGGCCATGGCGAGTGCTGCGGCATTCGCAAGATCGAGCCGCTCAAGCGCAAGCTGGCCACGATCAAGGCCTGGGCCACCGGGCAGCGCCGCGATCAGAGCCCAGGCACTCGCAGCCAGGTCGCCGTGCTCGAACTGGACGCCGCCTTCTCCTCGCCGCAGCAGCCGCTCTACAAGTTCAACCCGTTGGCACAGATGAGCAGCGAGGAAGTCTGGGCCTATATCCGCATGCTGGAACTGCCTTACAACAGCCTGCACGAACGCGGCTTCATCAGCATCGGCTGCGAGCCCTGCACCCGCCCTGTGCTGCCGAACCAGCACGAGCGCGAGGGGCGCTGGTGGTGGGAAGAAGAAACCCAGAAAGAGTGCGGCCTGCACGCCGGCAACGTGATTGCCAAGGCCTGAACGAAAAAAGCCCGGCAATCGCCGGGCTTTTTCTTGTCCTGTTACTCAGTGAACAGGCAAGTCCACGCCTTCGAACAGCTCGTCCAGCTCGGCCTTGGTGTGGCACTGCACGGCCTTGGCCAATACATCACGGGTCAGGTGCGGGGCGAATTTCTCGATGAAGTCGCACATGAAGCCACGCAGGAAGGTGCCGCGGCGGAAACCGATCTTGGTGATGCTGGCTTCGAACAGTTCGCTGGCATCGAGGATCACCAGGTCGCTGTCGAGCTTGGTGTCGACGGCCATGCGCGCCACAATGCCGACGCCCAGCCCCAGACGCACATAGGTCTTGATCACGTCGGCGTCGGCTGCGGTGAACACCACCTTGGGCGATAGCCCGCGGTGATTGAAGGCTTCGTCCAGCTTGGAGCGGCCGGTGAAGCCGAACACGTAGGTGACGATCGGGTGCTCGGCCAGTGCCTCCAGGGTCAGTTTCGGCAACTTGGTCAGCGGGTGTCCCTGCGGCACGATCACGCAGCGATTCCAGCGATAGCAGGGCATCATCACCAGATCGTTGAACAGTTCCATGCCCTCGGTGGCAATGGCGAAGTCCACGGTGCCGTCAGCTGCCATCTCGGCGATCTGGGTCGGCGAACCCTGATGCATGTGCAGAGCCACTTCGGGGTACTGCTTGATAAATCCGCTGATCACCGGCGGCAGCGCATAGCGCGCCTGGGTGTGGGTGGTGGCGATCGACAGGGTGCCCTTCTTCTCGTTGGAGAATTCCTGGGCAATCTGCTTGATGCTTTCGACCTTGCGCAGGATCTCGCCGGCTGTGGTGATGATGCGCTCGCCGGCGGGGGTCACGCGGGTCAGGTGCTTGCCACTGCGGGCAAACACCTCGACGCCCAGCTCGTCTTCCAGAAGGCGGATCTGCTTGCTGATGCCAGGCTGCGAGGTATAGAGGCTCTGCGCGGTGGCAGAGACGTTGAGGTCATGATGCGCCACTTCCCAGATGTAGCGCAGTTGCTGCAGCTTCATAAATGTCCCTCAAAGCAGATAGACGCCGCGTGAATTTGCCAATGCAGCGATATAACCATATTAACGGTTCAGAGATAAAACTAGACGATTTTCTGAGCTTTGCATGCCGTTCGTCTAACGCTTGGCGATAAGCGCCGCTAGCGGTGCTGCAACATGGGCACCAGATAGACCGGCGTTTCCGACAGTTGCAGCAGACGAGCCGCCGTCCTCCCCAGCGGAATTTCCTGTGCCGCGCCATGGCTGTGACTGCCTACGACCAGCAGATCGGCACCGAGTTTCCGTGCCTCATCGAGAATCACCTGCGGTGGATCGCCCTGCGCCACGCGCACGCTGCGGATCATCTGCATGTCCTGCTGGGCCTCGCCCATCTCGTCGCGAAAGCCCTCCAGCACGCGCAACTCGATGCTCGCCATCACCCGGGACAAGCCCTTGCTACGCAACTCCTGCAGCGTCTTTTCGTCCAGGTAGGTCTGCAGCACCGACTCGGCGAACAACCCCATGGGCTCGACTGCGTGGACCACATGCAGCTCAGCACCAAAGGCCTTGGCCAGCGACAGGGCGTGCTGCAGCACATAAGGCGCATATAGCCCCAGATCGGTGGCATAGAGAATGGAGCGCAGCATGGTTGCCTCCCTGACTTCCTGCTAGGGCCCAGTTTTGAGCTTAGCAGCGCTCAGCCGGCATCCAGAAAACGCAGGGCCTGGTGCAGCATACGCATCTTCGGCAGTTCACAACCCGCCGCGGCAGCCGCAGCCAACGGCGCGGCATAGATGGCCTGCAGCTCCAGCGGGCGCTTGTGCTGGAAATCGTGGTACATACTGGGAAGGTAGTCCGGCATACGCTCGGTCGTGGCTAGCAGTTTCTCTGGGTAGCCCTCTGGCAACACTTGCCCACAGGCTGCAGCTCCCTGTACCACCTCGCGCATCAGCTCGAGGATCAGCGCGCGGCTATCGGCATTGGCCATCAGGCGGGTGGTACCAGCACCAAGCAGCACCGACAGGCCGTTATAAGGCACGTTCCACACCAGTTTCTGCCAGCGCGCCTGCTGCAGATCGGCCATGGCGACAGACTCCAGACCTGCCGAACGAAACAGCTCGGCGCCCTCCTCCACGATCGCCAGGCTCTCGCCTGCGCGTGCCGGCCCGGAGTGATAGCCCAGATTCACCGCCCCCAGGGCCTGGTGCTCGATCACACCGGGCGCAGCGCGATGCGTGCAGATGAAACAGAGCCCGCCGAGCAGGTGCAGGTTGTGCGGCAGCAAGGGGCGCAGCTGCTCTTCCACAGCCAGGCCATTTTGCAACAACACCACCCTGGCTCCCGGCCGCGACAGCCGGGTGATGACGGGCGCCAACTGCGCATTGCTGGTGGTCTTGGCCCCCACCAGCAACCAGTCACAGGGTGGCATCTCCGCCGGATCACCCCAGGCCTGAACCGGTTGCAGGTTCAACTGGCCATGTACCGCGCTGTTCAGGCGCAGACCGTTGGCAACTACCGCCTGGTACTCGCTGCGCAGCAGAAAGTGCACATCATGCCCGGCCTTTGCCAGCATCAGGCCATAGAAACCGCCGATGGCGCCGGTGCCGATAATGCCAATGCGCAAGCGCTGCATCAGGGAAGCTCCTCAGGTATTCGACGTTGCGCCTGGTTCAGCGCGTCAGTCAGTTCGGCCAGACGCAGCGGCGCATGCAGGGCGCCAAGGAATTGGCCTTCTTCGATCAAAAACAGGCTGGGCAAGTGAAAAACGCCATAGCGCTGAACCAGGCCGCCATTCTCGGCGGCATCCACCCAGCACAGACGATCGACGCCAAGCGCCATCTTTGGCAGTTCGCGCCGCGCCCAGCGGCAGCTGGCACAACCTGTGCTGGTGAATATCAGTAGGGAGCGCCCCAGCAGCTCCAGCAACCGGCGGTCGGCGTCGAAGTCGGTCAATTCCAGGCTGGGCACTATACTGTCCACGAGTGATGTCAAATGAATGGCATCCGGAGTATTCACCATGCGTCGTTTCCTGCGTCACCCCAGCGACATGCCAGTGGAACTGGTCCAGCGCAAACATGCGTTCCTGCCGCGACAGAGGCTGAACAATATCAGCCTGGGCGGTGTGGCGTGTAACTCCAGCAAGGGATTTCGCAAAGGCACCGCCGTCGAGCTGCGCATCCCGCTGCTCGGCGAGCAGGCTCGCTATCCGGGCGTGGTGGCCTGGTGCCGCAAGCAGCAGGAAGACAGCTACCTGGTCGGCATCGCCTTCATCGACGAAGACACCCTGTTCCGCGCACGCATGGTCGAGCAGGTCTGCCAGATCGAGCACTACCGCCACCAGCGCGAACAGGAGCTTGGCACTGCACTGGAGGTCGAGACGGTCGCGCGCGAATGGATCGCCCTCCATGCGGCCGAGTTTCCCGGTGCTCAGATACACTGATAACGGCTGGTTCCGCCCATTGTCTAGGCGGCCTGGAACGCGTTAAGGTTCCCATCCCCCGCTGCGCCCCATGATTTCGCCTGAAGAGGCGCTCGGCTCCCGTGACCTGACGAGTACCACGATGGCTGATTTACCGATTGACGATCTCAACGTTTCGTCCAATGAAACCCTGATCACCCCGGCGCAGCTCAAGCGCGAAATCCCTCTCACCGAAGCCGCTCAGCGCACCGTGGCTCATGGCCGCCAGGTGGTACGCGACATTCTCGATGGCAAAGACCACCGCCTGTTCGTGGTGGTCGGTCCCTGCTCAATCCACGACATCAAGGCCGCCCACGAGTATGCCGAGCGTCTCAAGGTACTGGCAGCCGAGGTTTCCGACAGCCTGTTCCTGGTCATGCGCGTGTACTTCGAAAAACCACGCACCACGGTCGGCTGGAAAGGCCTGATCAACGACCCCTACCTGGATGACTCGTTCAAGATTCAGGATGGCCTGCACATCGGTCGCCAACTGCTGCGCGACCTGGCCGAGACGGGCCTGCCGACCGCCACCGAGGCGCTCGACCCGATCTCCCCGCAATACCTGCAGGACCTGATCAGCTGGTCGGCCATCGGCGCCCGCACCACCGAATCCCAGACACACCGCGAGATGGCCTCCGGCCTGTCGTCCGCCGTGGGCTTCAAGAACGGCACCGACGGCGGCCTCACCGTGGCGATCAACGCCCTGCAGTCGGTCTCCAGCCCACACCGCTTCCTCGGCATCAACCAGGAAGGTGGTGTATCCATCGTCACCACCAAGGGCAACGCCTACGGCCATGTGGTACTGCGCGGCGGCAACGGCAAGCCCAACTATGACTCGGTCAGCGTAGCCATCTGCGAGCAGGAACTGACCAAGGCCAAGATTCGCCCGAACATCATGGTCGACTGCAGCCATGCCAACTCCAACAAGGATCCGGCCCTGCAGCCTCTGGTCATGGAAAACGTCGCCAACCAGATCCTAGAAGGCAACAACTCCATCGTTGGCCTGATGGTGGAAAGCCACCTGGGCTGGGGCAGCCAGGCGATTCCGAAGAACCTCTGCGACCTCAAGTACGGTGTCTCCATCACCGATGCCTGCATCGACTGGGACACCACCGAGAAGACCCTGCGCAGCATGCATGCCAAGCTCAAGGACGTACTGCCCAAGCGCCAGCGCGGCTGATGGCAGACAGAAACGAAAACGCCGGGCATTGCCCGGCGTTTTTCTTTGACCACGCTCAGTGCCTGGACTTTTGCCGCTGACGGCGCTCCAGGTAGCGCTCCACGTAGGAGCACGAGGGAATCACCGTGTAGCCCATGGCCTCGGCATACTCCAGCGCCTGCTCCGTCAGCGCCGCCGCAATGCCGCGTCCGCGCAACGGATTCGGCACGAAGGTTCGATAGATGTCGAGGGTCTGCTTGCCCAGATCCATGTAGGCCAGATAGGCACGGTGACCGTCGATCACGGCCTCAAACTGATGACCTGCCTGGTCATGGTGGATGGACACGCCCTCGCTCATTTCATCTCCTCAACAGGCATCAAAACAACACCCTTACCTTATCGATCTTTTCCAGCCGAAGAAACATCTCGGCGGAACCGGTGCCCATCTGCACCGTCAGGAACACCTTGCCATTCTCGACCTTGTGCAGGATGCCCTGATAATAAGTGCCTTCGTAGGTAATGAACTGTAGCTGCTTACCCGCATGATCGGACAATGTGCGTACATCCACGAAGTCATAGCGTGGCCCGTTCGGAACCTCCGGCTCATCTGCTCGCACCAGATCGTTAGTAGAGGGCGATGCCGCAGCTTTGGGGGCGACCCAAGTAAAAGTGAGAGGCTCCACAGCCTGCTGATTGATGAGAACAACCGGGCGCAGCATCGCCAGCACATCCTTGGCCTCGAAGAATTGCAACCCATCCAGGGTCGCGCC
Organism: Aquipseudomonas alcaligenes; assembly: GCA_900156135.1. Taxonomy (GTDB): domain Bacteria; phylum Pseudomonadota; class Gammaproteobacteria; order Pseudomonadales; family Pseudomonadaceae; genus Aquipseudomonas; species Aquipseudomonas alcaligenes_D. Next base: position 265,731 of record FTMP01000004.1, on the reverse strand, counting down.
TTCGGTTGGGCGCAGGTCTATGCGCAGCGACTGCGGGTCCTTGTAGTAGCCCTTGAGCGCATCCAGCACCTCAGGTGCCAGAGCAACACGCTGCGCGCGCAGGGACTTGTCCAGATGCCTGATAGAGGTATCCAGGTACTGCTCGTCCGACTGGCCAAGCTTGCCAGCGCAGTAGCTGCTTATCTTGCGCTGATACTGGTTGTCATTGACCTCAGCTATCAGCGCCGACATGCGCGGCGGGTTAACCCGCAGATCCCCGGGCTTCTCCGACATGTTGGCCAGAGACAGGCTCAGCCGGTAATCCCCCATGTCGCGTACGTCGGCAGTCATGTTGAAAGTCAGAGTTTGAGGCCCCGGCTGGAACAAATAGGAGAACTCCGCGTCAGTCTCCAGCGTCCGGTACCCCATTTCCAGCAGATCATCCACGCCGATCTGCCTCGAGCTACCACAGGCTACGCTGGACCAAGCGCTTGCCAGATTCGCCTCCGCCGGCTCCTGCTGGATCGTCTCCATGAAGGCGCCATGCACCTCCACTTCCAGCCCTTTCAGGCTGACTGACATCTGCTCCGGGAACTTGCCCTCGGCCAGGCGCTCCTTGAACGAGAGAAGCTCTCCCAGGCTTTTAAACCTGAGCTCTGCATGCCTGATACGAAATTCATCATTGAGCATCGGTACATGGACCTTGATGCCTTCAACACCCACTCGACCGTCGAACGAGGAAGTGATGCCCTGATAGCTCAAAGTCATGACTGGAGAGAGTTGGGCGATGGCATCGTTCATGATCGAACGCACCGAAAGCCACAGAGAAACCTTGATCAGTATTGCAACAGCCAGAATGGCCAGCAGACCCCATTTGATGAGTTTGGACATCGGTACTTCCTTGGCGTTGTCTGAGTTTGCTTCCTGCCAAATCTGGCGCGTGCAATCTTATCAAGCTCCGCCTGCTGCGACCATGCGTCAGAAATGCACCAGAGTACCAATTGCAACTCCACCAGGAAGTTCAGGGTGAGGCCCTGCAAACGCCAGAACTGTATGTTTTTTAAACAAAAAAATGGCCAAAGTAGATGGAAGTCGATTTTTTTTTGCTTCCCTTGCGCGAGGTCGGTTTACTTACTAAAAGTAATGGGTACTATGTAGCCCGGCTAATTTCCCACGCTCGGGAAATTGCTTTTCATGGAAAGTCCACCTTAAGGGGAACACGATGAACAACGTTCTGAAATTCTCTGCTCTGGCTCTGGCCGCCGTTCTGGCCACCGGTTGCAGCAGCGTATCCAAAGAAACCGAAGCCCGTCTGACCGCTACCGAAGACGCCGCTGCCCGCGCTCAAGCTCGTGCCGACGAAGCCTACCGTAAGGCTGACGAGGCTCTGGCCGCTGCTCAGAAGGCTCAGCAGACCGCTGACGAAGCCAACGAGCGCGCTCTGCGCATGCTGGAAAAAGCTAGCCGCAAGTAATCCTTGCCAAGGCTTTGAAGAAGCCGCCCCGGTTCACCGGAGCGGCTTTTTTAATGCCTGCGATTTACCCCGACCCACAAAAAACCCGCCGGCATTGCTGCGGGCGGGCTCTTTGGCGCCAAGAGACTTACATCTCCAGCGGAGCGGCCTCGTGATTGGCTACCGCCTCCTGAGGCACGGCGATCTCGATCGGCATGCCATCTTCGGAGGCCACCACCTCGCGCACCATATCCCAGTCAAGGCGCATGCTGCCGGCAAGCTGCTCGTTCTTCAGCAGGGCATTGATCACGGCGGTGTGCTTGTCCACAACAGACGGCTCACCACTGTCGCTCAGCGGCTCATGAGCCTCCAGATAGATCTTGCCGCCGCTGACACCAAACTTGTACGGCTCATTAACAATGCGCACGGAAGTACCCACCGGCGCCATCTTGGCCAGCTCCAGCACATTGTTGTTGAGCATGCGGAAGCAGCCATGACTGACCCGCATGCCGATACCGAACTTCTTGTTCGAGCCATGGATCAGGTAGCCCGGAGTCCCCAGGGTGAACTTGAACGGCCCCAGCGGGTTGTTCGGGCCTGGCGGCACATAGGCCGGCAGCGGATCACCATCGGCAGCGTGCTCGGCACGAATGGACGCTGGCGGGGTCCAGCCCGGGTTCGGCGTCTTGCCGGTGATAGTAGTGCGAGCAATCGGCGACCCCCAGCCTTCGCGACCGATACCCAGCGGGTAGGTGTGCACGACGTTCTGCCCTTTCGGGAAGTAGTACATGCGGTACTCAGCCAGGTTGATGACGATACCTTCGCGCGGGCCCGGCGGCAGGATGTAACGAGTTGGCAGGATGATCTCGGCGCCCTCGCCCGGCAGCCAGGCGTCAACGCCCGGGTTGGCCGCCACCATCTCCAGATACCCCAGGTCGTTAGCCGTGGCGATATCGGCGAAGGTGTCTTCGTACTTGGCCTTGATCACCTGGATCTGACCGACGATATCTTCGCCCGGGGGCGGCAGGGGCAGTTCGAGGGCGGCAGCAGGGCCGGCCACGATCAGGCTGGCGAGGCTCAGAGAGCGGGCGAGCGACAACATCCGTAAATCCTTGGCAAGAATGGCTGATGGAAAGACTCGGGATTGTACACCGACGGCACGCGCGCCGGGAGAGCTCAGGTTTCGGGCCATAGCGGCCGTTCACCATGACGCTGCGCCTCGAGTATCTCGCGACAATAGGCACACAACCGCCTGTCGCGCAGGCCGGCTCTGTCCGCATCACGCATCACGGGTAGCGCAGGCAGCAAACCGCCACACAAGGTGCGATCGGCGAATCCGCCCAGCTCTAACTGACGCGCAACCAGATGTACCTTGGCCTCACGGCAGGCGAACAGGTCAAGCTGTTCGTCGGGCACGATCAGTTGATAGGCATACAGGGACCAGGCGGGACGCGGCATTCACGGCTCCAGGGCGGGGGCGCCACGATAGCCGAAAGCCCGCAGGCGGGGAAGGCTCAGAGCAACGGTTCCAACGTCGGCCAGACGTTCTCCAGCATGATCGGCTGGGCCACTGCCGTTGGATGGATACCGTCGGCCTGCATCATGCCCGGGACACCACCGACGCCATCGAGCAGGAACGGCACCAGGGCCACCTGCTTGCCCGCGGCCAGGTCCGAATAGACCTGGGCGAACGCCTGGGTGTAGCGCTGACCGTAGTTGGGCGGCAGACGCATGCCCAATAGCAGCACATCGGCACCCGCCGCACGGGAGGCGTCGATCATCCGCGCAAGATTCTGTTGCAATTGCACCAGCGGCTGGCCACGCAGGCCATCGTTGCCTCCCAACTCGATGATCACCAGCTCTGGCTGATGCCGGGCAAGCAGCGCCGGCAGCCGTGCGGCGCCGCCCGAGCTGGTATCGCCACTGATCGAAGCATTCACTACCTGATGCTCGAAACCGCCTTCCTGCAGGCGTTTCTGCAGCAGTGCGACCCAACCCTGGCGGGTATCCACTCCCAAAGCGGCGCTGATACTATCCCCGACCACCAGGACGGTGCCGGCCAGTGCGCTCTGTGCCCACATCAGCAGTGTCAGTGCACCGCTCATCCACAATGCACGCATCGGATTCTCCATGAGCGCAAGCATTCTTAATGCGCGGCACCTTAGCAAAGTGGTCCCCAGCACGGAAGGCGAGCTGGCCATCCTCCACGACCTATCGCTGGATCTGGCGAAAGGCGACAGCCTGGCAATCGTTGGCAGTTCCGGCTCCGGCAAGTCCACGCTGCTGGGCCTGCTCGCAGGTCTCGACCTGCCCAGTTCCGGCGAGGTCGAGCTGGCGGGCCATGCACTGCAGGCGCTGGACGAGGACCGCCGCGCGCGCGTGCGCGCCGAGCATGTCGGCTTCGTGTTCCAGTCGTTCCAGTTGCTGGACAACCTCAACGCCCTGGAAAACGTCATGCTGCCGCTGGAGCTGGAAGGCCGCAGCGATGCCCGCCAGCGCGCCGCAGCGCTGCTGGAGCGAGTCGGCCTGGGCCAGCGCTTCAGCCACTACCCGCGCCAGCTCTCGGGCGGCGAGCAGCAGCGCGTCGCCATTGCCCGCGCCTTTGCTGCCGAGCCCGCAATACTCTTCGCTGACGAGCCGACCGGCAACCTCGACAGCCACACCGGCGAGCGCATCAGCGATCTGCTGTTCGAGCTGAACAAGGAGCGCGGCACCACGCTGGTACTGGTCACCCATGACGAGCGCCTGGCGCATCGTTGCCGTCGCCTGATCCGCCTGGAAGCCGGGCGCCTGATCGACAGCGTGGAACCCTGATGCGCGCCCGCCTGTTCGTTCTTGCCTGGCGCCAGTTGCTGCGCGACGCCCGAGCTGGCGAGCTGCGCGTGCTGTTCTTTGCCCTGCTGGTGGCCGTGGCCGCCAGCACGGCCATCGGCTACTTCGGCGCGCGCCTCAGCGGCGCCATGCTGTTGCGCGCCACCGAGTTCCTCGGCGCCGACCTGGTGCTGAGCGGCAGCGCCGTCGCCCTGCCTGAGCAGATTGAGGCCGGCAGGCAGCTGGGACTGGAGCATGCCCAGGTGGTCGAGTTCGCCAGCGTGATTGCCGGGGAGCAGGGCATTCAGCTGGCCAGCATCAAGGCTGCCAGCGGCAGCTATCCGCTGCGCGGCGAACTCAAGAGTGCCGCCGAGCCTTACGCCGCCGAACAGCCTGGCGGTGGCCCCGGTCCCGGTGAAGCCTGGGCCGAGGCCCGCCTGTTTGCCGCGCTGGATCTGCGGGTCGGCCAGAGCATCGAGGTCGGCAGCCGCCAGTTGCGCCTGACCCGGGTGCTGACCTACGAGCCGGATCGCGCCGGCGACTTCTACAGCCTCACGCCACGCGTGCTGATCAACCTTGAAGACCTGGCCTCCACCGGCGTGGTGCAGCCGGGTAGCCGGGTACGCTACCGCGACCTCTGGCGTGGCGATAGCGAAACGCTGGCGCGTTATCGCGAAACGGCCGAGAAAAGCCTGGCCGCTCACCAGCGCCTGGAGGACGCGCGCGATGGTAACCGCCAGATCGGTGGCGCCCTGGGCCGCGCCGAGCGTTACCTGAATCTGGCCAGCCTGGCCGCCGTGCTGCTCGCCGGCGTTGCGGTGGCACTGAGCGCCGCGCGCTTCGCCGCCCGTCGTTTCGACGCCAGCGCGCTGCTGCGCTGCCTGGGGCTGTCGCGCCGCGAAGCACTGAGTCTCTTTGCTCTGCAACTGGCCATGCTCGGGCTGTTGGCGTGTCTCGCGGGTGCCCTGCTTGGCTGGATAGGTCAGCTGGTACTGTTCAAATTGCTGCACGGCCTGCTGCCTCCGGGCATGCCGCCAGGTGGCCTGCTGCCGGCAATCGCTGGAATGGCGACAGGACTCGTAGCCCTCGCGGGCTTTGCATTGCCGCCGCTGGCAGCACTGGGGCGCGTGCCTCCGCTGCGCGTACTGCGCCGCGATTTGCTGCCCGTGCCACCCAGCTCATGGCTGGTGTATGGCGCAGCGTTGCTGGCCCTGGGCCTGATCATGTGGCGCCTGAGCCTGGACCTGAAACTGACACTGGGTCTACTCGGTGGCGGCTTGCTTGCCACCCTACTGCTCGGTGGCGCGCTGCTGTTCGGCCTGAATGCCCTGCGCCGCCTGCTGGCCCGCGCGTCCCTGCCCTGGCGCCTTGGCCTAGGCCAGCTGCTGCGTCATCCGCTGGCGGCTGCCGGCCAATCGCTGGCGTTTGGCCTGATCCTGCTGGCAATGGCGCTGATCGCCCTGCTGCGTGGCGAATTGCTCGATACCTGGCAAGACCAGCTGCCCTCGGAGTCGCCGAACCACTTCGCACTCAACGTCCTGCCGGAAGAACGCGAAGCCTTCGCCGCGCGCCTGGCTGAGCTGTCGCCGCATCCGGCGCCGCTCTACCCGATCGTTGCCGGGCGCCTGACTCTGATCAACGGCGAGCCGGTGCAGGGCATCGTCAGCAAGGAGAGCCAGGGGGAACGTGCCATCCAGCGCGACCTTAGCCTGACCTGGGCTGCGGACCTTCCTGCGGGCAACCTGCTGCTGGATGGCCAGTGGTGGAGTGACCTGCCGCAGAGTGATCTGCCCGGCGTCTCAGTGGAGTCCGAACTGGCCGAGAGTCTCGGCCTGAAACTGGGCGACGAACTCAACTTCAGTGTCGGCGGCCTGGAACGCAAGGCACGGGTCAGCAGCCTGCGCCAGGTGGAGTGGGACAGTTTCCAGCCCAACTTCTACATGATCTTCGAGCCTGGCACCCTGCAGGATCTGCCGGCCACCTACCTGACCAGCTTCTATCTGCCGCCGCACAGCGAGAAACAGCTGGTGGAGCTGTCACGCCAGTTCCCCGCCGTCACCCTGCTACAGGTCGAGGCCCTGCTGGAGCAGCTGCGCAGCATCATGGCCCAGGTCAGCCTGGCGGTGGAGTACGTGTTGCTGTTCGTCCTCGCGGCCGGTCTGGCAGTACTGTTCGCCGGCCTGCAGGCGACCCTCGATGAGCGCCTGCGTCAGGGCGCCCTACTACGCGCACTGGGCGCAGAGCGGCGCCTGCTGCTGCGCGCGCGACGTGCCGAGTTCGGCCTGCTGGGCGCCGGCAGCGGATTACTGGCTGCTGTCGGCTGCGAGCTGGCCAGCTTCCTGCTGTACCGCTATGCGCTGGAGCTACACTGGCAGCCGCACCCCTGGCTGCTGCTGTTGCCGCTGATCGGCGCCCTGCTAGTCGGGGGAGCCGGCGTCTGGGGCACGCGACGAGCTTTGAACGCCTCGCCGCTGACGGTGCTGCGCGAAGTCTGAGCTTGCTAGAATCGCTCCCCCTCAAGACCTCGCGAGCACCATGAGCCGTTATCGTCCCCCCCGCACCGCCGGCACCCCACTGATCACCCCCGAAGGCGAGGCGCGGCTGCGCGCCGAGCTGCACGAGCTGTGGCACGTGCGCCGGCCCCAGGTGACCCAAGCAGTCAGCGAGGCGGCGGCCCTGGGTGATCGTTCGGAGAACGCCGAATACATCTATGGCAAGAAGATGCTGCGCGAGATCGACAGCCGCGTGCGTTTCCTGACCAAGCGCCTGGAGAACCTCAAGGTGGTGGATGCCCGCCCGGCAGACCCGAACAAGGTCTACTTCGGCGCCTGGGTGACCCTGGAGGACGATGACGGCGCCGAATCGCGCTACCGCATCGTCGGGCCTGACGAGCTGGACCTCAAGCTGGGCTTGATCAGTATCGACTCGCCGCTGGCCAGGGCCTTGGTAGGCAAGGCGCTAGATGCCGAGGTGCGGGTGCAGACACCGGGTGGCGAGCAGGCGTTCTACATCACCGCCATCGAGTACCCGCAGGTCAGCGCAGGCTGATCAGGCCCTGGCGCGCCACGCGGATCAGCTGGCCAACCAGCTCGCTGTCCAGCGGACTCGCTTCGGCGCCCACCACCACCAGATCAAAGGCATCGGCCGGCAGGCCCTCAAGCGCCTTTGCCTGGGCATCGGCAAAACGGATCAGGAAATTGCGCGCCCCTGGCCACTGCTTGGGCCAACCTTCCAGACTCTTGAGCAGACGCGGCTGGTGACTGCCGACCAGCAGAACGTGCGGATGGCGATTGACCGCGATGCGCGGCAGAGGGGAGAAATGCAGGTGGGTACGCGGACAGCTCATAGATACAGTCTCGGCCTCATAGTCCCGCCGGACTGCGGTGGGAGGCGACACCGGCCAGCGCTTTAGCGGTATTTGCCCAACCGGGCAGCGCCCCGCAAGTTGCTCTTAAATCGGCGCTATGGGGTGTGATCCTAAAAATGCCGTCCAATGCTGTCAAGGTGGGACCATGCTGCGACTGTTCTTCGCCCTGCCCTGTCCAACCGGCGTCGCCGCACAGATCGATGCCTGGCGACAGGGCCAGCACTTCGCCGGTAAACCGGTGCCCACCGCCAACCTGCATATAACGCTGGCCTTTCTCGGCCATGTACCGGAGAGCCGACTACAGCAGTTGCAGCGAGTTCCGCCACGGCTAGCGCTGGCCGATCTGGCCTTCGACCTGCACCTGGACTGCCTCGACTGCTGGTCCGAGGGGCTGCTGCACCTTTCGCCCAGCCAACCGCCGCAGGCCCTGCTGAACCTGGCCAGCGCACTGCAGCAGCAGCTGCAGCTGGATGAACGCCCCTATCGCCCGCACCTGACCCTTGCCCGCGACAGCCGGCCTGCCGAGATACGGACGCCGCCCAGCTTTACCTGGCACGTCGACCAGCTGCATCTCTACCAGTCGGCTGGCGGCCATTACCTATCGCTGCAGCGCTGGCCGCTCGGCCAGCCATAGCCGCACATCCGTCCGGCTGTTTCTCTCGGTAACAAGCTCCGCTGCCGACCAAGGCTCGCTGCAATGGGGCTCGCGCCGCAAACGCCCGTTTAGAGCGCTCGCTCTAATTTTGTCGAAACTGGCACAGATCATGCGCATTCAGGCCAGCTGAAGTACCGTCTCCAGGAAGGAAACGGATGGCTGACGCAAGGACGGACTCACTGCCTTTCCACCGTTCGAGAGCATCAGATGAATAATAAAAAGACCCTGCTCGCCCTCTGTGTCGGTAGCAGCTTGCTGCTGTCCGGCCAGGCTGACGCCGGCCTGTTCGGCTCCACCGGCTACACCAAGACCAAGTATCCGATCGTCCTGACCCACGGCATGCTGGGCTTCGACAGCATCCTCGGCGTCGACTACTGGTACGGCATCCCCTCCTCCCTACGCTCGGACGGTGCCAGCGTCTACATCACCGAAGTCAGTCAGCTGAACACCTCCGAGTTGCGCGGCGAAGAGCTGCTCGACCAGGTGGAAGAAATCGCCGCCATCAGCGGCAAGGGCAAGGTGAACCTGATCGGCCACAGCCATGGCGGCCCGACGATACGCTACGTCGCCGCCATACGTCCCGATCTGATCGCCTCGGTCACCAGTGTCGGTGCGCCGCACAAGGGCTCCGACACTGCCGATTTCCTCCGCCAGATTCCGCCGGGGTCAGCAGGTGAGGCACTGGTCGCCGGTATCGTCAACGGACTGGGCACGCTGATCAACTTCCTCTCCGGCAGCCCCAGCACCACGCCGCAAAATGCACTGGGCGCCCTCGAGTCGCTGAACAGCAAGGGCGCTGCGGCGTTCAACGCCAAGTATCCGCAAGGCATCCCGACCAGCGCCTGTGGCGAGGGCGCCTACAAGGTCAATGGCGTCAGCTACTACTCCTGGAGTGGCACCAGCCCGCTGACCAACATCCTTGACGTCAGCGATCTGCTGATGGGCGCCAGCTCGCTGACCTTCGACGAAGCGAACGACGGCCTGGTAGGCCGTTGCAGTTCGCGCCTGGGCAAGGTGATTCGCGACAACTACCGGATGAACCACCTCGACGAGGTCAACCAGGTCTTCGGCCTGACCAGCCTGTTCGAGACCGATCCGGTCACCGTGTACCGCCAGCAGGCCAACCGCCTGAAGCTGGCTGGCCTTTGAGCCAAGAATCGGGGCCCGCAAGGGCCCCGGTATTCTTCCTCCGCCGAGTCTCGCCGTGAACAAGCCGCTGCTATTGGCCGTGCCCCTGCTGATCGGGGCAGGCATCGCCGTGACCCTGTATTTCAACCCCCTCGATCCATCCTTGCAGCCCACAGCACAGCAGCTGCCCGGACAGATGACCGTCCCGGCTACTGTTGCCCCATTGGCGCAAGTCGAGCCAACGCCCGCATCCGCCGAGAGCGTCGCCTTGAGCACCTTGCCGCCCTCTTTCGCCGGCACCGAGGTGGACGGCCAGTTCCGCCTCGATGATGCCGGCAACCTGCTAATGAGCATGGATATCCGGCGCATCTTCGATTACTTCCTCAGCGCCTATGGCGAGGAGCGTATCCAGACCAGCATCGCGCGCCTGCAGGCCTATATCCGCAGTCAGCTGGATGAGCCGGCCGAAAGCCAGGCCCTGGCATTGCTGGAGCAGTACCTGGACTACAAGCGCCAGCTGATCCAGCTGGAAAAGGACCTGCCACAGATGGCCAGCCTGGAGGCCATGCGCCAGCGCGAGCAGGCCGTGCAAAACCTGCGCGCGAGCATCTTCAGCCCCGAAGCGCACCAGGCATTCTTTGCCCAGGAGGAAGCCTACAACCAGTTCACCCTGCAACGCCTGGCGATCCGCCACGACCAGTCGCTGAACGAGCAGCAGAAGGCCGAGGCCATGGATCGCCTGCGCACCACGCTACCGGAGGACATGCAAGAGATGCTGGTGCCGCAGCTGCAAGCCGAGCTGCGCCAGCAGACCGCGGTCCTGCAGGCGCAGGGTGCCGCCCCGGAACAGATCCGCCAGCTGCGTCTGCAAATGGTCGGTGCCGAGGCCACCGCACGTCTGGAAGCGCTCGATCAGCGGCGTCTGCAGTGGCAGCAACGGCTGGACGCATACCGCCAGGAGAAGGCGCGCATCGAGGCCAACAGCGGCCTCAGCGAAGAGGATCGCCAGGCCGCCATCGCCAGCCTCGCCGAAGAACGTTTCGACGAGCGCGAGCGCCTGCGTCTGGACGCTGCGGAGCAGCTGGCGAAGAGCCGGGAAAAGAAACTCTGAATGCAAGAAGGCCCGCAACTGCGGGCCTTCTTGTCTGGGCAACGGATCAGCGGGCGATGGCGCGGTCCAGCGACAGCTTGCCGGCGCCTTCGATGATCAGCACGGCACTGATCAGGCCGAGGATCATGGCGTACTCGAAGCCATTGTTGGTGATGAAGAAGCCGTTGGCCCAGTGCACGGTCACCGCGGCCACCACCATGGAGACCAGCAGGGAAACTGCCGCCGGGCGTACCAGCAGGCCGACCACCAGCGCCAGGCCACCGAAGAACTCGGCACTGCCGGCCAGCACGGCCATCAGATAACCAGGAGTGATACCGATGCTTTCCATCCACTGCGCGACACCCTCCAGGCCGTAGCCACCGAACCAGCCGAAGAGTTTCTGCGCGCCGTGGGCGGCGAAGGTCAGGCCGGTGACGATACGCAGCAGGGTGATGCCGTAGCCGGCGTTGGTGGACATCAGGGTGGAGATCAGCTTGTTCATGTGCCAGTTCCTTGTGGAGGAGTTGTTGGGGTTGGTGAGGCACATACTATTCGAATTAAGCGATGATAAAAGCGCAATTATGCGCTAATAAAAATCGATATTTTCGATTACTTCTTGGCGCTCAGCTTGCGCTTCTGCGGCTCCAGCAGGAAACGCTCGCGGTCATAGGCAAGGTAGTACTTGTTCACCGCGTTGACATAGCTGACCACGCCCATCCCCAGCTGCTCCATGGCCACGCGTTCGACCTGAAAGAACCACTGGTTGGGATTCAGACCGCGCCTGCGCGCCTCGGCCCGCAGGCTCTGCACGCGCTGCGGCCCCATGTTGTAGGCAGCCAGCACAAAGGCCATGCGCTCACTCTCGCCAATCTGCCGGCTGGCAAAGAACTCGCGGCGAATACGCGCCATGTAACGGGTCGCGGCCATTACATTGTTGTCCAGTGCCTGGATATTGCCGACGCCAACGCTACGCGCCGCCGCCGGGGTGATCTGCATCAGCCCGGTGGCGCCCGAGGCGCCACGCGCCGCCGGATTGAGGGTGGACTCCTTGTAGGCCACGGCGGCCAACTGCAGCCAGTCCAGCTCTTGCTTCTCGCCGTGCTTTTGCAGCACGCCACGCACCCTCTCCAGGCGCTGCCGTTCGATCGGCGACAGTGGGTTGCGCACTTTGTAGGAGCGTCTGTAGAAGCGCTGGAAAGCGGAGTCCTGATCGCTCGGCGTGCGGTAGCCCGCAATGAAACGATCGATGCTGGCCCGCAGCATCGGCGACTCGCGACGCACGAACCAGCTCATGTCGCCCTTCGCCCCGATACTCAGATGGCGCTCGATACGCAGCCCGGGCATGACCTTCTGCCAGCGCTCGGCAATCGGCAGCTCCACCGCTGTCCAGGGATAGATGCCGGCCTGGACCATCTCCAGCACATCCTCCACGGCCAGGCTGGCATCGGCCCTCTCCACCACGATTGGCGGCTTGCCTCGCTGTGCCAGCTGCTGGTTGACCTCGCGCAGGGCGTCACTGACGGCACTGCCCACCGGCAGCGTCAGGCTACGCCCGGACATGTCCTCCAGGCGCTTGTAGTGGCGGTTGCGCCGATTGCCCACCACCACCAGGGCCACGTCGCTGCGCAGTGCCGCACTGGGGCTGATCCCGAGCCCGGGGTGCGCATCGAGCAACTCGCCGGGTGCGACCAGGTCGCCCTCGCCTTTCTGTAGCGCGGCGACCAGCTGGTCCTTGGGCTTGGGAATGATCTTAAGACGCAGCTCGCGACCATCGCGGGCATTGCGGTTGAGGTATTGGCCGAATGCGCGCAGGCGCTGATACTCGATGCCGATGGCCTGGCCCTTGATCTCGCCCGAACTGTGTCGACTCTGATTGACCAGCACGCGCAGCTCGCCACTCTTGCGAATCTCCGCCAGATCACGCTGGTTACCCGTGTGCGGCAGGTTGCCCCCCAGCGCGCTCAGCCGCGCGTGGGCCGGCAGCATCGTCAGCAGGCAGAGCAGGAACAGCAGCGCTCGCGTCATCGGGCCTCCGGGCTGGAACGGGGCACGGATTGGCCCGACCGGGCGACAGATGGTTCCATCGCAGGGGGCGCGGAGGTTGGCACAGCGGCGCTCAAACGGCCAGCCCGAGCTGGTAATAAACGTTAACAAGCATACATAACTACCTGTATTTACTTGCTTTATTACGGCAAGCAAGGCTCTGCTATGCTGCCCCGCTCGGATTGCGAGGTAGCACCATGCAACTCATCGACATCGGCGTCAACCTGACCCACCCCAGCCTGGCGCGGGAACGCGAAGCAGTACTCGAACGCGCCAGAGCGGCCGGCGTCTGCCAGCTGGTGCTGACTGGTACCAGCCTGGAGGAAAGCGAGCGGGCGCTGACCTTCTGCCGCGAACTGGACGACAGCGGTCTGCAGCTGTTCAGTACGGCAGGTGTGCATCCGCATGACGCCAGCCAGTGGAATGCTGACAGTGCGCGGCAGCTGCGCGCACTGCTGGGCGAGGCGCCGGTGCGCGCAGTGGGCGAATGCGGGCTGGATTTCAACCGCGACTTCTCGCCGCGTCCGCTGCAGGAAAAGGCGCTGGAGGAACAGCTAGAGCTGGCCGTGGCGCTACAGCTGCCGGTATTCCTGCACGAGCGCGAGGCGGGCGAGCGCCTCATCGGCATCCTGCGCCAGTTCCGTGACCGCCTGCCGGCGGCAGTAGTGCACTGCTTCACTGGCGACAAAGCAACGCTTTACGGCTATCTGGACCTCGACCTGCACATCGGCATCACCGGCTGGGTCTGTGACGAGCGCCGTGGCACTCACCTGCACCCGCTGCTGCGTGACATTCCGGCCAGTCGCCTGATGCTGGAGAGCGATGCACCCTATCTGCTGCCACGCAGCCTGCGGCCCAAACCGAAGAGCGGGCACAACGAGCCGGCCTTCCTGACCGAGGTGCTGCGCGAAGTGGCGCTGCACCGTGGCGAGAGCCAGGAAGCGCTGGCAGCGCACAGCACGGCCTGCGCCAGGGCCTTCTTCGGGCTACCGGTGATCTAGTCGAAAACCGTGGTGGTCTGCCGGCTGAGCGCCAGCAGCTGGCCATCGGCCGTCCACAGGCGCGCTGCGATATGACCATAGCCATCGAGGGCGTGTTCGATCTCGGCGCGGTACAGGCACCAGTCGCGAGTAGTCAGGCTGGGGATCGGATGGACGAACTCGATGGTCCAGGTCAGCGAACTGCCGGGGGCCGGCTTGCTCAGGTGTGACAGCACCGCCGGCGGCCAGGCGTCGACCAGTGCCAGCAGATGGGCCTCGGTCACCTTGTCGTAGCTGACGTCGCTGCGCAGGCGCACCCAACCACCCATATGACGCGAGGGCGTGCTGCTGAAGGGTATACCGCCCTCGCCCCAGCGCATGGCCAGGAAGCGGGTGAACTCCGGGGTGATGCCCGCCGCATAGGGCAGCTCCTGGCAGTCCTCGACAGCCTTCATGACGGGTGCCGGTTCCGCCTCGACCCGTACCGCCGACTGCCGCGACGCACCGAAGCTACCCTGGGCCATGGCCACCACCGCGCCGTTCTGCACGACGCGACCGACCACCTGACTGACCGACTTGCCCTCACGCAGCACTTCCACCTCGAAAGCCGCTGGCTCGCCCATCAGCAGCGGCCCGACGAACGTCACCGACAGCGAGCGCACCGGCCTTCCGGCGGGCACCTTGAGGCGCATGGCCTCGTAAAGCATGGCGGCCACCAGGCCACCGAAGGTGGCGCGCCCCTGCCCCCATAGCCCGGGCACAACGACGTGTTGGGGGTGGGTATGCACCGCGTGGATCAGTTCAGCGAAGGCCATGCGCAATCTCCTGTCATGCTGACGGAAGCTTAGAGAAAAGCGCGGTGTGACGGAAAGCCGATTCAGCGGCGATATTGCCGATCATCAGCCCTCCCCGGCAGGCCTGGTACGCCAGGGCAGTGCCCGGCGCAGGCGGCGCAACAACTCACGCAGTTGCTCGGGGGATGCCGGCTGACCGGCATAGCGCTGGGCCTCGAAGGCCCGGGCAAAGGCATCGATCGCCTGCGCCTGCTGCGGCAACCGTTGCGCCGCGCGCTCGGCAAAGGCCCGCACACCTTCGCCCTTGTCGCGCTGTACACCATGACGCAGCAGCAATGCCTCGTAACGGCGTAGCAGGCGTTGCTGGAGATCGCGCTCGCGCTGCCAGGGCTTGAACAGCCAGAGTGCCAGCAGGCCCAGCAGCAGACCTCCACCGCCCACCAGCGCCATGGCTAGACGACTCCACTCGAGGGTCCCGAACCAGCGCTGCAGTAGCTGCAATTGCTGCTCGCTCTTATAGCCCAGAACCCAGCGTTGCCAGTTGTAGTTGAGATTATCCCATCCGAGCCGTAACTCGTTGAGCCACGCGAGATCGCGGTAATGCAGCGGAGAAAAGGGCGAGTCCTCCAAGAAGCCCTCATCGTCGGCAAAGGCTTCATCGGCACCCAATTCGATACGCTCAGGAGCGACTTGAAAAGTTGGATCGACACTAATCCAGCCTCTCCCCTCCACCCAATATTCAACCCATGCATGAGCATCGAGTTGTCGTACGGAAAGATAGTTGCCGTCCTGATTAAGCTCTCCCCCCTGATAACCGGCTACTACACGCGAGGGTATGCCCGCCGCGCGAAGAACAAAGACCATGGCGCCTGCGTAGTGCGCACAGAAGCCCTTGCGCGTGCGAAAAAGGAAATCATCAATGCTGTTTCGCCCCACTGGCGGTGGTTTCAGCGTGTAGCCATAGGGTTCATCCGCGAAATGTCTCAACAAAGCTGAAACCAAAGACTGTGGATCAGCGTTCTCTTGCCTGAGCTGCAGGGCCCATGACCGACTCCGTGGGTCACCTTCTGCTGGAAGCTGCAAGGTGCGTTGAGCGACAGCGGCAGGCAGCTCCGACTGCCTCACTGCTGCAGGCCAGGACTGCACCTGATAAAGCAGATTCTGAAACACTGGCCTGTCGTTCTCGAGGCGGAAATCATTCATCTGCTTGACGCCGGATAAGGAGCTTTCGGCGGTATCAAGTGCGAACAGCCAGGGCTGGCCACTGGGCTGCATCACGATGCTGTAGCTGACCGGAGAGCCGACCTTCTGCCAACTGGGAGACATCGGCAACCGCTCAGCGCTGGACTGCGACCAGCGTCGTCCGTCGAACGCCTCCAGGGTCAGTGCTCTCCAATAAAGCTGAGACTGGGGAGGCATGTCGCCCTCGAAGCTGACCCGGAATGCCAAGGCGGAAGAGCGGCTCAGCTCGGCGACATCTCCTGGAGTCATGCTGTCCGACAACCCTGTCAGGCCTTTAGAGGAGTTGGGCAGGCTCCACAACGGCCCCAGCCGCGGAAAGAACAGAAACAGCAACAGCATCAGCGGTACCGCCTGCAGCATCATCGCGCCGGCCAGCTTCAGCGTGGCCGCCGGGCGTTCGGCCATGCCGCTATGCTGCATGCCGATCAGCGCCGCCAGCAGCGCCGTGACCGGTAGCAGGCTGTAAAGAGCGGCCAGAGGGCCGTCATCGAACAGGTAGCCGGTCACCACCACGAAGAAGCCGAGGAAGATAAGCAGCAGCGCATCGCGCCGGCTGCGCAACTCCACCAGCTTCAGGATGAAGGCGGCGACCAGCAGCAGGACCCCGCCATCCAGGCCGACCAGGCTGCCCCGCGAAAAGAACACCGCCGCCGCCGTACCGAGCATCAATGCCGCCCGTTCCAGGCGCGACGGATAACGCGCACGCATGCGAAACACCTGGACCCGCCAGCCCGCGCACAGCAGCCACAAACCGATGATCCACAGCGGCAGGTGCAGCAGGTGCGGCAGTATCACCAGCACCTGCGCGACCAGCAGCCAGGTCAGCGCAATGCGCGGAATCGGCCGGGCCGCGATCGGCTGGGCGGCAGCGAGGCTCATGTGCGAACTCCGTAGAGTGCCAGGGCACGCAGGCAGGCCTCGCGATGGGCATCGCCATGATTCGGTGCCAGTTCGCAGCCGGGCAGACGCAGGCCATAGGCCTGCTGCCGGGCGTCCAGCTGCAGCACCCAGTAGCACAGGCGCGACAGACGCTCCTCGGCATCACCGCCGAGCGCCTGGAAAT
Organism: Aquipseudomonas alcaligenes; assembly: GCA_900156135.1. GTDB lineage: Bacteria > Pseudomonadota > Gammaproteobacteria > Pseudomonadales > Pseudomonadaceae > Aquipseudomonas > Aquipseudomonas alcaligenes_D. Next base: position 249,126 of record FTMP01000004.1, on the reverse strand, counting down.
CCAGCCACAGGTCTCGCCCTGCGAGCGCGGCGAAGTCCTTGACCAGCAGCCCCTGGCCGCGCGAGAACGCCTTCCAGTGCAGGCGCCTTTTGGAGTCACCGGGCTGGTAGCTGCGCAGCCCCTGGTAATCGTCGGCGCCCTGGCCGGTTGCGCGCTGCCCCTCGTCTTCCTCGTCGAGCGAACCACCGTCACTCAGCGGCAGTTCGCCCTGCAGCGGTCGCGGATAGACCAGTACCGACTGGTCCAGGTCGACCCAACTCCAGGCCACCAGGATGCCCAGCGGGAAATGGCTTTCCACCCGCATGCGTTCAGGCCGCAGCCAGCCGCGCTGCAACGCGGGCTGGGTCAGCTCGCATTCGCGCTGCCCCAGTGCCGGTACATCCTGCGTCTGCAGCAGCTGCGGTGGCCAGCCCAGGCCGATGGCCATATGGGCTCGACCATCGCTTTCCAGGCGTACCCTGAAGCGCGCCTGCTCACCGACGAACACGGCACCGCTGGCACCGGCCTTGAGGATCAGGCCGGCGAAGTTGCGATAGGTGTGCAGGATCGCCACCACGAACACGGCGGCGAGCAGAAAGGTCAGACCGTAGGCGAGACTGTTCTCGTAGTTGATGCCGGCCAGCAGCATCAGCAGCAGCACCAGCGCAAAAGCGGCACCGACCCGGTTGGGCATGATGAAGATGCGCCGTTGGTTCAGCTGCACCTGGGCCGCAGCGGGAATCCGCCTCACCACCCAGCGCCGCCAGCGGGCCTTGAGCGACAGCGGCAACATCACACCGCCGAGACTTCGCGCAGCAGCCACTGCACCAATGCGCCACCGCCGTGGCCGGCCGGGTCGGCACGCTCGCGCAGGCGGTGACCGACCACCGCGGGCAGCACCGCCTGCACATCCTCGGGGATCACATAGTCACGGTTGGCCAGGAACGCCCAGGCGCGCGCCGCCGCCAGCAGCGCCAGACTGGCCCTAGGCGACAGCCCCCAGGCGAACTGCGCCTCGCTGCGGGTGGCCTCGACCAGGCGCAGCACATAATCGACCAATGCGTCGCTGGTCCGTACTTGCGGGATCAGGGCCTGAATAGCGGCGAGCTCGGCATGGTCGAGGATCGGTTCGAGACGCGGCAACAGATCACGACGGGCTTCACCAAGCAGCAGCGCGCGCTCGGCGGCTCGGGCCGGATAGCCCAGCGAAAGGCGCATGAGGAAGCGGTCCAGCTGCGATTCCGGCAGGGCAAAAGTGCCGCCGGAACTGACCGGGTTCTGTGTGGCAATCACGAAGAAAGGCTCCGGCAACGGCCGGGTGGCCCCCTCGATGGTGACCTGGCCCTCCTCCATGGCCTCCAGCAACGCGCTCTGGCTCTTCGGCGTGGCACGGTTGATTTCGTCGGCCAGCACCAGTTCGGCAAAGATCGGCCCGGGGTGGAAAACGAACTGGCCGCTGTCCTTGTCGAATACCGAGGTGCCAAGAATGTCGCCGGGCAGCAGGTCGGAGGTGAACTGGATGCGCTGGTAGGACAACCCCAGTACCCGCGCCAGGGCCTGGCTCAGGGTGGTCTTGCCCATGCCGGGCAGGTCCTCAATCAGCAGGTGACCACGCGCCAGCAAACAGGTCAGCGCCAGGCGCACCTGCGGCTCCTTGCCCAGCAGCACCTGGTTGACCTCGTGCAGTACCGCATCCAGTTTCGTCCGCATCGCTCGCTCCTGTTCCAGTCTGCCGATGCTACTGGGCGACACCGCCCCGGCAAAGCGCCATGAAACAGTTGCTGACGAAACTGTGCGACGGATCAGGATGGTCGTTGCATGCGGAAAATATCGCGCGTGCGGGTATAACCGCTGCCACCGAGGCGGCCGACCAGGTCGAGGCGAGCCGGGTCGATGCGCCCTTCGCCATCCAGAACCGCCTCGTCGATATGCGCCAGCAAGACTTCGGCGAAGATCAGGTGGCAGTTCGGCGCCTGCCGCGGATAGGGCTGAATCTCCGCCACCCGACACTCGAACACCACCGGTGCAGCGGCCATTCGCGGCGGTGCCACGCGCAACGAAGCCTCGCGGGCGATGCCGCACTGCTCGAACTCGCTGACCTGCGGACCGAGCAGCGCGGCCGTGGCGTTCATCGCCTCGGCAAGGGCAAAGGGCACCAGCTGGATCACCAGTTCGCCGGTATCACGCGCATTGCGCAGGCTGTCCTTGAGGCTGCCGTCGTCACGGCTGCCGACGTTGATCATCAGGGTCGGCGGCTGATCACTGATCACCTGGAAGAAGCTGAACGGCGCCAGGTTGTCGACGCCCTCGGGCGAGCGCGTGGAGACCCAGGCGATGGGCCGCGGCGTGACAGTCGCAGCCAGCCAGCGGTAGGCCTCCAGCGCGCTCAGCTGGGCGAAATCGAGCAGCATGTTCAGCGCCCGGCACGCGATTCGCGGATATAAAAGCGCGCTTTCTCGGCATTGCGCGTGCAGCTCTCGTAACCCTCGAACTGCTGCGAAGTCTTGGCGCCGGTCAGCAATGTCAGCGCCTTGGAGTAGCTCACGGTCCCCGCGAAGCCTTCGGCCTTGGCCAGGTCCAGTTCGCGCCAGGCGGCATCCAGCTGATTGGCGCAGCTGTCACGGTAGGCGGTCTTGGCGGCGCAACCACTGAGGGCCAGTGCCAACAGGGCCAGGGTGGCGATTCTCGTCATCTTCTCTCTCCTGGGGAAACGGGTGTACGGCTTGGATACTCCTGCACAGGCAAAGTGCCCGGCGCTGCCGATTCTAGCAAAGCCGTCCTTGGCGCAACCGCTCTGCACGGGTATGTTCAAAGCCTCTGTGGGGGATTTGCCAATGAACAAGAAAGTGGCTCTGGTGCTGGGCTCCGGTGGCGCACGCGGCTACGCCCATATCGGCGTGATCGAGGCGCTGGAGGCGCGTGGCTACGAGATCGGCTGCATCGCCGGCTGCTCCATGGGCGCCGTGGTCGGCGGCATCTACGCCGCTGGCAAGCTCGACGAGTATCGCCAGTGGACCGAGAGTCTGGATTATCTCGACGTGTTGCGCCTGCTCGACGTCAGCTTCCGTCTGGGCGCCATTCGTGGCGAAAAGGTATTTGGCAAGATCCACGAGATCGTCGGTGAGATCGACATTGAGCAGCTCGCCATCCCCTACACGGCTGTCGCCACCGACCTGACCAACCAGCAGGAAATCTGGTTCCAGGAAGGCTGCCTGCACAAGGCCATGCGCGCCTCGGCCGCCATTCCCAGCCTCTTCACGCCAGTTACCCAGGGCTCGCGGATTCTGGTCGACGGTGGCTTGCTCAATCCACTGCCCATCGTGCCGGTGGTGTCCAGCCACTGCGACCTGATCGTCGCGGTCAACCTCAACTCGTTGAACCAGAAACAGTACAGCCTTCCGGTGATCGAACGGCCGGCAGCGTTCAAGGGCAAGATCGATCAACTGATGGGCTCTCTCAGCGCCCGCCTGCCCTTCCTACGTCGCGAGACGGATGAGGACGGGACGGAGGTCGACAATCCCTGGATCGAACCCAAGTTACCGCGGGAGGCCGATGACAGCGTGCCCAAGTCGGCCAGTAGCTCCCAGGCGCTCGGCAACGTCGGTCCCGCGTCACTACTGGAACTGGTCAACCTGAGTTTCGAGACCATGCAGACCTCGCTGGCCCAGTACAAGATCGCCGGCTATCCGCCGGACATCCTGATCAACGTACCCAAGCGCGTGTGCCGCTTCTTCGAGTTCCACAAGGCACCGGAGCTCATCATGCTCGGCAGACAGATCGCGAACGATACGCTGGACAGATACGAACGCAGCGAACACTGAGACCTGACATCAAAAGCGGTAGGTCAGGCTCAGGGAAGTGCTTTCGTTGTTCTTGTCCTTGCCGGGCTGATTGGAGTCTTTCTCCTTGTGCTCGTAACTGACCGCGACCTGTAAATCCTTGGTTAGTTTGTGCCCAAGGCTCAGGCCGTACTTGTCCTCATCTTCTTCCTTGCCCTTGGGGTCGTTGTCATACTCGGTATGCCGACGGCTATAAGAGATGCTGGCAAAACTGTCCCAGGGAAGTTTGCGCGCATAGGCAACTTTCCAACCGCTTTGATCCTTGTCTTTCTTGCTCTGATCGTTGTCCTCGACCTTGGGCGAGAAACTCAAGTTGAAACTGTCGCGTGTTGTGGGTTTGAACTTGGCCGCGAACTTCAGGGTATCGATCTCAACATCCGTAGAGTCCTGGCTGCTGAGATCACGATTCTCGTAGTTGTAACGCACGCCCAACTCCAGCACTCGGTTCAGCTTGTGGCTCACGCCCAACGACCAGACCGTGCTGGACAGGTCGTAGTGGTGATCCTTGTACAGCTGCAGGTAAGTGACCGCGGGATTGATCTTCAGGCGCCAGTCAGGCACCACGAAGACCGGCCCGGTAGAAAGCGCCACGGTTTGTCGATTCAGGGCATCCTGCTCGTCCTGACGGGCCTGACTGAAATTGCCGGCTAACTGCCAGCGATCACCGCGCTCGTTCAGACCGTAGGAATAGCGCAACGCTGTGGACACCTGGCGACGGCTGTCGTGCACTGATCTCTTGGGCTTTTCGCCACCGGTATCCTCCTCATCCTCGAGGTCGTCCTCGTCGAGGTCGACATCTTCGAGCAGGTCATCCGCGAAGTCCGAATCGGCCAATTCGTCCTCCTCGAACTCGTCATCCTCGTCGAACTCGGCGACCTCTTCGTCAACGTCCTCATCATCACTGAACGACGGCTCGCTGACCGGGCTTGCCGAGGAGGCGTTGGCGGTATCGGTGTCATGAATGAACGCCACCTGCAGCTTACCGCCGAAGCTGTGCGCCTTGGTCTTGCGTGCGGCCTTCTTTGATAACTTGCGCGCTTGCGCGGCTTCCTCACTGTCGGGGGCTGCCGCTATCACTTGAGCCAACTCATTGCGCGCCGCCGGATAATCGAAGCTATCCAGATAAAGACGCGCCAGACGTAAGCGCGCTTTATTGTGCGAGGCCTGTAGATCAGGATCAGCCAATACCTTGCGGTAGGCGTCTATGGCATTACCGAGTGAGCCCCAGCGCGCCTGTTGCTCAGCCTGCTGGCTGATATCGGCATAGTCGGCCGTATGGCCATACAACGGCAGCCCCAGCGTACCCAACAATGCTGCAACAACAACTTCCTTGCGATTCATGACAGCTCCGACAGCGCATACAGGGATAATGTGCGGCGCAGTCTATGCAACACCGTAGAACACTGTCCACCGCGCCCAGATGCCAACAGATACTTATAATCCGTCGCGTAGACGATAACCAACACCCGCCTCGGTAACGATGAAACGTGGTGCGGTGGGATCGTCACCCAGCTTCTGCCGCAGGTGGCCGACCACCACGCGCAGATAGTGGCTGTCCTCTGTATGGGTCGGCCCCCAGATGTCCTTGAGCAATTGCTGCTGGGTCACCACACGACCGATATGCCGGGCGAGCATGGCCAGCACGGCATACTCCTTGCGAGTCAGGGCGACCTCGAGATCGTCCAGGGTGACGCGCCGGTATGCGAAATCCAGACACAAAGGGCCTGTCCTGACCAGCGCCGCCACCTGCTCTGGGGTGCTGGACTGGCGCAGCAGAACGCGCACCCGCGCCAGAAACTCCTGGATGGCAAAGGGCTTGGTCACGTAATCGTTGGCACCGCCGTCCAGCGCCAGCACCTTCTCGCCCTCGCTGGCGCGTACCGACAGTACCAGTACCGGCACCTGCGACCATTCGCGCAGTTCGCTGAGCACATCCCTGCCGTCCATGTCCGGCAGGCCAAGGTCCAGCACCACCAGATCAGGCCGCGCCAAGGCCGCCTGCGCCAGACCGTCACGGCCGTTACCGGCCTCCACTACCTTGTAGCCCTGGGCGCTGAGGCTGATGCGCAGGAACTTGCGGATCTGCGCCTCGTCGTCGATCACCAGAATGGTCGTTTGATTGCTTGTCATGTCACTCGTTCGTTCGACTCACATAGGGCGGGGCACCCCGCCTTCACTACTCGACGAGGCCTACTCCTCTCCTGCCAGAGGCTGGGGATGCAGGGGCAAATGCAGGGTCAGGGTAGCACCGCGGCCGTCCAGCCCCTCGCCCACCGTCACCCGTCCGCCGTGGGCGCCGACCATGCCCTGGCAGATCGCCAGACCCAGACCGGTACCCTGGCCGCCGCGGTCGCCACGCGCCGCCGTATAGAACATGTCGAAGATCTTTTCCCGCTCCAGCTCCGGAATGCCCGGCCCCTGGTCAGCGACCGAGAAACGTAGCTCGTCCTCGTCAGCTTCCACCGCCACCCTCAGGCGCCCCTGCGCCGGCGAGAAGCGTGCTGCGTTCTCCAGCACATTGACCAGCGCCTGCTCGATCAGTGCCGCATGGACATAGAGCAGCGGCAGCTGCTGCGGCACCTGCAGTTCCAGCTGCAGCGGCGCCAGCACCGGACGCAACCGCTGCACCGCGCTGGCGACTATGTCTGCTGGTGCCACCCAGTCACGTGTGAGCTTAAGGCCGCCGTGGCCGAGCCGGGTCATGTCCAGCAGGTTCTGGATGTAACGGTCGAGACGCTCGGCTTCGTCACGGGTGCCCTCGAGCAACTCGCGCCGATCGCTCAGGGGAATCTGCTCGCCGAGAGCCAGTAGGCTGTCGATCGAGCCGCGCATGGCGGTCAGCGGCGTGCGCAAATCATGGGATACCGAGGCCAGCAGCGCGCTGCGAAGCTCCTCGGTCTGCCCGTGCAGGCGTGCTGCCTCCAGGTCCTCAGCCAGTTGTGCGCGCTCCAGGGCCTGGGCCAGCGGCTGGCCGAGGGCGGCGATCAGCCGGCGTTGCTCCGGCGCCATCGGCCGCTCGTCCCGGGGGGCCACGCCGAGCAGAGCCAGCGGCCCCTCCTCACCGGACAGCGGCCACCACCACCAGCGCCCGTTCGGCAGGGTACCGGTTCCCAGCCCGGCCGGCTGCTCGTGCTGCCAGGACCAGTCGGCAGCGGCGCGCTCCTGCTCGGCGAGCAGGCGCTGGACGCCTGCCTCGACCTTCCACACACCGTCACGGCTGCGCGACAGCAGGCTGACCTCGACCTCGCGCCACAAGCCGAACTGCTGCATGGCGGCGTTCAGCACCGCCTGGCGGTCGGTGGCGGCGGTCAGTTTGCGCGACAGTTCCAGCAGCGCGGTGGTTTCCGCCTGGGTATGCCGCAAGGCTTGCAACTGACGGCGCTGGCGGCTGGCCAGGTTGCCAGTGAGACCTGCCATCATCAGGAAGAACAGCAGGGTCAGCACGTCCTCCTGGCGCTCGATGATCAGCGTCCAGGTCGGCGGGATGAACAGGAAGTTGTAGGCCAGGAACGACAGCCCCGCACAGGCCAGGGCCGGGCCGAGGGAGCTGCGCACCGCCACCACCAACACCGCAGCGAGAAACACCAAGGAGATGTTCGGCAGCTCCAGCACCCGTGACAGACCCAGCGACACCAGAGAAGCCACGAGGGTGGCAAACAGCGCCTGCAGATAATCACCCCAGGCCAGCGGCATGCGCACGCGCGAGCGGACCGGTGCCGGCTCGGCCTCGGTGTCCAGCACGCTGATCTCCAGGCCGCGGCCGGCGGCGAGCAGGCGTTCGGCCAGGCCGCGGCCGAACCACTGGCGGCGCCAGCGGCGGCGGCTGCGGCTGCGGCCGACCAGGATCAGGCTGGCACGGCGCTCGCGGGCGTGCTCCAGCAGGGTACTGGCCACCGAGCCGCCACGCAGATTGACCACCTCGCCCCCCAGACGCTCGGCCAGCTGCTGGGCTGCCTGCAGGTCGCTCAGGCGCGCCTCGTCACGCACGCCGCCGGTGTCCACATGCACTACCGACCAGGGCAGGTGGCGACGCTCCGCCACGCGGCTGGCATGGCGCACCAGACGCTCAGCCTGGGCGTCGCCATCGATGCCGAGCAACAAACGACCGCGCACGGTCGGGGCCTCTTGGCCCTGCTGACGGTAGCGCCGGTTGAGGTCGGCGTCGACCCGCGCGGCGGCAGTCTGCATGGCCAGTTCGCGCAGCGCCGTGAGGTTGGTCTGGCTGAAGAAGGCATCGATGGCCGCACGCGCCTGTTCCGGCACGTACACCTTGCCCTCGCGCAGACGTTCGAGCAGCTCGCGCGGCGGCAGGTCGATCAGTAGGATCTCGTCGGCCTCCTGCAGCACCCAGTCTGGCAGGGTCTCGCGCACATGGACGCCGGTAATGTCGCGCACCTGGTCGTTAAGTGCCTCCAGATGCTGCACGTTGACCGTGGTGTAGACGTCGATGCCGGCGTCGAGCAGCTCCTGCACGTCCTGCCAGCGCTTGGCATGGCGGCTGCCGGGCGCATTGCTGTGGGCCAGTTCATCGACCAGCACCAGCTTGGGTGGGTTGCCCAGGATGCCGTCGAGATCCATCTCGGCCAGCGGCACACCGCGGTACTCCAGGCGTTGCAGGGGTTGCTGCGGCAAACCGGCAAGCATGGCCTCGGTCTCCGCGCGGCCGTGGGTCTCGACCACGCCGACGCGCAGGTCGAGGCCCTGGCGCTTCTGCGCCTGCGCCGCCTGCAGCATGGCGAAGGTCTTGCCCACGCCGGGTGCCGCACCGAGGAAAACTTTCAGCCGACCGCGCCCTTCACGGGGCATCTCGGCCAACAGCGCATCGGCGCGTACGGCATCACTCATAACGTCACTCGTTCCAGATCACGCCGCGATTGTCCGCCAGCGCCAGGTTCAGCGCCAGCACGTTGACCACGGCAGGGCCCACCAGAGGGCGCTCGGTGTGTTGCTCGACCAGGCGCTCCAGGCTGTTCGCCGGCAGGCCGCGTGCCGCGGCGACGCGAGTAATCTGCCAGCGTGCGGCGGACGGTGACAGGTGCGGGTCGAGGCCGCTGCCGGAGGTGGTGACCAGTTGCAGCGGCACTGGCGAGACGCCCTCGCCGACCAGGCGCTGGGCGTCCTGGGCGATGCGTTCGGCCAGAGCCGGATTGCTCGGTGCCAGGTTGCTGGCACCGCTGGCCACGGTGGCGAAACCAGCGGCCGACGGCCGCGGCTGGAACCACTGGTCGCCCTCGAAGTTCTGCGCCAGCAGCATACTGCCGCGCACCTCGCCCTGGGCGTCGCGCACCAGGCTACCGTTGGCCTGCTCGGGAAAGGCCAGTTGGGCCACGCCGGTGACCGCCAGCGGATAGGCCACGCCCGTCACCAGGGTCATCAGGCCAAGCATGGCGATGGCCGGGCGGAGTTGTTTAAGCATGATGGTTCTCCGAATTCTCAGGTTTACACCGAATAAGTCCCCTCTCCCATTTATGGGAGCGGGTTAGGGAGAGGGCTTCTGTGTGCCATTACCCTCTCCCCCGGCCCCTCTCCCGCAAGCGGGAGAAGGGAGAAAAATCACTACACCAGTCCCACCGCCACCAGCAGCGCGTCGATCACCTTGATCCCGACGAAGGGCGCGAGGATGCCGCCCAGGCCGTAGATCAGCAGGTTGCGCCGCAGCAGGCTGGCCGCGTCCAGGGCCTTGACCCGCACTCCGCGCAAGGCCAGGGGGATCAGCGCGATGATGATCAGTGCGTTGAACACGATGGCCGAGAGGATGGCGCTCTGCGGGCTGTGCAGTTGCATCAGGTTGAGCGCGCCGAGCTGCGGATAGATGCCGGCGAACAGTGCCGGCAGGATGGCGAAGTACTTGGCCACGTCGTTGGCCACCGAGAATGTGGTCAGCGCGCCACGGGTGACCAGCAGCTCCTTGCCCACCTGCACCACGTCCAGCAGCTTGGTCGGGTCCGAGTCCAGGTCGACCAGGTTGGCAGCCTCGCGGGCGGCCTGGGTGCCGTCGTTCATCGCCAGGCCAACGTCGGCCTGGGCCAGCGCCGGGGCGTCGTTAGCGCCGTCGCCGCACATGGCGACCATCTTGCCCTCGGCCTGTTCGGAACGGATGCGCTGCAGCTTTTTCTCGGGGGTGGCCTCGGCGATCACGTCATCCACACCAGCCTCGGCGGCGATGGCGGCAGCGGTCAGCGGGTTGTCGCCGGTCACCATGACAGTGCGGATGCCCAGGCTGCGCAGCTCGGCGAAGCGTTCGCGAATGCCCGGCTTGACCACGTCCTTGAGGTGGATGGCGCCGAGCAGTTTGCCGTCGCCGGCCACCAGCAGCGGAGTGCCGCCGCTCTGGGCGATCTTCTCCACCTCGCGGGCCAGCGGTGCCGGCACCTCGTTGCGCTCAATGCCGAGGTACAGCAATACCGCATCCACCGCGCCCTTGCGGTAGCTGTGGCCGTTCCAGTCGGCGCCGGACAGGCGAGTCTCGGCGCTGAAGGCGATGGCACGCACTTCCTGGCGCGCCGGTTCCTGCATCGGGCTCAGGCCGCGCAGGTACTCGACGATGGATTTACCTTCCGGAGTGTCGTCGGCCAGCGAAGCCAGCAGCGCGGCTTCGGAGAGGTCCTTGCCGGACACGCCTGGGGCCTTGATCATCGCGCTGCAGCGGCGGTTGCCGAAGGTGATGGTGCCGGTCTTGTCGAGCAGCAGCACATGCACGTCCCCCGCTGCTTCCACCGCGCGGCCGGACTTGGCGATCACATTGAGGCGCACCAGGCGATCCATGCCGGCGATGCCGATGGCCGAAAGCAGGCCACCGATGGTGGTGGGGATCAGGGTCACCAGCAACGCAGCGAGGTAGACCAGCGGCAGGTCGCCGCCGGCGAAGCGGGCGAATGGTTGCAGGGTGGCCACCACCAGCAGAAAGATCAGGGTCAGGCCGATCAGCAGGATGTCCAGCGCCACCTCGTTCGGCGTCTTCTGCCGCTTGGCACCTTCGACCAGGGCGATCATGCGGTCCAGGGTCGACTCGCCCGGGTTGGCGGTGATCTTCACCAGCAGCCAGTCGGACACTACGCGGGTGTTGCCGGTGACGGCCGAGCGGTCGCCGCCGGACTCGCGGATCACCGGCGCAGATTCACCGGTGATCGCCGCCTCGTTGACCGCGGCAATACCCTCAATCACCTCGCCGTCGCCGGGGATCAGCTCGCCGGCCTCGACGCGCACGATATCGCCACGGCGCAGCTGGCTGGCGGCAACCACTTGGTACTGCTCGTCACCGACCTTGCGCCGCGCGGTCAGCCCCTGGCTGCCGGCCTTGAGGCTATCGGCGCGGGCCTTGCCACGGCCTTCGGCCAGGGCCTCGGCAAAGTTGGCGAAGAGCACGGTGAACCACAGCCACAGGGCGATCTGTACGGCCAGGCCGGTCGAGACGGCAGGGTTGGGCACGAAGCACAGCAACGTGGTGAGAACGGCGGTGATCTCCACCACCAGCATCACCGGCGAGCGCAGCAGCTGGCGCGGGTCCAGTTTGACAAAGGCCTGCTTAAGAGCCGGCTTCCACAGCGCGGCAAAGCTGGTCTTGGCCGGATTATTAGGGGTCTTGGCGCCTTGTTGCGCCTTTACAGGGGCATTCATCATGGTTCTCCGTTAGAACGCCAGGTGTTCGGCCAGCGGGCCCAGGGCCAGCGCCGGCAGGAAAGTCAGGCCGCCGACCAGCAGGATGGTCAGGACCAGGAGGGTGACAAACAGCGGGCCGTGGGTCGGGAAGCTGTTGCCATCCACCGGCGCGCGCTTCTTCGCCGCCAGGCTGCCGGCAATGGCAAGGATCGGCAGGATGTAGCCGAAGCGGCCGAGCAGCATGGCCAGCCCGATCATCACGTTATGGAATGGCGTATTGGCGCCAAAACCGGCGAAGGCCGAGCCGTTGTTGGCGGTGCCCGAGGTGTAGGCATACAACGCCTGGCTGAAGCCATGCGCCCCTGGGTTGGTGATGGAAGCCGCCGGGCCGTCCAGGCTCACCGCCAGGGCGCAGAACACCAGCACGCCGACCGGCATCACCAGTAGGGTGGCGACCAGCAAGCGGACTTCCTTGGCTTCCAGCTTCTTACCCAGGTATTCCGGGGTACGGCCGATCATCAGGCCGGCCAGGAACACGGCGATCAGCACGAACAGCAGCATGCCGTACAGACCGGCTCCGACGCCGCCGAAGATCACCTCGCCAAGCATCATGTTGAACATCGGCACCAGACCGCCGATGGCGCTAAAGCTGTCGTGCATGGCGTTGACCGAGCCATTGGAGGCGGCCGTGGTGGTCACCGCCCAGAGCGCCGAGGCGGTAGTACCGAAGCGCGCTTCCTTGCCCTCCAGCGAGCCGGCCTGTTCGATCGGCAGCGCCGCCAGGGCCGGGTTCGGCTGGTATTCGGCCCACAGGGTGACGCCAAGACCGGCGACGAACAGGATCAGCATGCTGGCCAGGATCGCGCGGCTCTGACGCAGGTCCTTAACGTAGTGGCCGAAGGTGAACACCAGGGCGGCCGGGATCAGGATGATCGACACCACCTCGAACAGGTTGGACCAGGCCGTCGGGTTCTCGAACGGGTGCGCCGAGTTGACGCCGAAGAAGCCGCCACCGTTGGTGCCCAGCTGCTTGATGGCGATCTGGCTGGCGGCCGGGCCGAGCGGGATGGTCTGGTCGGCGCCCAGCAGGGTCTTGGCCTGCACATAGTCCATAAAAGTCTGCGGCACACCCTGCCAGACCAGGAAGATGGCCAGCAGCACGCAGAACGGTAGCAGCACATAGAGGGTGGCACGGGTCAGGTCGACCCAGAAGTTGCCGATGCCGCCACTGGACTTGCGTGCGATGCCGCGGGCAAAGGCCACCAGGATGGCCAGGCCGACGGCCGGGCTGACGAAGTTCTGCACGCTCAGCCCGATCATCTGGCTGAAGTAGCTCAGCGCCGCCTCGCCGCTATAGGCCTGCCAGTTGGTGTTGGTGACGAAGCTCACTGCGGTGTTGAAGGCCAGACTCCACTCCAGGCCCGGCAGCTGCTGTGGATTGAGCGGCAACAGGTGCTGCAGCATGAGGATGGCGAACAGCACCATCAGGGAAACGACGCTGAAGGCCAGCAGTGCCAGGCTGTAGGTCTTCCAGTCCTGATCGCGCTCGGGGTCGACCCCGGACACCCGGTAGCACAGACGCTCCAGCGGTTGCAGCACGGGGCTCAACAGGTTGCGCTTGCCTTCCATGGCGTTGAAGAAGTAACGCCCGAGGAAAGGTGCCGGCACCAGCACCAGCACGAAGAAGGCCAGAATCAGCCAATAGTCTTGGACTTGCATGGGGCCTCCTAGCTCTGCCGTCCGGCGCGCAGCAGCGCAACCAGCAAATAAATGAAAAGTCCCAGGGCCAGGCCCAGAGACACCCCGTCGAGAATGCTCATGTGTGTGCTCCGTGATGCGGTCTCTACCGCCTTGCCGGCATTGTTCTGCCGGCGCGCGTAAAGGCGCGATTGGCCTCAGTGGGCTGCGCATAAAGAATGCGTAAAGTTCGCTTTGTAACGATGCCGATACAGTACCGACACGCTGCCGATACCTGCCCACCAGAGCATGGCGACGGACGGAGCCTGCCCGGCCTTGCGACCCGCTAACATGCCCATCCTTCCGCTTACCCTGCCCGCAGTCTGGAGCCCGTAACGGTGCATGCCTTGCCCGAGCGCGATACGCGCCCCCGCCCTACCCGCGCCCTGATCGTCGACGACAACCAGGAGCTGCGCGAGCTGCTGGGCGGTTACCTGACCCGCTTCAACATCGACAGCGAGGCGGTCGGCGACGGCCCCGGCATGCGCCGGGCCCTGGCGCAGAGCCACTTCGACGTGATCATTCTCGACCTGATGCTGCCTGGGGAGGACGGCCTGGCGCTATGTCGCCAGGTACGTGCCGATTCGGACATTCCGATCCTGATGCTCACCGCCCGCTGCGAGCCGACCGACCGCATCATCGGTCTGGAACTGGGCGCCGACGACTATATGGCCAAGCCCTTCGAGCCACGCGAGCTGGTGGCCCGCATCCAGACCATCCTGCGTCGCGTGCGTGACGATCGCGTTGGCCCACGCGAAGAGGAGCCGCGCGCCAGCATCCGCTTTGCCGGCTGGACGCTGCAGTGCGTGCTACGCCAGCTGCATTCACCGACGGGTCTGGTGGTGCCGCTGTCGAACGCTGAGTTCCGCCTGCTCTGGGTTTTCCTCGAACGGCCACGGCGGGTACTGAGCCGGGAACAGTTGCTGGACGAGGCCCGTGGCCGCTCCATCGAAGCCTTCGACCGCAGCATCGACCTGCTGGTCTCGCGGCTGCGCCAGAAGCTCGGTGATGACCCGCGCAACCCGACGCTGATCAGGACCGTGCGGGGCGAGGGTTACCTCTTCGACGCCGCCGAGATTCGCTGATGCGCCGTGTCGATAGCCTGTTCGCCCGCCTGTTCGGTGTCTTCCTGGTGGCCATTCTGCTGGCCCATGCACTGGCCTTTGCCTGGTTCAGCCACTACGGCCGACCACCGCCACCGCCAGCACCACTGCAGGCTGAACTGCTGCGCCCGCCGCCACCTGGACCTGCGCTGCGCGGCCCACTGATCGTACTGGGTTTCCAACTGCTGACACTGATCGTTGCCGCCTGGTACGGCGCGCGCCTGCTCAGCCGACCGATCCAGCAGCTCTCAGAGGCGGCCGAACGCCTCTCCGACAATCTCGACAGCCCGCCGCTGGCGGAAACCGGACCGCAGGAGGCACGCCAGGCCGCGCATGCCTTCAACCTGATGCAGCGGCGCATCCGCGAACAGGTACAACAGCGCGCACGCATGCTGGCCGCGGTGTCGCATGATCTGCGCACACCACTGGCCCGCCTCAAGCTGCGTCTGGAGCAGATTCCCAACACCCAGCTGCGAGCGCGCATGAATCAGGACCTGCAGGAAATGATCGGCATGCTCGACGCCACCCTGCGCTACCTGCACGAGCAGCGCAGCAGCGAGACGCCACAGTGGCTGGATCTGCAGGCCCTGATCGAGTCGATGGTCGAGGACGCCCAGGATCATGGTGCCGATGTGCGCTGCCACGGTCACTGCGCGCCGTTGCGCGCACAACCCCTAGCACTGCGCTCGTGTGTCAGCAACCTGCTGGAGAACGCGCTGCGCTATGCCGGCCACGCCTGCATCGAGCTGAACGACGGCCCTGAGGTCGTGGAGATGCGTGTGGTAGACCGCGGCCCCGGGATTGCCGCCGGACAGCGCGAAGCGGTGTTCGAGGCCTTCTTCCGCGTCGAAGGATCGCGCAACCGCAACTCAGGCGGCGTGGGTCTGGGATTGACCATTGCCCGCGAGGCCGCCAGACACCAGGGCGGCGACATCCTGCTGGAGGAAACACCAGGTGGTGGCCTGACCGCAATCCTGCGCCTGCCACGTCTATAGCCCACGCCGCCCTGGCGTTGTAGTCCAGCCGATACAAAGTTCATAAACCCCCGACACAGAGTACGCCGAGGCTGACATCACCGGAGAACCCTCTCCGGAATGCCAACAACAGGAGTGACTCCCATGATCAGTGGTGTCAGCAGCAGTTACTCGAGCTATGCCGCCTATAGCTCGACCCAGCGCAGCGCGCCGCCCAGCGCAAACTGTGCGGGCGGCCCCGAAAAGATGCAGGAAAAGCTGTTCAGCCTGCTCGACAGCAACAGCGATGGCAGTGTGGCCAAGGACGAACTGGCAACGGCCCTGACGTCTGCCAAGGAAAGCGATAGCAGCCTGACCATCGACATTGATGAACTGTTCAGCCAACTCGACGCCAATGGCGACGGCAGCCTCGATACGCAGGAGACTGCCGCGTTGGCACCGCCACCGCCTCGCGGGCCGAACCCCGAGGAGATGTTCGCCACACTGGATGCCAATGGCGATGGCAGCATTGATGCCGATGAACTAAGCGCCCTGCCCGCACCCGGCGGCACCGACAGCAGCGCCCTGCTGGCGGAACTGGACAGCGACGGCGATGGTGCGTTGAACCTCGACGAACTGTCCGCCATGGCACCACCTCCGCCCCCCGCCCAGAACGCCACAAACAGCGATGAGCTGTTCACCAGGTTCGACGCTGACAGCAGCGGCAGCATCAGCCAGGACGAGTTGAGCAGTCTGCTCGATGCCGTCGCCCAGCAGACACCCTCGCGCACTGGCAGCCAGGAGGAAGCCGACTCTGGACTGATCGCCAAGCTGCTGAAGCAGTATCAGGACGGTGCCGGCTACCGCACCAGCGTCGGCAGTCAGGTCAATATTTCGGCGTAAAAGCAAAAGGCCCGCATCACTGCGGGCCTTTTGGCGCTACTGCACGAGGTTATTCGGCGGGAATCTCTTCCTCGACACTTTCTTCCTCTTCCAGCTGCAGGTCCTGCATGGCAGGGTCTTCCTCGCCCATGGCAGCACCAGCCATGCCCAGGCCCGCGCCACTGGCGAAGGCCATGGCAACGAATTCCTCGACGCTCATCTGCTTGCCGTTGAAGTCCACTTTGTCGTCGGCGTAGTGCAGGCTGGTGACGATGTTGTCACCCTCAAGCTTGGCCAGCTCGGTGGACAGCGCCATGCCACTGGCCATCTCGGTCATCATCGAAGCCTGCTGGGCGACCGCTTCCTTGTCGGTTTCGCCAGCGAAGGTCGCTTGCAAGCCGATCACGTCGCTGATCATGGCCTTGGAAACGGCGACCTTGGCATCCAGCTGGGTGATCAGTTGCTTGGCCAGCTCCGGCGCCGGCAGCTCGAAGGACTCGGGCTTGGCGAAGTCCAGCGCCAGGCTCAGGCTGCTTTCACCATTGGCGGTCTTGAATGCCAGCTTCTCCAGGGCGATACCCGGTTTGGCGGCCAGCAGCTTCTCCAGGTCCACCATCAGCTGGGCCTTTTGCGCTTCGGACAGTTGCGGCAGATCATCCTCGGCTTCCAGGCTGGCCTGCTGCAGCTGGCCGGTGCTCTTGATGATGTCGCTGTACAGCGCCAGCAGCGACTGCAGCGCCGCCGCGTCGATGTTCTTCACGCTGGAGACCATGTCCATGCCACCGATGTCCTGGCCCTGGTAGCTGACCATGCCGATCTTGTAGGTGGAACGGGCGGCCAGCTTGCCGTCGGCTTCACTGGTCTCGTCGAGCTGGGAAATGTCCTTGGCCAGGATCGGAGCGTTGGCGCCGATCACCAGCTGAGCGCTCTGCAGCTTGACCTCGTTGCGGCCCAGGTAGAAGTCGCTGCTGCCCTTCGCGGTATCGCTGTTAAGGGTCAGGCCCTTGAATTCGATGCTCAGCGCTTCCGGGCTGTCGCTCAGCTTGGTGCTGACCTTCAGGCTGTCCATCAGACCGCTGGCCTCGATCTGCTTGGCTTCAGCCGAGCTGTCGAAGTCGATATTCAGGCCACTGAAGTCCAGGTTGCTGTCCTCATCCAGGGCTACTTGCACCGGATTCAGACGCAGGTTGCCGGAGACGGAACGGTCGTAACCCAGGCTGGCCTGGCCTTCCACCGGCGATTTGCCCTGGCTGGCGGCGAACCATTTTTCCAGGGCCGGGCTGGTTTCCAGGGCGTAGTTGCTGGTGGCTATGACCGGCAGCAGCTTGAACGCCTTGAGGCGCGACAGCGGGAACGGACCGTGCTCGATACGGTCGTTGATCACCAGCTCGAACTTCTGCAGCGCTTCGCCGTCGAGCGAGCCGTTGAAGGTGATGCGATAGCGCGCGTTGCTGCTGAAGAACTGGCGATCCAGCGAGAGCAACTCGATGGACGCATCCAGGCCCAGCGCCGGCAGGGTCTTGGCCATGTCGGCATTGGCCTGCTTGATCGACTCGTCCAGCACAGAGGGTAACTGGTTGCCGGTGTACCAGGCGCCGCCCACGCCAATGGCGGCGACGGCAACAACTGCGCCTACAACGATACCTGCAGATTTCTTCATGGAGGGTCTATCCCTTGTGTAGTGTTGGTCTGTCTTCCCTGAACCGCCTGCGGTCTCTAAGGACCGTTGCATCACGGTTTGAGGCGGGCAAGGCTATCACTGCCCCGCATGCCCACCAAGGGTGGTGGGCAGAATTCTGCACAGGATGCCAACTATGCCCCGTCCTTGCGCTCGGCATCCCGTGGCGTGCTGTTCACCCAGTCGCCGAGCAGGCTGAAAGCCACGGCCAGCAGGGTCGGCCCCAAGAACAGGCCCATGAAGCCGAACGCCAGGATGCCGCCGAACACGCCGAGCAGCACCACCACCAGTGGCAGGTTGCCGCCACGGCTGATCAGGTAGGGTTTGAGTACGTTGTCCACACCACTGATGACGAACATGCCCCAGATGCCGAGGAACACCGCCATGCCGTAATGCTCCTGGCTGACCAGCCAGGCGGTGGCGGGAATCCACACCAGCGGCGGGCCCATGGGAATCAGGCTGAGGACGAAGGTGATGATGCCCAGCACCAGCGCCCCCGGCACCCCGGCGATGTAGAAGCCGATCAGGGCCAGCACGGCCTGGGCCGCCGCAGTACCGATCACACCATTGACCACCCGTTGCACGGTGCCCGCCACCAGCTCCAGGTAATGCCCGGCGCGGTCACCGATCAGGCGCCCCAGCAGGCTTTGCACGAAGGACGCCATACGCGGGCCATCGCGGTAGAAGAAGAACACCAGCACCAGGCTCAGGGCCAGTTCCAGCATGCCGCCGCCGATCTGTGCGCTGCGCGCCAGCAGCCAGTTCCCTACCTGTCCCAGGTAGGGCCGCACCGCCTCAAGCAGGGCAACCCCCTCCTCGTCGATGCGATTCCACAGGCCAACCAGGCGCTCCCCCACCAGAGGCAGACCACTCAGCCAAGTCGGCGGATCGGGCAGGCCATCGACCTGGAAATCCTTAAACAGCGCGGTGGCATCGCGGATATGGTCAGCCATGTTGAAGCCCAGCCAGACCAGTGGTACCGCCACCAGGACCATCCAGCCAGCCGTCAGGATGGCCGCAGCGGTGTTGGCTCGGCCATTCATGGCACGGGTCAGCAGGCGCATCAGCGGCCAGCTGGCAAACGCCAGTACCGCTGCCCAGAATAGCGCGGAGAAGAAAGGCGCCAGCACCCAGGCGCAGGCGCCCAGCAACGCCAGCAGCAGAATCTGCACCAGCAGGCGGTCATTGTTGAGCATGGTCATACATCCCCAGGCAAACCGGACACGTGGGTCCGGAGTCATTCAGCACTCAGCGCAGTGGCTGCAAAGTCAGGCCCTTGCCTTCGCTGCCCTGCAGCTGCAGGCGCGTGGCGTCCACACCCTGCTGCTGCAAAGACGCACGCCAGGCATCGGCATGGATTCCGGAAAGCCCCACGCGCAACGTGCTGTCGAGCCGCAGCGTCTGCGCCAGCAAGGTACTCCAATCATCGTTCGGAGTATCGACAAGCGCTAGCTGCAGTTGGCCGTCGCGACGCAACTGGCGCAGCAGGGTACCGGCGGTCGGCAGCAACGTCGGCAATGGCGAGCCTGCATCCAGCTGCTCCACATGCAGGTAGCCGCGGCGATTGCCGCGCACGATACCGTATAGCGCCAGCAGGCTGTCCTGCGGCTCGGCCAGGCGCAGCAGCAGGTAGCTCTGCTCCTCCTCCGGGCCATAGAGCTTGGCGCTGCCGAATATCTGGTTGGCCCACAGGCTGCTCGAGCCGCAGTCGCGTCCCTCGCACCAGAACAACAGTTGCGCGCCCTGCTCCTGCAAATGTTCGCGGGCGATCTGCAGGGCCTCGCGCGGCCCATGCTCTTCCGGCAACTGATAAGTGAGCGCCCGTAGGCGGCCCTCGACGAGGACTTCACGCGCGACCAGCTGACCACTGATGCGGCGCAGCGAATCCTGCGGGTAAAGGCGCTCGGTAACGGGGGTGTCACGGTAGTCGACGATCACGGAACGAGCCAGGCGTGGCAGTACCTCCAGATCCTGGCTACCTGCCGGCTCAGCCGCCAGCAGCGGCGCCCAGGCGAGGCTCAGACAAAAGAGAAGATGGTGACGCATGCGTCTCCTTAACGTGTCAGCATGGCTTGCGCGGTTTTCACCAGCTTGGCGTCATCCTGGGCCCTTGCCGGCACCCGTAGCCCGCGTTGCACGGCCGGGCGCACGGCAATGGCATCCATCCAGCGCTGCAGGTGTTCCAGGCCGTCGATCGCCACGCCGGCCCAGTCGTGGATACGCACCCAGGGATAGGTGGCGATATCGGCAATGCCGTAGTCGCCGGCCAGGTACTCGGCCTCCCCCAGGCGACGATCGAGCACCTCATAGAGGCGCCGGGTCTCGTGCTGATAGCGGTCGATGGCGCCCTGCAGCCTCTCCGGGAAGTAGCGGAAGAACACATTGGCCTGTCCCTGCATCGGCCCCACCCCACCCATTTGGAACATCAGCCACTGGATTGCCAGCGAGCGTCCCTTGGGATCGCTGGGCAGCAACTGGCCGGTTTTCTCCGCCAGGTACAGCAGGATGGCCCCCGACTCGAACACGGCGAAGCCATCATCGACAATGGCCGGGATGCGCCCGTTGGGGTTGATGCGCAGGAAATCCGGGGCTTTCTGTTCTTGCCTGTCGAAGGACAGCGCATGCACCTCATAGGGCAGCCCCAGCTCTTCGAGGGCGATGGATATCTTGTGGCCGTTGGGCGTGGCGGCGGTGTACAGCTCGATCATGGCAATCTCCGAAGCGATGAGCACAGCCTCGGCAGTTGCCAGGGCCGCGTCAAGCGCGACGGAAGAATGGATTGAAACAGTCTGCAACCTGCTGCGCGCCGGTCTCGTCGTTGAGATGCAGGTGGTGTCCGCCGGGCAGGATGCGGGTCGCAAAGCTCGTCTGCTCGATCAGGCTCTTGAGGCGTGGCTCGACGTTCATCTGCCCGCCTTCGGCGAGTATCAGACTGACCGGGCACTGCACGGCGCGGACGAACTGCTCGACATGAGCGAAGGTCAGGCGCATGACCGAGGGCAGGGTCAGGCGGATATCGGTGCGCCAGGTATAGCCCCCCGGCACTGGCTCCAGGCCACGCTGGGCCAGCAGCTCGGCGGCCTCGTGGCTGACCGCGACCACGCCGCGCATGCGCGCCTGCACGGCCGTATCCAGGTCTGGGTAGACCGGCTTCTGTTTGTCGCGCACCGCCAGGCGAGCGCGCAGTGCCTCACCCAGGCGCTTGGGCGCGCTGTCAGCCTCCGCCGTATAGGGCACCAGGCCGTCGATCAACGCCAGGCGTTCGACCCGCTCGGGCACAGCAGCCGCCAGCAAGGTAGAGATGATGCCGCCGAGGGAATGACCGAGCAGGGAAAAGCGCTGCCAGCCGAGCTGTTCAGCCACCAGCAGGACATCCTCCAGGTACTCCCACATGCTGTAGCTGGAGTTGCTGGCGTAGTGCCCGGAATGACCGTGACCAGGGAAATCCAGGGCAACGATGCGCAGCCCTTCAAGCTTCGGCGCCAGGCGGGCGAAGGTCATGGCGTTGTCCAGCCAGCCATGCAGGGCAATGACCGGTATGCCATCTTCGGAGCCGAACAGGTGTGCTGCCAGTTCCACGTGCGGCAGGCTGAAACGGGTTTCTTCCACCTTGAGCGTCATGCGGAGTGCTCCTTGCCCTGCCCCTGCCAGCGACCGAACAGCTCGCGCAGCAGATGGGCCGTGTCCTGTGGGCGCTCCAGCGGGAACATGTGGCCACCAGGCAGGCTCAGGTATTCACCCTTGGGCACGCGGCTGACCTGCCGTGCATGGTGTGGCAGTACCACCTTGCTGTGCCGGCCACGCACCACGGCAAGCGGTACGGCCAGCTGCTGCGGCCGGCCCGGCACGGTATGCGGCACACTGCGGTAGATGCTGATCTCGGTGGCTGGGTCGAAGCGCAGGCGCAGGCGTCTCTCCTGTCCCAGGCCTTCCTCGCGCAAACCGTGGCGCACGTAGGCGTCCAGGCAGTCGGGGTCGAAACGGCTGAACAACGTCTTGCCGGCGAAATAGTCACGCGCCTCGCGGAAGTCACCGAACGCCTCGCGACGCCCGACAGTTCTGCCCGCCGGAGTGATCCGGTCGATAAAGCCGAAACGCTTGGCGGCGCGGATCACCAGGCGGTCAACGCCGGTCAGCAGCGGCGAGTCGAGCATCACCACGCCGCGGTACAGCTCGGGGCGACGTAGCGCCGCGTGGTAATGCAGCACGCCACCGAGAGAATGGCCGACACCCCAGACTGGCTCGCTGCCCTGCTCCACATGCAGGATCAGCTCGTCCACCAGGTTGTTCCAGTTGTCGTCCACCGGGAAGCGCGGGTCATGACCGTGCTGTTCCAGATGCCGTACCCGGTAATCCGGCTCCAGCGCGCTGAACAGCTTGCCGTAGGTGGCCGAGGGGAAGCCATTGGCATGGGCGAAGAAAATGGTTTGCGACATGGCGAGCGGACTGCTGAAAGATTCCCGCAGATTGTCCGGCACGTCAGCTTGGGCGGCAATCGGCAGAAGGTGCCAGATGCGCCAAAGAACAGGTGCAGCGCGCCAAAAGGCGCGTTGCAGAGGCTCCGGGGCCGCCTTGCACGGCCCCGGACCGGATCACGCGGCCTGAATCGCCGGCGCGCCACGCAGACGGTCGAAAACCACGGCGACCAGCAGGGTCAGCGCCACCGGGAGCAACCAGCCAAGACCTTCGGCAGCCAGCGGCAGGTGCGCAAAGACACCCGGTACCAGGCCCTTGAAACCGGCGGCATTGAACGCATCGACCAGGCCGAACACCAGCGTCACCGCCATTACCGGCACGAACACGCGCGGCGACGAGCGCCAGAACCCGTCCAGCAGGCTCAGCGCGACCAGCACGATGGCCAGCGGATAGAGACCGACCAGCACCGGCACCGACACGCTGATCAGCTGGGTCAGGCCCTGGTTGGCCACCAGCAGGCTGAACACACCGAAGGTCAGCACCACGGCGCGATAGGACACCGGCAGCAGCTTGCTGAAGTACTCGCCGCAGGCGGTCAGCAGACCTACCGCAGTGGTCAGACAGGCCAGGGTGATGACTAACGCCAGCAGCAGGCTACCGTAGATGCCGAAGGTGTGCTCGACGTAGGTGGTAAGGATCTGCACGCCGTTCTGCGCATCACCGGCGATGCCCTGGCTGGTGGCTCCGAGGTAGAACAGCGCCAGGTAGACCAGCGACAGGCCAATCGCGGCGATGATGCCGGCGATCACCGAATAGCGGGTGATCAGTGCACTGTCGCGCACGCCACGATCCTTGATCGCCGTGGCGATGACGATGCCGAATACCAGCGCACCCAGGGTATCCATGGTCAGGTAACCCTGCAGGAAACCCTGCACGAAAGGCATTGCCTCATAGGCTTCGCTGCTCTGGCCGATCTCACCGGCCGGTGCCAGCAGAGCCGCACCACCGAGTACCAGCAGCGCCGCCAGCAGCACCGGGGTGATGAACTTGCCGATGCTGTCGACCAGCTTGCCCGGGTTGAGGGCGAGGAACAGCACGGCGGCAAAGTAGGCCAGCGTGTACAGGCCCAGCGCCAGCGGCTCGTTGCCGGCAAAGGGTGCCACGCCCATTTCGAAGGACACCACGGCAGTACGCGGGGTAGCGAACAGCGGGCCGATGGCCAGGTAAACGGCCACCGCCAGCAGCGTGCCGGCACGCCGACCGAGCGGTGCGGTCAGTTCGGGCATGCCACCACCAACACGCGCCAGCGCGACCACGGTAAGCAGCGGCAGGCCGACACCGGTGATCAGGAAACCGAACGCAGCGGACCAGACATTGGCACCAGCGGCCATACCAGCGCTGGGCGGAAAGATGATGTTGCCGGCGCCCAGGAACAGGGCAAAGGTCATGAAGCCAAGGGCCAGGAGGTCAAGGCTTTTCAAGCGATTCATACAGAGCGTTACCACAGGCAGATATTCGGAAATCCAGGGGCTCGCCTTGAGGTTCGGTGAGCGTCATCTCTCCGGATGGGATGAGACCGCTAAGCGGCGACCGCACCTTGTGAGTGGCGGTCGCCGGGGCGCGGCCACCTTAATGGATAGCCCCCAGCAGAGCGACCCAAGCTGGTCGGCTGGTCGGACAGGGGCAAGTGGATGTCGCAAATCTGTAAGCAAGTTGACTGAGTGAACAACTTCAGATGCGGAACTGTGCAATCAACCGGTGCAACTGATCTTCCATCTGCTTGATGCGACTGGCCGCCGTGCGCGTTTGCTCGACGGTGGCGAAGGTGTGCGCGTTGATGTCGCTGGCCCTCGCCGCGCCCTCTCCGACTGTTTCCGCGACCTGCGCCTGCTCTACGGCGGCATGCGTGATGTGCTGGATGGTTTGATCGATGGCGGCCACCGCCGTGGCGATCTCGATCAAGGCTGCACTCGCCTGCTCGGCTCGTTGTCCGGCATCGCGCACTGCATGCTGACTCTCACCCATCGTGTCACTGGCCGCGCGAGTACGTTGCTGCAGGGTCTGGATGATTTCCTGGATTTCCTGGGTGGACTGCTGAGTGCGCTGAGCCAGTGAACGTACCTCGTCCGCCACGACCGCGAACCCTCGTCCCTGCTCGCCGGCACGGGCCGCCTCGATAGCGGCATTAAGCGCCAGCAAGTTGGTCTGCTCGGCAATGGCGCGAATCACCTCGAGTACCGAGCCGATCCGTTCGCTGTCGCCGCGCAACGATTCGACCTCGCCAGCCAGACGAGAAAATTGTCCAGCCAGCTGCTGCATGCTATTCAGGTTACCCTCGACCCGGCTGCGACCCTGCTCTGCGGTGCTCAAAGCCTGACCAGAAAGCTCGGCGGCCTCCTCGGCACGACGCGCCATATCCTGGGCACTTGCCGCCATCTGCGCCATGGCCGAGGCGGTATGCTGGCTCTCGTCGCGTTGCTGCTCGACATCTCGGTGGGCTGAGTCGGCCGAAGCCTGCAACTGATCCGCTTCACGTTCCAGGGTGGCTGAGGCCGTGGTTACCTCGGCGACGGTCTGACGGATCTTCTCGACGAAGGTATTGAAGCTCTGCGCCAGAGCGCCGAGGTCATCTCGTCCCTGGATGGGCAAACGGCGAGTCAGATCGCCTTCACCCTCGGCGATATCCCTGAGCATCAGGTTGATCCGACCTATGGTGCCGACTAGCGCGCGACCAACACCATAAGCCAGTGCTCCGCCGAACAGCAGCGCGACCAGCACCAAGCCCCACTGCACCCGATTGACCTGCACGGCCGTATGGTCCACCGCCTGCCCCGCCGCGCTCATCGCCTGCATGATGCTGGCCTGGAGATCTGCCGCACGCTGGGCGATCTGCGGCTCCAGCGCATCCATCTTCTGCAAGGTAGCGTTCCGCGCGCGCACCAGTTCGGTGACCTTCTCCGCTGCAGCCTTGTACTTTTCCAAGCTTTGCAGCGCCCCGGTGAGCTTGTCCTGGGTACTCTGGCTGCTGGTGCGCTGAAGCAACGCACTCATACTGCTCTGGGCGAAACTCAGCTCACGAGCATAAGCCTTGGCCTGCTCCTCCTGATTCTCCTGCAGGAACTGGTAGAAATACTGGCTACCGAGCAGCAGGTGGCGCATCGCCGCACTGGAGTAGAACACCGCGTCCAGATTGAAATCCTGCTGGGCGTTCTCCAGTACCGAAGTCAGGGCCTTCTCGATCGCCGGGCCATGCAAGCCCAACTCCCCTGCCACCAAGGCCTGACGCTGCTGGCTCAGTGGCACCAGCTGAGTACGAAACAGCTCGCTGTATTCCCGGCGCAGGCGCTCGATATCTGCCAGAAGCTGCTGATGTTGTGTCCCCTGCAGGCGCGACGCCGTCGCTTGCTGCAAGCCTTGCAGGCGCTGCTCAAGTTCAATCACCTGTTGCGCAACCGCCGCGTCACCACTGCGGGCATACAACTGCACTGCGAGTTGCAGACGAGCCGTGGCATCCGCCAACTGCGCCAGTTGCTCAAGGCTGGGCCCGAGATCCTGCGTCACCGCCTGCACGCTCTGCGACACGCTGCGCAGGGATAGGCTGGAGACGACGCCGACAACGACCAGCAGCGCACATAACACGGCTGGCGCAATAGCGATCTTGTAGGCAATGCGCAAATCGGCAAACCACTGCATGCGCGAGCATCCTCTATGGCGTGGTGGCAAGATGATGTTCAAGCCGTAGACAGCGTATCGACCATTCAGTCGAGACACTTGAAGTCTAGAAAAGAAAAAGGCCGCCCGAAGGCGGCCTTTTCGCAATCAAGTCAGCCTCAGGCCTTCTTGACTTCCCAACCGGTCAGCTCGGCCAGGGCTTTGCCGATATCAGCCAGGGAACGCACGGTTTTCACACCCGCGTCCTGCAGGGCAGCGAACTTCTCGTCCGCAGTACCTTTACCACCGGAAATGATGGCGCCAGCGTGGCCCATGCGCTTGCCGGGCGGAGCGGTAACACCAGCGATGTAGGACACTACAGGCTTGGTCACGTTGGCCTTGATGTAGGCCGCGGCTTCTTCTTCAGCGCTGCCGCCGATCTCACCGATCATGACGATCGCTTCGGTCTTCGGGTCTTCCTGGAACAGCTTCAGGATGTCGATGAAGTTGGAGCCCGGGATCGGGTCGCCGCCGATGCCCACGCAGGTGGACTGGCCGAAGCCGGCGTCTGTGGTCTGCTTCACGGCTTCATAGGTCAGGGTGCCAGAACGCGACACGATGCCTACCTTGCCCGGCAGGTGGATGTGACCCGGCATGATGCCGATCTTGCACTCGCCGGGAGTGATTACGCCCGGGCAGTTTGGGCCGATCAGGCGTACGCCCAGCTCGTCGCACTTGACCTTGGCTTCCAGCATGTCGAGGGTCGGGATGCCTTCGGTGATGCAGACGATCAGCTTGATGCCGCCGTTGGCTGCTTCCAGGATCGAGTCCTTGCAGAACGGAGCCGGAACGTAGATCACGGACGCATCGGCGCCGGTGGCTTCTACAGCTTCCTTGACGGTGTTGAACACCGGCAGGCCCAGGTGGGTGGTGCCACCCTTGCCCGGAGTCACGCCGCCAACCATCTTGGTGCCGTAGGCGATGGCTTGTTCGCTGTGGAAAGTGCCCTGCGAGCCGGTGAAGCCCTGGCAGATGACTTTGGTGTCTTTATTGATCAGGACGCTCATTACTTGCCCTCCGCGGCTTTGACGACCTGCTGGGCAGCGTCGGTGAGGCTGGTAGCCGCGATGATGTTCAGACCGCTGTCGGCCAGGACCTTGGCGCCCAGCTCGGCATTGTTACCTTCCAGACGGACCACGACCGGCACTTTCACGCCGACTTCTTTCACGGCGCCGATGATGCCTTCGGCGATCATGTCGCAGCGCACGATGCCGCCGAAGATGTTCACCAGTACGGCCGCGACGTTGCTGTCGGACAGGATGATCTTGAAGGCTTCGGTCACGCGCTCTTTGGTCGCGCCGCCGCCGACGTCGAGGAAGTTGGCCGGCTTGCCGCCGTGCAGGTTGACGATGTCCATGGTGCCCATGGCCAGGCCAGCACCGTTGACCATGCAACCGATGTTGCCTTCCAGCGCGACGTAGTTCAGTTCCCACTTCTGCGCATGGGCTTCACGAGCGTCGTCCTGGGACGGGTCGTGCATAGCGCGCAGCTTGGGCTGACGGTACATGGCGTTGGAGTCGATGTTGATCTTGGCATCCAGGCAGTGCAGGTTGCCGTCCTTCTTGATCACCAGCGGGTTCACTTCCAGCAGGGCCAGGTCGTAGTCCTGGAACAGCTTGGCCAGGCCCACGAAGATGTGGGTGAACTGCTTGATCTGGTCGCCCTGCAGGCCCAGCTGGAAGGCCAGCTCGCGGCCCTGGTAAGGCTGCGCACCGACCAGCGGGTCGATGGTGGCCTTGAGGATCTTCTCGGGAGTCTCGTGGGCGACTTTCTCGATGTCCACGCCACCTTCGGTGGAGGCCATGAACACGATACGGCGGCTGGAACGGTCGACGACGGCGCCGAGGTACAGCTCCTTGTCGATGTCGGTGCAGGACTCAACCAGGATCTTGCTGACCGGCTGGCCATTGGCGTCTGTCTGGTAGGTCACCAGACGCTTGCCCAGCCACTGGGCGGCGAACGCCTTGGCGTCTTCCTTGTTCTTGACCAGCTTGACGCCGCCCGCTTTACCGCGGCCACCGGCGTGCACCTGGGCTTTGACAACCCACTCGCTGCCACCGATCTTTTCGCAGGCCGCAGCCGCTTCTTCCGGGGTGTCAACGGCATAGCCAGTGGATACCGGCAGGCCGTATTCAGCGAACAGCTGCTTACCCTGATACTCGTGAAGATTCATGCTTATCTACCGTTCTTCGTTTAGGTATTGCGCATTTCGGCGCTGCGCTCATGGCACCGCGCCACCTGTGACTGCACTGGTTAGCAGTCCGACGGGCATTCCTGCGACAGACTCTTGCAAGCCGCCACGGGCCGCCCGCCGTGGTTTTTCTGGATCTGGGCACCTCGGATATCGAGGTGCCCGCACGCATCAGCGCTTCTTGCGATTGGCGATGTGGATGGCGTGACCATTCACCGCCAGAGCCGCCTCGTGC
The DNA here is from genome assembly GCA_900156135.1 of Aquipseudomonas alcaligenes. Taxonomy (GTDB): domain Bacteria; phylum Pseudomonadota; class Gammaproteobacteria; order Pseudomonadales; family Pseudomonadaceae; genus Aquipseudomonas; species Aquipseudomonas alcaligenes_D. The sequence goes on along the minus strand of FTMP01000004.1, from coordinate 220,803 downwards.
AACGCTTCGGACAGAGTCGGGTGCGAGAACACCATCATGCCCAGGTCTTCGGCACTGGTGCCGAACTCCATGCCGATGGCGCCCTGCTGGACCAGCTCGGCCGCGCTCGGGCCGATTACGTGCACGCCCAGCACGCGGTCGGTCTTGGCATCGGCGATGACCTTGACCAGACCGGCGGTGTCGTTGGCCGCCATGGCACGACCGCTGGCAGCGAACGGGAAGGTGCCGACGTTGATCTCGACGCCCTCGGCCTTGAGCTGCTGCTCGGTCTTGCCGACCCAGGCGATTTCCGGGTGGGTGTAGATCACCGACGGGACCAGGTCGTAGTTCATCTGGGCCTTGTGGCCCTTGATGCGCTCTGCAACCATCACGCCCTCTTCGGAGGCCTTGTGCGCCAGCATCGCGCCACGCACCACATCACCGATGGCGTAGACGCCCGGTACGCTGGTTTCGCACTGGTCATTGACGAAGATGAAGCCACGCTCGTCCAGGGTCACGCCGCTGTCAGCGGCCAGCAGGTTGGTGGTCACCGGACGACGGCCGACGGCGACGATCAGCTTGTCGAAGGTCAGCTTCTGCTCGCCGGTAGCGTCGGTGAAGGTCACAGTCACCTGCTTCTTCTTCACTTCGCTGCCGGTTACGCGGGCGCCCAGGCGGATGTCCAGACCCTGCTTGCTGAAGATCTTCAGGGCTTCCTTGGAGATCTGCTCATCGGCGGCGGCGAGGAACTTGTCCATGGCCTCCAGCACGGTCACTTCGGCGCCCAGACGGGCCCACACCGAACCCAGCTCGAGACCGATGACGCCGGCGCCGATCACGCCCAGCTTCTTCGGCACGGCCTGGAATTCCAGGGCGCCGGTGGAGTCGACGATGACGTCCTGGTCGACCGGAGCCGGCGGAATATCCACCGGACGCGAGCCGGAAGCGAGAATCACGTTCTCGGCCTCGACCACCTGGACGGAGCCGTCCAGACCGGTGACTTCAACCTTCTTGCCAGCCAGCAGCTTGCCGTGGCCTTCCAGCAGGGTGACGCCATTGGACTTGAACAGGCCGGCAACGCCGCCAGTCAGGTTCTTGATGATGGTGTTCTTGCGCGCGACCATCTGCGGTACGTCGATGGTGACGCCCTTGGCCTCAATGCCGTGAACTTTGAAGCCCTCATGGGCCTCGTGGTACTTGTAGGAGCTGTCCAGCAGCGCCTTCGACGGAATGCAGCCGACGTTCAGGCAGGTGCCACCCAGGGCGACCTTGCCGTCCTTGTCCTGGTACTTCTCGATGCAGGCGGTCTTCAGACCGAGTTGCGCGGCCTTGATGGCGGCCACGTAGCCTCCTGGGCCCGCGCCAATCACTACCACGTCGAATTTCTGGGTCATAACTCATTCCTTCTCGAATAAAACCGGGCGGCTCCTTGTGAGAACCGCCTTGTTGCGCAGCTCCGGGATCAGATGTCCAGCAGCAGGCGAGCCGGGTCTTCCAGCAGGTTCTTGATGGTGACGAGGAAGCTCACCGCCTCCTTGCCGTCGATCAGGCGGTGATCGTAGGACAGCGCCAGGTACATCATCGGGCGGATCACGACCTGGCCGTTGATGGCCACCGGACGCTGAATGATGTTGTGCATGCCGAGGATCGCGGCCTGCGGCGGGTTGACGATCGGGGTCGACATCATCGAGCCGAAGGTGCCGCCGTTGGTGATGGTGAAGGTGCCACCGGTCATCTCTTCGATCGACAGCTTGCCGTCACGGGCCTTCTTGCCGAAGGTGGCAATGCCATTCTCGACTTCGGCCAGGCTCATCAGCTCGGCGTTGCGTAGCACCGGAACCACCAGGCCACGGTCGCTGGACACGGCCACGCCGATGTCCTGGTAGCCGTGGTAGACGATGTCGTTGCCATCGATCGAGGCGTTGACCGCCGGGAAGCGCTTGAGCGCCTCGACCGCGGCCTTGACGAAGAAGGACATGAAGCCCAGGCGCACGCCGTTGTGGGTCTTCTCGAACAGGTCCTTGTACTTCGAACGCAGGGCCATGACTTCATGCATGTCCACTTCGTTGAAGGTGGTCAGCATGGCCATGGTGGACTGCGCTTCGACCAGACGCTCGGCCACTTTGGCACGCAGGCGGGTCATCGGCACGCGCTTCTCGACGCGATCGCCCGCGGCGAACACCGGAGCCTCGGCAGCCGGCGCAGCCGGTTTGGCAGCGGCGGCTGGAGCAGAGCTCTTGGCGGCGACGGCAGCAACGGCGTCTTCCTTGGTGACGCGACCGCCTTTGCCGGTACCGACGATGGCGTTCGGGTCGATACCGCCCTCCTCGGCAATCTTGCGCGCGGCAGGCGACAGGATGGCGTCATCGCTGGCAGCAGCGGCAGCCGGAGCGGCGGCAGCGGCGGCAGGCGCAGCAGCGGCCGGAGCGGCAGCCACAGCAGCGCCGGCGGCACCCAGCTTGCCCAGCAGCTCGCCGGAGAGCACGGTATCACCCTCGTTCTTGACGATTTCGGCGAGAACGCCGTCGGCTTCGGCGAGTACTTCCATCACCACCTTGTCGGTTTCGATGTCGACGATCAGCTCATCACGCTTGACCGCGTCGCCCGGCTTCTTGTGCCAGGTAGCCACGGTGCCGTCGGCGACCGATTCCGGGAAGGTTGGGGCTTTGATCTCGATAGCCATTGTGTGTGTTTCCTTAAATTCGTTTCTTCAGGGGGCGACGACCCATGCCGTCGCCCCGATGCGCGAAGGCGTTAGACAGTAAAGGCGTCGTTCAGCAGTTTTTCCTGCTGTTCGGCGTGCATCGAGGCATAGCCACAGGCCGGGGCCGCCGAGGCATCGCGACCGGCGTACTGCAGGAACAGCTCCTTCTTGTGCGCCGAGGCAACACGACGCATGTGGTGCTGACTGCAATACCAGGCGCCCTGGTTCATCGGCTCTTCCTGACACCAAACGATGTGCTTGAGGTTCTTGTACGGAGCCAGAGACTCGGCCAGATCGTCTTCGGGGAACGGGTAGAGCTGTTCGATGCGCACGATGGCGATGTCGTCACGCTTCTCGGCGCGACGCTTGGCCAGCAGGTCGTAGTACACCTTGCCGCTGCACAGGACGACGCGCTCGACCTTCTTCGCCTCGATCGGATCGATCTCGCCGATAACGGTCTGGAACGAGCCTTCGGCCAGTTCTTCCAGGGTCGAGATGGCCAGCGGGTGGCGCAACAGCGACTTGGGCGACAGCACCACCAGCGGCTTGCGCAGCGGGCGAATGACCTGGCGACGCAGCAGGTGATAGATCTGCGCCGGGGTGGTCGGCATGCAGACCTGCATGTTGTGCTCGGCGCACAGTTGCAGGAAGCGCTCCAGACGCGCGGAGCTGTGCTCCGGGCCCTGCCCTTCGTAGCCGTGCGGCAGCAGCATGGTCAGACCGCACAGGCGACCCCACTTGTGCTCACCGCTGGAGATGAACTGGTCGAACACCACCTGGGCGCCGTTGGCGAAGTCGCCGAACTGCGCTTCCCAGATCACCAGCGCGTTCGGCATGGTGGTGGCATAGCCGTACTCGAAGGCCAGTACCGCTTCTTCCGAAAGGAAGGAGTCGAACAGCTGGAACTTCGGCTGGCCCTCGAACAGGTTCTGCAGCGGCAGGTAGGTGCTGGCATCCTTCTGGTTGTGTAGCGCCGCATGGCGGTGCGAGAAGGTGCCGCGGCCGACGTCCTGACCGGTCATGCGCACCGGATGGCCCTCGAACAGCAGAGTGGCGTAGGCCAGGTTCTCGGCGTAGCCCCAGTTGATCGGCATGGCGCCAGCGGTCATCTTGGCGCGGTCTTCCAGCACCTTGGCGACCTGACGCTGCAGCACGAAGCCTTCCGGAATTTCCAGCAGTTTGCCGGCCAGATCTTGCAGGGTCTTCAGCTCGAAACGGGTGTCATGGCGAGCGGTCCAGGTGTGGCCCAGGTAGGGGCGCCAGTCGACGAACAGTTCCTTGTTCGGCTCCTTGACCAGGCTCTTGACCACGTGCTGACCATTGTCCAGCGCGCTGCGGTAATCCTCGATCTTGGCCTTGACCGCCTCCTCGGCAATACGACCGGCCTGAATCAGGCTGTCGGCGTACAGCTCGCGGGTGGTGCGCTGCTTGGCGATCTGCTGGTACATCAGCGGCTGGGTGCCGCTCGGCTCGTCGGCCTCGTTGTGGCCGCGACGACGGTAGCAGACCAGGTCGATGACCACGTCACGCTTGAACTGCATGCGGTAGTCAACGGCCAGCTGGGTGACGAACAGCACTGCTTCCGGATCATCGCCGTTCACGTGGAAGATCGGCGCCTGGATCATCTTCGCCACATCGGTGCAGTACTCGGTGGAGCGCGAGTCTTCGGGGCGGCTGGTGGTGAAGCCGACCTGGTTGTTGATCACGATGTGGATGGTGCCGCCGGTCTTGTAGGCACGGGTCTGCGACATCTGGAAGGTTTCCATGACCACGCCCTGACCGGCGAACGCCGCATCACCGTGGATGGAAATCGGCAGTACCTTGTCGCCTGTGGTGTCCTGACGACGATCCTGGCGGGCACGCACGGAACCCTCGACCACCGGAGAGACGATCTCCAGGTGCGACGGGTTGAATGCCAGCGCCAGGTGCACTTCGCCACCCGGGGTCATGACGTTGGACGAGAAGCCCTGGTGGTACTTCACGTCACCGGACGACAGGCCTGCGACCTGCTTGCCTTCGAACTCGTCGAACAGGTCGCGCGGGTTCTTGCCGAAGGTGTTGACCAGCACGTTCAGACGGCCACGGTGGGCCATACCGATGACGATTTCCTGGGTACCGTAGGAGCCGCAGCGCTGGATGATCTCGTCCAGCAGCGGGATCAGGCTCTCGCCACCTTCCAGACCGAAACGCTTGGTGCCCGGGTACTTGGTACCCAGGTACTTTTCCAGGCCCTCAGCGGCAGTCAGGCGCTCGAGCAGGTGTGCCTGTACTTCCGGCGAATAGGCCGGCCGACCGCGCACGCTCTCCAGACGCTGCTGGAACCACTTGCGCTGCTCTGAATCGACAATATGGGTGAACTCGGCGCCGATGGTGCGACAATATGTCTGCTGCAGCGCTTCGTGGATTTCCCGTAGAGTCGTTTCTTCCTTGCCGATGTAAAGTTCGCCGGTACGGAAGGTGGTGTCGAGGTCGGCATTGGTCAGACCATAGTGATGGACTGCCAGATCGGCCGGCGCAGGACGCTGCCACAACCCGAGCGGGTCGAGCGCAGAGGCCTGATGGCCGCGCATGCGGTATGCCTGGATCAGGCGCAGGACTTCCACCTGCTTCTTCTCGTGCTCACTGCTGACGCTCCCGGCGGAAACCGGTTGAGCGCGGCGCTGGTTCTTCGCCAGCAACACGAAATGATCGCGGACAGTGGAATGCGAAACGTCGGTCGCGGCATTGCCATCGGCCGGCAGTTTCTGGAAGTAGGTGCGCCACTCTTCGGGCACAGCGTTGGGATCGTGCAGGTAGAGCTCATAGAGCTCTTCCACGTAGGCCGCGTTGCCACCGGATAGGTGGGCGCTGTCCCACATGCGCTGCATCACGCTTTCTTGCATGCTTGGTCACCCTCGGTAAGGGGACACCACCGGCGTAGAAGCCGTAGCTGGGCCATTCATAGTCCTAGAGCAGCGACCTGGTAAGCCACTACGGATCCCGCAGATAGTCCGGGTACCAGCCCGGATGCCCCTGCTGGTCGTTATTTTCTTTCAAATAAGAACCCCGGCTTTGTGAGCTGGGGCTCTGGCTTTACTGCGCCGGCGAATCGTTCCGCCGACGCAGGTGTTGCATGAAGCTGCGTATCAGGTACCGCTCTGCAGCAGCATGTTGCGCACGTGACCGATGGCCTTGGTCGGGTTCAGGCCTTTCGGGCAGACGTTGACGCAGTTCATGATGCCGCGGCAGCGGAACACGCTGAACGGGTCGTCCAGGGACGCCAGACGCTCGGCGGTCTTGGTGTCGCGGCTGTCAGCCAGGAAGCGATAGGCCTGCAGCAACGCAGCGGGACCGAGGAACTTGTCCGGGTTCCACCAGAAGGACGGGCAACTGGTCGAACAGCAAGCGCACAGGATGCACTCGTACAGACCGTCCAGCTTCTCGCGCTCTTCCGGGCTCTGCAGACGTTCGATGGCCGGAGCCGGCGTATCGTTCTGCAGGAACGGCTGCACCTTCTCGTACTGCTTGTAGAAGATGCTCATATCGACGACCAGGTCACGAATGACCGGCAGACCCGGCAGCGGGCGGATCACCAGCTTGTCGCCCTTCACCACGGTGGAGATCGGGGTGATGCAGGCCAGGCCGTTCTTGCCGCTGATGTTCATGCCATCGGAACCGCAAACGCCTTCACGGCAGGAGCGACGGTAGGAGAAACCTTCGTCCTGCTCCTTGATCAGGGCCAGTACGTCGAGAACCATCAGGTCCTTGCCGTCGATCTGCACCTGGAAGTCCTGCATGAACGGCGCAGCGTCTTTTTCCGGGTTGTAGCGATAAACGCTGACTTGCAAAGTTTTACCAAGAGACATGGCAGCCACCCTTAATAAGTACGTACTTTGGGTTCAAAAGCAGGAACGGTCTTTGGCGCGAAGTTGACGGCGCGCTTGGAGACACGTTTCTCACCCGGGAAGTACAGCGAGTGGCACAGCCAGTTCTCGTCGTCGCGATCCTCGAAGTCTTCGCGGGCATGGGCGCCACGGGACTCGGTACGGGTATCGGCGGCGATGGCAGTGGCCTCGGCCACTTCCAGCAGGTTCTGCAGTTCCAGCGCTTCGATGCGCGCGGTGTTGAAGGCCTGGCTCTTGTCGGCGATCTTGACGTTGGCGATACGCTCACGCAGATCGGCCAGCTGAGAGATGCCCTTCTTCATGTATTCGCCGGTACGGAATACACCGAAGTAGTTCTGCATGCACTGCTGCAGCTCTTTACGCAGCGGAGCCACGTCTTCACCGCTGCTGCGCTCGTTGACGCCGGACAGGCGCTTGAGCGAAGCCTCGATGTCGGTTTCGCTGGCACCACGGACTTCCACGCCTTCTTTCAGCGCTTTTTCCAGGTGCAGGCCAGCGGCGCGGCCGAATACCACCAGGTCGAGCAGCGAGTTGCCGCCCAGACGGTTGGCACCGTGCACCGATACGCAAGCGACTTCACCTACGGCGAACAGGCCTTCGATGATCTTGTCGTTGCCGTTGGCGTCCTGGGTGATGGCCTGGCCATGGATGTTGGTGGCCACGCCGCCCATCATGTAGTGGCAGGTCGGAATCACCGGAACCGGAGCGACGACCGGGTCGACGTGAGCGAAGGTCTTCGACAGTTCACAGATGCCCGGCAGACGGCTGTGCAGCACGTCTTCGCCGAGGTGGTCGAGCTTCAGCAGCACGTGGTCCTTGTCCGGGCCACAGCCGTTGCCGGCGATGACTTCCTTGACCATGGAGCGGGCGACCACGTCGCGGCCAGCAAGGTCCTTGGCGTTCGGCGCGTAGCGCTCCATGAAGCGCTCACCGTGCGCGTTGATCAGGTAGCCACCCTCACCGCGGCATCCTTCGGTCACCAGCACACCGGCGCCGGCGATGCCGGTCGGGTGGAACTGCCACATCTCGATGTCCTGCACCGGCACGCCAGCACGCAGGGCCATGCCCACGCCGTCACCGGTGTTGATCAGGGCATTGGTGGTGGAGGCGTAGATACGGCCGGCACCGCCAGTGGCCAGAACCACGGCCTTGGAACGGATGTAGACGGTTTCGCCGGTCTCGATGCAGATGGCGATGATGCCGACGATAGCGCCATCCTGGTTCTTCACCAGGTCAACGGCGTACCACTCGTTGAGGAACGAGGTGCCAGCCTTCAGGTTGGCCTGGTACAGGGTGTGCAGCAGGGCATGACCGGTACGGTCGGCCGCAGCACAGGTACGGGCTGCCTGGGTCGGATTGTCCGGACCCTTGGACTGGCCACCGAACGGGCGCTGATAGATGCGGCCCTGCTCGGTACGGGAGAACGGCAGGCCCATGTGTTCGAGTTCGAACACGGCTTCCGGACCGACAGAGCACATGTATTCGATCGCGTCCTGGTCACCAATGTAGTCGGAGCCCTTGACGGTGTCGTACATGTGCCAACGCCAATCGTCGTTCGGGTCGGCCGAAGCGATGGCGCAGGTGATGCCACCCTGAGCGGACACAGTGTGCGAACGGGTCGGGAAAACCTTGGTCACCACGGCAGTCTTGTGACCGCCCTGAGCCAGTTGCAGTGCGGCACGCATGCCCGCACCACCGCCACCGACGATGATGGCGTCATAGGAAAGAGTACGAATGCTAGACATGAATCAGAAACCCCACAGGATCTGCACACCCCAGACGAACACGACGAACTGAATCACGCCGCAAGCCGCCTGGACGAGGAAACGCACGCCGGTCGCCCAACGGCCGATGGCCATGGGGGTCAGGTAGTCGGTGGTGATGGTCCACATGCCGACCCAGGCGTGCACGATCAGCGCAACCAGCGCCAGCAGGCTGAAGATACGCATCGCATTGTGGGAAAACAGGCCATGCCATTCGGCATAGCCCAGACCTGGATTGGCCACGAAGTAGCCGATCAGGAAGATGAAATAAGCCGCGAGAACGACCGCAGAAACGCGCTGAGCCATCCAGTCGTAGAGGCCAGAACGCGAGAAGTTGGTTACGTTGGTTACCATATCCACACCCCCACCAGAACGATGATCACAGCCGACACGGCGATGACGATCTTCGAGCCCAGCTTGCCGCCTTCCAGCGACTCGCCGACACCCATGTCCATGATCAGGTGGCGTACGCCTGCCACCAGGTGATACAGCAGGGCGGACAGCAGACCCCAGACAATCAGCTTGGCCAGTGGGCTGGTCAGACACGCCTTGACTTCTGCAAAGCCCTCCTCCGAGGCCAGGGATTTATCGAGAGCAAACAGCATCACGATGATACCCAGGAAGAGGATGACACCGGATACCCGGTGCAGAATGGACGTATAAGCTGTGATCGGGAGTTTTATGGTCCTGAGATCTAGGTTTACAGGTCGTTGGCTATTCACGGCTTTTTTCACACTAGAGGCCCCTAACAAACAGGGCAAGTTGTCGGGAAGTGCACTGGTCAGGTACCCCTCACCAAGGGAGTGCCAGCCGCCTTATTAAAGGCTTTAAAGCCTCTGACGGCCGGGCGCAGAGTATAGACAGTTAGGTTACTAATGACAACGCAAGACCCCACACCCAAAAGCGGATTGCGCGGCCTCAATAAATGACGTATTAGGCCCCTCACCATGCCCTGAAAAAGGGCTGAAACCCGTCTGCCGTCTGGGTTTCAGTAAATTGACTTTCAGATTTATGTCTCTATAGTGTCCCGGGCCCTGCGTGGGGGGCTGTCTGATGATTCCAAGCATAAACAGGAGGCCGCACATGGCTGACAAAAAAGCGCAGTTGATCATCGAGGGCAATGCCCCCGTAGAGCTGCCCGTACTGACCGGCACCGTAGGTCCCGATGTTGTCGACGTGAGGGGCCTGACCGCCACGGGTCGCTTCACCTTTGATCCTGGCTTTATGTCGACCGCCTCTTGCGAGTCGAAGATCACCTACATCGACGGTGACGCCGGCATCCTGCTGCACCGCGGCTACCCCATCGAGCAGCTGGCCGAGAAATCCGACTACCTGGAAACCTGCTACCTGCTACTGAACGGCGAACTGCCGACCGCCGAGCAGAAGGCCAAGTTCGTGAGCGTCATCAAGAACCACACCATGGTTCACGAGCAGCTGAAGAGCTTCTTCAACGGCTTCCGCCGTGATGCCCACCCGATGGCCATCATGTGCGGCGTGGTCGGCGCCCTCTCCGCCTTCTACCACGACTCGCTGGACATCAATAACGCCCAGCACCGCGAAGTGTCGGCCATGCGCCTGATTGCCAAGATGCCGACCATCGCCGCCATGGCTTATAAGTACTCCATGGGCCAGCCCATGATGTACCCGCGTAACGACCTGAACTACGCGGAAAACTTCCTGCACATGATGTTCAACACCCCGTGCGAGATCAAACCGATCAGCCCGGTGCTGGCCAAGGCAATGGACCGCATCTTCGTCCTGCACGCCGACCATGAGCAGAACGCCTCCACCTCCACCGTGCGCCTGGCCGGTTCCTCGGGTGCCAACCCGTTCGCCTGTATCGCCGCTGGTATCGCCGCACTCTGGGGCCCGGCACACGGCGGCGCCAACGAAGCCGTGCTGACCATGCTGGACGAAATCGGCAGTGTCGATAACATCGACAAGTTCATCGCCAAGGCCAAGGACAAGAACGATCCGTTCAAGCTGATGGGCTTCGGTCACCGCGTGTACAAGAACCGCGACCCGCGCGCCACCGTGATGAAGAAGACCTGCGACGAAGTGCTGAGCGAGCTGGGTATCACCAACGACCCGCAGCTGCAGCTGGCCATGCGCCTGGAAGAGATCGCTCTCACCGATCCGTACTTCAAGGAACGCAACCTGTACCCGAACGTGGACTTCTACTCGGGCATCATCCTCAAGGCCATCGGCATCCCGACCAGCATGTTCACCGTGATCTTCGCCCTGTCGCGTACCGTCGGCTGGATTTCGCACTGGAAGGAAATGCTCTCCAGCCCGTACAAGATCGGCCGCCCGCGCCAGCTGTACACCGGCTACGACAAGCGCGACTACGTCAAGCTGGAAGACCGCAAGTAAGTTTGCGGACAAGAAAAAGGCTGCCACTGGCAGCCTTTTTTATTTCCACACGGCCTCAGCGCTTCTCGGCCAGGGTACGCAAACTGCTCAGCGTATTGAACGGCGCATCAACCACGAAGCTGTTGGCCAGCCAAGACGGCACGCTGCCACCCGGCTCGGTGTGCACCTGGTAAGTGACCTCGACCTTTCGATCACCCTGCGGCACGAAACGCCAGAACCCCTGCAGGCTGGCGACCCGCGTGTGGCCCTTTTCCTGCGGTAGGTACTGCGGCTGGCCATCCAGCTTGCGGGTCAGGCTGCCGTCGGCGCCCTGCTCCGACACCACATGCAGGATCGAGTCGCGCGCCTCGACCGGCCAGGGCATATCGAAACGTGTATAGACCCAGCTCTCCACCCCTTCGTGCTTGAGCAGGCTCTGCTCGGCACAGGCGTGTATCCATTTGCAGGAGCCCTGGACATCATCCTGCAAAGCGCGCAGCGTCGCGACATCAGCGTTGATCGTGGTCACGCCGCGATAGGCCTTGTACTTCGAGCCCTGAACCTCGCTCAGGTAGATCTTGATGCCATCCTCATCCTTGGCCAGCTTCCAGTCTTCGGCGTAGGCCAGGCCGCTTGCCAGCAGGCTAAGGCCGCAGACGGCGGCTATTCGACTCAACGCAATCATCATTGCTCCTTGGTGGGAAAAGGCCCGCCGGCAGGGCCGCCGGACCGGGATTCGCTCAGGCCGTGACCTGCTCCAGCCAGCCGATCAGGCGGATCGCCTCTTCGCGGCTTGAGCCGCAGACATAATCCGCAGCGGCAAAGCCCGAGCAGACACTCGGGCGCTCGGGACGACCGAAGATGGCGCAGAGAAACTCGGCGGTAAGATGGGGACAGCGTTCACCAGCAGCCTTGCCGTTGGGCAGACCGGGAATCGGTGAGCTGATGGAGGGCGCGATGCAGCAGGCACCGCAGCCGGCACGACACTCCATGAAGACCTCTCATGCACTGGGCGGGCGCGATCTTAACGTCTGCGCGCCCGACCTTCCATCATTCAGATGGCACCATGCCCGCTGCCGCTCTCTTGACGCCTTGAATACCTCAGTTGCGCTGCTTGAGGCGCGCGATCAGGCTGGAGGTATCCCAGCGGCCACCGCCCATGGCCTGCACATCGGAGTAGAACTGATCGACCAGCGCCGTCACCGGCAGCTGCGCGCCGTTGCGGCGGGCCTCTTCCAGCAGGATCGACAGGTCCTTGCGCATCCAGTCCACGGCGAAACCGAAGTCGAACTTGCCGGCCAGCATGGTCTGGTGACGATTCTCCAACTGCCAGGACTGCGCCGCACCCTTGCTGATCACCTCCATCGCCGCCTGACCGTCGAGCCCTGCGCACTGGGCGAAGTGCAGCGCCTCGGCGAGGCCCTGAACCAGGCCACCGATGCAGATCTGGTTGACCATCTTGGTCAGCTGGCCGCTGCCCACCGGCCCCATCAGCTTGATCATCTTGGCGTAGGCGTCGATCACCGGCTCGGCACGCCTGTAGAAGCTTTCATCTCCGCCCACCATCACGGTCAGCATGCCGTTCTCGGCACCTGCCTGCCCGCCGGACACCGGCGCATCGAGGAAGCCCAGCTCGCGCTCGGCAGCAATCACTGCCAGCTCGCGGGCGACGTTGGCCGAGGCGGTGGTGTGGTCGACCAGCACGCTGCCCGGCGCCATGCCGACAAAGGCACCATCCGGCCCCAGCAGCACGCTGCGCAGATCATCGTCGTTACCGACGCAGGTCATCACGAACTCGGCACCCTGGGCCGCCTCGCGGGGGGTTGGCGCCGCCTCACCGGCGAACTCGTCCTGCCACAGCTGGGTCTTGCCCGGCGTGCGGTTGTACACGCAGACCTCATGCCCCTCGCATGCCAGATGCCCGGCCATGGGAAAGCCCATCACGCCCAGGCCGATAAATGCCACCTTTGCCATGCACACCTCCTCACTCACTGAGGTCCAAGCATAGCCCGGAACAGGGTGGCGCCGGCCAGCACAGCTGGACGGCAAAACTGTGCAAGGCACGCCATAATGGCTGCGAGCTAAGGAGGCCCGGATGCGCCAATGGCTGATCATCGACCTGGAAGCCACCACCGAAGAAGGTGGCTGGCCGATCGAAGACATGGAAATCATCGAGATTGGCGCCAGCCTGGTCGCCGCCGATGGCCATGAGCTGGAACACTTCCAGCGCTTCGTGCGTCCGCTGCGGCGCCCCTACCTGACCGACTTCTGCCGCGAGCTGACCCATATCAGCCAGGCGCAGGTCGACGGCGCCCAGCCGCTTGCCCAGATCTGGCCACAGTTCGAGCGCTGGCTGCAGCCGCACCTGCCCCATCTGGTGGGCTGGGGCAGCTGGGGCGACTACGATCGCCGCCAGTTGCTCCAGGAGTGGCAGCGTCATGATCTGCGCAGCTGCCTGCAGGACATCGCTCATCACAACCTCAAGCAGCGATTCGCCGAGAGCCGCCAGCTCAAGCGCGCCGTCGGCCTCAACGCGGCCCTGCAGCTGACCGGCTTGCAGTTTCAAGGGCAGCAGCATCGCGCCCTCGAAGACGCGCGCAATACAGCCAGGCTGCTGCCCGTGATATTTGCCACCTGAGGGCTGACGCCAATCGCGGCCTTGGGCATACTGGCGAGCCTTTTTCGACCCTTTCCGAGGAGCCCGCCATGTTCAAGGTCAACGAATACTTCGACGGCACCGTCAAATCCATCGGCTTCGCCATGGCCGAAGGTCCGGCCACCATCGGCGTGATGGCCCCTGGCGAATACGAGTTCGGCACCGCGCAGCTGGAAGTGATGCACGTGGTCGCCGGCGCCCTGACCGTCAAGCTGCCGGGCAGCGACAACTGGGAAACCTTTGCCGCCGGCAGCCAGTTCACCGTACCGGGCAACAGCAAGTTCCAGCTGAAGGTAGCGGTAGACACCGCCTACCTGTGCGAATACCGCTGATTGGCATCCTGTGCTGAAAAAGCCGGCTATCCAGCCGGCTTTTTCGTTTAGGGATACAGCGCCCTTTACTACCCCAGCTCACCCACCGCCCGCCATGCCTGATCGACGGCGCCGTGCAGGTACGGGTCCCATCCCGCATCGGAGTTGGCGATGGCCACGCGGCCCAGCGGCTGGCGGGCGGCTTTCATCACCGCTTCGCCGCCGTCCGGACCGTCAAACAACGAGTTGGTGTAGTAGGAATAGCCATGGGGCCAGCGGTTGACAGTGATGGCCAGAATATCGCGCTGGCTGTCGAAACCGGCTTTGCCCAGCAGGCGTTGCAACTGGTCGCGGATCTGCGCCTCATACTGCTCGAAGCTGGTGGTATAGATCTGCATGCGCGCTGCCCGTGCCTGGGTGCGCAGGTCTGGTCCGACGCCCGCCGCATGCGGCACCTGCACCATGTGCAGGCAGATCGGCTGCTGCGGATCACGCGGCGCGCGGTACCCACCGAGGTCTACCGGGTAGTCGAGCTTGACCACCGAGAATGGCATCCCTGGTGAATAGACCTCCTGCATGCCCAGCTTGGCCCAGCTGGTCCAGTCACGAATCACCACATTGGCGTACACCAATGGCAGTTTGACGTTCTGGCTCAACGCCTTGGCCTGAGCCGCCGGCAGGTCGCGCAGGATGTAGGGAATCAGCATGTTGTAGCAGGCCAGCACACAGTGACGGCCGCGTACGCGGTAGAGCTGCCCGCCACGGCTGTAGCCGACATCCACCCCCTCGTCACGGTTGCGCACGCTGACGGCGGTGCTCGACAGGCGCAACCGCACCGCCTGCCCGGACACATCCAGGCGGCCGTAGTCGAAGGCGGCGAGCACCACATCGTCCATGTCGCGCCCTGGCGCCACGCCCGGAATCAGGTCACGCACCAGAAGGCGCGCCACGCCGGCGTTGCCATCGGGGAAGTGGTAGATATAGGGCTCCTCCTCGCCTTCATCCTCCTCCAGCCCCAGCCCGGCAAATCCGGGGTACCCGGCATACCGGGCATAACTGGCCGGAAGAAAATCGATGCGATAGCCGTACTCATCACTGGAGCGCTGCTGGAAATAGGCAATGGCCGTTTCCGACAGCCCCACGTGCCGCTTGAGATAGTCGCGGTAGCTCAGGCTGGCCAGGTAATCCTCACGCTCATCGGCGGGCATCTTTGCGAGGTAGTCTTCCTCGTCCTCGTATAGCGCCCGCAACGCCTCGCGATCAGCCTCCGCCAGCGGAAAGCGCCCGATAAAGCCGGCCCAGTCCGCCTCATCCTCGGCCTCCGCATCGGGCTCACCCACCACCAGCCGGTCCTCGCCGAAGGTCTGCCGGTCGAAGAACACCGCGCTGTCCAGCTCCTCATAGAGCCGGTGCTGATAGGCCTGATCGAAACGCTCCAGACGCACACCCAGCGCCTGCAACAGGCGGTGTACCTGATCGCTGAAATTGGCCTTGGGCGAGTCCAGCGATTCACTGCCGCCATAGCCCAGAATCAGCCGGCCACCGGCACGAAACTCGTTGCGCTTGGCATGGCCACCGAAGTCATCATGATTGTCCAGCAGCAGGATACGCGCCTGCGGGTGCCGCTCGCGGTAGAACCAGGCCGCGGCCAGACCGCTGATACCGGCGCCGACCACCACCAGGTCGTATTCCTCCTGTATGGGAAGCGAGTCGGTGTCGAACACCTTCTTTTCCCACCCCATCTGGTGAGCCACCTCGAAGCTGCCGGGATGGCTGCCGCGCAACCCGGTCAGCGCCGGTGGATAGCCGGCCTGCTGCGCCTGCGCAGCCCGGACCAGTTGCCAGGGCAGCAGACCGGCGCCCACCGCCAGGGCCGCACCGTTGAGGAAATCGCGTCGTTTGATGGTCATACCACCCTCGCAAAAAAGCCCCGCACAAGGCGGGGCAAGCTGCTTTGGAACACTCCCACACACAGATTAGTTGCTGTACAGGCGCCGCCAGTACTTGGTCATCACCTTGATCGTTTTCGGCCCGATCGTGCCCGAGACATAGAAGCTGCGGATCTCGGCTTCACCCGGGGCGTAACGGCCATCCTGAATCGCGCGACTGGCCTCCTGCGCCTCCCGCACCGAACTCGGGTAGCTGTTGTACTCGGTCACCTGGGTCGCCACCCTGGGGTCGAGCAGATAGTTGATCCACTGATAGGCCGCGTCCTTGTTGGGCGCATCCTTGGGAATCCCCATCATGGTGAACCAGATGGGCGTCTGGCCCTTGGGCGTGATGTAACGGATCTCCATGTCCAGCTTGTTCTCGCGGACGATGCGGTTGACCACCCCGGCATCACCACTCCAGGCCATGGCCACACAGATGTCGCCACGGGTGATCTGATCCCGGTAGGTCGAGTTGACCTGCTTGATATGCGGCCAGACGCGCTGCAGCTGCATGTAAGCGGCCTTGTAGTCCTCGATATCGTTGCTGTTGGGATCACGGCCCAGATACGCCAGCACCATGGTGAACACATCCTGCGGCGAATCGAGGAAGGACACCCCGCATTTGGCCAGCTTGCTCACCACCAGCGGATCGAACAGCAGGGCCTGGGTGTTCAGGTCGAAGTCCTCGCCGAGGATGGCACGCACCTGTTTGACGTTGACCAGAATGCCGTTGGTGCCCCAGAGAAAGGGCACGCCATAGCGGTTGCCGAGGTCATGCTGCTCGACCTTCTTCAGCAACACCGGGTCCAGGTGCACACGGTTGGGAATCTTCGACCAGTCCAGTGGCTCGTAGGCCCCGGCCTTGATCTGCTTGGCCATGTAGGAGGAGGACGGATAGACCACGTCGTAACCGGAATGACCGGTCAGCAGCTTGCTCTCCAGCGTGTCGTCGCTGTCGAGGATGTCGTAGGTCATCTCGGTCGAGGTTTGCTGGGCGTAGGCCTTCTGTACCTCGGCCGGGATCAGCTCCGACCAGTTGAGGACATTCAGTGACTGTGAAGCGGCCTGAGCGCTCAGCACACCCAGGGACAGAGCGCTGCCCAGAAACGCGCGGCACAGGGCGGAGGATCGTGACTTCATGGAGGCTCTCGCGGTGGGGTCGGGACAGCCAGACCTTAGGAGAGCACACCCACTGGCCACAACACGCGATTAGGGCACCCGGCTATTAGAAAAAGTCATACCTGAAGACTGGCCAGCTTGGCGAACAGCCACTGGCGGAACAGCTTGGCCTCCGGCTTCAAGCCCCCCGCCGGGCTGAGCAACAGATAACCCTCCAGCACCGCCTGATTGCCCAGCGGACGTACCAGCCGGCCGCTGGCCAGCTCCTCCTCGACCAGCAGGCCGTTGGTCAGCGCCACCCCGGCGCCCGCCAGCGCCAGGTCGATCACCTGATCGGCACTGACATAGGACATCTCGCTGCTCAGCCGGGCCCGCAGCCCCTGGCTCTGCAGCCAGACGCCCCACCAATAGCCATCGTCCTCGTGCAGCAAAGGCAGGCGCAGCAGGTCCTCGACACCGGCCAGCGGCCCGTGTTCGAGCAGAAACGCCGGCGAGCAGACCGGAAAGATCGGCGGCTGCACCAGCACCTCGCGCGGGGCGCTGAATTCCTCGCCCTCGCCAAAGGCGATACCCAGATCGGCACGCTCGGCCGTCACTTCGCGGAAGGACGGATTGGGCTCCAGCGCGATACGAATGCCGGGGTGCAACGCACGAAACTCCGCCAGGTGATGGCGCAGCCAGCGCCCGGCGAACCCCGGCACTACCAGCAGGCGCAACCAGCGCTGCTGGGCGCGGGAGGTCAGCTCGTAGGAGGCCTCGGCGATCTGCGTCAGCGCCGCGCTGACCTGCTCGAAGTAACGCCAGCCGTCCTCGGTGAGCACCACGCCACGCGGCGTGCGCTGAAACAACTGCGTCTGCAGACGCTCTTCCAGTGCCTTCACATGCCGGCCGATGGCCGGCTGGGTGACATGCAGCTCCTGCGCGGCGGCCACGTAGCTGCCCAGGCGGGCAGCGGCCTCGAAGGCACGCACGGCATTCAGGGGGGGCAAACGATGCACGGCCATGCCGGCTCCAGCTATTAGTTTTTTTAACAACCTAGCACAGAAAACGCAGGTTGTTGCAGGCCAGGCGTGCCTCGCATCCTGCGCCGGACACTGCCCTCCATCACAGGACCCGCCGCATGACGCCCACAGCCACCCTGATGCTCGAACGCTCCGCTCAACATTTCGTCGATGGCCAGTACCTGCCCGGTAACGGCGCCCGCGTGGCCATCATCGACCCGGCCACCGAGGCCGAAGTCGGCTGCTATGCCGAGGCCACCGAGGCCGAGATGGAACAGGCCATTGCCCTGGCCAACCAGGCCCAGAAGGGCTGGTGGGCGCTCAGCGCCCTGGAGCGCGCCGACGCCCTGCACCGGGTCGCCGATCGCCTCGGCGAACTCAGCGCCCAGGTGGGCGAATGCCTGACCCGCGAGATGGGCAAACCCTACCGCGAAGCCGAGTGGGAGGCCGGCGCCTCGGCCTCGGCCTTCCGCTACTACGCCGAACTGGCCCGTCAGGAACACGGCCGCGTGGCCGGCCCGGCCATCGCCGGCCAGCTGCACATGACCATCAAGGAGCCGCTGGGCACCGTGGTCTCCATCGTGCCCTACAACTTCCCGGTGCTGCTGTTCGGCTGGCAGGCCGCGGCCTCGCTGGCCGCCGGCAACGCCATCATCGTCAAACCGTCGGAGCTGACCTCGCTGACCCTGCTGCTGGTCATGCAGGCCTTCGACCATCTGCCGGCCGGACTGGTGCAGTGCCTGACCGGAGGCGCCAACGTCGGCCGCCATCTGGTGGCGCACCCGCACACCCATGCCGTGGCCTTCACCGGCAGCGTGCCGGCCGGTCAGGCGGTGGCGCAGAGCGCCGCGCTGCGCTTCAAACCGGTGCTGATCGAAGCCTCCGGCAACGACCCGTTCATCGTCATGCCCTCATCGCCAGTGGAGATCGTTGCCAGTGGCGCCGCCTTCGCCGCCTTCCTCAACTGCGGTCAGGTGTGCACCTCGGCCGAACGTTTCTATGTGCATGAAGACGTCTATGACCGCTTCGTCAGCGCACTGGCGGCCGAGGCCCGCAAGCTGCGCATCGGCAACGGCCTGGAGTGCGTGGACATCGGCCCGATGGCATCGGCCCGTGAGCGGGCACGGGTAGAGAACATCGTGGCGCGCGCCGTGGAACAGGGCGCGCGCATCGTCTGCGGCGGCAAGCGCCCGGCAGACCGCGAGCAGGGCTGGTTCTTCGAACCCACCGTGCTGGAGGTCAGCCACGCGATGGACATCATGCACGGCGAGTGCTTCGGCCCGCTGGCGCCGGTATGCAAGGTGCGCAGCCTGGACGAGGCCATCGCCCTGGCCAACGACTCCGAATTTGGCCTGGGCGCCAACATCTACACCGAGAACCTCGCCGAAGCCATGCGCGCGGTGAACGAGATCGAGTCCGGCATCGTCTGGGTCAACACCCCGCTCAACGACAACGACTGCGTGCCCTTCGGCGGCCGCAAGATGACCGGTCAGGGCCGTGAACTGGGCATCGAGGGGCTGGAGCAATTCCGCCGCTCGAAGATGGTGATGATCGCCCCGCAGGCCATCGACGACCCGGAATGGTTCCCCTACCCCGATGACGAGGCCTTCCCGGCCACGCAGCAGTAACCCCGACAACAAGCACAAGACAGGAGCGTTACCCGATGAATCGTCGCACTTTGCTGAAAAACGCCGGCCTGGCTGCCGCCATGGCGGCGGCCGCGGCCGCCAGCCGGACCAGTCTGGGCGCCACCACCAGCCCGAAACGGGTCATCGTGATCGGCGCCGGCATCGCCGGTCTGGCCGCGGCCAGCCAGTTGGCCGGGCGCGGCCATCAGGTAACCGTGCTCGAAGCGCGCAGCCGTCTAGGCGGCCGCACCTGGACCAGCGCCGCCTGGGCAGACGCGCCTGTCGATCTCGGGGCCTCCTGGATTCATGAAATGGACGGCAACCCGCTCACCCCACTGGCCCGCAGTGCCGGTGCGCAACTGATTACCACCAGCTACGACAGCGTGGTGGACTATGACGTCGACGGCAAACCGATCAACGCTACCCGCGCCTCGCGCCTGGCCGCACTCAAGGACGAACATGAGTGGGCCATCGGTCAGGGCCAGAACGACGATATCGACCGCTCGGTGCGCAACACCATAGAAAGCCAGCTGGACTGGGCCAGCCTCGATACAGGCGACCAACAGCTCCTGGCGTTCATCACCAACAGCACCGTGGAGCAGGAGTACGCGGGCAGCCGCAATGACCTCTCCACCTA
Organism: Aquipseudomonas alcaligenes; assembly: GCA_900156135.1. Taxonomy (GTDB): domain Bacteria; phylum Pseudomonadota; class Gammaproteobacteria; order Pseudomonadales; family Pseudomonadaceae; genus Aquipseudomonas; species Aquipseudomonas alcaligenes_D. Next base: position 200,838 of record FTMP01000004.1, on the reverse strand, counting down.
CTGGTTCGACAACATGGGCGGTTACAACGGCGAAGACGCCGTATTCGCCGACGGTTACCGCACCCTGGTCAACTACCTGGCACGCGGCCTCAACGTGCAACTGGGGCAGGTAGTCAGCGCCATCGACTCCAGCACCGCGGCCGTCAAGGTGACCACCAACAAGGGCAGCTTCAGCGCCGACCGGGTCATCGTTACCGTGCCGCTGGGCGTACTGAAAAAAGGCTCGATCAAATTCACCCCGGCCCTGCCGACCAAGAAGACCACCGCCATCAGCAAGCTGGGCATGGGTCACTTCAACAAGTGCTACCTGCGCTTCCCGACCCAGTTCTGGCCGCAGGAAGACTGGCTGGAATACATTCCGCCGCTGTCCCAGCACGGCCAGTGGAGTCAGTGGCTGAACCTGGCCCGGCTGACCGGCCAGCCGATCCTGCTGGGCTTCAACGCCGGGGACTTCGGCGGGCAGATCGAGGCGTGGAGCGATGCGCAGATCGTCGCCGGCGCCATGACGCGGCTGAAGCAGATGTTCGGCAGCGGCATCCCCGACCCGATAGGTTTCCAGATCACCCGCTGGAGCCAGGACCCGTACAGCTACGGGGCCTATTCCTTCTACAAGCCGGGCTCCAAACCGGCGATGCGCGACGACCTGGCCGCACCTATCTCAAACCGCGTGTTCTTCGCCGGTGAGGCAACCCACAAGCAGATGTTCGCCACCGTGCACGGCGCCCTGCTCTCCGGACAGCGCGCCGCCACCCAGGCCGAGGCCTGATACCCTGCGGCCGCCCGATACCCTCGGACGGCCGCCCTCAGCAGGCTCGACTAGGCTCAGTGGATACGCGATTAACTAGGCCTCTCTATGGACCGAGCACTGCTACGCCATCTCGCGCACCTGAGTAGCATCGCCACCGCCGTACTGGCCATTGGTGGCTTGCTGGTGGCGGTCTGGCAGATCCGTGCCAGCGAAGCCAGCCAGCGCGAAGCTTCGGCCCGCGATGCCTACAAGGAATACCTCAAGCTGGTGATCGAGAAGCCCGAGCTGGCCGAACCCGACCTCCCCGGCTCGACCTCAGGCCCGGTACGCGAGGCTGGTCAGGACAATCTGTTCAGCTTCTACCTGTTCAGTGCCGAGCAGATCTTCGACGCCTTTCCCGATGACCCAGGCTGGCACCAGAGCCTGCAGAGCGATCTGTGCGGTTTCCGCCAACTACTGGGGCCGCGCCTGGACAGCTGGCACTGGAGCCAGCACGAGGCCGAGTTCATCGAATTTGCCCAACAGGCGCTGAGTACCTGCCCGCACGCCAACGACTGAGGATGTCGCCTGAATCCAAAGCTTGCTACTGTGTGAGCAAGATCGTAGCCGGCCCCGTGTCGGCTTTTTTATTGCCCTTCGTCGACTGCCAAAACATGCGCCGCTCTGCCCTGCTCCTGCCCATCGCCCTGCTGATCATCGCCATGACCTCGATCCAGAGCGGCGCCTCCCTGGCCAAGAGCCTGTTCCCGCTGATCGGCCCCGAGGGCACCACAGCCCTGCGCCTGAGCCTGGCCGCGCTGATCCTGTGCGTCGTCATGCGGCCCTGGCGCACCCGTCCGAATTTCGCTGCGTGGCGCTCGCTGCTCGGTTACGGCCTGTCGCTGGGGGCGATGAACCTGCTGTTCTATATGTCGCTAAAAACCATCCCACTGGGTATCGCCGTGGCCCTGGAGTTCACCGGTCCGCTGGCCCTGGCGCTGTTCGGCTCGCGGCGGCTGCTGGACTTTGTCTGGATCGCCCTGGCCGCGCTCGGCCTCTGGCTGCTGCTGCCGAACACGTCCGCCAACGACCACCTCGACCCGCTGGGCATGGCCCTGGCCCTCGGTGCAGGTGTCTGCTGGGCGTCGTACATCCTCTTCGGCCAGCGCGCCGGCGCCGCCCATGGGGCGCAGACCGTGGCCTTCGGCACCCTGGTGGCGGCCATGCTGGTGTTCCCGGTAGGCCTGTGGTCGGTCGGCAGCGACCTGTTCGCCCTCGACCTGCTGCCGGTGGCCCTAGCCGTGGCGGTGATGTCGTCGGCGCTACCCTACAGCCTGGAGATGGTCGCCCTGACGCGCATGCCGGCGCGCACCTTCAGCGTGCTGATGAGCATGGAGCCGGCCATCGCCGCCCTCTCCGGCCTGATCTACCTCAGCGAGCGCCTGGGCGCCACGCAGTGGCTGGCCATTGGCGCGATCATCCTCGCCTCGGCTGGAGCGGCATTGACCATCCGCCCACGCAAGCACGCCTGATCAGAGCGGGCGCAGCGCGCTACTGATCGCCAGCCCCTGCAACTCGGCCAGGTACTCGTCTTTCGTCAGCAGTCCCAGGCAGGGCATGGCGCCGCGAGCCTGCAGGGTGCCGGCTGCCAGCTTGCGCGCCAGGGCCACGGCCGCCATGCAGGGAATGTTCGGGCCGTCGTTGTGCTCGGCCAGCAGTTCCCAGCACAGGCGTAGCGGCTGCCCCTGCGGGTCCAACCCTTGCAGGCGCACGAACATACCGCTGCGGCCGTCGCCGAAAGGCTCCACCGACACGGCGCGGCGATGCAGGAACCGGGTCAGCGGCACCGCGCTGCGCAGCAGGCCGCCACGCACCAGCCAGGACAGCACCCAGGTGCCGAACTGGGTAATGCACAGGCCGACACCAGCGGAGAAACGCACGCTGCGCACGCCGGCATAGCGCGCCGCAAACAGTTCGAGATCGGGGATATCGCAGTTGGCCACCCAGCGCGGGCCGAGCGGCGCCGGGAAGTCGTGGCGGGCCAGGTCCTGCCAGCCATACACGGTTTGCCACTGGCCATCGCGCCATTGCCGGAACGGCTTGCCGCAATAGTCCAGCACCGCCGCCAGGGTCGAAGCACCCGGAGTCTTCTCCGAAGAGCTGATGCCATGCCAGATGCTGTCCAGCCGTGAGAAGCGCGGCAGCAGCTCATCGATCACCGCCCCGGCCAGCGCCGGCACCGAGCTGGCACCGCCGCAGACCAGCACCCCGGCGGCGCGTGCTGCTTCATCCAGCTCGCCGATGCCGCAGACGAAGGCCCGCGCATCGGCCAGGTCGGCATAGTGCATGCCGGCCTCGATGGCGGCGCAGGCGACCCGATAGTCCTGCCCCTGGAACGGCCCTGCGGTGGAGATCACCATCTGCGCCCCAGTGGCACGCAGGCGCTCGACCAGGTCCGCAGCGTTCATGTCCAGTGGCAGCGCCTGGCTGCCGCTCTGCGCGGCCAGCGCCTCAGCCTTGGCGCGGTCACGACCGGCCACCCAGACACGCATTCCGGCAATGCCGCTCAACCTGCGCACGATGACCTGGCCGAAGTTGCCATAGCCACCCAGTACCACCACCCCAAACTCCCTTTCCACGCCCACTCCTCAGTCGCGCTCGCGGCGCTCGGTATTGAATTGCAGCTCGGCCAACCGGGCATACAGCGGGTTGCTCAGCACCAGCTCGCCATGGCTGCCGATGGCCTGCAGGCGTCCGCGGTCGATCACCGCGATGCGGTCGGCATTCTTCACCGTGGCCAGGCGGTGGGCGATGACCAGCGTGGTACGCCCGCGCATCAGCTCCGGCAGGGCCTGCTGGATCAGGTGTTCGCTCTCGGCATCCAGCGCGCTGGTGGCCTCGTCCAGCAGCAGGATCGGCGCATCGCTGAGCAGCGCGCGGGCAATTGCCAGGCGCTGGCGCTGACCGCCGGAGAGCCCCAGCCCGGCCTCGCCCAGGTGGGTCTGGTAGCCCTGCGGCAGGCGCTCGATGAACTCGTGGGCGTGCGCCGCACGCGCCGCTGCCTCGACCTCCGCATCCGTGGCATCAGGACGGCCATAGCGCAGGTTGTCCGCCACGCTGCCGAAGAACAGGGCCGGGTTCTGCGACACCAGGGCGAAGCTGCGGCGCAGGTCGGCCGGATCGAGCCGCTGGATCGGCAGGCCCTCGACCAGGATTTCGCCCTGTTGCGGATCGAAGAAGCGCAGCAGCAGGTCGAACAGGGTCGACTTGCCGGCACCGGAGGGCCCGACCAGCGCCAGGGTCTCGCCAGGCCGTACTGCCAGGTCGATGCCATCGATGGCCGGATGCTCCGGCCGGCTCGGGTAGCTGAAATGCACGTCGCAGAGCTGCAGCGTGCCGCTGACCCGCGCGGGCAGCTGCAACCGCTCGCTCTCCGGTGGTGCGACGATCAGATTGCGCGTGCGCAGCAGCTCGGCGATGCGTTCGGCGGCGCCGGCGGCGCTCTGCAGCTCGCCAATCACCTCGCTGATGGCGCCGAAGGCCATGCCGACGATCAGGCTGTAGAACACGAAAGCGGCCAGGTCGCCGCCGCTGATGCGCCCGGCGATTACGTCCATGCCGCCGACCCAGAGCATGGCGCCGACGGCGCCGAGCACCAGGACGATGACCACGGTGATCAGCCAGGCGCGCTGGCGAATGCGCTTGCCGGCGGTAGCAAAGGCCGCCTCCACGGTGCCGGCGAAGCGCTGGCGGTCCTGGACCTGGTGGTTGTAGGCCTGCACCGTCTTGATCTGCCCCAGCGTCTCACCGATGTAACTGCCGACATCGGCGACGCGGTCCTGGGTCTGCCTGGACAGCGCGCGCACGCGGCGGCCGAAGATCAGAATCGGCGCCACCACCAGCGGCAGCGAGCAGACCACGATGGCGCTGAGCTTGGCATTGGTGACGAACAGCAGGATCACCCCGCCGATCAACATGATGCCGTTGCGCAGGGCCATCGACAGCGAGGAGCCAATCACCGTCTGCAGCAGCGTGGTGTCGGCAGTCAGACGCGACTGGATCTCCGAGGCACGGTTGCTCTCGTAGAAGCCGGGGTGCAGGTCGATCAGGTGATCGAACACGCGCCGGCGGATATCGGCCACCACCCGCTCGCCAAGCCAGCTGACCAGGTAGAAGCGACTGAAGGTGCCAACCGCCAGCGCCAACACCAGCACGAAGAACAGGCCGATGGAGTGGTTCAGCGCGGCCTGTGACTGGGTGGCCAGGCCCTGGTCCACCAGCAGGCGGATGCCCTGGCCCATGGACAGGGTGATGGCGGCGGTGAACATCAGTGCCAGCAAGGCGCCGATCACCCGCCCGCGATAGGGCACAATAAAGCGCCAGGCCAGGCTCAGCGCCTCACGCCGGCTCGCGGATAGCAGGCTCATGAGCGCGGCTCGGCGCTGTCGAGGAAACGGCCCTGGTGGTCCGGGGCCGGCAGCAGGCAGCTGTCGTAGCGGCCGAACAGGCGATAGCGGTTCAGCGCGATGCGGTCGTAGCACCAGTCGCGCAAGGCGCGCGGCAGGATGCGCGGCCAGGCCAGCCAGCGCCAGGCGCCGGGCAGCTGGGCGACGATGCGCAGCACGGCGTCGGAGCGCACGAACAGCGCCTCACCTTCGACATAGGCCATGGTCTCGAAAGCATCGGTGGGCAGGCCGAACCAGGCCAGGATCGCCTGCCCTTCGGCGGACTGCACCGAGCACAGGCGAAAGCGCCGCTCGCGGTCGTGGCGGATCAGGAACTTCGCCCAGCCGTTGCACAGCCGGCACACGCCGTCGAACAGCACCACACGCTCGCCGGCCTGGATATGGGGTGGTAGAGCCATCGCGACCTCCGGAAATCCTGCCGCGATGCTAACTCATCGCACGAAGCGATAGTGACCGGTGATGGCGAAGCCGAACAGGATGTCCTCCTCCTGCGTGCCACGACCGATGTTGTGCAGCACCAGTGGTACGCCCGCCGGGCTGGTGCGGTCGGAGATGATGCCGATATGCGTGAGACCGCGCCCCAGATCCCAGGTGACGATATCACCGGCCTGGTAGTCCGCCGGCTTGTCGCTGACCTTGAGGGCCATGCCCTGGCGCTTGAACCAGGTCATAAGGTTGGGCACGCGGCGGTGGTCGATATTACGGTCCGGGCGCGGCAGGCCCCAGTTGCGCGGGTAGGCGGAGAAGTGCGCGCGCATGTCCTCATGCACGCTCTTCTGCAGGTCCAGCCCCTGCTGCCGCAGGGCACGGATCAGCACATCGGTGCACACGCCGGTGGCGAGCGGCACATCGCCGCCCGGGTAGTCGAGCCGGCGGTAGACCGGATCGTAGCCCAGGGTCACACCGACCTGGCTGCGCGCGGCCTGCACCAGCTGTGCGGAGTCGATGGTCGCGGCCTGCAGCGGGGTACACCAGCCCAGCCAGGCGACCAGCAACAGACAGCAAGCATGACGCATGCAGATTTACTCCTGCGGGCAGTGACCCGACTCGCGCGCAGCCACCGCGAAATGGCCATTGTTAGCCTGGAAGATCGCCAGGTTACGCCCGGCAATACCGAAGGCCATATCATTGGAACGGGAAAACTCCGGCGCGGGGCTGCCATGCAGCGGCTGCAAGCGGCCATCAGCCGTGTAGACGAATGCCGCCTGCTCGGTCAGCAGCAGGGCTGCGCGCGAACCCGGCAGCGCCACCAGATTGGTGATCGTCATGTTTGCCAGTGCTTCGATAGGCGCAACCAGTTTCAGCCGCCCAGCGCGCGTCAGCTCGTACAAACCAAAAGGCGCGCGCACCAGCACCCTGTCCAGCTCGACCAGCTCGGTGGCCAGGCCATAGCTGCCGATATCTCGCGTGCCCGAGTCCGGTATGGCGCGCAAACCAGACTCCGGGCTGTATAGGTACAGGCGATCCAGGGCGTTGATCAGCAACTGCCGGCGACTGGGCAGCTCCTGCAGGTAAGGGTCGTTACCGAGAACGGCCTCCTCACCGTCCGGTACGCGCTGCCAGCCATCGACGCTCATCTGCTGCAGCGCGGCCCCTGGACGGAACGGCGAAAAACCATCCAGGCGGCCGAAGGCCAGGACGCGATCCAGGGAGGGGAAGTACCGCCCGGTATCGGAGCGATCCGGATGCCCACCCAGGCTAAGCACCACAGGCTTCTGCCGGCGCATCTGCTGTGGCACATAGTTTCCATCCTGCAGCTGCATCGGCACTAGGTAGCTTTCATCGTCGGTGGACAGCAGCAGGCCCTGCTGCTCGCGCAACTCCGCCACGCTACTGCGCCACCACGAGCCATCATCGGCATCGACCTGGCCCATCTGCCGCAGATGGCCTGTGGCATCCAGCAGGAAGAACCGATCCTCGCTGTCGCCAATGGCCAGCGCCCTGAAGTGCGGCAAGTCGCGCAGAAACACGATACGCCCCAGCCCTGCACTCGGGCTCTGCACCAGGGGCGCCAGGCGATCACCACGCAGCAGATAAAGCCCCTCCTGCCCCGCGACCACCGGTGCCTGATACAGGCTCGACCAGGCGATGGGCGCGCGGTCCGGCAAGATGACGGGACGGCCGGCCAGCGCAACGGGTTGGAATGTCTCGTCACTCGGCCCGCGCACATGCAGACGGCCGAGCGATGCATTCCATATCGAGCCGTCCGGGGCCACGGCGAAGTTGTTCTCCGGGGTCGCCAGCCGCGCACTGCCCTGCTCAGGCACCAGGCGCTGGGTGTGATCGAGATGCCACTGCCCACCCGAGTGCTCGATGAACACCGGATTGGCGGTGTTGCCCAGCACGATCATCTGTTCGAGCAGATCCGGGACCGGCACGTTCGCCCCACGCTCGATACGGCTGCCGTGCCCCACCTGGAACATGCAGAAATCCGCGGCGCTCGGTTGCGCCTGTAGCGGTGCGGCCACAACGAGCGCCAGCCAGCACAGCCTGTTGAAAGTCTTCATCGTCGAACGTCCTTGTCGCGCAGTTTCATCCCAATGGGTACAGCAGCTCTTCCCGATACCCCGACCACACCCTTACCGCGTCGGGGAAGGCCTCGTCCAGCGCCGGATCGCCACTGTCCACCCGCAGCGGGCGGCCTTCGAGCGTGCCCAGCTTGCGCTTGGTGGCGATCACCCGCAGGTGCTCCAGGCCGATGGCACGCAGCACGCGCGGGCTGATCTGCTGGTTGCCGCGACCGATGATATGGCCCTGGCCGCCAATGGCGGTGACCAGCAGGCGCGCCGGATGACCGTCGATCAGCGCGAACAGCTGCGCCTCGGTCACGTCACGGGCGATCACCTGGCCGTTCTCGATCACATCCACGCCGAGCAGGGTGGTCTCCAGCCCCAGATTCTGCGCCAGGCCATGCAGGGTCGAGCCGGGGCCGAAGACGTAGCGCACGCCCTCCTCCCAGCTCTCGGCCAGCCAGTCAGCCAGGTCCACCAGCACCAGCTCCTCGGACTCCATGCCGCCCTGCTTGACGTGCTGCATGAACTCGCCCTCGACCGGCACGCACATCTCGCCGTAATGCCGTGAGCCGACCTTGCCGTCGCGCAGGGCGGCTTCGTCGATATCACGCACCTCGCCACTGGACAGCCGAACCAGGCCACCCTCGATCAGGCGCAGGGCCATCTGCCCGGCGGCGCGTGGGCTGATGGCATAGACCGCGGAATGGATTTTCACCCCGGCCGGAATGCCCAGCACCGGCTGCTCCTCGCGTACCGCACTGCACACGTCGCGCGCCGTGCCGTCGCCACCGGCGAACAGGATCAGCGCACAGCCAGCGTCCTGCAGCTCATGCACCGCCGCCTGGGTGTCCGCCGCCGTGGTCGGCCCCTCGCCCAGGCTGCCAAGCACGCGGTGGACGTAACCCAGTTCCGCCAGCAGATCGGCACCCATGGGCCCGGGAAAGGTGATGAACTGCAGGCGCTCGGCCACCGGTCGCAAGCACTCCAGGGCAATGCGCGTGCGCTCCGCCGCGCGCGGTTCGGCGCCCCGCGCCAGAGCCTCGGCGGCCACGCCGTCGCTGCCCTTGAGCGCCGCCGGGCCGCCGAGGCCGGCCAGCGGATTGATGATCAGGCCCAGATGGAAAACGCTCATAACCACTCCCCAGCGGCGCGGCAGCGGCCACGCCCTTCAATTCAGGTCGCGCGGTTCTGTCACCGCGCTTTCATCTAGCCGCCCTAGACTGCGCCCATCGTCAGACCAGGAGGCCGCCATGCAACCCACTCAACAGCCCAATCAGGCGCGTGTTCTGCCCTTCAACCCGCAGCAGCCGGTCGGCGGCGCCATCATCGACGCCCAGGGCCGGGAAATCCCCATCACCGAGCAGATGATCCTGCAGGCCTGCCGCGAACTGGAGCAGAGCCTGCAGCAGCGCCAGGCCGGCTAGCAGGTCGTTGAAAAACGTTGGCGAGGCAGTCTGGCATAGGCAAAAACAGCCGAAAAAGCGCAGTTTACGAGCAGTAAATGAGCATTTTGAGGCTGTTTTAAACAACGGCCAGACAACGCAGCCAGTTCTTTCAACGACCTGCTAAAGCACCCGGCAGCCAAGGGCTCCCACCAGCGCCGCCAGGTGCGGCGCATCACCCTCCAGGCGCACCTGCAGGCCGTCGATCTCGCGGCGATGAGGGTAATGCTTGCGCAGCTGATCGAAGGCTGCCTTGCGCTGCGCCGCATCGCCGACCAGGCTGCGGCGGAAATCCGCGTCGTCGCGCCGCGGGTCGTATACCGCGCGGCACAGGGTAGCCAGCGCCCAGTCGATGGCGGCGTCTTCGTGCAGCGACAGCGCGCCGAGCCAGGCCGGCGGCAGCAGTTCATCCAGCTGCACCTGTTCGGCCAGGCCCATGGTCCGGCAGTAGGCCTGGTAGATCTGCGCCGTGCCACGCAGCTTGCCGTCCAGGCTGTAGCCGGCAATGTGCGGGGTGGCTATCTGGCACAGCGCGGCCAGCTCCGGATCGGCCTGCGGCTCGCCTTCCCATACATCGAGCGCCACCTGCAGATCGGCCCCACTGCGCAGGTGTGCCTTGAGCGCAGCATTGTCGAGCACCGCGCCGCGGCTGGCGTTGATCAGCCAGGCGCCCGGCTTGAGCGCGCGCAGCTGCTCGGTGCCAATCAGGTGGCGGGTGCACTCGTCCAGCGGCGTATGCAGGCTGAGCACATCGCACTCGCGCAGAATCTCCGCCAGCTCGACGAAGTCGCCGCCCTCGCTGGCCTGGCGCGGCGGATCGCAGACCCGCACGTCCCAGCCCAGGCCGCGCAGCACCTCGACCAGGCGACCGCCGACCTGGCCGGCGCCGACCACGCCGTAAGTCAGTTCCGGCAGCCGCCGCCCGGTACGTTGGCCCAGCGCCAGCAGGCAACCCAGTACGTAATCGACCACGCCACGGGCGTTGCAGCCCGGCGCGCTGGACCAGGCGATGCCGGCCTCGGCGAAGTAGTCGAGGTCCAGATGGTCGGTGCCGATGGTGCAGGTGCCGACGAAGCGCACCTTGCTGCCCTCCAGCAGCGCGCGGTCGACACGGGTCACCGAGCGCACCAGCAACACCTCGGCGTCGCCCAGGGCGGCGCGGTCGATGGCGCGGCCGGGGTGGCGATGAAGGGTGCCGAAACCGGCAAAGAATTCATCGAGCAGGGGGATGTTTTCGTCGGCGACAATCTGCATGAGGTGCTCCTGTAGCAAGCGCCCATTCTAGGCGCAGAGCCGCCTGCCGGGTAAGCCGAGCTTTTCTGACCAGGCGGACAGGGCTAGACTAACGCGCCTTTCTGCATCTCCCGCCGGATCCACCATGCTCGCCCTCTCCCGCTCGGCCCGTACCCTGGCCGAAATCCGCGCCCTGCTGGCGCTGGCCACGCCGATCATCATCGCGCAGCTCGCTTACACCTCGATGGGCTTCGTCGACACCGTGATGGCCGGACGCGTCAGCGCCCGCGACCTGGCCGGCGTGGCGCTGGGCAACTCGCTGTGGGTGCCGGTGTTCCTGCTGATGAACGGCACTCTGCTGGCCACCACGGCCAAGGTGGCGCAGCGCTTCGGCGCTGGCAAGGAGGCCGAAAACGGCCCGCTGGTGCGCCAGGCCCTGTGGCTGGCGCTGGCCATCGGCATGCTGTGCGCGGTGCTGCTGTGGAACGCCGAACCGGTACTGCGCCTGATGGGCGTGGATGCCGAACTCAGCGCCCTGGCCATGGGCTACCTGCGCGGCGTCGCCTGCGGCTTCCCGGCCACCGCGCTGTATCAAGTGCTGCGCTGCTTCAGCGACGGCCTGGGCCGCACCCGACCGAGCATGGTGCTGGGCATCTGCGGCCTGCTGCTGAACATCCCGCTCAACTACGTGCTGATCTACGGCAAGCTGGGCATGCCGGCGCTGGGCGGCGTCGGTTGCGGCTGGGCCACCGGCATCGTCATGTGGTGCAGCCTGCTGGGCATGCTCTGGTGGGTACGCTGGGCGCCGGCCTACCGCGCCAGCGGCCTGTTCCTGCGCTTCGACTGGCCACAGTGGCCGGTGATCCGCCGTCTGCTCTCGGTCGGCCTGCCGATCGGCGTGTCGATCTTCGCCGAGTCGAGCATCTTCTCGGTGATCGCCCTGCTCATCGGCGGCCTTGGCGCCACCGTGGTGGCCGGGCACCAGATCGCACTGAACTTCAGCTCGATGATCTTCATGATCCCCTACTCGCTGGCCATGGCCGCCACCGTGCGCGTGGGCCAGTCGCTGGGGCGTGGCACGCCGCGTGACGCGCGCTTCGCCGCCGGCGTGGCGATGGGCACCGCGCTGACCTATGCCTGCCTGTCGGCGAGCCTGGTGATGTTGCTGCGCGAGCCGATCGCACGCATCTACAGCCCAGACCCGGAGGTGATCGCCATGGCCGCCACCCTGCTGGTGTATTCGGCGCTGTTCCAGTTCTCCGACGCGGTGCAGGTCACCGCCGCCGGCGCGCTGCGCGGCTACCAGGACACCCGCGCGACCATGCTGATCACCCTGCTCGCCTACTGGGGCATCGGTCTGCCGGTGGGCTATGCGCTGGGCCTGTCCGACTGGCTGGGCCAGCCCTCCGGGCCGAGTGGCCTGTGGCAGGGCCTGGTGGCAGGCCTGACCTGCGCGGCCGTGCTGCTCGGCATCCGCCTGGCGCGCAGCGCGCGGCGGCATATTCGCGGGTAAGGCCGAGGCTCAGTCGTCGAGCGCGGGGGTGGCGGCCAACGCCGCCCAGTATGGCTCGGACAGGTAGGGGCGACCGGCCAGCAGGTGCGCCAGGTAGGCACGGCTGGGCGCCAGGCCCTCGCTGCGCCAGCGCGGATTGGCCACGTACAACCAGGCCGCGATCTGGCCCTGCTCGGTGTGCAGCGCCATGCGCTCGCGGCTGTAGAAGATCGGCGTGCCTTCGAAGACATCCATCTTGAAGATCTCGCGCTCATCCGCCAGGCGGTAGAGCACGCCCTCGACCACAGCGTCACGCTGATGACGGATATTGGCGTAGGCCCGGCCAGGGTGGTCGTGGGCGCGCTTGTCGAAGCTCAGCGCATAGCCCGGCAGCCTTGCCGCCATGGCGTCCTCGACGCGCAGCCCGCGTGCCTGCATGCGCGCGGGGTTCATGTTGGAGCCGTAGGCGAAGTAGTAAGGCACGGCTCAGTCGGCCTTCTTGCGGATCCAGTACAGGTAGGTGCCGCCATCCTCGCCCTGCTCCACCAGTTCATGGCCGAGGAACATGCAGAACTTGGGGATGTCGCGCTTGGTCGAGGGGTCGGTGGCGATCACCTTGAGCAGGCCGCCGGCCGGCAGGTCGCGCACCTTGTTGTGCAGCATCATCACCGGCTCGGGACAGTTCAGCCCGCTGGCGTCGAGAATCGCATCGGGTTGCTGGGACATGGGTTACTCCAAAAACGGGCGACTGTGGAAGGCTGTGGACCTGATGCACGGCCCTAGAGGCGGCGCAGATGGCAGGTCACTTCCTCGCGGTCGTGATAAAGCTGCTTGCAGGCGATGGCGACCTTGATGCGCCGCTCCGCGAAGGCGTCTTGCAGACGCTGCAGCAGCTTGCACACCTCGGCGTAGCGCTGCTTCATCGGCAGCTTGAGGTTGACCACCGCCTCGCGGCAGTGGCCCCCACCTATCCACTCCTCGACCATCGCCGCCGTGCGGGCCGGCTTCTCGACGATGTCACAGACCATCCAGTCCACCGGCTGCTTGGGCTTCCAGGTGAAGCCATCGACCATGAGGTGGGTCACCAGGCCGGTGTCCATCAGGCTCTCGGCCATCGGCCCGTTGTCGATGGCGGTGACCAGCATGCCACGGCGAACCAGTTGGTAGGTCCAGCCGCCAGGGGCCGCACCGAGGTCGACGCCGGTCATCTCGTCGGACAGGCGCGCGTCCCACTGCTCGCGCGGGATGAAGAAGTGCCAGGCCTCTTCCAGCTTGAGGGTGGAGCGGCTCGGCGCCTCGCGCGGGAATTTCAGACGCGGGATGCCCATCGGCCAGGGCGCCTGGTTATCGGCCTCGGCCATGCCGAGAAACACCTCGCGGCCGCTCTTGAAGGTCAGCAGCAAACGCGGCTTGCTCGCGTCCTCCACCAGCCGGCCGGCCTTCTCCAGCGCCTTGCGCAGCGGCCCCTCGAACTTCTTGCAGAAGTTCGACAGCTCCTTGCCGTCGTTGGTATCGAACACTTCCAGCCACAGGCTGCCGCATACCGGGTAGCTGGCCAGGGCCTGCAGCAGCACGCTGATGCGATCGGTCTCCGGCAGATGCAGGTAATCGCCACGGGCCCACTGGCGCGGGAAGATCAGCCGGTTGAAACGCTGGCCCTGCATCAGGCGCTCGGCGCCGCCGGGCTCCAGGCAGGTAAATTCGGCATGGGCACTGTTCGGCTTGGCCTTGGCATAGCCGGCCACGCCCAGGCGCGCGGCGTGGTCGCTGATCTCGGCGCAGACCTCGCCCTCGAAACCGGGACGGCAGTGCAGCAGTAGGGTATTCATCGGCGGTTCTCCTCAGGCCGCGCATGATAGCGGACTCGGAAAGCCCCGGCGCGCCCCGACGGGCGCAAAACGCCAGGGGCGGCCCAATGGCCGCCCCCGTGCTTTCAGCCGACCGATACCGGTTTACCCGGTGTGCGGCCGTAGACATCCTCCAGACGCTCGATGTCGTCCTCGCCCAGGTAGCTGCCGGACTGCACCTCGATGATCTCCAGGGGGATCTTGCCGGGGTTGGCCAGGCGGTGCACCGAGGCGATCGGGATGTAGGTGGACTGGTTCTCGGTGAGCAGGAACACCTTGTCGTCACAGGTCACCTGGGCCGTGCCGGACACCACGATCCAGTGCTCGGCGCGGTGATGATGCATCTGCAGCGACAGCTGCGCGCCGGGTTTGACGGTGATGTGCTTGACCTGGTGACGCACGCCATTGTCGACCGAGTCGTAGCTCCCCCAGGGACGGTAGACGGCGCAGTGGCTCTGGGTCTCCTGGCGGCCCTTGGCATCCAGGGTATTGACCAGTTTCTTGACGTCCTGCACGGCGTCCTTGCGGGCGATCATCACCGCGTCCTTGGTTTCCACCACCACCACGTCGTCCATGCCGACCAGAGTCACCAGCTTGGACGTGGCATGCACGAAGCTGTTGTGGCTGCCATGAGTGACCACGTCTCCCTTGAGCACGTTGCCATCGCTGTTCTTCTCGTGCACATCCCACAGCGAGGACCAGGAGCCCACGTCGTTCCAGCCGGCGGCCAGCGGCACCACGCAGGCGCGCGAGGTCTTCTCCATCACCGCGTAGTCGATGGAGTTGTCCGGGCAGCACTCGAAGGTGCCGGCGTCGATGGTCAGCGCACCACCGGCCAGTTTGCTGCGCTCCAAGGCCAGCACGCAGGTGTCATAGATGTCCGGCTCGTGGGCACGCAGCTCGTCCAAGTAGCGACTGGCGCGGAACAGGAACATGCCGCTGTTCCAGTAATAGCCGCCGCTGCGCACGAACTCGGCGGCGCGCATGGCATCGGGCTTCTCGACGAACTGCATGACGCGGTAGGCGCCCGGCACCAGGTCGTCACCGCCCTCGCCACGCGCCGCCTTGATATAGCCGAAGCCGGTCTCGGGGCTGTTGGCGGGAATGCCGAACAACACCATCTCGCCCTCCTCGGCCGCCACCCGCGCCAGCTCCAGCGCCTTGCGCAGGGCCAGCTCGTCGTCGATCACGTGGTCGGCCGGGAGGATCAGCATCAGCTCGTCGCGTCCCTCGCCGAGCAGTTGCAGGGCCGCCATGGCCACGGCCGGCGCGGTGTTGCGACCGAAGGGTTCGAGCAGCATGGCCTGGGCGCCGAGGCCGATCTGCGCCAGTTGCTCGTTGACGATGAAGCGGTGCTCCAGGTTGCACACCACCACGGGCTTTTGCATGCCCTCGAAGCTCAGGCGCTGCAGGGTCTGCTGGAACAGCGAGTGTTCGCCGGTAAGGGCCAGGAACTGCTTGGGATACAACTTGCGCGACAAGGGCCAGAGGCGCGAGCCGCTACCGCCAGAAAGAATCACCGGGATCATGTGGTTTGTCTCCATTCAATATCCGTTTAAATCTGTTGCCACGCCCCACGAGGAAGCGCGTACATCAGGACCAACCTCAAGGCAGTTGCCCGGAAAACAGCTGGGTCATGTCACCGCCGAGCCGATAGCTGCTCAGCGGCTCAAGGGAGCGCCGCCACGCGTCCGTGCTCTGCGAGCACGGATACAACACGCAGTAGGGCTCCAGCCAGGCGAACCGGCTGCTCTGCTGCAGGCCTACGGCCTGTTGCGGGTAGCCGGTCTTTTCTTGGAATAGCTTCGGGTCGTGCAGGCCCGCCTCCAGGGTGCGGGCCAGGCGGCGCATGGCGCCGTCGCTCTCTTCGCGCAGGTCCAGGCCATTGGCCTGGGCGAACGCGGACACCATCAGCAACGGGCCGATGCTGTAGTTGTGGTAGGACAGCGCGCGGGTCTCGCGCACCAGTTCGCGCGGCAGGTAGCCGTCGGCGGTGACCTGGGCCATGCCGTGGCGGTACTGCCCCACCGCCCAGTCGAACAGGTCGCGGCGATCGAGAATCACGGCGCTGGCCATCACCGACCAGGCCGCCCAGTAGTTGTGGTTGTTGCTGCGCTCCTTGGGATAGGCGTTCCAGTCCGCCACCACGCGGTCGGCCAGCAGGCCGAGCCAGCGCTCGACCTGCTGCACCTGCTCGGCATGTGCGGCCAAGGGCTGCGAGGCGGAGAACTTGAGGCGCAGGTAGGCGCCGGCCAGGCTGCCGAGCGTCCATTTGCGCACCGACATGCCGGTATGGTTGTGCTCTTCACTGAGCAGCGCGTCGGCCTCGGCCCAGCTGGCCAGCCAGCTCATGGCACAGGCCACTTCCTGCGGTCGCCCGTACTTGAAGTAGCGGCCGACCATGACGTTGACGCCCTTCTCCATCTCGCGCATGTCGCCAGTCAGCTTGAGGTAGCGCCGCTCGGCGGCCGGGTTGAGCTTGTCGCGCGCCTTGTCCGAACCCTCGTACTTGCTGGGGAAGTCCAGCACACCGGTATAGGCTGGCGGCGGCGCCTCGCACTCGCGCGGTTTGCCCTGGGCGGCCGGGGCCGCCCGGTAGTAGCCACTCGGCGCCACCAGCGCCGGGCCTGCCGCGCTTTCCGGCGCCGGTGAGCAGCCTGCCAGCAGTGCGCTCAGCACCGCGGCAGACAGCGACCGGCAACCTCGCGTGGTGCGCATCACTCGGCGCCCGCCGGGCGCTGCACCCACACCGGCGTCAGGCTGGCACCACTGCCGGTGACGTACAGCGCCGCCACCTGGCCGCGCTCCAGAACCAGCGGACTGAGATCGCCCACCTTGCGCTCGCCGGCGAACAGCGCCAAGCGCACCTTGACCGGGTTGATCTCGCGCTCACCGCGCCCCTGGCCGGCCACGGCCTGGATCACTTCGGTCTTGCCATCGGCAGTCTTCAGACTAACCGGGGTGTCGGACAGATTCTGCAGGCGAACCAGCGCCTTCTGGCGGTTCTTGAAGGCCGGGTCCTCGACCAGGCTCAGCTTGCCGCCGGGCAGCTGTACCAGGGTGTAGTACTGGTCGGACTTGAGCGTCACCGACAGGCTCTGTCCGGCGGCGCTGGCGCTGTAGCTGCCGGCCGGGAGGAACTTGAAGTCGCTGGAGCCCTGCGGCGCGACATCCTTGATGCTGACCGGGCCCAGGCTCAGGTCCAGCTCGCTGGAGCCGGCATTGTAGGTCCGCACGAAAGCCGAACCGGCGGGCGCGGTGGGCCCGTACAGGCCACCCTCGTTGGCCTGGGAAGCGACAGAAGTGGCCAGCAGGCCCAGGCAGCTCATGGCCAGGGTCAGTGAGCGGATCGAGGCGTTTTTCATGATGGTCGTCCTTAATGGTTGTGGGCCGCGACGGAATCCGCGGTTCCCTGGATGGCCAGGCGATCGACACCACCCGAGCCGGCCCGCAGCTGGGCCAGCCACTGCGGGTCGAACTCCGACAGATCGCTGGACATCATCAGATAGCGCTCGGGAACCTCCCAGAGCACCAGGCGCAGGCCGGCGGTTTCCGCCTCGCCCCTGGCCAGCAGGCGCAACATGGGCACCAGCGGGCCGTGGCCGTTCTCGGCATAGTTGTACAGATCGCTACCCAGGCTCTGGCGCAATGCGCCGAGGAAGTTCCACTTGGCGTTGGCGCTGTAGCTGGTGCCCACCAGCGCCAGCTGCGGCGTGCTGTCGCCGAACAGATCGTCAGCGGCCTCAGCGGATGGCTCGGTGCTGCGCAGCTCGAGCTCCTCGGCTGGCGGCTGCATCTCGGCAAAGTAAGGCTCCAGCGGCAGGTAGCTGAGCAGGTCACCCTTGTGCGTCTCGCGGCCCTTGACCTGGGTGCTGTAGCTCAGCTCGCCGCCCTGCCATTGGCCACCGCGTCGCAGGTATTCGGCCACGGCCTGGGCCACCACCGCCGCGCCATGGGGCGTCCAGTGGGTATCGGTGCGCAGGAACACCGCCTCGTGGCCCTTGGCGACCTGCAGCGCGGCCAGCAGGTCCGGCCCCTGCAGCCCGAGCGCCTGCATGCGCTGCCGGGCCTGGGCATAGAGCTCCTGCTGCTGAGCCACGGGCTTCTCCTCGCCCAGATATTCCGGATACAGGCGCGCCTTGGCCGGCAGCAGCACCAGCTGCAGGTCGATACCACGGCGCTGGAGCTCCTTCTGTACACCGGCGATCAGGCGCCAGTTGTCGTCCAGCTGGCTGGCACTGACGGCAGGCGTGAACTCCTCATCGGTGAACAGCCAGTCCTGGCGACCGACCACCACACCGGGGCGGCCCTCGCCGAACAGGCCGTACTCGAGCGCGGCCCAGGCGTTGGTGCCCAGTTCCTTGAGCGGAAAGCCCTTGTCGTAGTGCTTCTCGAAGGCCAGTGCCAGCTTGCCATTGAGCCAGGGCGTCTGCGCTGCCGCCGAGAAGCTCAGTGCGGCGGGCACGGAAGCCAACGCCATTACCAGCATCAGCAGGATGAAGGCCAGGCTGTAGAACAGATTGAGACTGAGTTTCATGGGTCGGTCTCCTCAGAACTGGAAGTACAGGAAGGGAGAGAAGCTCTGGGCCGACAGCTTCAATACCGACACCAGGAACAGGGCCAGCCAGAAGGCCCGTACCAGCATGGCCGTGGTGCTGAACGGCACGGCCACGCCAGCATCGGCTGCCGCGCTGGCGGCCGCCGCCGGGGCCTTGGCCGCCAGCGGGTTGCCATAGAACTGGCGCAGGCCGTTGAACAGCACCACGGCGTAGGCCAGCAGCAGCGTGGCGACTTGCAGGCTGGTGAGCTGGGCCAGGGTCAGCTCGGACAGGCGCCAGTCGGCGAAACTGAACATGGCGGTGTACATGCGCCAGGCCACCTCGACGTTCTCGGCGCGGAAGATCACCCAGCCAAGCATAACCAGCAGGAAGGTGAAGGCCAGGCGCCAGGGGAACAGGCGCCGTGGCGCGGCATCCACGCCGAGAGCACGCTCGATGGCCAGCCAGATGCCATGCCAGGCGCCCCAGATCACGAAGGTCCAGTTGGCGCCATGCCACAGACCGCCGAGCAGCATGGTGAGGAACAGGTTGCGATAGGTCTTGAAGGTGCTGCCGCGGTTACCGCCCAGGCTGATGTACAGATAGTCGCGCAGCCATGTGGACAGGCTGATGTGCCAGCGCCGCCAGAACTCGGTGATCGACTGGCTGATGTAGGGCTGGTTGAAGTTCTCCATGAAGCGGAAGCCCATCATCAGCCCCAGGCCGATGGCCATGCTGCTGTAGCCGGCAAAGTCGAAGTACAGCTGTGCCGTGTAGGCCAGCGCACCGAGCCAGGCGTCGGCGGTACTGGGATTCTCCAGCGCGAAGCAGTGATCGGCGATGGGCGCCACGCTGTCGGCGATGAACACCTTCATGATGAAGCCCTGCATGAAGCGCGTGCAGCCTTCGGCAAACTTGTCGAGGGTGTGGGTACGGTGGTTGAACTGATCCACCAGGTCGCGAAAACGCAGCACCGGCCCGGCAATCAGGTGCGGAAAGATCGCCACGAAGGCAGCGAAATCGATCAGATTGCGGGTGGCCGGAGTGTCGCCACGGTAGACATCGATGATGTAGCTGATCGACTCGAAGATGTAGAAGGAGATCCCGATCGGCAGCAGGATGTGGGTGACCACGAAGGGGTCCATGCCAAACGAGGCGATGATGGCGTTGAAGCTGTCCACGCCGAAATTGGCGTACTTGAAGTAGCCGAGCACCCCCAGGTCGACCACTACCCCGAGAATCAGCCAGCGCTGTGCAGACCGTGTCCTGATGCCATGGGCGCCGATGCGCAGACCGATCCAGTAGTTGAACAAGGTCACCGCGGCGAACAGCAGCAGGAAGTCCACGCGCCACCAGGCATAGAACACGTAGCTGGCGACCAGCAGCAGCAGGTTGCGGTAGCGATTGCCACACAGGTAGTACAGGCCGAGGAAGATCGGCAGGAACAGGAACAGGAACACGTTCGACGAGAAAACCATCCTAGCTTCTCCAGGTAAGGCGGCACGGCTCCACCCCGACCAGGGTCGGAGGGATCGAGTTGATCGGGGGGGTCATCGGCCGACCGCCAGCTGCGGGCTGCCGGCGTCGCGGCGCTGGCACACGGTGGCCTCGACGCTGAGGCCTGCCGGCATGTTCTCGGGGGCGTCGACTTCCAGGCTCATCAGGGTCAGGTCGGCCCAGTCGGCATCGTCACGCAGCTCGAACAGGTAGCGGCCGCCCGTGTCGATGCGCTCGCTCTGCTCCAGCTTGTAGCCCTCCTTGCGCCCGCTGAAGTACCAGAGACGGGTCTGTGCCTCATGGATCTTCGGTTCACTGAAACGCAGGTCGACCATGTGATCGGCACTGCGCAGCTCCTTGAGCCCGCCGACACCGTTGAGCAATACCTGGTTGCTGCCAGGCTGCAGCTTGACCTTGCCGCTGAGCAGCGCCGGCTGGCCGACGCAGCCGTTGTCGACCATGGGTACGGCCTGACGGTAGAAGTCGCGCAGGGACATGTCGTAGTGAGTCGCGAACTCCCAAACGATCACCTTGGGCGGCTTGCTCTGAAACTCCTCGCTGGCCAGCAGCTGCAACATGGCGCTCTCGAAGCCGCCGCCGGTCACTGCCATGTTCAGTACCTGCACGCCGCTGTACTGCTCCAGATAGCCGGCAAAGTTGTAGGCCACCCCGCTGTTACTGGTGCCAACCAGCACTACCTCAGGGCTCGACTCGTCGCCGAACAGGTTGTCGCCACTGCTTTCATCGGCCGGCTCGGTAGCGAAGCGATCGACATACTCGGTGTCATAGCTGGTGCCGCAAAGCTCCCCCGCAGCCTCCCCGGAACTGCCGGGGCTACCCAGAATGCCGACGCGCTTGGTGACGAACTCCTTCTTCGGCATGTCGGCATAGGCCGGAATCTGCTTCAGCACCTCGGCCGTCAGGCGGGCGGCATCCTGGGCACCACGTGGCGTCCAGTGGTGGTCGTCCTTGAAGAAGAAGTCGGTTTCCTGGTTCTGCTCGTCGAACAGCGGCGAATAGTCGGCAGCCCAGATGCCGATCCGGCGGAATTCCTCGATGGTCCTGATGTAGTTGGCGCGGGCCGTTTCCCAGTCGAAACGGGCCTGCCATTCGGGTGTCAGCTTGCGCCGGTTGACCAGGCCCTTGGTGGGCTGGAACACAACCAGCAACTCGACCCCGCGCGCCTTGAGGGCATCGCGCAAGCGCTTGAGCTGGGCATAGCCTTCCGGCGTGGTACCGATGTCGGTACGCAGGTCGTTCTTGGTGCGGAACAGCCAGCTGTCCTGGCCGTCGATCAGGGTGTAGTGGAAATCCAGCTTCTTGGTGTTGTAGCTGGCCGGATCGGCCGCCGCCGGGCACAGCCGGTCGATGCGCTCGATATGGTATTCGGGCAGCTGCGTCGCGGCCGCAGAAGCCGTCAGCAGGCTCGCCAGGATGGCGGCGAGCGTACGGGGCGCGCTCATCGCGTGACCTCCTTGTCGTTGCCGAGGTAATCGATCAGTACCGGTTTGTTCTGGCGCACCAGCAGGTCGAGGATCTTGTCCTGGTGCGGGCCGAGAATGCCGGGCAGGACGATGCCGGAGCTCTTGGTCGGCGAGAGCATTTCCACCCGGTAAAGCTCCAGGCTCAGCGGCGAGTCCACCCCCAGCGGGCCGGAGGCATTGGCCACCAGCTTGCCGCCGACGATGAGCATGGAGATGTTGGTCTCGAAGGGGTCGAGCAGGATGTCGCGGTCGGTGTTGCTGAGGTCCTTGACGTGGCCGTAGACCCCCAGCTTGCCGTTGCCGACCAGCAGGTTCTCGTACAGGCGCACGTTCATGCTGTTGCGCACACGGATGCCGTGGCGCTCGTTGTTGAAGGCCTTGTTGCCCCACAGCAGGTTGTTGCTGCTCTCGTAGATGGTCACGCCATCGGACTTGTTGCGGTACGTCTCGTTGTAGGCGATGACGTTGTTCACGCTGCTGCGGTCGATGACGATACCGGAGAGGTTGTTCTCGTAAGAGCGGTTGTTGAAGATCCAGCTGTCGTTGACCTCGCGCGAGACGATGATGCCGTGCTTCTGCACCGTGCCGTAGGCGGTGTTCTCGGCGATGATCAGCCGCCGCGAGCGGTCGTGCGGGTCGATGCCGTAGACCAGGTTGTTGCGGTAGGTGTTGCCGCGGATCACCACGTCGTCGGCCTCGTAGCAGTAGAAGCCGTACCACATGTCGTCCCACAGCGAGTTGAGCAGCCAGCCGGTGGGATGGCCACGCTGCATCTTCGGGTGCATCGACGGGCTGTACTGGGATATCGAGAAGCCGTAGGACTTGCTCTCGGTGTAGCCGAGGCTGGAGATGGTCGAGCCGACCACGTAGGTCTCGGTACCGCCCCAGGCGTTGATGAAAGGACGGAAGCGCCCCGTCTTCTCGAACCAGTCCTGACGGTCTTCCTTCTCGCGCCAGGCGGTAACCCGGCTATCGGTAATGAACAGCTTGCCGTCGTTGATGAGAAAGGCGCCGCGGTCACTGGAGAGGCGGAAATCCTTGGTCGCCTGATCGATATGCAGGGTCGCGCCCGGCATCACCACCAGCGGCCGGCGCAACAGATAGACACCCGGCGCCGTTTCGCGCAGCTGCTCGGCACCGAGCGCCTTGGCCAGGCCGGCCGGCGTGATGTAGCCGCCCTCCACCAGGATCGCCTCGGGCATGCCGCCCTGGCGCACCACCCACTCACGCAGGCGTTCGTCGCCGCCAGTGAACTCGCTGAGCTGGTCGAGACCGATCATGCGCCGCACGCTGACGCGGGCTGCCGGCTTGCGCTCGATCCTCGCCTCTACCGCCGCCGGGGTGAACGGCGTCAGGTCGGGCAGCTTCGGTGCATCCAGTTGCAGCGGCTCGACTGGCGCGCTGCTGACCCGGTAGGACTTGGGCGTTACATCGGTATTCACCGCCAGGGCCTGGCCAGCCAGCAGGCTGGCGCAGAGACCGAGGGTGATCATACGTGTGCTGTGCATCATGCAGCCCTCCTCAGTAGCGCCAGATCAGGTCGAGCATGACCCGATGCATGGTCGAGTCGGTGCCGCTGGGGAACGCATCGCCAGGCAGGAACAGGCCGCCACGCAGACGCACCAGCGCCGAGTCGGCTTCCACCACACCCAGCTCGGAGCGGTCGAAGTAGCGGGTCAGCACCAGGTCGACCTCCTGGCCCAGGTCCTTGTCGCCCGGCTCCAGTCCGACGCTCAGGCCACTGGCACTGTCGAGGTCCTCGTCCACCCGCCAGAAGCGGTGATAGACGATGCTGGCGTCGTACTTCTTGTCGAGAATCCAGCTGCCGAACAGCGAGGCCGCCTGCAGGTTGTTCAGCTCGCCACGGTAGGCCTCGCCGAAACGGTGCACGCTGGAACGGGTGCCGGTGAAACGCGCGCGGTTGCTCTGCAGATCGGTCTGCAGAAACTGTTCGGAGTCGTCGGCATCGCCACCGCCGCTGGCGCGCGTCAGGGTGCCGCCGAGGCGCCAGTGTTCATCGATGTTCCAGCGCAGGCCGAGGTCGATGGCCCAGCCATCCAGGTCCTGATCGCGGCTACCGAGGGCTCGCCGCTCACCGCTGGCGCTGCTGGTCTGCAGCAGTTCGGCGTCGCCCTGCATGCCGGTGAGCGCCACCCAGTAGTTGAGCGGCGCGCTGCTGCGCGGATTGAAGAAGTCGCCATTGAGCTCGGCGCCGAGCCAGGTGATGTCACCCTTATAGGTTTTGCTCAGCTCATCGACCCGCTCGCCCAACCCGGCCAGGCTGCCGTCATCGCGGCTGTGATGCAGCTTGAGCCCGGCCCAGTGCCCGGGACGCCACTGCGTGGAGATGTCGCCCATGAAGTGCTGGCGATCCTCGTCCTGCGGCGCCAGGTCGTCGAGGTCGGTACGGTAGTCGCTGAAGCGCTCGGCCACGCCGATATGGGCGTCGAGCAAGGTGGTCTCGAAGTTCCAGCGCAGCGCCTCGATATTGGTGTCCCACCACAGGCCGTCATCGGCACGGATGCGTTGACGGCCGAAACGCAGCGACTCCTGCGGATAGGCGGTGAGGCCGCCGTAGTCGACCCAGAACTCGTGCAGGGCGAGGAAACTGTCATCGCGCTCGCGGGCATCGCCGGCATCGATGTCGTCGCCGGCGACCTGCGAGGACTCCAGCACATCGGTGGCGGCGAATGCTTCGCCGAGCACGTAGCCCGACCAGTCGCCACGCTGCGCCAGCAGCCAAGGTCGTACGCCGAAGCCGAGGCCGTTGAAGTCGCCTTCGTCACGGGTGCCCAGGTCGAGATCCTTGGTGGACTGGGCGGTGAGCTTGAAATTGACGCCGTAGTCGAAACGCGCGCTCTCCTCCGCGCGCAGGCCGGGCGCGTTCAGCGCACCGGCGGCGATCAGGAAGGTGGTAACAGCTTTATTGAGGGTCATAGTACTTCCTGTGCCTTGTCCTTGTGGTTGCCCTGGCTGATGCGCTCCCCCGCCCTGGCCGCCCTCTCCTGCGCCGCCATCTCGCGGGCCCGCTGCAGATCGGCGGGCTGCAGGCGCGGCGCCATGCGCTCGAGCCAGACGTCGCCCTGGGCCGAACCCTGCTCCTTGGCCAGCAGGGCGAAGCCATAGGCGTAAACCGGATTGATCCGAATGCCGCGGCCTTCGCCGAACAGCTGGGCCAGCGCCGCATCGGCGCCGGGTTCGCCAGCGCGGGCGGCAAGCAGCAGGTGGTCCAGCGCCTTCTGCGGGTCGATACGCCCCAGCTGGCCCCCGCGGTACAGCTTGCCCAGCAGCATGTGCGCCTTGTTCTGCTCGACCGCGGCCTGCAGCAGGTACTGCTCGGCCTTGCGTGGCTCGGCGGGCACTAGTTGACCATTCAGGTAGAGGTGGCCAAGGCTCAATGCGGCCTTGGAGGAGCCGGCCGCCAGGCCCTGCTCCAGGTAGGCCACAGCCTGCTGGCCATCGCCCAGCTGCGGGAAACGTGCAAGCAGATCAGCCAGGCTGACCCAGGCATCCGGCCACTGCGGGGCGATTTCTGCATAGAGTTCGCGCGCCAGCTCCGGCTGCGGCTCGCCCTGCCCCTCGGCCACCAGCGCTGCGGCGACGGTTTTCACCCGTATCGGTGTCACCAGGCCGACGGCATAGTCCCCGCGCAGCCGTTCCAGCAGCGCTTGCAGCGGCTCTTGCGCGCCCTCCAGGCGGTACACGCTGACCAGCTCGACGTAGCACTCGCTGACTTCGCTCAGCCAGGCCTCGCAGCCCTGGCGGATCTCCGCCAGGTGCGCGGCGTAGTCACCGCGCGCGCGATACAGCAGGATCCAGCCGAGCCGCGCCTGCGGCATGCCACGTGCCTGCCAGCCACGCAGCTGCTCTTCCAGTTCACCGCTGGCCAGGCGCTGCGGGTCCTGCAGTTGCAGACGCAGCAGCGCCAGCAGCGCACTCTGATCGCCGTCCTCGATGGCCTGCAGCAGCAGGCGCTCGGCCTCCTGCCGTTCGGCCACGCTGGCCTGCTCCTTGGCCGCCAGCCACTTGCCGAGCTTGTTGCGCGCCAGTGGCGAGACATCGGCCGCCTGGCGATAGAGCGCTTCGCCCTGCGCCTGGCGCTGCGGCTCGGGGCTTTGCACCAGGACATCGGCCAGGCCGATCTGCGCCTCGACGAAGCCCTGCTCGGCCAGGGGGCGGAAGTTGGCCTCGGCGGTAGCCAGGTCGCCGCCAGTCTGCGCACGCTTGGCCAGCTGCAGGTCGGGCAGCTGGGTGCAGCCGCCCAGTGCGGCCGCCAGCGCCAGGGCCAGGCCGCTGCGCTTCATTTGCCGGCCGCCACGCTGTCGAACAGCCCGCCCAGCGGCTGGATGCGCACGTCCACCGGACGCTTGGCCAGCTCAGTGGCCAGCGGCTGGTCAGGCTGAATGGCGACGCGGATATCCGAAGCCAGGCCGCCGTCCTGCAGCGCCAGGGTGCTGATGCGCCCGCTGCGCGGCTCGCTCTCGCCGGCCACCAGGAAGTTCACCGGGCTGCCCGGCTGCAGCTCGTCGAAGGCGCGATAGGGGAAGCGCGCTTCGACCGTGGCCACGGCATCGACCGGCGCCATCATGAACACCGCAGCGCCCTTGGCCGCTACCTGGCCATCGCCGACCAGCTGTGCCACCACCCGGCAGTCGCAGGGGCTGGTCAGGGTGCCCTGGAAGCTCTTGTCGAACAGCCGCTGCAGATTGTCGGGAGCCATCTCCTCCGGTTTCAGCACGTTCTTCAGTACGTTCAGCGCGCTGGACGAGAACGTGCCCACCGGGGCGCCCTTGGCGACCGTGTCACCGACCTTAACCAGGCTCTGCACCGTGCCCTCGCGCGGCATGGACACCTGCTGACCCGGAACCGAGACCTGGGCGGAATCGGCATGGGTGATGAAGTACACGTCGTACAGCTGGTAGAGCACATAGCTGCTCGCCGCCACGCCGACCAGGAAGATGCTCAGGCTCAGGCTGAGCGCCTTGATCCTGGCGGCCAGGCTCATCTTGTCGTCACCCTTGCCTTTGCGCGGCTTGGTGAAGTTTTCGCGCTGCAGGGTGCTGATCAGGTCGCCGACATTGACCAGCTCGCCACTGAGGAAAGAGCTGATCAGGTAGCGCAGCGCCGCGATCTCGCGCGGGCGCAGCTCGTGGAACTCGCAGCCGGCACGCTTGCCGTCGACCAGCGAGCGGACCTGGAACTGCACGTCCATGGCGAAGCCGATGCCTTCGACTTCGAACATCAGCTTGCCGTGGAAACGCTGGCCCTCGCTGAGCAGCGTATTGCCCGGCTGGAAACCGAAACCGCCCACCGACAGGTCGAGCAGTTGCGCCTCCAGTTCCTGGCCTTGCGGGGTGCGATAGCGAATCTTCGCCGGCAGTTTGAGGCGCGCGTACTGGCGCTGGGCTTCGGCTTCATGGACCACATTGCTGTTCGGGCTGATCACTGCGTTCATCTTCGTTCCTTGTGCAAACTGCAAATTGAATGGGGCCGGGTCAGACCACCCACATCAGGGTGGCGGCGAAAACGCTGGCAGCCGAAAAGGTCATGGCGCGCGACGACCAGGTGTTGAACCACGTCTGGAAACCGCCCAGGCCGCGATCGAGCTTGGTCTTCTGGCGGGTCCACGACTGCTGGTCGAGGCGGAAGAACACGTAGACCTTCACCAGTGCGCCGACGATCTGGTTGTAATAAAGGATCAGTGGATAAGCCGGACCTATGCGGTGCCCGGAGGCCAGCAGCAGCAGGGTCAGCACCAGGCGGGTGAGACCTATCCACAGCATGTAGATGAGCAGGTAGGCGAAGCCGTACTTGATGCTCGCCACGATGGCCACGGCCGGGCCGAGCAGGCTGGTCCACATGGACACCCGCTGATCGAGCAGCACCACGCTGGTGAACAGCCCCAGATGGCCGGTGCCGAGCCGCAGCGCCCGCGAGTTCTGCCGCAGGTTGTTGCCGTACCAGCGGAACATCAGCTTGCGACTGGCCTTGATGAAGCTCTTCTCCGGCGGGTGCTCGACCGTGTTGATCGCTGCATCCGGCACGTAGAAGGTGTCGTAGCCCAGGCGCATCAGGCTGTACCAGCTGGACTTGTCGTCGCCGGTGAGGAACTTGAAGCGCCCCAGGCGCCAGTGCTCGAGGTGATCGTTCTCCACATCGGCAATGAAGCCGGCATCGGTGACCACCTGGGCACGGAATACCGACATGCGCCCGGTCAGGGTCAGCACACGCTTGGACAGGGCCATGGAGCACATATTGATGTGGCGCTGAGCGAAGCGCAGCTTGTGCCACTCCTCCATGATGTAGCCGCCGCGCACTTCGCAGAACTCGTTGGTGGTGAGCCCGCCCAGGTTGTCGAACAGCTTGAAGTAGGGAACCGTCTTGCGCACCACGCCGGCGCTCAGCACGGTGTCGCCGTCGATCACCGCGACCACCGCACTTTCGTCCGGATGCGCCCGCGAGATGGCGCGGAAGCCCTGCGCCAGACCATCGCGCTTGCCAGTACCGGGAATCCGCACGAAGTTCAGCTTGACCCGCTCCGGCGGCGCCAGCACGGCCCACAGGTTCTTCACCAGCAGCTCGTCGGAGAGTTCGACGATCGAGCACACCACGGTGCTCGGGTAGCCGCAGTCGATGGCTTCCTGGATCACCGAGCGATACACCGCGGCCGTGGTCAGCGCATCGATGCGGAAGCTGGTGACCATCAGGAACACATGCGAAGGATCGGCCGAGGCACCGAGCTTGCGGGCCTTGCGCCGGTAATAGGGGTACACCAGATAGAGGAAGATCACCCCACGCACATAGTGGATGGCCCCCATCGAATAGCGCCAGATCCCCACGACCCCGAGCAGCAGCAGGAAGTCCGTGGATTGCGGATCGAACACGCTATGCGGCAGCAGCAAGGCCATGCCGCCCAATATCGCAAGGTAAAAAAGCCACCCGGCGCTCTGCAACAGGCGCCCTTTGAGATCATCCATTTTTCGCCAACCCCGTTAGGTTACAGCTCTGCAACGGGGGCGCTGTTGTTGTTGTTCTACGCCCTGTGCACAGTTTCAGCGGTAGCCTGGGCTACCAGCAGAGGCCTTCCTTGACCTCGTCGCTGCACTGGCGCATGAAGCCCACCAGATCGATCAGCTTCTTGCCGGGGGGGAGCTGCTGCACCACGGTTTCGAACAGCTCGTCACCGTTGCCGAGCACGATTACGTCGGCATCGGCCACCACCTGATTGAGGTCGGCGCGCAGCAACGAGGATACGTGCGGGATCTTCGACTCGATGTAGTCGCGGTTGGCACCGTGGACGCGGGCGTACTCGACATTGCGGTCGAAGATTTTCAGGTCGAAGCCCTTGCCGATCAGCATCTCGGCCAGCTCGACCAGCGGGCTTTCGCGCAGGTCATCGGTGCCCGCCTTGAAGCTCAGGCCGAGCAGCGCGATCTTGCGCTTGTCCTGGCTGGCGATCAGGTTGTAGGCATTGCGCACCTGCGCCTCGTTGCTGGGCATGAGCGAGCTGATCAGCGGCGAGTCGACGTCCAGCTGGGTAGCGCGGTAGTTCAGGGCACGCACGTCCTTGGGCAGGCAGGAGCCGCCGAAGGCAAAACCCGGACGCATGTAGTACTTGGACAGGTTGAGCTTGTGATCCTGGCAGATCACTTCCATCACCTCGCGACCATCGACGCCCACCGCCTTGGCGATGTTGCCGATCTCGTTGGCGAAGGTGATCTTGGTGGCATGCCAGACGTTGCAGGTGTACTTGATCATCTCGGCGACCTCGACGGTCTTGCGAATGATCGGTGCGTCCAGCTCGCTGTAGATGGCCTCCAGCAGGTCGCCGGAAGTCTGGTCCAGCTCGCCGATCACGGTCATGGCCGGGAAGTCGTAGTCCTTGATCGCGGTGCTCTCGCGCAGGAACTCGGGATTCACCGCCACGCCGAAATCCTTGCCGGCGACCAGCCCGGAGTATTTTTCCAGGGTCGGGATCACCACGTTGCGCAGGGTGCCCGGCAGTACGGTGCTGCGTACCACCACGGTGTGGCGGGTGCTTTTCTCGGGCAGGACCCGGCCGATCTGCTGGCATACCTCTTCGATGTAGGACACATCGAGATCACCGTTGCGCTTGCTCGGCGTCGGCGGCGCGAGGAAGGAGATGTCGGTCTCCAGCACGGCCTCGCGCACATCCAGCGTACCGCGCAGGTTACCGCTGCTAACCCCCTTGCGCAGCAAATCCTCCAGCCCAGGCTCGACAATCGGCGACTTGCCGCTATTGATCAGTTCGATCTTCAGCGGCTGAACGTCCACACCGATGATCTGATGCCCCCTGGCCGACAGGCATCCTGCACAGACGGCCCCTACATAACCCAATCCAAAAATGCTGATGCGCATCGAGCGATCTCCTCCTTGCGTTGATCGAGACGGCCGCCACACGGCTGACCGGCACACTTCGCGAGACCGACTACTGGGACTACGAACTCCACGGTTCTCTACTACCGCTGCAAAAAAACTTCCGCTTCGGCACAAGCCATGGCCGAAAGTTCAACTTGGCAGGGAGCAAAACAGATGCCATGTGAGGCAACTAAGTTCCTCGCACGACAATTAGAAAGTTATTCTTTTTAAAACAGTAACCTAGTTACCGAGAGTAACGCGTGATCGTGATCACAAATGCCATTTTTTTGGCACCACGATGGAGCGGCTGCTCTGGAATGCAGCATACAGCCGAATAAATAGAAAGTAACACCTAATTTTCCCTGGGCACAACACGGAATAAAACGGCCGATAAGGTAACAAAAAACACCATAACGCCATTTTTATGACGTCAAAAATAGTCGAGCAATCCCGCGCGACTTAATTATCCCACCCCATTACCCAAGATGAATAAAAAGTGACATCCGACCAAACCCAACAATATTGGTTTCATTAACCCTTATAACTTCCGGAAAAATACCGAAAGTTGCACAGCGATATTTTCCTATCCAGGCGGACAACTTCTTCTCCCCGCAAGCGCGTGACTCCAGCTAAACTTTCCCCTGCTCCGGCCGATCCGTCGGGGACTAGCCACAGGATCAAGAAGCGACAGGCATGCGAAACAACCAGCCCGTTACCCAGCGCGAACGCACCTTCCCTGCGCAGCAGCGACTGATTTCAACCACCGATCTGAAAGGCCAGATCACTTATTGCAATCAGGCCTTCATCGAGATCAGCGGTTTCGAGCGCGAGGAGCTGATGCGAGCGCCGCACAACATCGTGCGCCACCCGGATGTACCGCCTGCCGTCTTCGAGCACATGTGGCAGACCCTGAAGAAGGGTCGCCCCTGGATGGGCGTGGTGAAGAACCGCAGCAAGAACGGCGACCATTACTGGGTCAATGCCTACGTCACGCCCATTCTGGACAAGGGCCAGGTGGTCGGTTACGAGTCGGTGCGGGTCAAGCCGAGCGCCGAACAGGTGCGCCGTGCCGAAGCGCTGTACGCTCGGATCAACACAGGCAAGCCGGCCATCCCCAGCACCGACCGCTGGCTGCCGGTCCTGCAAGCCTGGCTGCCGTTCATCCTGATCAGTCAGATTGGCTTCCTCATCGGCCACTGGATTGGCTCGACCTGGGGCTTCCTGCTCGCCGCACTGCTCTCGGTGCCACTGGGCCTGGCAGGCCTGGGCTGGCAGAACCGCGGGGTCAAGCGCCTCTTGCGCCTGGCCGAGCAGACCACCTCGGATCCGCTGATCGCCCAGATGTACACCGATAGCCGCGGCGCCGAGGCGCGCCTTGAAATGGCCATGCTCAGCCAGGAGGCGCGCCTGAAAACCTGCCTGACTCGCCTGCAGGACACCGCCGAACGTCTGACCAGCCAGGCCCGCCAGGCCGACCACCTGGCCCATAACAGCTCGGCCGGCCTGGAGCGCCAGCGCATGGAGACCGAGCAGGTAGCCACCGCGATCAACGAGATGGCGGCCACCACCCTCGAGGTGGCGAGCAATGTGGCGCGCACCGCCATCGCCACCCAGGAAGCCAACCGCCTCACCGGTGAGGGGCGCAACGTGACGACCGAAACCCGGGAGGCTATCCAGCGCCTGTCGCTTTCAGTCAGCGAAACCGGAGAGACCGTCTCGCGCCTGGCCCAGGACAGCAACGAGATTGGCGGCGTCGTCGACGTCATCAAGGGCATCGCCGACCAGACCAACCTGCTCGCCCTGAATGCCGCCATCGAGGCGGCACGCGCTGGGGAGATGGGCCGCGGTTTCGCCGTAGTCGCCGACGAGGTGCGCTCGCTGGCACAACGTACCGCCGAGTCGACAGGCCAGATCCACGCCCTGATCGCCAAGCTGCAGCGCACTGCGGAAGAGGCGGTGATGACTATGGAGATCGGCCGCAAGCAGGCCGACCAAGGGGTGGAGCGCGTTCTGCAGGCCGACCAGGCACTGGCCGGCATCAGCGCAGCGGTCGCCAATATCAGCGACATGGCCAACCAGATCGCCGCCGCAGCCGAGGAGCAGAGCGCGGTTGCCGACGAGATCAACCAGAACATCACCACGATCGCCCAGCTCGCCGACCAGACGGCAGGTGAAGCGCAGAGCACCGCACAGCTCAGCGAGGCGCTAACCTCCACCGCCCAGGATCAGTATTCGCTGGTGGAGCGCTTCAATCGCTGAGCAGCTGACTCACAAAAAAGGCCGGCTATCGCCGGCTTTTTTTGTGCCTACCGCAACCTCAATTGTGCAGGAAGGCGGCCACCCACTCCGCAGCCCGCTGCAGGTGCTGCGTGTGAGTCAGGCCTGACGCCTTGAGCGGCTTGAGATCGTGGTCGGCTGCTGTCAGCCACTCCAGCGTGATGGCGGGCGCCAGGCTATAGCCGCTGACAGTCTCGCGATTGCCCAGCGCATCACGTTCGCCCTGAACGATCAGGCTACGCGTTTGCAATCCGGCCAAGTGCGCCACCCTCGGCTTCTCTGGCTTGCCGGCGGCATAGAAGGGATACCCCAGGCACACCAAGGCATCGGCGCCCAACTCGTCCGCCAGCAAACTGGCCATGCGCCCTCCCATTGACTTGCCACCAATGGCCAGCGGCCCCGCAACCGCAGCCCGCACCTGCCGGTAGACATCACGCCAGCAATCCAGCAGCTGCGCCTGCGGATTGGGCGGGCGCTTGCCACCTCCCGCACGCCTCGCCGCCATGTAGGGAAACTCGAAGCGCAGAACGCTCACGCCACGCATCGCCAGCCGCTCGGCCATGCCTTGCATGAACTCGCTATCCATCGGTGCGCCGGCGCCGTGAGCGAGGATCAGCGTGGCCTGCGACATTCCGCCCGCCCCGTTCCACAGCCATCCCCGTGCGCGGCATTGATCTTCGTCAATAACCATCATCGTGCCATTACCCATGCTTGCCCTGCTTTTCATAACCGTGGATGGAAGCCCAACACATGAACACAACCAGCACTGCGGCCTACAACTATAAGGTTGTCCGCCAGTTCGCCATTATGACGGTGGTTTGGGGCATAGTCGGGATGGGGCTCGGCGTGTTCATCGCCGCCCAACTGGCCTGGCCCGAACTGAACTTCAACTTGCCGTGGACCAGCTTCGGTCGCCTGCGCCCACTGCATACCAATGCGGTGATCTTCGCCTTTGGCGGCTGCGCATTGTTCGCCACCAGCTACTACTCGCTGCAGCGGACCTGCCAGACCCGCCTGATCTCCGACAAGCTCGCCGCCTTCACCTTCTGGGGCTGGCAGGCGGTGATCGTGCTGGCAGCCGTCACGCTGCCGCTCGGCATCACCACCTCCAAAGAGTATGCCGAGCTGGAATGGCCGATCGATATTCTGATCACCATCGTCTGGGTGGCCTATGCCGTGGTGTTCTTCGGCACCCTGATGAAGCGCAAGACCAAGCATATCTACGTCGGCAACTGGTTCTTCGGCGGCTTCATCCTGACCGTGGCCATGCTGCATGTGGTCAACAACCTGGAACTGCCGGTCAGCCTGACCAAGTCCTACTCCCTGTACGCAGGCGCTACCGACGCCATGGTGCAGTGGTGGTATGGCCACAACGCCGTGGGCTTCTTCCTGACCGCCGGCTTCCTGGGGATGATGTACTACTTCGTGCCCAAGCAGGCCGGACGCCCGGTGTACTCCTATCGCCTGTCGATCGTGCACTTCTGGGCGCTGATCACCCTGTACATCTGGGCCGGCCCGCACCACCTGCACTACACCGCCCTGCCGGACTGGGCACAATCCCTCGGCATGGTGATGTCCCTGGTCCTGCTGGCTCCGTCCTGGGGCGGCATGATCAACGGCATGATGACCCTGTCCGGTGCCTGGCATAAGCTGCGCTCCGACCCCATCCTGCGCTTCCTGGTGGTTTCCCTGGCCTTCTACGGCATGTCCACCTTCGAAGGCCCGATGATGGCCATCAAGACCGTCAACGCCCTCTCCCACTACACCGACTGGACCATTGGTCACGTGCACGCCGGCGCCCTCGGCTGGGTAGCGATGATCTCCATCGGCTCGCTGTACCACCTGATTCCGAAAGTGTTCGGCCGCGAGCAGATGCACAGCGTCAGCCTGATCAACTCGCACTTCTGGCTGGCCACCATCGGTACCGTGCTGTACATCGCCTCCATGTGGGTCAACGGCATTACTCAGGGCCTGATGTGGCGTGCGGTCAACGACGACGGCACCCTCACCTACTCCTTCGTCGAAGCCCTGGAGGCCAGCCACATCGGCTTCGTGGTGCGGGTACTGGGTGGCGCCATCTTCCTGCTCGGCATGTTCCTGATGGCCTGGAATACCTGGCTGACCGTACGCGCCGCCAAACCGGCCGAATATGACCGCGAAGCCCTGATTCCTGCAGAGGTCGCCCACTGATGAGCAGCAAACACGAAATTTTCGAGAAGAACGTCGGCCTGCTGGCCATCGCCATGGTCCTGGCGGTGAGCATCGGCGGCCTGACCCAGATCGTCCCGCTGTTCTTCCAGGACGTGGTCAACGAACCGGTCAAGGGCATGCAACCCTATACCGCCCTGCAGCTGGAAGGCCGCGATATCTACATCAAGGAAGGCTGCGTCGGCTGCCACTCGCAGATGATTCGCCCGTTCCGCGCCGAAACCGAGCGCTATGGCCACTACTCCGTGGCCGGCGAGAGCGTCTGGGACCACCCGTTCCTGTGGGGTTCCAAGCGTACCGGTCCGGACCTGGCACGCGTCGGCGGCCGTTACTCGGACGACTGGCACCGCGCCCACCTGTACAACCCACGCAACGTGGTACCGGAATCCAAGATGCCGGCCTACCCGTGGCTGGTTGAGAACAAGCTCGACGGCAAGGACACCGCCGCCAAGATGACCGCCCTACGCGCCCTCGGCGTGCCCTACACCGACGCTGACGTCGCCGCGGCCAGCGAGTCCGTCAAGGGCAAGACCGAAATGGACGCATTGGTGGCCTACCTGCAGGTGCTCGGCACCAGCCTGAAGAACAAGAGGTAATAGGACATGACCGCATTCTGGAGCTGGTACATCACCCTGCTCACCCTGGGCAGCCTGCTCGCGCTTCTGTGGCTGATCTTCGCCACCCGCAGCGGCGAACAGCCCGGCCCGACCGACCAGACCCTGGGTCACTCGTTCGACGGCATCGAGGAATACGACAACCCCCTGCCACGCTGGTGGTTCATGCTGTTCCTCGGCACCCTGATCTTCGCCGGCGCCTATCTGCTGCTTTACCCGGGCCTGGGCAACTTCGCCGGCAAACTGCCGGGCTACGAAGGCGGTTGGACCCAGGTCAAACAGTGGCAGCGCGAAATGGACAAGGCCGACGCCGAGTACGGCCCGATCTACGCCAGTTACGCGAAGTTGCCGGTAGAGGAAGTCGCCAAGGATGAGCGCGCACTGAAGATGGGCGGCCGCTTGTTCGCCTCCAACTGCTCGGTTTGCCACGGCTCTGACGCCAAAGGTGCTTACGGCTTCCCCAACCTGACCGACAAGGAATGGCGCTGGGGCGGCGATGCTGCCTCGATCAAGCAGACCATCGCGGGCGGCCGCACCGGCATGATGCCGCCACAAGCGGCGATGATCGGCGAGGAAGGCGTCCGCAATGCCGCCGCCTACGTGCTGACCGAACTGGCCGGGCGCAAGCTGCCGGAAGGTGAAACCGCCGACATCGGTGCCGGCCAGAAGATCTTCGCCAGCACCTGCTTCGCCTGCCACGGTGCCGATGGCAAGGGCACCCCGAGCATGGGCGCGCCCAACCTGACCAACCCGAGCGCCTTCATCTACGGCAGCAGCTTTGCCCAACTGCAGCAGACCATCCGCTATGGCCGCACCGGCCACATGCCGGCACAGCTGCAGTATGTCGGCAGCGAAGACAAGGTCCACCTGCTGGCTGCCTATGTCTACAGCCTGTCGCAGAAACCGGCGGCAAACGAGGAGACCCTGGCTAGCGAGTAAACCTACCGGCGGGTGCCTTACGGCACCCGCTACCTCTTCATCTAATGCGACCCGATGTCGCACCTGTCTGACCGCTTGCATACCACCTGACGGGAGTTGGTCTAAGCTGCCCAAAAGTCGTACCCGGTAATAATCTCTAGGCAATCCCCTCCTTAGAGCAGGGTTACCACGGGTACTGGAGTGCCAGTCGACAGGTTCAG
This sequence comes from Aquipseudomonas alcaligenes, assembly GCA_900156135.1. Lineage (GTDB taxonomy): Bacteria > Pseudomonadota > Gammaproteobacteria > Pseudomonadales > Pseudomonadaceae > Aquipseudomonas > Aquipseudomonas alcaligenes_D. The sequence continues at coordinate 164,982 of FTMP01000004.1, read as the reverse complement.
CAATGCCTTCCGAGGCCGCTAGAACCTTGATCGTACAGGCATCCCGGCGTTGCAATGGATACCTTGATTCTCCATACTTGCCGCCGCTTTTTTGGCCTATAAAACTCTCCCTTAACCGTGGTACCCCTAGCATGAGCACAGCAATCAGTCAGACTGCTTATAACTATAAGGTGGTCCGCCAGTTCGCCGTTATGACGGTAATCTGGGGGGTCATCGGGATGGGTCTCGGGGTGTTCATCGCCGCACAACTTGTGTGGCCGGAACTCAACCTGAACCTGCCGTGGACCAGCTTCGGCCGTCTGCGCCCACTGCATACCAACGCGGTGATCTTTGCCTTTGGTGGTTGCGCCCTGTTCGCCACGTCCTACTACGTGGTGCAGCGTACCTGCCAGACTCGCCTGATCTCCGACAGTCTGGCCGCCTTCACCTTCTGGGGATGGCAGGCCGTGATCGTGCTGGCAGTGATCACCCTGCCGCTGGGCTATACCTCCTCCAAGGAATACGCCGAACTGGAGTGGCCGATCGACATCCTGCTGGCAGTTGTCTGGGTCAGCTACCTGCTGGTGTTCTTCGGCACCATCATCAAGCGCAAGACCAAGCACATCTATGTCGGCAACTGGTTCTTCGGTGCCTTCATCCTGGTCACCGCCATGCTGCACATCGTCAACAGCATGGAAATGCCGGTCACCCTGTTCAAGTCCTACTCCATGTACTCCGGCGCCACTGACGCCATGGTGCAATGGTGGTATGGCCACAACGCCGTGGGCTTCTTCCTGACCACCGGCTTCCTGGGGATGATGTACTACTTCGTACCCAAGCAGGCCGAGCGTCCGATCTACTCGTACCGCCTGTCGATCGTGCACTTCTGGGCGCTGATCACCCTGTACATCTGGGCCGGCCCGCACCACCTGCACTACACCGCCCTCCCGGACTGGGCCCAGTCCCTCGGCATGGCCATGTCGGTCGTCCTCCTGGCCCCGAGCTGGGGTGGCATGATCAATGGCATGATGAGCCTCTCCGGCGCCTGGCATAAGCTGCGCTCCGACCCCATCCTGCGCTTCCTGGTGGTTTCCCTGGCCTTCTACGGCATGTCCACCTTCGAAGGCCCGATGATGGCCATCAAGACCGTCAACGCCCTGTCCCACTACACCGACTGGACCATCGGCCATGTGCACGCCGGCGCCCTCGGCTGGGTAGCGATGATCTCCATCGGATCGCTGTACCACCTGATTCCGAAAGTGTTCGGTCGCGAGCAGATGCACAGCGTCGGCCTGATCAACGCCCACTTCTGGCTGGCCACCATCGGTACCGTGCTGTACATCGCCTCCATGTGGGTCAACGGCATCACCCAGGGTCTGATGTGGCGTGCAGTCAACGAAGACGGCACCCTCACCTACTCCTTCGTCGAAGCCCTGGAAGCCAGCCATCTCGGCTACATGGTTCGCGCCCTCGGCGGTGCCTTCTTCGTCGCCGGCATGCTGCTGATGGCCTACAACACCTGGCGTACCGTGCGTGCCGCTGACAAGAGCAAGTACGACGCCGCCGCCCTGATTCCTGCAGAGGTTGCTCACTGATGGCCGGTAGCAAACACGAAATTTTCGAGAAGAACATCGGCCTGCTGGCGATCGGCATGGTCCTGGCCGTCAGCATCGGCGGCCTGACCCAGATCGTCCCGCTGTTCTTCCAGGACGTCACCAACACCCCGGTGGAAGGCATGAAGCCGCGCACCGCACTGGAACTGGAAGGCCGCGACATATACATCAAGGAAGGCTGCGTCGGCTGCCACTCGCAGATGATTCGCCCGTTCCGCGCCGAAACCGAGCGCTACGGTCACTACTCCGTCGCCGGCGAGAGCGTCTGGGACCACCCGTTCCTGTGGGGCTCCAAGCGTACCGGCCCGGACCTGGCTCGCGTCGGCGGCCGTTACTCGGACGACTGGCACCGCGCCCACCTGTACAACCCGCGCAACGTGGTACCGGAGTCCAAGATGCCGGCCTACCCGTGGCTGGTTGAGAACAAGCTCGACGGCAAGGACACCGCCGCCAAGATGACCGCCCTGCGCGCCCTCGGCGTGCCCTACACCGACGAGGACATTGCCGGTGCTCGGGAGGCCGTCAAGGGCAAGACCGAAATGGACGCGCTGGTCGCGTACCTGCAAGGTCTTGGTACCGCAATCAAGAACAAACGGTAACGCATGATGGATATCGGGATGATCCGTGGCATAGGCACGGCAGTAGTCTTCATCGCCTTCATCGGCGTGGTGCTCTGGGCTTACAACAGCAAGCGCAAGTCGAGCTTCGACGAAGCGGCCAACCTGCCGTTTGCCGATGACATCCCAGCCAACAAGCGTGACGAGCAAGCTTCTGGGAGCAATAAAGAATGACTTCGTTCTGGAGTATCTACGTCAGCGTACTGAGCCTCGGCACCCTTGCCGCGCTCACCTGGCTGATATTCGGTGTGCGTAAAGGCCAGCGCCCTGACGCTACCGACGAAACCGTCGGCCACTCCTTCGACGGTATCGAAGAGTTCGACAATCCGCTGCCGAAATGGTGGTTCCTGTTGTTCGTCGGCACCATCGTCTTCGCCCTCGGCTACCTGGTCCTCTACCCGGGCCTGGGTAACTGGAAAGGTCTGCTGCCGGGCTACAACGAAGCCGGCGACGGCAAGCCCTTCACCACTGGCCAGTCCGGCTGGACCGGCGTGCACCAGTGGGAAAAGGAGATGGTTCGCGCCGACAAGGAATACGCGCCCATCTATGCCAAGTACGCCAAGCTGCCGATCGAGGAAGTGGCCAAGGACGAGCAGGCCCTGAAAATGGGTGGCCGCCTGTTCGCGTCCAACTGCTCGGTCTGCCACGGCTCCGACGCCAAGGGCGCGTATGGCTTCCCCAACCTGACCGATAACGAGTGGCGCTGGGGTGGTTCGCCGGCCGACATCAAGCAGACCATCATTGGTGGTCGTCATGGCATGATGCCGCCGCAAGGCCCTGCCATCGGCGAAGATGGCGTGCGCAATGTCGCCGCTTACGTGCTGACCGAACTGGGTGGCCGCAAGCTGCCGGAAGGCGTTACTGCTGACATCGAAGCTGGCAAGAAGGTCTTCTCCACTACCTGTTTCGCATGCCACGGTGCGGACGGCAAGGGCACCCCGAGCATGGGCGCGCCGAATCTGACCAACCCGAGCGCCTTCATCTACGGCAGCAGCTACGCTCAACTGCAGCAGAGCATTCGTTACGGCCGCAGCGGCAACATGCCCGCACAGCTGCAGTACGTGGGCAGCGAAGACAAGGTGCACCTGCTGGCCGCCTATGTGTACAGCCTGTCCCAGGGCAAGTCCGAGGCAGCAAACGAGAAGTAAGCCTTCACCCGCCCGGGACGCGACCGCTGGTCGCACCCGGGCAACGCTCGATCAGGCGTACCATAGTGCATGTGAAATTCTGACTCCCCCGGCAAGTATCGCGGGAGCAATCACCCCAGCCGTGGTACGACCCTGATGAGCGAACAGATTCCCGTCCGAAACATCACCCCTCCCCCGGCCAAAGGCGGCGAATCCGTCGACCTTTACGCCAGTCGCGAAAAAATCTATACCCGTGCCTTCACCGGCCTGTTCCGCAACCTGCGGCTCGGCGGTGGCGCCTTCCTCTTTCTGCTCTACTTCGGCACCGTCTGGCTCAGCTGGAATGACCGCCAGGCCGTCTGGTGGAACCTGCCGGAACGTAAGTTCTTCATCTTCGGCGCCACCTTCTGGCCGCAGGATTTTGCCCTGCTGTCCTGGCTGCTGATCATCTGTGCCTTCGGCCTGTTTTTCATCACCGTGTTCGCCGGTCGCGTCTGGTGCGGCTATACCTGCCCGCAGAGCGTGTGGACCTGGATCTTCATGTGGTGCGAGAAAGTCACCGAAGGTGACCGCAACCAGCGCATGAAGCTGGACAAGGCGCCGATGAGCCCCAACAAGCTGCTGCGCAAGATCGCCAAGCACAGTCTCTGGCTGCTGATCGGCCTGGTCACCGGCCTGACCTTCGTCGGCTACTTCTCGCCCATCCGCGACCTGCTACCCAGCCTGCTCAATGGCACGGCTGACGGCTGGGCCTACTTCTGGGTCGGCTTCTTCACCCTGGCCACCTACGGCAACGCCGGCTGGCTGCGCGAACAGGTATGCATCTACATGTGCCCCTACGCGCGCTTCCAGAGCGTGATGTTCGACAAGGACACCCTGATCGTTTCCTACGACCCGCGCCGTGGCGAGAGCCGTGGCCCGCGCAAGAAAACCGCCGACTACAAGGCCGAGGGCCTGGGTGACTGTATCGACTGCACCATGTGCGTGCAGGTCTGCCCGACCGGTATCGACATCCGCGACGGCCTGCAGATCGAGTGCATTGGCTGTGCAGCCTGTGTCGACGCGTGCGACGCAATCATGGACAAGATGGGCTACCCGCGCGGACTGGTCAGCTACACAACCGAACACAATCTTTCCGGGCAGAAGACCCACCTGTTGCGTCCGCGCCTGATAGGCTATGCCCTCGCTTTGGTGGCGATGATGAGCCTGTTTGCCTGGGCCGTTTTCAATCGTTCGCTGGTAGAAGTCGATGTGCTCAAGGACCGCGTACTGTTCCGCGAGAACGAGCAGGGTCATGTCGAGAACGTCTACACCGTGAAACTGATGAACAAGGCCCAGCGCGACCTGACCTACCTGATCTCCGTCGAAGGTATCGACGGTCTCGAGTACGAAGGCAAGCGCGAGGTCAAGGCTGCTGCCGGCGAGGTGCTGTCGATTCCGGTGGAACTGTCCATCGCGCCGGAGAAGCTGCCGTCCAGCGCCAATGAAATTCTATTCAAGGTCCAGGCCTTGGAAGATCCCACTATCGAGAACGATGCCGACAGCCGATTCATCGGCCCGAGCGTGCGCTGAACAAGGTCAAGCAATGTCGTCGCAACAAACCCCGGTCAACCCCTGGTACAAAGAAGTCTGGGTCTGGTTCATCCTCGGCATCCTCGGTCTGTCCGTGGTGCTGGGGACCAGCATGCTGGTGATCGCCACCAACAACCCGCCTGGCCTGCTGTCGGACAACTACTACGATGTCGGCAAAGGTATCAACACGTCGCTGGAGCGCGAGGACCTGGCTGAACGCCTGCAGCTCGAGGCCTCCCTGACACTGGACAACGAGAAGGGCACGGTCGAGTTGCATCTCAAGGGCTACAGCAATCCGCCGCAGCTGGTGCTCAACCTGATCTCGCCGACCCAGCCGGAGCGCGATCGCCGTGTGGTCGTGCAGCGCCAGCCCGATGGCCGCTATACCGGCAATCTGCTGGACGCAGTCGAAGGACGGCGCTTCGTCGAGCTGATCGGCCAGGAAGGCGGCAAGGACTGGCGCCTGTTCGAGGAAAAGCAACTGGCCAGCAGCCAGAGCATCCACCTCGGCGAGTAATGTCTTGAGCAGTCCCCTACCCTGCTATCACTGCGGCCTGCCGGTGCCTGCCGGCAGCCGTTTCGAGGCCCGCGTTCTGGAGCAGACGCGGGCCTTCTGCTGCCCGGGCTGCCAGGCCGTGGCCGAAGCCATTGTTGCCGGCGGCCTGGAAAGCTACTACCGACATCGCAGCGACAACGCCATCAACCCGCAGGCACTGCCCAAGGCCCTGCCGGACGAACTGGCGCTGTATGACCGCGACGAAGTGCAACGCGGCTTCGTCGAACACCAGGGCGAGCTCAGCGAGACTCGCCTGCTGATCGAGGGCATCAGTTGCGCCGCCTGCGGCTGGCTGATCGAGAAACACCTGCGCGGCCTGCCGGGCGTGGTGGATGCCAACCTCAACCTGTCCAACCAGCGCCTGCAAGTACGCTGGTCCGACAGCCAGATCCCGCTCAGCCAGCTGCTCGCCGAGCTACGCCGCATCGGCTATGCCGGCCATCCCTGGCAGGAAGACGACGCCAGTGCGCGCCTTGCCGAAGAAAACCGCAAGGCCATGCGCCAGATTGGCGTTGCCGGCCTGTTGTGGATGCAGGTGATGATGGCCGCCATGGCCACATGGCCGGAGTTCAACGTCGACCTCTCGCCGGAACTGGACAAGATCCTGCGCTGGACCAGCCTGTTCCTGACCACCCCCATCGTCTTCTATTGCTGCGGCCAGTTCTTCCGTGGCGCGCTGCGCGACCTGCGCACCCGCCACCTGACCATGGATGTATCGGTATCGCTGGCGATCGGCGGGGCCTACGTGGCCGGCATCTGGTCCACCGTTACCGGTGTCGGTGAACTGTACTTTGACGCCGTGGGCATGTTTGCCCTGTTCCTGCTCGCTGGCCGATATCTGGAACGCCGCGCCCGCGAGCGCACGGCAGCGGCCACTGCGCAGCTGGTCAATCTGCTCCCCCCCTCCTGCCTGCGCCTGGAAGCCAGCGGCCAGAGTCAGCGCGTGCTGCTGCGTGAGCTGGCCATCGGCGACCGCGTACTGGTCCCCCCAGGCGCCCAGCTCCCGGCAGATGGGCGTATCGTCGCCGGGCAGTCGAGTGTCGATGAGTCGCTGCTCACCGGCGAGTACCTGCCGCTGCCAAAAGGTGAAGGGGACTCGGTCACCGCCGGAACCCTCAATGTCGAGGGGCCGCTGACCGTTGAGGTCGAGGCATTGGGCGAGAACACCCGCCTTTCGGCCATCGTGCGCCTGCTGGAGCGAGCGCAGGCCGACAAACCGAGAATGGCCGAACTGGCTGACCGTGTGGCGCAGTGGTTCCTGCTGGTGGTGCTGGCCGTCGCAGCGGTCGTGGGGCTGGTCTGGTGGCAAATAGACCCACAGCGCGCCTTCTGGATCGTCCTGGCGCTGCTGGTCGCCACCTGCCCCTGCGCCCTGTCGCTGGCCACGCCAACCGCGCTGACCACCGCCACCGGCAGCCTGCACAAGCTTGGCCTGCTGCTGACGCGCGGGCACGTGCTGGAGGGCCTGAAGCAGATCGACACGGTGATCTTCGACAAGACCGGCACGCTGAGCGAGGGACGCCTGACCCTGGAGCGTATCGAAACCCTGCGCGAACTGGATGCGGATGCCTGCCTGGCACTGGCGGCCACGCTCGAACACGGCTCTGAACACCCCATCGCCCGTGCCTTTGGACACAGCAGCAAGGGCGCCGAGCAGCTGATCAGCGAGCCGGGCCAGGGCCTCGAGGGCGTGGTCAGCGGTCGTCGTCTGCGCATCGGCCAGCCGAACTATGTCGCAGCCCTCGCTGGGCGCCAGGCGCCGAGCATTCCCGGCGAACACGGCCAATGGTTGTTGCTCGGCGATGAACGCGGTCCGCTGGCCTGGTTCGTCCTCGGCGACCAGCTGAGGGCCGATGCCGCACAACTGATTGCCGCCTGCCGCGCCGAAGGCTGGGACATCCTCCTGCTGTCTGGCGACAGCTCGCCGATGGTCGCCGAGGTGGCTCGCCAACTCGGCATCGAGGACGCCCGCGGCGGCCTGACCCCTGACGCCAAGCTGGCCGTGCTGCAGGAGCTGCACCAGCGCGGCCGGCGCGTGTTGATGCTCGGCGACGGGGTCAACGACGTACCGGTATTGGCCGGTGCCGACATCAGCGTAGCCATGGGCAGTGCCACCGACCTGGCCAAAACCAGCGCCGACGCGGTGTTGCTGTCCAACCGTCTGAGCAGTCTCATAGAAGCCTTCAGCCTGGCCCGTCGCACTCGCCGCGTGATCATCGAGAACCTGACCTGGGCCACCCTGTACAACGGACTGGTGTTGCCCTTTGCTGCGCTTGGCTGGGTCACCCCGCTGTGGGCCGCGCTCGGCATGTCGGCCAGCTCACTGCTCGTGGTACTGAACGCACTCCGCCTGGCCCGAGTGAAGAACGCCTAGGAGCCCGAGTCATGTCCGCCATCTATTTCCTGATCCCCATCGCCGTCGGCCTGGTTGGCTTTGCTATCTGGCTGTTCTTCTGGGCAGTGGACAACGGCCAGTATGACGATCTGGACAGCCCAGCCCACAGCATCCTGTTCGACGACGAAGACCCCCAGCACAAGGCCGGTGTCGCCGAAGCCGACAAGGCCGAGGACGAACCGCGTGCCTGAGCTCGTCGCGCCACTGCTGTCCGCCCTGATCCTCGGCCTGCTCGGCGGCGGCCACTGCCTGGGTATGTGTGGCGGGCTGATGGGTGCACTGACCCTGGCCATCCCGCCCGAGCAGCGCGCGCGACGCCTGCGCCTGCTGCTGGCCTACAACCTCGGGCGCATCCTCAGCTATGCCACCGCCGGCCTGCTCATCGGCCTGGCCGGCTGGGCCGTGGCCAGCAGCCCGGCAGCCATGGCCCTACGCGTGCTGGCAGGCCTGCTGCTGATCGCCATGGGCCTTTACCTGGCAGGCTGGTGGAGCGGCCTGACCCGCATCGAGGCACTCGGTCGCCACCTGTGGCGTCACCTGCAACCCCTCGCCAGCCGCCTGATGCCGGTCAGCAGCCTGCCACGTGCCCTGCTACTCGGCGCCGTGTGGGGCTGGCTGCCCTGCGGCCTGGTCTACAGCACGCTGCTCTGGGCCTCCAGCCAGGGCTCGCCGGGTGAAAGCGCGCTGCTGATGCTGGCCTTCGGCCTGGGCACCTGGCCGGTGCTGCTGGCCACCGGCATGGCCGCCGAACGCCTGACCGCACTCCTGCGCCGGCGCGGCGTGCGGGTTGCTGGCGGGCTGCTGGTGATCCTGTTTGGTATCTGGACATTGCCCGGCCCGCATCAGCATTGGCTGATGGGCCATTGATACAAATCAAGAGGCTCCCCTCGGGCTCTCCCTAGACTGGCATCACTCGCCACTCCAGGGATTTCCCCGATGCTCGATGCCATCCACTGGGACGCCGACCTGATCCGCCGTCACGACCGACCGGGCCCGCGCTACACCTCATACCCCACCGCCGTGCAATTCCATGGCGAAGTCGGCTCCTTCGACCTGCTGCACGCCCTGCGTGACAGCCGCAAGGCCAAGCGCCCACTGTCGCTGTACGTGCACGTGCCGTTCTGCGCCAACATCTGCTACTACTGCGCCTGCAACAAAGTGATCACCAAGGATCGCGGCCGCGCCCTGCCCTATCTGGAGCGCCTGGAGCAGGAGATCGAAATGATTTCCCGCCATATCGACAGCGCACAGGTGGTCGAGCAACTGCACTTCGGCGGCGGCACCCCGACCTTCCTCAGCCACGACGAACTGCGTCGGCTGATGGAGCATCTGCGCAAGCACTTTCACCTGCTCGACGATGATCGCGGCGACTACGGCATCGAGATCGACCCGCGCGAAGCCGACTGGTCGACCATGGGGCTGCTACGCGATCTGGGCTTCAATCGCGTCAGCCTTGGCGTACAGGACCTCGATCCCAACGTGCAGCGGGCGATCAACCGCCTGCAGACGCTGGAACAGACCCGCGCCATCGTCGAAGCCGCGCACACGTTGCAGTACCGTTCGGTGAACATCGACCTGATCTACGGCCTGCCGCTGCAGAATCCGGACAGCTTCGCCCGCACCGTGGCCGAGGTGATCGCCCTGCAGCCTGATCGGTTGTCGGTGTTCAACTATGCCCACTTGCCCGAGCGCTTCATGCCGCAGCGCCGTATCAACGAAAGCGACTTGCCCAGCCCGGCACTGAAACTGGAAATGCTGCAGCGCAGCATTGAGCAGCTGACCGCCGCCGGCTACCGCTATATCGGCATGGACCACTTCGCCCTCCCCGATGACGAGCTGGCCATGGCTCAGGAGGACGGCACCCTGCAGCGCAACTTCCAGGGCTACACCACGCACGGCCACTGCGACCTGATCGGGCTTGGCGTATCGGCCATCAGCCAGGTCGGCGACCTGTACAGCCAGAACAGCAGCGACCTGGCCAACTACCAGCAAAGCCTGGCCAACGGCCAGCTGGCGACCCAGCGCGGCCTGCATTGCAACGAGGATGACCGCATCCGCCGCGCGGTAATCCAGGCGCTGATCTGCCAGTTCCAACTGAACTTCGGCGATATCGAACAGCGCTTCGCCATCGACTTTCGCAGTTACTTCTCAGCCATCTGGCCGCAACTGCAGCAGCTGGACCGCGATGGTCTGATCGAGCTCGGCGCCCAGGGTATTGAAGTGCGCCCGGCAGGACGCCTGCTGGTTCGCTCGGTATGCATGCTGTTCGATCACTACCTGGAGCAGCAGAACCAACAGCGCTTCTCGCGGGTCATCTGAACCAGATGCCGGCCATATGGCCGGCACGCCTCGGGCAAAGGATTGATCAGCCCATCGCCAGGCGACTGGCCTGCAGTCGCTGGTCATCACTCAGGCGCTTGTCCTTGAGCGCCGTCAACAGACTCGCCTGAGCCGTGCTCAGCGCACCTTGCAACGAAGACAGCTCACCACGCAGGGCTTCCACGCGCATCTGCTTGATCCGCGGATCCGCTCCCGACTCCGCCATCAGCGCCTGCAGCTCAGCCTGCTTATCGGCGATCTGCTGACGCAGGGCACGGATCAACCTGAGAATCTCCTTGATGTTGTCCGGCAGGTCGGCCTCCTCGATATCATCATGCTTCGCGGTGGCACGCGCCTTACCCAACTCCGAAAGCGTAACCCGCAGACCATCACGCACCTCAGGCTCGCCGGGGGCTGCGCCGCCGGCCCTTGCCGCCTGACGCTGTATGCCCTGCGCCAGGCGATCACTGAGCCCACTCACGTCCAGTTTCAACATGCTGCCTCCTCCACATGGCGCCAACTGGCTATCGGGCGATCCGGCCATAACTTGAGCAAATGGTCAGACATGCGCCACCGCTCTGGCCCAGCCGGGCGCCAATGGGTTAACCTTCGATTTTGTGTGTGACTCTCCACTCAGGGGTAGCGATGTCAGAGTTCATCAAGGTGCACAGCCCGCACCAGGCCCATTGCAAGGACTGCAGTCTCGCCGCGCTGTGCTTGCCGCTGTCCTTGAACCTCGAGGACATGGATGCCCTGGACCGCATCGTCAAGCGTGGCCGTCCATTGAAGAAGGGTGAGTTCCTGTTTCGCCAGGGCGACACCTTCGACTCGGTATTCGCCGTGCGTGCCGGCGCGCTGAAAACCTTTACCCTCAGCGACGCCGGTGAAGAGCAGATCACCGGATTCCACCTGCCCAGCGAACTGGTCGGTCTGTCCGGTGTAGACAGCGAACTCTACCCCGTATCCGCGCAGGCACTGGAGACCACCTCCGTCTGCGAGATCCCCTTCGAGCGCCTGGATGAACTTTCCGTGCAGCTCCCTCAACTGCGCCGTCAACTGATGCGCGTCATGAGCCGGGAGATCCGCGACGACCAACAGATGATGTTGCTGCTGTCCAAGAAGACCGCCGACGAGCGAATCGCCACCTTCCTGGTCAATCTCTCCGCGCGCTTCCGCGCACGCGGCTTCTCGGCCAACCAGTTCCGCCTGTCCATGTCGCGCAATGAGCTCGGCAACTACCTGGGCCTCGCCGTGGAGACCGTGTCGCGAGTATTCACCCGCTTCCAGCAGAACGGCCTGATCAACGCCGAAGGCAAGGAAGTACAGATCCTTGACCCGATTGAACTGTGCGCCCTCGCCGGCGGTAGCATGGCGGACTGAGGACGCGTGATGATCTTCGACGAATTCGACATCAAGTCGCTGATCCGCCCCGTGCCGGACTTCCCCAAGCCGGGCGTGGTGTTCCGCGACATTACCCCGCTATTCCAGTCGCCGCGCGCCCAGCGCATGGTCGCCGACAGCTTCATCCAGCGCTACGTGGAGGCCGATTTCAGCCATGTGGCCGCGATGGATGCGCGCGGCTTTCTGATCGGCTCGGTGATCGCCTACGAACTGAACAAGCCGCTGATCCTGTTCCGCAAACAGGGCAAGCTGCCGGCGGACGTGCTCTCCGAGAGCTACCAGACCGAATACGGCGAGGCCCTGCTAGAGGTTCACAGCGACAGCCTGTGCGATGGTGACCGGGTCCTGATCTTCGATGACCTGATCGCTACCGGCGGCACCCTGCTGGCCGCCGCCCGATTGGTTCGCCGCCTCGGAGCCCAGGTGTACGAAGCCGCCGCGATCATCGACCTGCCCGAGCTGCGGGGGTCGCAGAAACTGCAAGACGCCGGTATTCCGACCTTTGCACTGACCGCCTTCGCCCTCGACGAGCACTGAGCAGGAACGACTACCTGCTCAGCAGTTCGTGCAGCCTGGCGCCGATTGCCGCTGCCTTGTCTGCGCTGTCATTGATCACCGCACACGCTTCACCGAGCGGCTGTCGCGCACTCGTTCCCTGTGCATAGAACAGCTCGCTGCAGTCGCAGCTCAGACTGGCCTTCACCTGCGCCGACGCGCTGTCGCGCAACTCCGCCACCCAGCAGTCATCGGCGCAACCGCAGGAGCGATAGACCAGCGTCTCGCCTGCCACAGGCCAGTCGAGCGCGTACTCGCCGGTGCCGCCAGCGGCAAGAACCTGTTGGGTTGGCAGCAACAGCAGTACTGTGGCGGCAATGAGATGCAGCGGATTCATCGGTGCTCTCCGCTGCGCGTCCTGCTCGAATCGACGGACAAGGGCCTGTCGCCGTCGGCGCTCACAAGCCCATCTGCTTGCTGATGATCTCGTTCATGATCTCCCGCGAGCCGCCGCCGATGGAGAGGATGCGGTTGTCGCGGTACAGGCGCTCTACCAGGCTTTCACGCATGTAACCCATGCCACCGAGGATCTGCACCGCATCGTAGGTGATGCGATCGGCCACGTCGGTGGCGAAGTTCTTGGCCATGGAGATTTCCTTGATCACGCTCTTGCCGACGGCCATCTTCGCCGCCTGGCGGTAGGTGAACTCGCGAGACACCTCCAGTTGGGTGGCCATCTCGGCCAGGCGGTGCTTGAGCACCTGGAACTTGCCGATCGGCTTGCCGAAGGCCTCGCGCTCACGGGCCCAGCGCATGGCCTCTTCCAGGGCCATCTGCGAGGTCATGTTGGCCATCAGTGCCAGGCTCAGGCGTTCGCTCTGGAAGTTGGCCATGATGCAGGCAAAGCCCATGTTCTCGGCACCGATCAGGTTCTCCACCGGCACCTTGCAGTCATCGAAGAACAGCTCGGCAGTGTCCGATGAGCGCCAGCCCATCTTTTTCAGCGAGCGGCCAACGGTGAAACCAGGCGTGCCCTTCTCGATCAGCAACAGGCTGACACCGCCGAACCCCTCGCCGCCGGTGCGCACGGCCACGGTGTAGTAGTCGGCACGCACGCCGCTGGTGATAAAGGTCTTGCTGCCAGTCACGCGGTAGTAATCGCCGTCGCGCACGGCGCGGGTCTTCAGGTTGGCCACGTCGGAACCGCCGGAAGGCTCGGTCACCGCCAGCGCCATGATCTTCTCGCCAGCCAGCACCTCGGGCACCACACGGTCGCGCAGTGCGGGCTTGGCCCACTTGAGTACCGGCGGCAGGCCGATATCCAGCGAACCGAGGCCGGCGACCAGGCCGCCAGAGCCGGAACGCATCAGTTCCTCGCTGGCCGCCACCTTGGCGAACAGGTCACCTTCGTGGCTGCCGCCGAACTGCTCCGGGTAACCGATGCCGAGAATACCGGCCGCACCAGCCTTGCGGTAAAGCTCGCGGGGGAACTCCTCGGCTTCCTCCCAGTCAGCGATGTGCGGCAGCACCTCGCGCTCGATGAAGCGGCGCACCGAGTCACGTACCAGCTGATGAGAGGGATCGAAGTATTCCTGGAAGGCGGACATGCGGGTGGCTCCCGGTTGTTGTTTTCGCCACACTAACCTAGCGCTTGCTTGGTTTTCAATAGCCGCGCTGTTCTCGCAGCGCACGCGATACCCGTAGCTGCAGGTCGTAGGCCGGCCCCTCGACCGCCTCGAAGTCCCGCGTGTAGCGGCGGGCAAAGCCTTCCACGCCCCACCCGCGGTACTGCTGCACATGGTGCAGCTCGTGAGCCCAAAGTGCGACATCAAGCTCGGCGGCTTCAGCCTCGCGGAACACGATCAGGTCGACCAGGGTCACGGCCTGGATGTCCGGGTTCTGCAGCAGGGTGCTGGCGGCGTCCAACTGCTCGCCGCCGCCCACCCGGTAGCGCACGGCATCCAGCAATTCGGCCGGGTACCAGGCCAGCAGTTGCTGGCGTATCGCTGCCGGCATCGGTGTGCTGCCGGCGGCCAGCAACTGCTGGCGCGACTGCAGAATCCAGCCCTGCAGGTTGCTGGCTGCCAGTTCCAGCGCCTGCTCCTGTACCTGCGCGTACTCCGGCACGCACAGGCAGCCATAGAGACAGACCTGCACCTGGCCAGGCGGACAGGTGTTGGCACCGGCCGGCAGGGCCAGCGCCAGAAGCAGGGTACTCAGTCGAAAGGGCAGCAGGCGCACGGGGAGTTCCAGGGAGAGTTGCGGGGCGCCGGCTATGACCACGGGCGCGGGCAGATTATCCCTGCTCAGCAAGCCGCCGTTCAACGCGCTGCGCCACGAACAGGCGGGCGCGCTGTTTGCGCCACCAGATCACCATGCCGGTGATGCTGAGTATGGCAATGGCCAGGCCCAGCAAGGCTATCAGCACCCGCCCGGGGAAGCCGAAGATGCGCCCGCCGTGGATAGGTAGCTGCAGCTGGTAGAAGCGCTCGCCCAGGGTGCCGACACCGGGGATCTCGCGACCGATCACACGGCCGTCCTCGCCATGCACGAAGACCCAGGCGTTGCCCTCGTCGCTGGCATGGTCACCGAAACCGGCACCGAAGAAGTTGTACTCGAAGCTGTAGTACAGCTCGGTGATGGGTTGGTGCAGCCCCAGGCGATCCCCCTCCTCCCGCGCCAGCGCATAGGCCTGGCGGTAGTCCAGCAGCAGCTCGCCCAGCTCCTCCTTGGGCAGCCGGCCGCGCGCCTCGTAGGTACTCAGCGGTACCTCCGAGAACAGCGAAACCACCGGTTTGAACACGTCGGCCGGCAGGTTCATTGCCACACTGCTGACCGCCACTGGGGTCAGCAGCAGCCACAGCCACAGGCCACCGGCGCGGTGCACGTCGTGGTTGAGGCGTTGGCGCTTGATCTTCCAGGCCTTGCCCCACTTGCGCCAGAACGGCCGGCCGCGCGGCAGGGTCAGCCACAGCGAGACCAGGCAGTCGATGGTCCAGAGAATGGCGACGATGCCCATCAGCAGGATGCCCCAATTGCCCGGCAGGCTGAGGCTGTAGTGGAACTCGAGGATAAAAGGGACGAAGTTCTCCCGAGAGAAACAGCAGGCGCCCCACTCCCGCTCGCCCAGCACGCTGCCGTCGGCCGGGTCGAGGTAGAACACCCGTGGCGCCAGCGGATAAGGCTGGCCGCTGGCCGGATCGGTGCGCGGCACGGTGGCCAGCAGCGCCGAATGGCCGGGCTCGTCCGGCTGTTCCAGATACCAGACCAGGCGCTGCGGATGAGCCGCCTCCAGCCGCTCGATCAGGCTCGGGCCGTCCATGCGCGCCGTGGCGGTGTGATCGGTCTGGTAGAACTGCGGGTTGAGCCACTCATCCAGTTCGTGGTGGAAGGCCAGCACGCTGCCGGTCAGACCGGCCAGGGCGAGGAACACCGCCGTGGCCAGCCCGAGGTAGCGGTGCAGCCGGACCAGAATGTTGCGCATCATGATTTTCCGTCTCGCAAACAGCAGAAAACCGCCGCCTCTGGCGAGACGGCGGTCGTTGCGGTGGGTCAGAACTTCTGGGTGACGGTGGCTACCACGGTACGCTCCTCGCCCAGGTAGCAGGCTGTGGCCGAATAGCAGGAGGCCACGTAGTACTCGTCGGTGAGGTTGTTGGCGTTGACCCGCACCGAGGTGCCCTGCAGGCCGACGTAGGCCAGGTCATAGCTGACTGCCGCGTCGAACAGGGTGTAGGACGGCACCTGGAAGTCGTTCAGGTCGCTACCCTCGCTCTCGCCCACATAGCGGGCGCCAACGCCGAAGGTCAGGCCGGCCAGCAGACCTTCCTTGAAGCCGTAGTCGGCCCACAGGCTGGCCATCTGCTCGGGTGTCTGGTACGGGGTGTTGCCCTTGGCATCCACCACGCCACCGAGCGCGTCGAAGACGAAGTAGGACTTGCTGTATTCCACGTCGTTGTAGGTGTAGCTGCCCAGCAGCTGCAGGTTGTCGGTGACCTGCACGCGTGCTTCCAGCTCGACGCCCCTGGAGTCGATGCCACCGACGCCCTTGTATTCGTAGTTGTCGGTGAAGCTGTTCTCCTTGGCGAACAGGTTCTCCATCTCGAGGGTGAAGAAGGAGATGGTGTACAGGTCGTCAGTGCCCGGCGGCTGGAACTTCAGGCCGGCCTCCCACTGCTCGCCGGTGGTGGGCTTGAGGATCTGCGCACCATCGGAGTAGTTGGACGTGGGGTTGAACGAAGTGGAGTAGCTGACATAGGGCGAGAGGCCGTTGTCGAAGGCATACAGCACGCCGAGGTGGCCGCTGAGCTTGTCGCCGGTGTTGGCGTCCTGGGTGCCCTGCTGATCGTCGTCGATGGATACGTCGTACCAGTCCTGGCGCAGACCGGCGGTGAAGTTCCAGCCGCCCAGCTCGATCAGGTCCTGCACGTACAGGCCGGCCTGCTTCTGCCGGCGCAGGGCGTCGCTGACGGTGGCCAGGGCAGCCAGGTCGTTGGCCGGGTATTGCGGATTGAACACGTCCAGCGGGGTCACCGAGCTGTAGTCGCGGTCGTAGCGCACCTTGTTCTTCGAGTACTGGTAGTCCAGCCCGGTGACCAGGGTGTGCTGTGCCGCGCCGGTGGCGAATTCGGCTTGCAGCAGGTTGTCGACGATCCAGGCGTGCAGGTTCTCCTCGCCACCGCTGAAGCCACGGGCCAGCTCGTTGCCGGTGGCGCTCACATAACCGTTGCCCCAGACCTGGCTGTTTTCGGTGCTGGCGTCCAGGTAGCGGAAGTTCTGCCGCGCGCTCCAGGTGTCGTTGAAGCGGTGCTCCAGTTCATAGCCGAGCATCTGCTGGCTGCGCTTGAATTCCTCGAGGTCCGGGTCACCCTCGAAGAAGCTGGCGGAGATGCGCTCGCCGTTGCGCGTGTGCAGGGTACCGGAGGCCGGCAGGCTGCCGTGGTAACCGCCATTGGGGTCTTCCTGCAGGTAGGCGTAGAGATTGAGCAGGGTGTCGTCACCGAGGCTCAGAGCCAGGCTGGGCATGAGCGCATAACGAGTCTCTTCGACATGCTCGACCTGCACATCGGTGTCCTTGGCCAGGCCGACCACACGGTAGGCGACGTTGTCGCTGAGCGGGCCGGTGACGTCGAAAGCGGTCTGCTTGTAGTCATGGCTGCCGAAGGACACATCGATGCGGCCGGCCTCTTCGAACTCGGGGCGCTTGGTGGTCAGCGCCGCCAGACCGCCCGGGTTACTGCGACCGTAGAGCACCGAGGACGGGCCCTTGAGCACATCGATGCGCTCGAGGAAATAGGGATCGATCTGCAGGCTGGTGAACGACCCCGGATCGCCCATGGACTTCAGGCCATCGATGATGATGTTGTCCACCGAGCCGTCGTTGATCCCGCGCATGGCCAGATAGTCATAGCGGTGGGTATTGCCGTAGGGGTTGGTGAGCACACCGGCGGTGTAGCGGGTAGCCTCGGCGACGGTGCGCGAGCCCTGCTCCTCAATCTGCGCGGCGGTGACCACGGACACGCTCTGCGGAGTCTTCACCAGCGCCTTGCTGGTCTTGGTCGCCACGCTGCTGTGGGTGGCGTTGTAGCCGTCCATGCTGCCCAGCGCGTTGCCCAGGGCGAAGCCCTCGACCTCGGTGGTCTGCAGCGACAGGCTGGCGCCCTCGCCAACCAGGCCCAGCGAATAGCCGCCGCTGGCGTCACGCACCACCTGCAGACCGCTGCCATGCAGCAGCTGGGCCAGGCCCTCGTCCACCGAGTACTGGCCCTGCAGGCCCTGGCTCTGCTTGTTGGCGGTGAGCTGGCCGTCGACAGCGAGGAGAATCTGCGCCTCGCTGGCGAACTGGCTCAGGGCGCTGGACAGCGGACCGGCCGGGATGGCGTAGCTGCGCAGGCTCTGCTCGGCATCGGCGGCCTGGGCCAGGCCGCCCAGACCCGGCTGCAGGGCGGCCAGCGGCATGGCCAGCACCGCGGCACGAATCGCCCGACGCAGGGCGTGCGGAGTAGTGGAGTAAGGCATGTGAATCCCCCTGGATAGCGATGGCATAGCGGGCAAAATCGCCCTGATGCGCTTGAAGCCAAGCCAGATGAAAAAAGGGGAACCAAGAATGCGAAATATTTTTATCCGCACTCAAGTCGCAGCTGAATGGCGCGGCTCGATGCTGATCCACCACGGCAGCCGATGCACCACACGTACCGGCAGGCTGGCCTCCAGGGCGGCGTAGATGCGCGCCGGCTGCGCCAGCGGGAAGGCACCGACCAGGCGCAGGTTGGCCACCCGCGGATCGCAGCCCAGATGTCCACGCTGGTGGCGACTCAGCTCGGCGACGAACTCTCCCAACGGCATGTCATCGGCCTGCAGAATGCCGTGGGTCCAGGCCTGCTGGCCCTGGCGCAACGGCACCGGGCTATCCACCCAGTGGGCATCGAAATAGGCCTGCTGTCCCGCTACCAGGCTCTGCCGGCGCACACCGAGAATCTCCAGCGCACCGACCTGGGTCGAGACCAGGTAGCCGTCGTCCAGCTGGCGCACGGCGAAACGCCCGCCCTGCACGCGCAGGCGCGCATGCGCGGTCTCCAGCCACAACGGCCGCGCATCGTCGGCTGCGTCGACCAGCACCTCACCGCGATACAGCGTCAGGCGCCGCAGTTGGGCAGTGAAATCCACGTCCAGCGCGCTGTCGGTGTTCAGCCACAGGCGGCTGCCATCGGCCAGTTGGCTGTCACGTACCTCGCCCACCGCCGTGCGCTGGCTGGCCTGCCATTGCTGCCATGGCAATGCACGGCCGCCCAGCCCCAGCAGACCAACGCCTGCCACGATGGATAGCGCCTTAAGCGCCTGGCGCCGTTCCACTCCACGTGCCTGCAGTGCCGAACGCGCCGCCTGGCGCTGCGGCAGACGTTCAAACTGACCGCTGATGCTCTCCACCCGCAGCCAGGCCTGGCGGTGTTGCGGCCGGGCCTCCAGCCAGTGCTGCCAGGCGAGACGGTCCTGCTCGCTGGCGTGCTCGTCGCGCAGCCGGGCGAACCAGTCGGCAGCCTGCTGCAACACGGCAAAATCAATCGACTGGCCCATGCCTCAGTCCTGCGCCAGGGTCAGGCAATGGAGCATGGCCTGGGCCATGTACTTCTTCACCATACGCTCGGACACACCGAGCTTTACGGCAATCTGCGCGTAGGTCAGGCCATCGAGCTGAGCCAGGAGGAAAGCATCGCGCACCTTGCCCGGCAGGCGCCGCAGCAGGGCGTCGATCTGCAGCAGGGAAGCCATGATCAGCTCGCGCTGCTCCGGCGAGGGGGCGTACTCCTCCGGCTGCTGGGCCAGGGATTCGAGATAGGCACGCTCGATGGCCAGGCGCCGCCAGTGATTGACCAGCAGCCCATGGGCGATGGTCGACAGGTAGGCACGCGGCTCACGCAGCGGCGCGAGATCGCGCTCCTTGCTCAGCAGGCGCAGGAAAGTGTCCTGGGCCAGGTCGGCAGCCCCCTGAGAGCAGTCCATGCGCCGCCGCAACCAGCTGATCAGCCAGCCGTGGTGATCCCGGTAAAGCTGCTGGAGGGTTTGTTGCTGTGAGACCGCGCTAACCGCCATGGGATACGTCTGCCGCTGGACGTGGAATTGGCGCGAATGGTAATGCTTCTCATATGTTTTGCGCCAGCGGCGTCTGGGCTTTCGTGCCGTGCCTGCCGAAGCGCTCGCGATAGGCGCTTGGCGATAGCCCCAGATGGTTGCGGAAAGCAACGCGAAAACTCTCCACGGTGCGATAGCCACACTGCTCGGCGATATGCTCGACGCTCTGCGCACCGCCCTCCAGCAGCTCGCGGGCACGGGACAAGCGCTCGTGTTGCAACCAGGCCTTGGGCGTCATGCCGGTGGCCGCGCCGAAACGGCGCAGGAAGGTGCGCTCGCTCATCGCCACACGCGCCGCCAGCTGCCTGACCTCCAGTGGCTGATCGAGGCGCTGGCGCACCCACTCCAGCAGGCCGGACAGATCATGGCGCGCCGAGTGCGCCACCGGCGCGGGGATGAACTGCGCCTGGCCGCCGGCACGCTGCGGCGCCATCACCAGACGCTGGGCCACGCGATTGGCGATCTGGTTGCCGAAGTCACGCGCCACCAGGTGCAGACAGGCATCAATGCCAGCGGCGCTACCGGCCGAGGTGATCAGCTGGCCGGCATCGACATACAGCACCTGCGGGTCCACCTCGATGGTCGGGTAGCGCTGCGCCAGTTCATCCGTGTAGCGCCAGTGGGTGGTGGCGCGCTGGCCGTCGAGCAGGCCGCTGGCCGCCAGCACAAACACCCCGGAACAGATCGAAAGCAGCCGCGCGCCACGCCCGTGGGCCTCGTGCAGGGCATCCAGCAACGCTGGCGGCGGTAGCTCGGCACGATCACGCCAGCCGGGAATGATGATGGTCTGGGCCCCTGCCAGCCCCTCCAGACCGGCATCGGCCAGCACCTGGATGCCACCCGTGGCGCGCATCGGCCCGGCATCCAGGCCAACGATGCGGTGGCGATACCAGGGAAAGTCGAACTCCGGCCGCGCCAGGCCGAAGATCTCCACGGCGATGCCAAATTCGAAAGTGCACAGGCCGTCATAGGCGAGGATGGCCACCAGGCCGGGGTCGTTGCGCATTGGCGGAAAATTTCCGATACCTGTCCGAGCCGCCACTGTAGTCGAGTCGCGGCGACTCATACAGTGGCGCCGTCCCCCACCACAAGGAGTTTCACCATGAGCCTGGTCAGCCAGTTCCCCGCCGCTACTTCCGCCGTCGCCCTGATGCATTTCAGCCAGCGCCTCGCCTTCGAGACCGACTGCTCGGACGTCTACCGTAGCCGGCAAGAAGGCCAGGTCGACTACGTGCTGGTCGACGTACGCGGCGAGACCGCCTACGCCGCCGGCCACGTACCCGGCGCCATCAACATCCCGCACCGTCTGATGAGCAGCGAGCGCATGGCTGAATTTCCCCGCGACACCCTGTTCGTCGTCTACTGCGCCGGCCCGCACTGCAACGGCGTGCACCGCGCCGCCGTGCGCCTGGCGAGCCTCGGCTACGCGGTGAAGGAGATGATCGGCGGCGTCACCGGCTGGCTCGATGAGGGCCTGAGCCTGGTCGGCGGCGATGCCCAGCCGAGCGCCGCCTCGCAAAGCGTCAGCTGCGCATGCTGATCCGCCAGGCCTGCGCGGCGGACGTGCCGCAGCTGCTTACGCTGATGCGCCAGCTGGCCGCCTTCGAGGACTACCTGGCGGACTTCGCCGTGGACGAAGCCGCGCTGCACCGGCGCGCCTTCTGCCCCGCGGCGCAATGCCAGGTCTTTGTCGCCGAAGCCGCAGGCGAGCTGCGCGGCTACGCCGTCGCGCTGCTCGTCCCGTTCACCGTTGATCTGCGCCCGACCGTGCGCCTCAAGGAGCTGTATGTGACGGCGCCCTGGCGCTCACAGGATCTGGGCCAGCAACTGCTGGGCACGCTGGCGCAATGGGCGCTGGAGCAAGGTGCCGGACGCCTGCACTGGGACGTACTGGCCGGCAATGCTCGCGCGGAAATTTTCTACCAGCGCCTGGGCGGTCGCCCGGTGCAGAAATGGATCGCTTACGAGATGGATGACGCCGGGCTGCAGACGCTGGCGCGCTACTGACTCAGCCGGAGATCGGCCGGCGCCCAGCCAGGGCATGAGCCAGCGTGCCGCCATCCACCAGCTCCAACTCGCCACCCAGCGGCACGCCATGGGCGATGCGCGACAGCACGATGCCCTTGCCGTTGAGCATCTGCGCGATGTAGTGAGCCGTGGCCTCGCCCTCCACCGTTGGGTTGGTAGCGAGGATCACCTCAGAGAACTGGCTGGCGCCGATATGCGCCAGCAACTCGGGAATGCCGATGGCCTCCGGTCCCAGGCCGTCCAGCGGCGAGAGATGGCCCTTGAGCACGAAGTAGCGCCCGCGATAGCCGGTCTGCTCCACCGCGAACACGTCCAGCGGCCCCTCCACCACGCACAGCAGCGAGTCGTCGCGGCGCGGATCGCTGCACTGCGGGCACAGCTCGTCCTCGCTCAGGGTGCGGCAACGCTTGCAGTGCCCCACCCCTTCCATCGCCGCCGCCAACGCCTGCGACAAGCGCATGCCACCGCTGCGGTCACGCTCCAGCAACTGCAGGGCCATGCGCTGCGCAGTCTTCTGCCCGACACCGGGCAGCAGGCGCAGCGAATCGATCAGTTGGCGGATCAGGGGGCTGAAGCTCATGGATAAGCGTCGCTATGAGGAAGGAGCAGCACGGAGTAAGGGGGCGTTCAGGCGGCGTGCAGGGCAAGGCGCGAGAAGGCGTGGGCACCGGAGTTTACTGGCGTAAATGAGGATACCCGCGCCTTTGAGCAACGCAGCCATGTGTGTCGACTGGGCGGCCCGGTTTAGAAAGGCATTTTGAAGCCGGGGGGGAGTTGCATGCCTGCGGTCATACCGGCCATCTTTTCCTGGCTGTTCTGCTCGACCTTGCGCACGGCGTCGTTCACCGCGGCGGCGATCAGGTCTTCCAGCACTTCCTTGTCTTCCTGCATCAGGCTGTCGTCCAGGGTGATGCGCTTGACGTCGTGGCGACCGGTCATCACCACGCTCACCAGGCCGGCACCGGACTGGCCGGTGACTTCGGCGTTGGCCAGCTCTTCCTGCATCTTCTGCATCTTTTCCTGCATCTGCTGGGCCTGCTTCATCAGGCCCGCCATGCCACCTTTCATCATGATGGTGTTCCTCGGCTAATCGACTCAGGGAGTCAGGGGTTCGATGGAGTCGGGGCGAATGCTCGCCCCGAACTGTTGAATCATCTGCTGCACCAGCGGGTCGTCATGGATCGACTGCTCGGCCAAGCGCTGACGCTCGGCGCGCTTGCGCGCGGCGGCCTGGGCCGGAGTCTCCTGCTCGGGACGCAGCAGCTCGATGCGCAGGTTCAGGCTGCGCCCCAGGTGCTGATTGAGCGCTTCGTTCAGGCGACGCTGCTGGGTGGCATTGAACAGCGCACTGTGCGCCGGGTCCAGGTGCAGCAGCCAGTCGTCACCGTTGGCCTCGACCAGGGTGCAGTTGGCGCCGATGCTGCCAGTCATGCCGGATAGGCCCAGGCGCGGAAACAGGTCCAGCCACTCGGCGGCCAGGCCGGTGGCCGGCTGCGCAGCCGGCAATGGCTCGGGCTCGGCCGGCGTTGAGGCAGGCGCATCGAAGTCATAATCGAGGCTGTCGGCATCGGCCTCGTAGTAGTCGTAGTCGCCGGGCGGCGGCTCGTCGTCATCGCCCTCCTCGACCGGCGCTGCCGCAACGCTCGGGGCCGAGGCAGCCGGTGCCGGCTCGGGCGGCACAGCGGCAGTGGCTTCAGGAACGCTTGCAGCAACCTGCGCGACCGGCTCGGCAACCTGTAAGGGCGATTGTGCTGCGGGCGCTTCCCAGGGCAGATCAACCGGCGGTGCCTCGACCACAGGCGCAGGCAGCTCGACTGGTGCAGCGGCGGCGGCCATGGCCGGTGCGGCTGCAGGGGTGGCAATTTCACTCGGAGCCGGAGCCGGAGCCGGAGCCGGAGCCGGAGCCGGAGCCGGAGCCACCACAAGCTGGGGTTCCGGCACGGCTGGCGCAACCGGAGCAACCGGAGCAACCGGAGCAACCGGAGCAACCGGAGCAACCGGAGCAACGATAGCGGCCGGCGCAGCCACGGAGGCCACACCGGCCACCGGGGTCTGGCTGGAATCAGCGGTGGCCTTGCTGATCCCCAGGTCCTTTAAAGGTGACCTTGGCGCCCCATCGGCATCGGCCGGGCGGAACGCCAGCATGCGCAGCAGCACCATCTCGAAGCCACCGCGCGGGTCCGGCGCCAGCGGCAAATCGCGGCGGCCGATAAGGCCCATCTGGTAGTAGAACTGCACATCCTCGGCCGGCAGCGCCTGAGCCAGGGCCAGTACCTTGTCGCGGTCGCCCTGGCCGTTGTCCACCGCTTCCGGCAAGGCCTGAGCGATCGCCACGCGGTGCAGCACATTGAGCATTTCCGAGAGCACGCCATTCCAGTCCGGCCCCTGCTCGGCCAGGTGGCGCACCGCTTCGAGCAGCGCACGGGCATCGCCCTCCAGCAGCGCATGCAGCACGCCGTAGACCTGGCCGTGATCAAGAGTACCGAGCATCGAGCGCACATCGGCGGCCAGCACCTTGCCCTCACCGAAGGCGATGGCCTGGTCGGTCAGGCTCATGGCGTCGCGCATCGAACCATCGGCGGCGCGGCCGAGCAGCCACAGGGCGTCTTCCTCGAACGGAATACTCTCGGCAGTCAGTACATGCGTCAGGTGCTCAACCACCCGCTCCGGCGGCATGTTCTTAAGGGAGAACTGCAGGCAGCGCGAGAGGATGGTGACCGGCAGCTTCTGCGGGTCGGTGGTGGCGAGCAGGAACTTGACGTGAGGTGGCGGCTCTTCGAGGGTCTTGAGCAGCGCGTTGAACGAGTGCGTGGAGAGCATGTGCACTTCGTCGATCAGGTAGACCTTGTAGCGCCCGCGGCTCGGCGCGTACTGCACGTTCTCCAGCAGTTCGCGGGTGTCCTCGACTTTGGTGCGGCTCGCGGCGTCCACCTCGATCAGGTCGACGAAGCGGCCCTCGTCGATCTCCCGGCACACCGAGCAAGTGCCGCAGGGTGTGGAGCTGATGCCTGTCTCGCAGTTCAGGCACTTGGCGATGATCCGCGCAATGGTGGTCTTGCCCACGCCGCGGGTACCGGTGAATAGGTAGGCGTGGTGCAGGCGCTGGCTGTCCAGGGCATTGATCAGGGCCTTGAGCACATGAGTCTGGCCGACCATCTCGCGGAAGCTGCGCGGACGCCATTTACGTGCAAGGACCTGATAACTCATGAAAAACCGTCGCAGCTGAGAGAGCGGAAGTGGCTAATCCTAGCGGAGCACCGGGTAAATTGCATCCGCCATGGACAGCGCCCTACATCGGGGCTGGCTTGGCGACCTCATTGCCTTCGTCACCCTCAAGGGCGACGAGCATGGCTGGTCAACGTGGTAGCCCGCCACGCAGTGGCTGAGCGCCAGCGCTGGGCTCGCAGCTGAAGCAGGTGGACGGTCATCTGGAAGATAAGAGTGGCGTGCGCCAGGCGCCTGCACGATCTCACAGCCTTGTTCGATGGCCTGGATGTAAGCAGCCGAGATTTCCGCTGTGCCCGATAAGGCAAGACAAAAGACAGTTCTAATTGCACGAGCGCAGCGATGGATCACCATTTGGATCACCTGAGTGACCAAGGCAAGGATCGTCGGCATTCATGGGGATTGGAGGCGGCCCCACCAGCCACACCCCGGCACACGATGTTCCCGCTATGGCTGCTTCCTTCCGGACCTGACCAGGTTGACGGGTAATCGTTGCGGGGGGACCGATGGGACCACCATAACGAAGCCCGTCGAACGACGGGCCGCGCCATTGTACTGGTAAACTGGGAAGTTACAACCGCTTCAATCACTTACACACGGAAACGGCCCACCAGCTGGGCCAGGCCATGGGACAGTTCGGACAGGCGGGCACTGGCCTGGGTGCTCTGCTCGGAAGTCTGTGCCGCCTCGTTGGAAAGGTCGCGGATATCGCTGATGTTGCGTGCGATCTCCTCAGTCACGCTGCTCTGCTCTTCACAGGCGGTGGCGATCTGCGCGGCCATGTCGTTGATCCGCGCCACCGAGTCACCGGTGGCAGACAATGCGCCATCCACGCCAGCGGCCCGCTCGACGCTGAAGCGCGCTTTTTCGCTGCCGGAGTGCATGGCCTTGACCGCATTGTGTACGCCAACTTGCAGACGCTCGATCATCTGCTGGATATCCTTGGTGGAGTCCTGGGTGCGTGCAGCCAGGGCACGCACCTCATCGGCCACAACAGCAAAACCTCGCCCCTGTTCACCTGCGCGCGCCGCCTCGATGGCAGCGTTGAGTGCCAGCAGGTTGGTCTGTTCGGCAATCCCCTTGATCACCGCCAGGACAGCACCGATGTTGGCTGTCTCCTGCTCCAGAGTCTGGATAGTGTCGGAGGCACTCTCCACCTCATTCGCCAACTGGCGAATGGCGTGGATGGTGGCGCCCACCACCTCGGCACCCTCACGAGACTGCAACTCGGCGCTACGAGCGGCATCAGCTGCATTCTGCGCATTGCGCGCCACCTCGTGCACGGCGGCGCTCATCTCGGTGGCAGCGGTGCTGACCTGATCGACCGCCGCATGCTCGCTGGTGATCAGACGATCATTGGCCGCTGCCATGCCGGCCAGTGTCTGGGCCGACTCGGCGACTTCACCAGTAACCCGGCCGACCTCGCGAATCAGCGGCTGCAGCTTGTCGAGGAAACGGTTGAAGGCATCGCTCAGCTTGCCCAGTTCATCGCGCGAAAGCACCTCCAGACGCACGCGCAAATCGCCATCACCCTCGGCAATCTGCTCGATGCGATGCAGCAGATTATGCAGGGGACGAGTCACCAGCAACGGGAACCCCACTACCAGGACGCTACAGATCAGCAAACCGATGGCGATCATCAGGCCCTGCTGCCAGCTGCGCTCATCCCCCAACGCAATAGCAGCCTTACCTTCAGCATTGGCCTCGTTATCTTCCAGCTCGCCCAGCTTGTCGATGGCATCGCGCATGGCTTCGAATTGAGCCTCGCTGTCACCATAGCTAAGCGCGGAGGCCGCAGCCGGATCCGATGCACTCAGCTCCAGCACCTTGCCCGAAGTGCTTTTCCATTGCGCGAATCCGCTGTCGAACTTGGCCACAAGGGCCACGGCTTCGGCACTGGGCTTCATCTGGGCATACGTGTGAACGCGGTCATAAGCCTGCTGCAGATTCTCCGCATGCGATTCTCGCAGCCCCTGAGCAAACTCGCCCGCAGCCTCATCGAGCAGGCTGCGCTCGGCCACAAAGGCCTGGTAGAGGTCACGATCAGCATTCAACAGCAGGCTGATGGCCGGCAGGTAGCGATTGGTCAGGCGCGTACTGGAATCTGCGACCTGGCCAATGCCCTGCACCCCGAGCCCTCCCATCAGCAGCAAGAGCAGGGCAAGCAGCAGCATTGGCAGAGCGATCTTCCAGCGAAAACCAAGATCGGCAAACAGGCGCAACATAAAAACCTCCCGCGAGTGCGGTGTTGTTGTTTTCCTCAGCATAGCCGCTGTCCGCCTGAGCAGCGTCAGTGGCAGGGCTTTTCCGAACCTGCAGAGGGCAACAATCTATGCTAGCGTGCGCGCCAAATGCCCATTACCGGAGCCCCTTCCATGGCCATCACCAAAGACCAGCTGATTTCCGACCTCGCCGAAGCCTGCGACCTGCAGAAGAACGACGTACGCGCCCTGCTCGACCAGCTCGGCGAGATCGTTGCCGATGCGCTGGAGAACGACGGCGAGATCAGCCTGCCGGGCATCGGCAAGCTCAAGGTCAACGAGCGCCCGGCCCGTACCGGCCGCAACCCTGCCACCGGCAAGTCGATCCAGATCGCCGCGAAGAAGGCAGTCAAGCTGGTGCCGGCCAAAGCCCTGGTGGATGGCCTTAACTGAGCGGCGCCCCCGCTCAGAACATGAACCAGTCAACGCTGCGGGCACGCGCGTTTGCTCCGCAGCCACTCCTTGGTTAAGGTCGCCGCGAGCCCGGTATTGGGCCGGGACGTATCAAAAAGCCAAGGATGCTAGAAAATGCTGAAACGTATTCTGACTGCCACTGCCTTCGCCACCCTGCTGAGCGGCTGCGCCAACGGCCTGTCGCCGGTCGGTGTCGGCCTGATCACCGACGTGAAAGGCCCGATTACCGCTACCACCGCCCAGGGCGGCAAGCAGGGCACCTCCTGCGCCAC
This sequence comes from Aquipseudomonas alcaligenes, assembly GCA_900156135.1. Lineage (GTDB taxonomy): Bacteria > Pseudomonadota > Gammaproteobacteria > Pseudomonadales > Pseudomonadaceae > Aquipseudomonas > Aquipseudomonas alcaligenes_D. The sequence goes on along the minus strand of FTMP01000004.1, from coordinate 137,079 downwards.
CACCATCATCGGCCTGATCAACAAGGGTGACGCCTCCATCGAGGCCGCCAAGGCCAACGGCAGCATCTCCACCGTTGCCACCGCCGACTACCACACCAAAGGCTTCTACCCCTTCTACGGCAAGACCTGCGTCAACGTCACCGGTCAGTAATGGCCTGGGCCCCGGCGTTCGCCGGGGCCTCCTCGCTCAGCGTCCGTAGTCGGCCAACAGCGCCAGAAACTCCGCTTCATCCATCACCTTCACACCGAGTTCGTTGGCCTTGGTCAGCTTGGAGCCGGCACCCGGTCCCGCCACCACGCAGGCGGTCTTCGCCGACACCGAACCCGCCACCTTAGCCCCCAGGCTCTCCAGCTTTTCCTTGCCGACATCGCGGCTCATAGCCTCCAGCGTGCCGGTCAGTACCCAAGTCTGCCCTGCCAGGGGCAAGCCTTCCACCACCTTCTTCTCGCTTGCCCAGTGCATGCCGAATTCGCGCAGCTGCGCCTCGATAAGGGCAGCGCGCGCGGCATTGGCCGGGATGTCGAAGAACTCACGCAGCGACTTGGCCGCCTTCTCGTTAAGGCGCTCGACCTGGCGAAGGTCCAGCCAGTCAGCCTCGATCACCCCCTGCAGGCTGCCGAACCTGGCCGCCAGCTTCTCCGCGCCGGTGGCGGCGATGAAGGGAATGTTGAGCTTGTCGATGAAACCCGCCAGGGTCGCGCAGGCGGAGAACTCGGGACTGAGGTCGCCCTCCTCCTGAAGCTCGATGCCACGGGCCAGCAGGTCATCGATGACCTTGAGGTTGTGCGCGTCCTCGAAGAAGTTGCGGATCTCCGAGGCCACTTCCAGGCCGACGTCCGGCAGGTAGGTCAGCACTTCCGGCAGAGCCACGCGGATGCGCGCCAGCGAGCCCAGCGCGCGGGCCAGCAACTTGGCGGTTTCCTCGCCCACATCCGGGATGCCCAGGGCGTAGATGAAGCGCGCCAGGGTCGGTCTGGCGCTATCGCGGATTGCCGCCAGCAGGTTGCGCGTGGACAGGTCGGCGAAGCCTTCCAGCACCACCACCTGCTCGTAGGTCAGGGTGTATAGGTCGGCCGGCGAGGCCACCAGGCCGGTGTCGACCAGCTGTTCGACGATCTTGTCGCCCAGGCCCTCGATGTCCAGGGCACGGCGCGAGGCGAAGTGGATGATCGCCTGCTTGAGCTGGGCGGCGCAGGACAGACGACCGACGCAGCGATAGACCGAACCCTCGCTGGTGGTCTCGCGGCCCTTGCTGCGCTTGACCAGCTGGGTGCGCTCAACGGCCGAGCCACACACCGGGCACTGCTCGGGCACATGCACCGGGCGGGCATCGGCCGGGCGGCGCTCGGCCACCACCTGCATCACCTGCGGGATCACGTCGCCGGCGCGGCGGATGATCACGGTGTCACCGATCATCAGGCCCAGGCGCGCGACCTCGTCCATGTTGTGCAGGGTGGCGTTGGAGACGGTGACGCCGGCCACCTTGACCGGTTTCAGGCGTGCCACCGGGGTGACGGCGCCGGTGCGGCCGACCTGGAACTCCACATCGAGCAGTTCGGTGAGCTCTTCCTGGGCCGGGAACTTGTGGGCCAGCGCCCAGTGCGGCGTGCGCGCACGGAAGCCGAGCTGCTGCTGGTCCTCGATGTTGTTGACCTTGAACACCACGCCATCGATGTCATAGGGCAGCGCCATGCGCCGCTCGCCGATATCGCGGTAGTAGGCCAGGCACTGCTCGATGCCGCGCGCCAGCTTCAGTTCGCGGCTGATCGGCACGCCCCATGCCTTGAGCTGTTCGAGCATGCCGACCTGGGTGGCCGGCAGCTCGCCGCTGACCTGGCCGACCCCGTAGCAGCAGAACTCCAGCGGGCGGCTAGCGGTGATCTTCGGGTCGAGCTGGCGCAGGCTGCCGGCGGCCGCATTGCGCGGGTTGGCGAAGGTCTTGGCGCCGCTCTCGGCCTGGCGCGCATTCAGCTCGTCGAAGCCGGCCCTGGGCATATAGACCTCGCCGCGCACTTCCAGCACAGCCGGCCAGCCCTCGCCCTTGAGCTTCAGCGGCACGTTGCGGATGGTGCGTACGTTGGCGCTGATGTCCTCGCCGGTGCTGCCGTCGCCGCGGGTGGCACCGCGCACCAGCTGGCCGTCGCGGTACAGCAGGCTGACGGCCAGGCCGTCGAGCTTGGGCTCGCAGCTGTATTCCACCTCGGCGCCGCCACCGAACAAGTCGCCGCCAGAGAGGCCGAGGCCGCCCTGCACGCTGCGGTCGAAGGCTCGCAGGTCCTCCTCCTCGAAGCCGTTGCCCAGGCTAAGCATGGGCACCTCGTGGCGCACCTCGCCGAAGGCGCTGAGCGCCTCGCCACCCACGCGCTGGGTCGGCGACTCCGGCGTCACCAGCTCGGGGTGCTCGGCTTCCAGTGCCTGCAACTCACGGAACAGGCGGTCGTACTCGGCGTCCGGCACGCTCGGCTCGTCCAGTACGTAATAGCGGTAGTTGTGCTCATCCAGTTCGGCACGAAGTGCGGCAATGCGTTGGGCGGCGTCGGTCATGCTGTGTGGGTCCTGGAAAACGACAAGAGCAGCCTAGGCTGCTCTTGGGATTGCGTAAGCTGGAGCGCTTAGCGTTTGCCGGCGAGCTGCTTCTTGCGCTCGAATTCGACGATACGCTGGCGATAGTGCTCGATGGTCTGCGCGGTCATCACACTGCGCTGGTCGTCCTTCAGCTCGCCATTGAGCTCATGAGCGAGCTTGCGTGCAGCGGCGATCATCACGTCGAAGGCCTGCTTCGGATGGCGCGGACCCGGCAGGCCGAGGAAGAAACTCACCGCCGGGGTGTAGAACAGCTCGAAGTCGTCCAGATCGAAGGTGCCCGGCTTGACGCCGTTGGCCATGGAGAACAGCACTTCGCCGTTGCCGGCCATGCTTTCGTGGCGGTGGAAAATATCCATCTCGCCAAAGCGCAGGCCGCTCTCCAGGATGTTCTGCAGCAGCGCCGGGCCCTTGAAGCCCTCGGCGTCGCGGGCGATCACATTGATCACCAGCACTTCCTCGACCGGCAGTTGCTCCTTGCTCGATTTGGCGCTGTGCGGCTCGTCTTCATCTTCGACCGGCGTCAGCAGGGTCGGCACCGGCTCGTCGGCATCCAGCCCCAGGTCACCCTGCTTCGGCTCGATGTTGCGCTTGCGATTGAGCTCGCTGGCGCTGACGGTGGGCATATCGGCTTCGTTGAATTCGGGCTCGCGCTTGCGATCGATGACACGGGCAGGGCCCAGCAGATCGGGGTCGGCATCGTCATCCGGCAGGTTGCTGAAACTGTGGTCGAGCTTGAACTTCAGCTTGCCGCTACCGCCCCGCATGCGGCGCCAGCCGTCAAACAGAATGCCGACGATGACGATGACACCAATGACGATCAGCCAATAGCGCAGCTCCATGAAACTCCCAAACCCCTAAACGATGAAAATGTAATGAAAATAAGGGCTTCCTGCCCCTTTGGAACGCGAACAACTGTATGTTTTTACAGGTGATTTTCGCGTGTAACAAAAGTGAGGCCTAAGCTAGCACGACGAACGGTAAATGTGCACCGTGGCAAGGCATTTCCTGATTTTTCAGGCCTCCACCAGCGTCATCGCCTCCTCGACATCCACCGCCACCAGGCGCGAGCAACCCGGCTCGTGCATGGTTACACCCATCAGCTGATCGGCCATCTCCATGGCGATCTTGTTGTGGGTGATGTAGATGAACTGCACCGTCTCCGACATTTCCTTGACCAGTCGCGCATAGCGGCCGACGTTGGCGTCGTCGAGTGGCGCGTCCACCTCGTCGAGCATGCAGAACGGCGCCGGATTCAGCTTGAAGATGGCGAACACCAGGGCCAGCGCGGTCAGCGCCTTCTCGCCGCCGGACAGCAGGTGAATGGTGCTGTTCTTCTTGCCCGGCGGGCGCGCCATGATCGCCACACCGGTGTCCAGCAAGTCCTCGCCGGTCAGTTCCAGGTAGGCATGGCCGCCGCCGAAGACCTTGGGGAACAGCGCCTGCAGGCCGGCGTTGATCTGGTCGAAGGTTTCCTTGAAGCGGTTGCGGGTTTCCTTGTCGATCTTGCGGATGACGTTTTCCAGCGTCTCCAGCGCCTCCACCAGGTCGGCGTTCTGCGCGTCCAGGTAGCGCTTGCGCTCGGACTGCTGCTGGTACTCGTCGATCGCCGCCAGGTTGATCGCGCCGAGACGGGCGATGCGCCCGGCCAGCTGCTCCAGCTGCTGGTCCCAGGCCACCTCGCTGGCGTCGCTGGGCAGCGTGGCGAGGACCCCGTGCAGGTCGTAGCCGTCTTCCAGCAACTGGTCCTGCAGGGCCTTGCGCCGTACGTTGAGGCCCTGCCAATCCATGCGCTGCTGCTCCAACTGGCCGCGCAGCAGTTGTGCCTGCTGTTCGGCCTGGCTGCGCCGCTTCTCGGCATCACGCAGTTCGCGGTCGGCATCTTCCAGGGCCAGGCGCGCGAGCTTGAGCTCGTCCTCGACGCCCATGCGCTTCTCTAGCAGCTCTTCGAGCTTCATGCGCAGCTCTTCCAGCGGCGCAGCGCCCTCCTCCAGATTCAGCGAGAGCTGCTCGCGGCGCTCGATGGCGCGTTCGAACTGCAGCTCCAGGCGTTCCAGCGCCTGGCGCGTGGACTCGTGCTGAGCCTTGATTGAACCCAGGCGCACGGCCAGCTGATGGGCGTGGTCCTTGTGCTGGCGGGCCTCCTGGCGCACCCGATCGAGACGCTCGCGCAACTGGTCGCGGCTGGCCAGCAGTTGCTCGCGCTGCTCGGTATCGGTAGCCATGGCGTCCAGCGCGTCCTGCAGTACCAGACGAGCTTCACCCAGCTGTTCCTGCTCCAGCTCGCGCTGCTCGGCGACCTCGCACTGCTCTTCGTCCAGACGGCGACGGCGCAACGCCAGTTGCTCGGCCTTGGCCTGACCAGCGGAAAGCCTGGCCTTCAGCTCGCCCTGGCGACGTGCTTCGTCCTGGACCAGGCGGCGCTGCTGTTCGCGCGCGTCTTCCTGCTGGCGCTGGCTGGCCTGCAGACGCTGCAGGGTATCCTCGAGATCGGCCAGGGCCGCCTCGCGTTCATCGCGCTCGGCGTGCAGCCGTTCCAGCTCCTGGCCGCGGGCAAGCACGCCGCTTTCTGCCTCGCTGGCGCGGCGCACGCGCAGGAAATGCCGACCGACCCAGTAGCCGTCGCGGCTGATCAGGCTCTCGCCGTCGCCCAGCTGCAGGCGCTGGGCCAGGGCCTGCTCCAGGCTCTCCACCGGACGCACCTGGCCCAGCCAGGGCGCCAGGTCGATATTCGCCTCGACCTTATCCAGCAGGCTGCCGGCGCTGCGCGCGCCACCAGCCTGCGGATTGATCAGGCGCAGCTCGCCCTGGTCGAAGCCGGCCAGGTCCAGATTATTGAAATCGTCCAGCAGCACGGCCTGCAGGTCGGCACCGAGCACCGTCTCCACCGCCAGCTCCCAGCCGCTCTCCACGCGCAGGCCTTCGGCCAGGCGCGGACGGTTGTTCAGCTGGTGTTCGCGCAGCCATTCGGCGGCGCCCTTACCCGGGTTCAGCGCGGCCTGCTGCAGGGCCTCCAGTGAGGCAATGCGACCGTTCAGCCGCTGCAGTTCGCCCTGGGCCTGCTGCTGGGCCTGGGTGGCCTGCTGCAGCTCGCCACGCAACTGTTCGAGGCGTTCGGCCTGGCCTGCTTCGGCGGCATGCAGCTCGTCCAGCTGCAGCTCGCTGGCGGCCAGCTGCTCAGTTAGCTCGATGATGGCGGCATCTTCCGGATCGGCGGCCAATTGGGCCAATTCGTCGGCCAGACGACGCTGGCGCTCGGCCAGACGCTCCAGGCTCTGCTCCAGCTGGGCGATGCGCGACTGCTGCACCTCGGCCTGGCGGCGCGGCTCGGCGCTGCGCTGGTTGAAACCATCCCACTGCTCCTGCCAGCCATGCATGGCGCTCTCGGCCTCTTCCAGGGCGGCGGAGGATTCCTCAGCGGCCGCGCTGGTAAGCTCCTGCTCGGGTTCGAGCATGGCCAGCTCTTCACCCAGGGTCGCCAGCAGAGTACGGTCGTGCCCCAGGTGCGACTCGGTCTCCAGGCGCGCACGCTCGGCCTCGTTGAGGTCGTCCTGCAGCTGGCGCAGGCGCTGCTGGCCGTGCTGGATACTCTGCTCGACGCGGGCGATATCACCACCCACCGAATAGAAACGCGCCTGCACCTGGTTGAAGCGCTCGGACAGCTCGTGGTGGCCGTCGCGCAGACGCTCGATACTCGCGTCGGCACTGCGCTGCTCGGCCACCAGGGCCTCGTAGGCCACCTCCTGGTCGCCGATCACCTGTTCGCGGCTACCGACCTGCAGGTTCAGCGTCTGCCAGCGCAGAGCCGCCAGCTGGGCCTTGAGCTGGCGCTCCTCGGCCTTGTATTCCTGGTACTTCTCAGCGGCCTGGGCCTGGCGGTGCAGGCGTTCGAGCTGGCGCTCCAGCTCTTCGCGCAGGTCGGTCAGACGCGCCAGGTTCTCCTGGGTGCGGCGAATGCGGCTCTCGGTCTCGCGGCGGCGCTCCTTGTACTTGGAGATGCCGGCGGCTTCCTCGATGAAATTCCGCAGATCCTCGGGCTTGGCCTCGATCAGCTTGGAGATCATGCCCTGCTCGATGATCGAGTAGCTACGAGGGCCCAGGCCGGTGCCGAGGAAGATGTCGGTGATGTCGCGGCGGCGGCACTTGGTGCCGTTGAGGAAGTAGGTGTTCTGCCCGTCGCGGGTCACCCGGCGGCGGATGGATATTTCGGCGAACGCCGCGTACTCGCCCACCAGCGAATTGTCGCTGTTGTCGAAGATCAGCTCGATGGAGGCCTGGGTCACCGGCTTGCGGGTGTTGGAGCCGTTGAAGATGACATCGGTCATCGACTCGCCGCGGAGGTTCTTCGCCGAACTTTCGCCCATCACCCAGCGTACGGCGTCGATGATGTTGGACTTGCCACAGCCGTTGGGGCCAACCACCGCCGCCATGTTGCTGGGGAAGCTGACGGTGGTGGGGTCGACGAAGGACTTGAAGCCCGCCAGCTTGATGCACTTCAGGCGCATGCCGGGAACTCCGGACGGGAGCTGCGCAGAACGGGGCTGTCCGCTGCCATAAAGTGCATGGAAATCCTTGAGATAAGGGGCGAAACGGGAAGTCGCGCGAGTGTATCACAGGGTTTTTCGCGGCCAAGAGCATGCCGCGCTATGCTGGGCGCCCCGACTCTGGCGAGGTGAAGAATGCTCTCGGCAACACGCTGGCAAGCGCTCTGGCAGGAACTCGGCGGCACGGCCCCGGCCGGCAGTTTCGCCGAACTGAGCGCCGCCTATGGCGCTGCGGACCGCCACTACCATGGCGCGGCGCACATCACCGCCTGCCTGGCCCATCTGGACCACTGGCGCCCTCTGGCCGAAAACGCCGCACTGGTGGAACTGGCGCTGTGGACCCATGACCTGGTCTATGACACCCGCCGCCAGGACAACGAAGCCGCCAGCGCCGAGCGCGCCTGCCAATGGCTGGCGGACGCCGGCCTGGAGGCACGGGCCCCTGCCCTGCGCAAGATGATCCTCGCCACCTGCCATCAGCAGCCCCCGACGGACAGCGACGCGGCGCTGGTGGTGGATATCGACCTGTCGATCCTCGGCAGCGCCGCGCAGGTGTACGCCAGCTATGAGGCCGCCGTGCGCCAGGAATATGCCTGGGTACCGGAACCCTTGTTCCGCGCCGGTCGGGCCCGATTGCTGCGCCAGCTGCTGGCCATGCCGGCGCTCTACCATCACGCGCCGCTGGCCGAACAGTGGGAAGTGCCAGCCCGGCGCAACCTGCAGGCGGCGCTGGCGGCGCTGGAAGGCTAGTTGTTGAAGGTACGCCCGAGGCCGGCCGGCACACCGCCGCTGTCGGTCGGTTGCCAGGGTCCGTTGGGCGTGCTGGACCAGGCCCAGCCGCGGCTCCAGCGGTAGTAGACACGCTCGCGGTAATACAGCTTGCTGCTGCCCTGAATCACGTACACGCCCAGCGCCGGGTCCCAGTAGGCGTTGCCACCGGGCGGCGGCGCGTAGCGCGGATGACTCTGCTGGCGCACCGGCTCGTCCGGACTGGGAGCAATGCCGGGCTGCAGGGTGCAGCCGCCGAGCACCAGCAGCGTCAGGACCAGCAATGCACGATTCACTGGGCCTGCTCCGGACTGTCGATCAGCAGCGTCTGCGCATCACGGGTGGAGCTGGCAATCGGTTGACCACGGCCAACCCACTCACCCTGGGTGGCCACGCCGCTGCGCGAGATGCGCGCGACCAGCTGCACTTCCGGGAAGCTGGACAGCTTGAGCTGCGCCATCATCGCGTCGGCATCGCTCAACTCGACCTGGGCCGGCAGGTCCGCCACCGTCAGGCGCTTGACCGCCAGCGGCATGGGTGGGCCGGAGGCGGCGCGGGCGAAGACGAATACTGCATCGCCCGGCTGCACCTTGGCCTTGACCTCGGGCGCCAGATCGACGCTGACTCGGATCACCGCCATGGACTTGTTGACCACGGCCTCCGGCAGCGACTGCCCGGCTGCCTGCGCCTGTTCTCGGGCCTGGGCGATGCCACTCTCGATCGAGCTGCGCGACGGGTCATCCGCCGGCATCTGCGCCAGCAGGCGCTGCCAGTAGCCCACGGCATCGGCGAAACGCTGGTCCTCGAAGGCCGCAATGCCGAGCAGGCCCAGGCTGGTCACTTCATTGGGGTCCAGGCGCAGGGCCTCGTCGGTCAGTGCCTGGAGCTGCTCGCTCCACTGCTTGCTGCCGGCGAAGTACAGGGCCTGAGCCCACTGGCCCAGCAACTCGGGCTCGCGCCCGGCCACCCGGATGACCTGCTCAAAGGCCTTGGCTGCCTCGGCCGCACGCCCCTCGCCCATGTACAGGCGTCCGAGGAAATACCAGGCCTCGGCCGAATCCGGGTTGTCCTTCACGGCCTGCTCCAGCCGGGCCGCCATCTGCTGCATCGACGGCTGCTCCTGCATGGCCGCCAGTTGCTGGCTGGCTCCCCAGTGCCAGTAAAGGCCGAATGCCGCACCTGGCACCGCCAGCGCCAGCAGCAAGGGCAACGCCTTACCCAGACGCAGGCCGCGCCCTGGGCCTGCGCCCTCGGTATCAGCCAGCAGTTCGCGCGCCGCCTCGGCCTGGCCGGCGTCGAACTGCTCGACGGTCAGGGTGCCCGCCTCGCGCTGGGCAGTGAGCTCGGCCAGACGTTCCTGATACAGGGCGACGTTCAACGCGGTGCGATCTTCCTCGGCCTGGGCGCGACGACCGCGCAGCACGGGAACCAGTAGAAAAGCCGTACCGACCAGCAGAAGCAGGCCGACGGCGAGCCAGAATTCGATCATCAGTCTTGGGTATCCCGGTTTTCTGTCAGCAGCGCATCGAGGCGCTCACGTTCGGCCTTGCTCAGGGCGACCTGCGCGGGCGCCTTCTCCACCTTGCGGCGACGCAGCACCAGCACGCAGAGCACAATGGCCCCCAGGCCCAGCAGGCCGAAGGGACCGTACCAGAGCAGCCAGGTACGGCTGTCGAGCGGCGGCTTGTACATCACGAAATCGCCATAACGCATCACCAGGAAATCGACGATTTCCTTGTCGCTACGGCCATCGTCGAGCATGCGGTAGATCTCGCGGCGCAGGTCGGTGGCAATCGGAGCGTTGGAGTCGGCGATGTTCTGGTTCTGGCACTTGGGACAGCGCAGTTCCTCGGTGAGGCTACGGAAGCGTTCGCGCTCCACCTCGTCGCGGAATTCATAGGTATCGATGGCGGCGCGGGCGACACCCACCAGGCTCAAGCCCAGCAGGCAGGCAATCAGCAGGCGCTTCATGGCTTATCCTCCAGCAGCGCCTGATAGCGCGGTGCCAGTTCCTCGCGCCAGACACGCTCGTCGATAGCACCCACGTACTTGTGGCGGATGATGCCCTGGGCATCGATCAGGAAGGTCTCGGGCGCGCCATAGACGCCCAGATTGATCCCCAGCGAGCCTTGCGGATCGGCGATGTTGACTTGGTAGGGGTCGAGGTAGTCCTTGAGCCACTGCCGCGCCGCCACACTGTCATCCTTGTAATTGACGCCATAAATGACCACACCCGCCTTGGCCAGCTGATTGAGCATCTGGTGCTCGGCCTTGCAGGTCGGACACCAAGTGGCCCAGACGTTGACCAGGGCAGGCCCCTTGAGGTCCTTCTCGCTGATCAGGCGCTGCTCATCCTTGAGGTCGGGCAGGCTGAAGGATGGCAAGGGTTTATCGATCAGTGCCGAAGGCAGCTCCTGCGGGTTGAGGAACAGGCCGCGGTAGAGGAACACCGCCATGCCGAGGAATAACGCCAGCGGCAGCAACAGAGCCAGACGCTTCATGCCGCAGCCTCCTTCATGCCCAGCACGTCACGCACGCGGGTACGTACCTTGACCCGGTAGCGCGGGTCGAAGGCCGCCAGCAGCCCACCCAGGCCCATCATCAGGCCGCCCAGCCAGATCCAGCGCACATAGGGCTTGATGTGCACACGCACCGCCCAAGCCCCGTTCTCCAACGGCTCGCCGAGGGCGACGTACAGGTCACGGGTGAAGCCCGCGTCGATGCCCGCTTCGGTCATCGGCATCTGCTGCACGGTGTAAAGACGCTTCTCCGGGTGCAACACAGCCACCTCTTCGCCGTCCTCCAGCACGCGCACGGTGCCCTTGTCCGACGTGAAGTTGGGACCTTCGAAATGCTTCGCTCCCTCGAAGACGAACACGTAGCCACCCAGCTCCAGCGATTCGCCCGGCGCCAGGCGCAGGTCGCGCTCGGCACTGCTGTGACTGACCAGCACCACGCCGATCGCGCATACGGCCATCCCCAAGTGCGCCATGTGCATGCCCCAGTAGCTGCGGGACAGACTGCGCATGCCCTTTAGCAGCCCCTTGTGGCGGCACTTGTCGAGCAAATCGCGGACACTTGCGAGCAGCACCCAGAAAGCCAGCAGGAACACCGCCAGCACGCTCCAGTGGAAGTCACCGAAGGCCCAGCTGGCAAGGAAGCCAAGCACCACTGAACCGATCAGCACCGGCGTGAGCATGCTCAGCAGCCACTTAACCGGGGTGTCCTTCCAGCGCACCATCACGCCTACCGCCATGACCAGCATGAGCAGCGCCATCAGCGGCACGAACAAGGCGTTGAAATACGGCGGCCCGACCGACAGTTTGGCGCCCGTCAGCGCATCCAGAACCAGCGGGTAAAGGGTACCCAGCAGAATCATGGCGGCCGATACCACCAGGACCAGATTGTTGGCCAGCAGGAGCGTCTCGCGCGACCACAGGGCGAACCCCACCTGACTCTTCACCACGGGAGCACGTACGGCGAACAGCGCCAGCGAGGTGCCTACCACGATCAACAGGAAGATCAGAATGAACACGCCGCGCTCTGGGTCGTTGGCGAAAGCATGGACCGAGGTCAACACGCCCGAGCGAACCAGGAAGGTCCCGAGCAGGCTCAGGGAAAAGGCCGCGATGGCCAGCAGCACCGTCCAGCTCTTAAACACACCGCGCTTCTCGGTGACGGCCAGCGAGTGAATCAATGCGGTGCCGACCAGCCAGGGCATGAACGAGGCGTTCTCCACCGGGTCCCAGAACCACCAGCCACCCCAGCCCAGTTCGTAGTAGGCCCACCAAGAGCCGAGGGCGATACCGACGCCGAGGAAGGCCCAGGCAACGATGGTCCAGGGCCGCGACCAACGGGCCCAGGCGGCATCGAGTTTGCCACCGAGTAAGGCGGCGATGGCGAAGGCGAAGGCCACCGAGAAGCCGACGTAGCCCATATACAGCATCGGCGGGTGGACGATGAGGCCGAAGTCCTGCAACAGGGGGTTGAGGTCACGACCATCTGCCGGGCTGTTCGGCAACAGGCGCTCGAACGGGTTCGAGGTCACGATCATGAACAGCAGGAAGCCGATGCTGATCATGCCCATCACCGCCAGCACACGCGCCAGCATGACTTCCGGCAACTGGCGCGAAAAGATCGCCACCGCGAAGGTCCAGCCGCCGAGGATCAGCGCCCACAGCAGCAGTGAGCCCTCGTGAGCACCCCATACTGCGCTGAACTTGTAATACCAAGGCAAGGCGCTGTTGGAGTTGTTGGCCACGTAGGCGACGGTGAAGTCGTCCACCATGAACGCCCAGGTCAGGCAGGCGAAGGAGATCGCCAACATGGCGAACTGCCCCCAGGCCGCAGGTTGTGCCAGCCCCATCCACTGGCGATCACCCAGCCAGGCACCTACCAGTGGCAGGGTCGACTGCACCACGGCCAGACACAGGGCGAGGATCAGGGCCAGGTGGCCCAATTCCGGAATCATCAAAGCGGCAGTCATGGCTTGACCTCAGCATCGGCCGGCAGCTTGCCGCTCTCCTTGAGCGCCTTGGTCACTTCCGGCGGCATGTAGTTCTCGTCGTGCTTGGCCAAGACCTCGTCGGCTATCAGCACACCTTCATCATTCAGCTTGCCGAGCGCGACGATGCCCTGCTCCTCACGGAACAGATCCGGCAGGATGCCGCGGTAACGGATGGTCACGTTCTTGGCGAAGTCGGTCACCACGAACTCGACGTCCAGCGAGTCAGCGGAGCGCTTGACCGAACCTTTGGCCACCATGCCACCCGCGCGGATGCGGGTGTCCTTGGGCGCCTCGCCATTGGCGATCTGGGTCGGGGTGTAGAACAGGTTGATGTTCTCTTGCAGCGCACTCAGGGCCAGGCCGACGGCGACGGCGACGCCGAGCACGATGGCCAGAACGATGTACAGGCGTTTCTTGCGGACCGCGTTCACTGTTGTTTCTCCCGGCGCAGACGGCGCGCCTCGTCTTGCAGATAACGTCGACGCGCGAGGATCGGCAGCACCACGTTCAACGCCAGTACCGCCAGGCTGATGGCATAGGCCGACCACACGTAGGGGCCGTGATGGCCCATGGCGAGGAAATCGCCGAAAGACTCGAAACTCATGCCCTGCCCTCCACCAGTCGTGCAACTTCGGCACGTGCCCAACTGCTGCGGGCCTCGCGCTTGAGTACCTCGGTACGCATGCGGTACAGCAGCATAGCGCCGAGGAAGCAGTAGAAGCCCAGCACGCAAAGCAGCAGCGGCAGCCACATCTCCATGCTCATGCTGGCCTTGCCGGTGACCTTGAAAGTGGCCGGCTGGTGCAGGGTGTTCCACCACTCCACCGAGTACTGAATGATCGGAATGTTGACCGCGCCCACCAGCGCCAATACCGCACACGCCTTGGCCGCGCTATCACGGTTGGAGATGGCGTTGCCCAGCGCGATGATGCCGAAATAGAGGAACAGCAGAATCAGCATCGAGGTCAGCCGGGCGTCCCACACCCAGTAGGTGCCCCAGGTCGGTTTGCCCCAGATGGCCCCCGTGATCAACGCCACGAAGCACAACCAGGCGCCGATCGGCGCAGCCTGCTGAAGGGCCACATCGGCCAGTTTCATTTTCCACACCAGCCCCACCAGACCGGCTATCGCCATCATCAGGTAACAGGACTGGGCCAGGAACGCGGCCGGGACATGGATGTAGATGATCCGATAACTGTTGCCCTGGTACTTCTCCGGCGGCGCAAAGGCCAGCCCCCAGACAATACCGACAGCCAACAGCAACACGGCGGCGGCGGCCAGCCAAGGCAGCCAGCGGCCGCTACGCTCGTAGAACCACTTGGGCGAGCCCCATTGGTGAAACCAGGTCCAGTTCATCGCTCAACTCATCATCCAACGCCACCGGACACAGTCCGGTCTGGCGTCACGGTTCGCTGTTATTCGCCGACGCTGATTTTCAGCCCGGCGCCGATTGCAAAAGGTGTCAGGGTGACCGCCAGAGCGGTCAGGCTTGCCAGCCACAACAGGTGACCGGCTGCCGGCAATCCTTGCAGTGCCGCTTGCAATGCCCCGGTACCAAGAATCAGCACCGGGATGTACAGCGGCAGAATCAACAGCGCCAGCAGAAGGCCGCCGCGTTTGAGTCCGACAGTCAGCGCCGCACCGACGGCGCCAAGCAGGCTCAGCACCGGGGTGCCCAGCAGCAGCGAGCCGAGCAGTACCGGCAAGCAGCGCCCGGGCAAACCCAGCATCAGCGCCAAGAGCGGCGCTAGCAGTACCAGCGCCAGGCCCGAGAAAAGCCAGTGTGCCAGTACCTTGGCCAGCACCAGAAGAGGCAGCGGGTGCGACGAAAGGACCCACTGTTCCAGCGAGCCATCCTCGAAATCACTGCGGAAAAGCCCGTCCAGCGAGAGCAGCACGGCCAACAGCGCCGCCACCCAGATCAGCCCCGGCGACAAGGTCTGTAACAGATTGGTCTCGGGACCGACCGCCAGCGGGAACAGGGCGATGACGATGGCAAAGAACACCAGCGGGTTGGCCAGTTCGGCTGGTCGACGGAACAGCAGGCGCGACTCGCGAGCCAGCAGCAGGAGGAAAACGCTGTTCATGCGCGGCGCTGCCCCAGATCAAGAACGCGATAGCCGGATGGAACCTGCTGCAGCGTATGGTGAGTGGTGAGTACGACCAGTCCGCCACGCTCGCAGTGCTCGGCCAGGTGCGCTTCCAACTGCGCCACCCCCTGCTTGTCCAGTGCGGTGAAAGGCTCATCGAGGATCCACAGCGGCGGCGTATCCAGGTACAGCCGGGCGAGCGCCACGCGACGCTGCTGGCCGGCCGACAGGGTATGACAGGGCACATCCTCGAAACCGCGCAGACCGACCGCCGCAAGAGCCAGCCAGATCGCCTCACGGCTGGCCGGGCGATGCAGCGCACAGAGCCAGGCAAGATTCTCCTCGGCAGTGAGCAGCCCTTTGATGCCGGCAGCATGACCGATCCACAGCAAGCTGCCGCCCAACTCGCCACCCAGCTTCGCCAGCGGCCTGTCATTGAGCAGGATTTCCCCGGCCGTAGGCTGCATCAGCCCCGCCAGCAGGCGCAGCAGGCTGGTCTTGCCACTGCCATTGGGACCGGCCACCTGCAACAGGGTACCGCCGCCCAGGTCCAACTCCAGCCCCTCGAACAACAGGCGCCAGTCACGCTCACAGGCGAGGGCAACGGCTTGGAGTCGCGGATTGGTCACTGTATGGCATCCCGGAGGGGTTCAAGTCGGAGGGGGGCTGGCCGCTATACTGGGGCAAGTTGACCGTACAGCCAGCCCGAACGGGGCGGCATTATACATGCCGGGCTTCGCCCCCCGAAGCCGGCTTTTTGACAGGGTGTGACCCGGCCATGGCAGAAATCAGCAGTCCTCGCCCACTTCCCGTGACGCCGCCGGCCGGTCGCCCAGCCCCGGTCAGCGCCGCGGATCTGGCGGTAAAGCTGCTGCAGCCGCTGGACGGCCTGCTCGCCGCCGGAGAAACCGCCAAGGCCGAGGTGGTGGCCGCGAAGGAAACCGCACAAAGCTTCCAACTGCTGCTCAAGCTGACGCTGGACAGTGGCAAGCAGGCGACACTGGAAGCCAGCAGCCCGCGACCGCTGACCCAGGGCACGACACTGGCAGTCACGGCCCTCTCCGAGACGCGTCTGGCGCTGGCCCTGCAGGGCGGCGATACACGTCTGCTGACCAGCCTGGACCTGGAGCAGTTACCGGTCGGCACCTTGCTGCAGGGCAAGGTCGAATCCCGCGAGCTGATCGCCCAACTCAAGGCTCAGCAGGCGATCTATCGGGTGGTGGTTAGTCTGCTCAACACACCTCTGGCCGGCAACAAGCTGAGCATCGAGACCCCCCTGCCCCTGCCGCTGGGCAGCCTGCTCACCGCCCAGGTACAGGGTAGCCAGAGCCTCGGATTCCTTCCCCTGAGCGGCCGCCTGGATCAGTTGGTACTCGGTCAGCAGCTGGCCGCTCAGCAGGGCCGCCAAGGCTCCCTGGAAGGCCTGTTCAAGGGCCTGCAGGGCATGGCCCTGCAGGACGGCCTGCCAGCCGAGCTGCGCAGCAGTATCGACAAGCTGCTCGGCCTGCTGCCAGACGGCAAGCAACTGGGCAGCGCCGACGGACTGGCCAAAGCCATGGAGCAGAGCGGCGTGTTTCTCGAAGCCAAGCTGCTGAGCGGTCAAACCCAGCAACTGCCACAGGACCTCAAGGCCAACCTGCTGCGCCTGGTCGCCCAGCTGCTGCCTAGCCTACCCGGTTCAGCCGCGCTGCCAGCGGCCAGTGCCGGTAACGCCTTGGCACAAGCGCTGCCCGCCTTCGTCCGCAATGCACTCGGTGCGCTCGGCCAGGCCAGCCTGCGTCAGCAAGCCATGAGCTTCCCCCTGCCCTCGCGTATGCTGCAGTCGATGGACGAGGAAGCCGATCTGGAGACGCTGCTCAAGCTGGCTGCGGCCGCGGTGTCGCGCCTGCAGACACACCAGTTGTCCAGCCTGGCACAAAGCCAGCTGACCCCGGAGGGCAACCTGCTGACGACCTGGCAGCTGGAGCTGCCAATGCGCAACCAGCAGGACATCGTCCCCCTGCAGGTCAAGCTGCAACGCGAGGAGTCCGGCGCGGAGAACCGCAAGGAACAGAAGGAAGTCCTGTGGCGCATCGACCTGGCGTTCGACCTCGACCCGCTAGGGCCGCTGCAGGTACAGGCGCAGCTGCTGCGCGGCAGCCTGTCCAGCCAGTTGTGGGCCGAGCGCGCCGAAACTGCGTTCCTGATCGACCAGGAGCTGGACAACCTGCGCCAGCGCCTACTCGGCGCCGGCCTGGAAGTCGGCGAACTGAGCTGCCGCCAAGGCATGCCACCGCAGGGGCCAAAAACCCATCTGGAACAGCGCTGGGTGGACGAGACCGCATGAAGCACGACAAAAAGGCGCCCCGCCAGGCCATCGCCCTCTCCTACGACGGCGCCAGCGCCCCCAGCCTGACCGCCAAGGGCGACGACGAACTGGCCGAGGCCATTCTGGCCATCGCCCGCGAATACGAGGTGCCGATCTACGAGAATGCCGAGTTGGTACGCCTGCTGGCGCGCCTGGAACTGGGTGACGCGATTCCGGAGCCGCTGTACCGCACCATTGCCGAGATCATCGCCTTCGCCTGGTACCTCAAGGGCAAACGCCCGGACGGTTTCGTCGAAGAGCCAGCGGAGCGCGACGTCAGTCCAGGCCGGAACGTGCCACCCCAGCCGCTGCTGCCGGCGCCCCGAGATTGAAGGCGAACATCTCACCTTCACTGCCCTTGCCCTGCGGGAAGTCAAGCAGCTGCCAGGCGAAATAACCGGGGCGGAAGTAATAGACCTGCTGGAAGCCCCAGTCCACGGCGCGGCGTGCAGCCTCCGCACTGTACGGGCAGACCTCGCTATCGCAGTACAGGACCATGGGCATGGCGCGCGGCCAATCGGGATTGGCCAGCTCATCGAAGCGCTGGTCCAGCGCTAGGTGCAAGGCCCCATGGACATGTCCCCAGCTCCACTCGCGAGCCGGCCGCACATCGATGAAGAGAACACCGAACTCGTAGAGCTGCCGTGCCTGCACAGCATTAATCGTCGTGGCGCCCTTGACCGACAGAGGCGCCTCGCTGGCGCCGACGCTCGGCACGCCCAGACACAGCAGCAACATCAACGCAAGACGCATGGTGGACCTCCTCAAGAAGCCATCCCCCTTGTATTCAGGTTAGGCACACTGAGGCCACGCGCTTGGAACGCTTAGCGTCGTACGGTCGAGAAGTGAGAACCGAAAGGAGTAAGGACTCAGGAACGCTGCTTGGGCGCCTTGTGCAGGCGACTAACCAGTTCGGCCTCGGCCTGGGTGAGGCCGCAGGAATGGGTCAGATCATCCACGCTGGCGCCCATGCCCACCAGGCGTGCGGCCTGGGTGAAAGACAGGCTGGAAGGATCACGCTGCTCCATCTGATTGAGCTTGTCGGGAAGCGGCGCCACCACCCGACGCAGTTCGTGCAACTCCTCGCCCATGCGGATGCTGCCGGTAAGGTAAGCATCCAGACGCTTTCCCAGCTCTTTCAGGCGCTGATCGCGGAAGGCATCGCGCTCCTTCTGCAGCTCAGCCTGCTGGCGCAGTTTCAGCGCCAGTTGGTAGCTGAAGCCGCCAAGCAACACGCAGAACAGGCCGAGCACGGCCACCGCGATCTCCAGCATGGGTCAGATGCTCTCCAGCTCGGACCACTCTTCCTCGCTCATCATCTTGTCCAGCTCGACCAGAATGAGCAGCTCGCCGTTCTTGTTGCACACGCCCTGGATGAACTTGGCCGACTCCTCGTTACCTACGTTCGGAGCGGTTTCCACCTCGGACTGACGCAGGTAGACCACCTCGGCAACGCTGTCGACCAGAATACCGACTACCTGTTTGTCCGCTTCGATGATGACGATGCGGGTGTTGTCGGTGACCGGCGCCGAAGACAGGCCGAAGCGCTGACGGGTGTCGATCACGGTGACCACGTTACCGCGCAGGTTGATGATGCCCAGCACATAGGCCGGCGCACCCGGAACGGGGGCGATCTCGGTGTAGCGCAGGACTTCCTGCACCTGCATCACGTTGATGCCGTAGGTCTCGTTATCCAGGCGGAAGGTCACCCACTGCAGGATAGGATCTTCGGAACCTTGCGCTGACGTTTTCTTCATGTCCCTAGCCTCGGTCTAGTGCCGCCCTCGGCGGCGTTGGCGGGTATGCCCGCTTGTCGTTAACTATAGAGCCTCCGCCGCATCAATGCGGGCGGACGGCTCCGTTGCGCGTAGCGCCGCTGGCGATCAGCTCGGCCAGGGCCGAGACATCAAGCAACGCACACATGTGTTCGATCACCGTACCGGCCAGCCAAGGACGCTGCGAGCGCTGACTACGCCATTTGATCTCGCTCGGTTCAAGGCGGATCGAGCGGCTGACCTGATGCACGGCCAGCCCCCACTCGTATCCCTGTACGGAGATTACATACTGCAGGCCCTCGCGGAAATCGTCGCGATAGCGCTCGGGCATCACCCAGCGCGCGGTATCCAGCACTTTTAAATTGCCAGCCTGGCTCGGCAGTATGCCAAGGAACCAGTCGGGCTGGCCGAACAGCGGCGTAAGCTCCGCATCAGCCAGCGGGTAAATGGTCCCCAGGCACACCAGCGGCACCGCCAGGGTGAGACCTGCGACATCGAAGAGCAGACACTCGAAAGGCTCATCGGCCCAGCTCGGGCGCCCATCCAGGCTCACCGCAGCCGGTTTGGGCGCAGGCTCGACCGCGACCACAACCTCCGGCGTGGCGACCACGACCGGTTCAGGCACGACGACTTCAGCCTGAGGCGGCACTTCCGGCAGGCGCAGATCGATGGTCGGCAGTACTTGCGGTTTGGCCTCGGCCAGCGCCAGCGGCCTGACGAGCACTGGCTTGGCCTCCACCCGCCGAGCATCACGCACTTGCTCTTCGAGGACAGCAGCCTCGAACTCGTCGAGTGCAACACTCCCCTCCAGCTCGACAGCTGCCTCCTGCAGCAGAGCGTCCAGATAGGACTGCAGGGCCTGCTGGGGACGCGTGACGGTGGTTGCGGTGCGACTCATAAGGTAATCCACGAAAGAAGTCTGTACAGCCTATCGGCAGGGCACGTGCGGGACTTGAGCCTGCCTACTCAGCATAGTCCGAACTCTCAGGCCACCTGGGTGACAGGCTGTGCAGCCAGCAGGTGCTTGAGCAGCGCGCGGTAGGCGATCACCCCGCGGCTGTTGCCATCGAATTGCGAAGGCGTCAGCCCTGCACGGCTCGCATCACGTAACCGCGTATCAACTGGCACATAGGCCTGCCAGAGGTGATCGGGGTAGGCGTTGCGCAACACCCGCAGGGTATTCAGCGAGGCCTGGGTGCGGCGATCGAACAGGGTCGGCACGATGGTGTAAGGCAAAGGTTGCTTGCGCGAACGATTGACCATGTTGAGGGTGTTGACCATGCGTTCAAGGCCCTTCACGGCAAGAAACTCAGTCTGTACCGGAATCACCAGCTGCTGGCTGGCTGCAAGGGCATTTACCATCAGCACGCCCAGCAAAGGTGGACTGTCGATAATGGCGTGATCGAATCTTTCCCACAGCTGCGCCAGACTTTTGGCGATCACCAGTCCCAGACCATTCTGCCCCGGCGACTGGCGCTCAAGCGTGGCCAGCGCGGTACTGGAAGGCAGCAGGGAAATGTTCTCATGACTAGTAGACAGCAGCAGACTGGCCGGCAGCCCCTGCGGCACGTTGCCCTGCTGCAGAAACAAGTCGAAGTTGCTGTGCTCCAGGGTATCCGGATCGTGGCCGAAATAGCTGGTCATCGACCCGTGCGGGTCAAGGTCGACCACCACCACGCGCTTGCCGGCATCGGCCAGCAGGCCTGCCAGAGCGATGGATGTGGTGGTCTTGCCGACTCCACCTTTTTGATTGGCTACTGCCCAGACTTTCATTTTCTTGGTCCTCCCGGCCTGGCCGCCCCCTGCCGAGAACTGGGTGACGCCTCAGGGTGCGGGCGTCGGAATATTGGCGGAACCAGCTGCCGGCGCCACCATTGGCTGTGCCGGTGCAGGTTGCGTGCCAGCACGCTGCAGCGCAGGGTCGGCCTTGGCGTTACCACTACCGACGCCACTGATGCTACGGCGCACATCAAGATTACGCGACACCACCAGCACCACCCGGCGATTGCGTGCACGCCCCTCCGCCGTCGCGTTGTCCGCCACCGGCTGGAACTCGCCATAGCCGACCGCAGCCATGCGCCCCGGGTTCACACCATCCATCGCCAGCATACGCACGATGCTGGCCGCCCGCGCCGAAGAAAGTTCCCAGTTGCTCGGGTACTGCGCGGTACTGATCGGCAGGTTGTCGGTGAAGCCCTCAACATGCACGGGGTTCTCGTAAGGCGCGAGGATCTTCGCCACCTTTTCGATCAGGGTGAAGGCCATTTCGTTAGGCACCGCGTCGCCGCTGGGAAACAGCAGGCTGGAGTTCAGCTCTATCTCCACCCATAGCTCGTTACCACGTACGGTCAGCTGTTCGGAGGCGATCAGGTCGCCGAAGGCATCGCGCATGCTGTTGGCGATCTGCTGCAGCGGGTCGTTCTGCCCATCGCTGGAGGTACTGCTGTTGGGGTTGTCCTCGATCATCGAACGGTCCGGTTCGGTGGTTCGCGGTTTCTCATCACCGATCGGAATGGGCTTGATCGCCCGCTCCGGCTCACTGAATACCCCCACGAGACTTTCGGACAGGACTTTGTACTTGCCCTCGTTGATTGAGGAAATCGAGTACATCACTACGAAAAAGGCGAACAGCAGGGTTATGAAGTCCGCGTAGGACACCAGCCAGCGTTCGTGATTCTCATGTTCTTCGTGATTGCGCCGGCGGGCCATGGGTCAATCCATGAAGCCCTGCAGCTTCAGCTCGATGGAGCGCGGATTCTCGCCCTCGGCAATCGAGAGAATGCCCTCCAGCAGCATTTCACGGTAACGCGACTGGCGCATGGCAATGGCCTTGATCTTGTTACCGATCGGCAGCAAGAGCAGATTGGCGAGGGCGACACCATAGATGGTCGCAACGAATGCGACCGCAATACCGCTCCCCAACTTGCTAGGGTCAGCCAAGTTGCCCATCACATGGATCAGGCCCATCACTGCACCGATGATGCCGATGGTCGGCGCATAGCCGCCCATGCTCTCGAAGACCTTGGCTGCCTGAATGTCACGGGCCTCCTGAGTATAAAGGTCAACCTCGAGGATGCTGCGGATGGCTTCCGGCTCAGCACCATCGACCAGCAGCTGTAAGCCCTTGCGGGCATAGGGGTCAGGCTCGGCATCCGCCACGGATTCCAGCCCCAGCAGACCTTCCTTACGGGCAGTCATACTCCAACTGACCACACTGTTGATCCCGCCGACAAGATCGATCCGAGGTGGAAATACGATCCAGCTCAGGATTGCCAGGGCTCGCTTGAATACATGCATCGGAGCCTGGATGAAAGCGGCCCCCAGAGTACCGCCAATCACGATCAGCGCCGCCGGACCATTAACCAGCGCCCCCGCGTGGCCACCCTCCAGGTAGTTACCGCCGATAATGGCGACAAACGCCAGGATGACACCGATGAGGCTCAGTACATCCATCAGATGCAGGCCTCGGCCAGATGCCGGCCGATATCATCGAGACTGTACACCGCGTCAGCCAAGTTGGCCTTTACCACCGCCATAGGCATTCCGTAGATCACGCAGCTGGCTTCATCCTGAGCCCACACCTGACTACCGCTCTGCTTGAGCAGACGTGCGCCTTCGCGCCCATCGGCGCCCATGCCGGTGAGCACCACGGCCAGGACCTTGTCGCTGAACGACTTGGCGGCCGAGCCGAAAGTGATGTCGACACAAGGTTTGTAGTTGAGGCGCTCGTCGCCAGGCAGAATTTTCACCACACCCCGCGCGTCGACCATCATCTGCTTGCCACCCGGGGCCAACAGCGCCAGGCCGGGACGCAGCAGATCACCGTCCTCGGCCTCCTTGACGGTGATCCGACAGAGCTTGTCCAGGCGCTCGGCAAATGCCTTGGTAAAGGCCGCCGGCATGTGCTGAATCAAGACGATCGGCGCCGGAAAGTTGGCCGGCAGCTGAGTCAACACCCGCTGCAGGGCCACAGGACCGCCCGTGGAAGTACCGATCGCCACCAGCTTGTATGACTTGCGCTTGGGCGCTGCCGCGCTGGATGTCGCCGCAGGCGAAGCCGGGCTCGGGCGGCCTGCCGGAACAGGTGCTGCGCTGCGGGCAGTCGAAGTGGCGGCTGGCGGAGCGCTTGGCGGACTGAAGGTACTGAAACGGCGGTTACTGCGGGCGATGCTATGAACCTTCTCGCACAACAGCGCCTTGACCTTCTCCGGATTGCGCGAGATGTCCTCGAAGTTCTTCGGCAGGTAATCCACCGCCCCTGCATCCAGCGCATCCAGGGTAACCCGGGCCCCCTCGTGGGTAAGGGAAGAGAACATCAGCACTGGTGTCGGGCAGGACTGCATGATGTTCCTGACGGCAGTGATGCCGTCCATCATCGGCATCTCGTAGTCCATGGTGATCACATCAGGCTTCAGTGCCTGAGCCTG
Organism: Aquipseudomonas alcaligenes; assembly: GCA_900156135.1. Classification (GTDB taxonomy): domain Bacteria; phylum Pseudomonadota; class Gammaproteobacteria; order Pseudomonadales; family Pseudomonadaceae; genus Aquipseudomonas; species Aquipseudomonas alcaligenes_D. The sequence continues at coordinate 114,037 of FTMP01000004.1, read as the reverse complement.
ATCGATGGCCTCGCGGCCATTGGTAGCGGTACCCACAACCTGGATATTGGGGTCGGCGGAGAGAATCTCCGAGACCCGGCGGCGGAAAAAGCCGGAATCATCCACCACCAGGACCTTGACTGCCATAAACACTCCAGAGCGACCGGTCTGACCGGCCGCGAACGATCAGATGCGACGCGCGTAGCGCTTGAGCATGCTCGGCACGTCGAGGATAAGGGCAATGCGCCCGTCACCGGTAATGGTAGCGCCAGACATGCCTGGGGTGCCCTGCAGCATCTTGCCCAAAGGCTTGATCACCACCTCCTCCTGGCCCACCAGTTGATCGACCACGAAGCCGATGCGTTGGCTACCAACGGTGAGAATCACCACATGCCCCTCGCGCTGTTGCTCATCGAAGCTGGCACCAGTGACCAACCAACGCTTGAGGTAGAACAGCGGCAACGCCTTATCGCGCACGATGACCACTTCCTGACCGTCCACCACGTTGGTACGTGACAGATCAAGATGGAAGATCTCGTTGACGTTGACCAGCGGGAACGCAAAAGCCTGATTACCGAGCATTACCATCAACGTCGGCATGATCGCCAGGGTCAGCGGCACCTTAATGATGATCTTCGAACCCTGCCCCTTGGCCGAGTGCACGTCGATGATGCCGTTGAGCTGGGAAATCTTGGTCTTCACCACATCCATGCCCACGCCGCGACCGGACACGTCGGAAATCTCGGTTTTGGTCGAGAAGCCGGGGGCAAAGATCAGGTTGAAGCACTCGGTCTCGCTCAGGCGATCCGCCGCGTCCTTGTCCATCAGGCCTTTCTCGACGGCCTTGGCACGCAGAATCTCCGAGTCCATCCCCTTACCATCGTCGGAAATCGACAATAGGATATGGTCGCCCTCTTGCTCGGCGGACAGCACTACACGGCCGGAACGAGCCTTGCCGGCGGCCTCGCGCTCCTCGGGCATCTCAATGCCGTGATCCACCGCATTGCGCACCAGGTGCACCAGCGGGTCGGCGAGCGCCTCGACCAGGTTCTTGTCGAGGTCGGTTTCTTCACCAACCAGCTCCAGGTTGATCTCTTTCTTGAGCTGGCGCGCTAGGTCGCGTACTAGGCGAGGGAAGCGACCGAATACCTTCTTGATCGGCTGCATGCGGGTCTTCATGACGGACGTCTGCAGGTCTGCAGTCACCACATCGAGATTGGAGACCGCTTTGGCCATGGCCTCGTCTCCGCTGTTGAGCCCGAGGCGTACCAGACGGTTACGCACCAGCACCAACTCTCCGACCATGTTCATGATCTCGTCCAGACGCGCAGTGTCGACCCGCACGGTCGTCTCCGCCTCGCTGGCAACAGCGGGTCCGCCCGCTGCAGGCGCTGGGACAGCCGCAGCAGGCTTGGCCGGCTCGGGCTTGGCAACCGGTTTTGCAGCCGGCTTGGCCGGTTCGCTCTTCTTCGATTCAACCTTCTGCACCGGCGCCGTAGCCGCGGGTTTTACAGCGGCAGGAGCTGCTATCTCTTCCGCAGGGCCAGTGAACTTACCTTTGCCGTGCAGTTGATCAAGCAGAGCCTCGAACTCGTCGTCGGTGATCTCGTCACCATCCGCCGCCGGAGCCGGGCTAGCAGACTTGACCACGGGAGCAGCGTCCTCGGCAGGACCGGTAAACTTACCCTTGCCGTGCAACTGATCGAGCAAGGCCTCGAATTCATCGTCGGTGATCTCGTCAGCACCGCCGGCAGCGGGTGCTGCGGCAGCAGGCTTGGCGGCGGCAGGCTCGGCAGGATCCTCGGCGGGCCCCGAGAACTTGCCCTTACCGTGCAACTGATCGAGCAGTGCCTCGAACTCGTCATCGGTGATTTCATCACCACCCGCCATCGACGCCTCGGCCACAGGCTGCTCACCGATAGCATCCAGCAGCTGCTCAAACTCGCTGTCGGTAATGTCGCTGTCGGTGGCTGGGGCCGCGACTAAAGGCTCTGGCTCAGGCTCCGGTGCTGGAGCAGCCTCAGCAGTTTCCGCAACCGGCTCTTCGGCGCCTTCCGGCTCGGCTAGGCGCGAAAGCGCGGCCAACAGCTCGGGTGAGGCGGGGGTCGGTTCAGTGCGCTCGCGCACCTGGCTGAACATCTCGTTGACCGAATCAAGCGCCTGCAGGACCACATCCATAAGCTCGGCAGTGACGCGACGCTCACCCTTGCGCAGGATATCGAAGACGTTTTCCGCGATGTGGCAGCACTCCACCAGCTCATTGAGCTGGAGGAAACCCGCCCCGCCCTTGACGGTATGGAAACCTCGGAAAATGGCATTGAGCAGGTCCATGTCATCAGGCCGGCTTTCAAGCTCGACCAACTGCTCGGACAGCAGCTCAAGAATTTCGCCGGCCTCTACCAGGAAGTCCTGGAGGATTTCTTCATCGGCGTCGAAGCTCATCGGTGCGCTCCAAAGGCTCTGTTAGAGCCCTAAAAACCAAGGCTGGACAGCAGATCGTCGACATCGTCCTGACTGGACGCGACATCATCACGCTTATCGGCATGAATCTGCGGACCTTCACCCCTGGAAGGCTCTTTTTGTTTTTGCTGCTCTGCGCGCAACTCATCCACGTCGTGATGAATACCAGCAAAGCGATCGACATGACTGGCCATCAGCATCAGCTTGAGCAGATCGCGCTCCACTTCGGTGACCAGCTGCGTCACTCGCTTGATCACTTGCCCGGTGAGGTCCTGGAAGTCCTGCGCCAGAAGAATGTCGTTCAACTGGGACGAGAGCTTCTGGGTATCGCGCTCACTGCGCGCCAGGAACAGCTCGATGCGCTTGGCGAGGTCACGGAAAGCATCGGCGCCCATATCGCGCCGCATGAACTTGCTCCACTCAACGGACAGGCTCTTCGCTTCATCGCCCAGATCGTTCACCAGCGGGGCACTTTGCTCCACCAGATCCATGGTGCGATTGGCCGCTTTCTCGGTCATTTGCACCACGTAGGAAAGACGCTCGGTGGCATCGGTGATCTGCGAAATTTCTTGCGCGTGCGGATTGTGCGGATCGATCTGGAAGTTGACGATCGCGTTGTGCAACTCTCGCGTGAGCTTGCCGATCTCTTGATAAAGGCCATGATCACGGGCCTTGTTGAGCTCATGGATGAGACCTACCGCATCACCGAAACGTCCCTTCTCCAGACTTTCGACGAGCTGGGTGGCGTGTTGCTTCAGGGTCGATTCGAGTTCGCCCAGATGTGAATCATCGTGTGCCATAGCGCCCTCGCGGCGGACATCAGCCGTTAACCCGTTCGAAGATCTTCTCGATCTTCTCCTTCAGCACCTGGGCGGTGAACGGCTTGACCACATAGCCGTTCACGCCGGCCTGGGCCGCCTCGATGATCTGCTCACGCTTGGCTTCCGCAGTAACCATCAGCACCGGCAGAGTCTTTAGGCGTTCGTCAGCACGCACTGCTCGCAGCAGGTCGATACCGGTCATGCCGGGCATGTTCCAGTCGGTCACCAGAAAATCGAAACTGCCACTCTGCAGCATCGGCAATGCCGTGTTGCCGTCGTCGGCTTCCGCAGTATTGGTGAACCCCAGATCACGCAGGAGGTTCTTGATGATCCGTCGCATCGTCGAGAAATCGTCAACGATGAGGATTTTCATGTTCTTGTCCAAGTCGACCTCCGTACAGTCTAAACACTGTCAGTGTTCCGACAGTGTCGCAAATCATGGAACCGGCTGGCTCAGCTGACCCGCCAATCGCCCAGCCTGGCCCGCAAACGCGCGGCACACTGGCTGTGCAACTGGCTGACCCGGGACTCGCTGACCCCCAAGACTTCGCCGATTTCCTTCAAATTCAGTTCTTCGTCGTAGTAAAGCGACAACACCAATCGCTCGCGCTCTGGAAGGTGAGCGATGGCGTCGGCCAATGCCGCCTGGAATCGCTCGTCCTCAAGACCATTCAGGGGCCCGCTGTAACTACTGCCGACATCCTCACTCAGCCCGCCGTGCTCGCCGTCCTGAACCAGATCATCGAAGCTGAACAGGCGGCTACCCAGAGTATCGCCAAGAATGCCGTAGTAATCTTCGAGACTCAATTGGAGTTCGGCCGCAACCTCTTGATCTTTAGCGTCTCTTCCAGTTCGAGCCTCGATCACGCGAATGGCATCGCTGACCATGCGGGTATTGCGATGGACCGAACGCGGCGCCCAGTCACCCTTGCGTACCTCGTCGAGCATGGCACCGCGAATGCGGATGCCGGCATAGGTCTCGAAGCTCGCGCCCTTGCTGCCATCATACTTTTTTGACGCTTCCAGCAGACCGATCATGCCCGCCTGCATCAGGTCGTCGACCTGGACGCTGGCCGGCAGGCGTGCCAACAGGTGATAGGCGATGCGTTTGACCAGAGGCGCGTAGCGCTCGATCAACTGGTGCTGGGAATCCTGCGCCTGCGCCTTGTTGTACATGCGAAGTCCACTGGCTGCTGTCATACGGCCGTCCCCACGATCGGCTGCTGCACCAGACGCTCGACGAAAAACTCCAGATGGCCACGCGGATTGGCCGGGAGTGGCCACGTGTCGACTTTCTGGGCAATCGCCTTGAACGCCAGTGCGCATTTCGAGCGCGGGAAGGCTTCATACACCGCGCGCTGCTTCTGCACGGCCTTGCGGACGGATTCGTCGTAGGGAACGGCGCCAACGTACTGCAAGGCCACGTCGAGAAAACGATCGGTTACCTTGGTCAGCTTAGCAAACAGATTGCGTCCTTCCTGCGGACTGTGGGCCATATTGGCCAGAACACGGAAGCGGCTCATGCCGTAGTCACGATTCAGCAACTTGATCAGCGCATAGGCGTCGGTGATCGAAGTCGGCTCGTCGCAGACCACCACCAATACCTCCTGAGCGGCGCGCACGAAACTGACCACGCCATCACCGATGCCGGCAGCCGTATCGATCACCAGCACGTCCAGATTGTCGCTGATTTCGCTGAAGGCCTGAATCAGGCCGGCATGCTGCACCGGAGACAGCTGCACCATGCTCTGCGTACCGGACGCTGCGGGCACGATGCGGATGCCGCCGGGCCCCTGCAGCAGCACGTCCTTGAGGTCGCACTCGCCGTTAATGACATCGGCCAGGGTGCGCTTGGGGGTCAGGCCGAGCAGGACGTCGACGTTGGCAAGACCGAGGTCGGCGTCCATCAGCATGACCCGGCGCCCGAGGTCGGCCAGTGCCAGCGACAGATTCACCGACACATTGGTCTTGCCGACGCCGCCCTTGCCGCCAGTCACCGCGATCACCTGTACGGGATGCATACTACCCATGTTCTTCTCTTTACCTTGTCTTGCCTGGTCTGGGCTGGTCGGGCAACTTCACCGACCCTTTCCTACACACTAGAACGCCTTGTCCACCGTCGCCTGCCCTACCCTGCACGGCGCGGATGATAAAAGCCAGCAAACATATCGGCCATGGCTTCTTCGCTCGGATCTTCAGCAGTCTGCAGGCTCACGGCACGGCTCACCAGTTGGTGGCTGCGTGGCACCTGCAAATCGTCCGGAATCTTCGGCCCGTCAGCCAGATAGGCTACCGGTAGATGCTGGCTGATAGCCAGTCCCAGAACCTCGCCGAGATTGGCCGCCTCGTCCACCTTGCTCAGGATGCAACCGGCCAGGCCGCAATGCTTATAACTGTGATAGGCGGCCTTGAGCACCTGAGCCTGGCTGGTGGCAGCCAGCACCAGATAGTTCTTGGCCTTCAGGCCGCGCACGGCGAGGCTGTCCAGCTGCTGGCGCAGGGCCGGATCATTGCCCGGCAGGCCGGCGGTATCGATCAGGATCACCTTCTTGCGCGCCAGCGGCGCCAGCGCCTGGACCAGCGACTGCCCAGGTTCAACCTGAGTTACCGGTACGTTGAGGATACGACCGAGGGTCTTGATCTGCTCCTGAGCGCCGATGCGGAAGCAGTCCATGCTAACCAGGGCAATGCTCTGCGAGCCGTACTTCAGCACGTAGCGTGCCGCCATTTTGGCCAGCGTGGTGGTCTTGCCCATACCGGCCGGCCCGACCAGGGCAATAACGCCCCCCTCCTCCAGCGGCTCCACCGCCGGGGTCCTGATCGCGTGGGCCAGGTGGGCCAGCAGCATGCGCCAGGCCTGCTTCGGCTCAGCGACCTTAGCCACGCGCTCCAACAGGGCCTTGGACAGCTCGGCGGACAGGCCCATGCGCTGCAGGCGGCGCCATAGGTTGGCCTGCTGCGGCTTGCGGTTCTGCAACTGGCCCCAGGCGATGGAACCCAGCTGCACCTCGATCAGCTCGCGCAGGCCGTGCAGCTCGAAGCGCATGGCATCGAGGGCATGCTGATCGACCGGCGACGCTGCGGCGCGAGCCGGCTGCGGCTGGGCGGCGGCAACCGGACGCTGCACCTTAACCGCAGTGACCGGCAGCTCGGGAGCGATCAGCGACTCGTTGGCGAACAGCTGGCGGTCCTTGCGCTCGTCGGCCACGGCGCGGATGGTCAGCTCCGCCTGAGCGTTGGCGATCTTTGCCTGGGTCTTGCGCAGCTCGGCCTCCAGGGCCGGATTGGGCGTACGCGCCGGGGTGGCCGGCTGGTAATCCAGCGCCGCAGTCAGCTCCACGCCGCCGGCCACGCGGCGATTGCCGATGATGGCGGCATCGGCGCCCAGTTCATCGCGTACCAGCTTCATGGCGGTACGCATATCGGCGGCGAAGAAGCGTTTGACTTGCATGGCTTAGAACCCTCAGTTCTGGCCGACCGTGGCAACGATCGTGACCTGCTTGTTATCCGGTATTTCCTGGTAGGCCAGTACATGCATGCTGGGCACGGCGAGCCGCGCGAACCGCGACAGCATCGCCCGGACCGGACCGGCCACCAGCAGGATCACCGGCTTGCCGAGCATTTCCTGGCGCTGCGCAGCTTCCACCAGGGAGCGTTGCAGCTTCTCGGCCATTCCGGGTTCGAGGAGGATGCCATCCTCGGAGCCCTGACCAGCCTTCTGCAGGCTATTCAGCAATAACTGTTCCAACCTGGGCTCCAGGGTAATCACAGGCAGCTCCGGCTCTAGTCCCACAATGCTTTGCACGATTGCACGGGAAAGCGCGACGCGTACCGCAGCGACCATCGCGGCGGGATCTTGACTCTTGCTCGCGACGTTGGAGATCGCCTCGGCGATGCTGCGGATGTCGCGCACCGGCACCTGCTCGGCCAGCAGCGTCTGCAGCACCTTGAGCAGAGTCGACAGCGAGACCATGCCCGGCACCAGCTCTTCGGCCAGCTTCGGCGAGCTCTTGGCCAGCAGCTGCAGCAGCTGCTGCACCTCCTCGTGACCGAGCAGCTCATGGGCGTGCTTGTGCAGCACCTGGTTGAGGTGAGTGGCAACCACGGTACTGGCGTCCACCACGGTGTAGCCAAGCGATTGCGCCTGGTCGCGCTGGGTCGGGTCGATCCACACCGCTTCCAGGCCGAACGCCGGATCTTTGGCGGCAATCCCGTTGAGCGTACCGAACACCTGGCCGGGGTTGATCGCCAGCTCGCGCTCCGGGTAGACCTCCGCCTCGGCCACGCTGACGCCCATCAGAGTCAGGCGATAGGCATTGGGCAGCAGGTCGAGGTTGTCGCGGATATGTACCGACGGCATCAGGAAGCCCATCTCCTGCGATAGCTTCTTGCGTACGCCCTTGATCCGCGCCAGCAACTGGCCACCCTGGTTGCGATCCACCAGCGGGATCAGGCGGTAACCGACCTCCAGGCCGACCATGTCCACCGGGGTCACGTCGTCCCAGCCCAGCTCCTTGACCTCCTGGGCCTTCTGCGCCGGCAGCAGCTCCTGCTGGCGCTTGACCTCCTTGACCTCCTCTTCCTTGACCTTGCGCTGCTTGTTGGCAATCCAGTAGGCGGCACCGGCTGCCACCAGACCAAGGCTGATAAACGAGAAATGCGGCATGCCCGGCACCAGCCCCATGGCGATCATGATTGCTGCCGACACGGCCAGCGCCTTGGGCGAGGCAAACATCTGCCGGCTGACCTGCTGCCCCATGTCCTCGGAGGAAGAAACACGGGTCACCATGATCGCAGCAGCAGTGGACAGCAGCAGCGAAGGAATCTGAGCCACCAGGCCGTCACCAATGGTCAGCAGGGTGTAGATCCGGCCTGCCTCGGCAAATTCCAGGTCATGCTGCAAGATACCGATAGCCATGCCACCGATCAGGTTGATGAAGAGAATCAACAGACCGGCGATGGCATCGCCGCGAACAAACTTCGAGGCACCGTCCATGGAGCCATAGAAGTCGGCCTCCTGAGAAACTTCGGCACGCCGCTTCTTCGCCTCGGCCTGATCAATCAGGCCAGCATTGAGATCCGCGTCGATCGCCATCTGCTTGCCAGGCATGGCGTCGAGGGTGAAGCGCGCACTCACTTCAGAGATGCGCCCGGCGCCTTTGGTGACCACCACGAAGTTGATGATCATGAGGATGGCAAACACCACGGCACCGACCACGTAGTTGCCGCCGATCACCACCTCACCGAAGGCCTGGATCACTTTACCCGCTGCATCATGACCTTCCTGGCCATGCAATAACACCACGCGCGTGGAGGCTACGTTCAGTGCCAGGCGCAACAGGGTCGCGGCCAGCAGGACGGTGGGGAAAACCGCAAAATCCAGCGGGCGCAGGGCATAAATCGCCACCAGCAGCACGACGATGGACAGTGCGATGCTGAAGGTGAACAGGACGTCGAGCAGAAACGGCGGGATCGGCAGCATGACCATGGCGAGCATGACCAGCAGCAGCAACGGAATGCCCAGATTGCCGTGGCGCAACCCAGATAGGTTGCTGCGTACGTCACCAATGAGTTGAGCGCGATCCACTGCCACGTGTTTTCCCCAGCCAATTCAATCTTTTGACGCGAAAAGGCGCCTTGCAGGGGTATTGGCAAGAAGCATTCCAACTCGGCCCCACCCAGGCGGGCGGAGCCGTATTCACTCAGGCCGCCTGGCGTTGTCCCTGACGCGGATCGCCCGGCAGATAGTGTCCTGTGACCTGTCGGTAGGCCTCGGAGGTACGCTGCCCGGGGATGCCATCGGCTTTGACGAAGACACCGGGAAAACCGTTGAGCCAGTGCTGCAGGGCCACGACCTGCCGCTCCAACGCGGGATCACCCGGCTTCTGCATCGAGTAAACCGCCACCAGCGGGCCAGCGCTGGCGGCAGGACGCGGCTGGTCGGCGAACTCGACCAGGCCTCGCTCGGCCATGCGCCGCAAAAGCACGGCAGCCCCGCACTGCTTGCTCACGGCGCTGTCGGACCAGGTCCCATCGGCCACATATTTGCCGCTGCTGTAGTGGTTGGAAAAGCCCCATAGGTAGGGCGACAGCACATGTGGATGGTACAGGCGATAGCCGAAGCCGTTGTAACGCTCCAGCTGATACAGAGTGCCCGCTAGGCTCCAGTCGGTAGCGGCGCCAAGGCGCTTCAGCTGCAGTGCATCGGCGGCGCTCTGTTCCCAGGTAAAGGGCGGACTGCCGCTCTTCGGCCGTCCCTGCGGCTCCTGCACGGTACGCGCCGTCAGCGGATCGCCGTTGTGCAGGTGCTTGTGGAAGCTCTGGCTGCTCTCCATGTTGTGGATCACCGCGATGAAGCTCCAGGGTATCCCCAGAGAATCTGCAACCTTCTCGTAACGCAACTGGTTGCTGAGCAGCTGTTTGACGATGGTTTCCACCTCGTTACCGCGCTCGGGGCGGATCCGGCAGCTGTCGAAAAGAAGTTCGTACTCGCCGCGCAAGGCGGGGGTTAGGACGACTCTGGCCATGGGCAGGGCTCCGTAGCTATGACTGACTCCGTTCAGGTGCAGTACCACGGCAACGGCAAGGCCACCGACCCGCTGGGATGCCCCCCCTATCGGGACGGCACACTGGCAGGTTTAGGCCGCGCTCAGGCGCTGTCAAAGCCAGGCGACGAATGACGACCGCTACTCGTCGCGGCGCAGATCCGGCGGAATCGGCAGATCCGGCAGCGGCACCGGGCGCTTGCCCTTGCCGGCACGGAACTGCTTGAGCTGATAGACATAGGCCAGCACCTGAGCCACCGCCAGATAAAGGCCGGAAGGAATCTCCTGGTCGACCTCAGTGGAATAGAACACGGCCCGTGCCAAGGCCGGCGATTCGAGCAGGGTCACCTTGTGCTCCTGGGCGATCTCGCGGATCTTCAGCGCCAGGAAGTCGCCACCCTTGGCCAGCAGCATGGGCGCATTGCCCTTGGCCGGGTCATATTTCAACGCCACGGCGAAGTGGGTCGGGTTGGTGATCACCACATCAGCCTCGGGCACCTGCTGCATCATGCGCCGCTCAGCCATCTGACGCTGTAGCTGCCGAATCTTCGACTTGACCTCGGGTTTGCCCTCGCTGTCCTTGTACTCGTCTATGACCTCCTGCTTGGTCATCATCAGCTTCTGCTTGGAATCCCAGAGCTGAAACGGCACATCGACAGCTGCGATGAGAATCAGGCCGCAGGACATCCACAGCAGACTCCAGCCAGTCACCAGGATGGAGTGCATGATCGCCGACTCGACTGACTCGTTGGCAATGGCCAGCAGATCGTCCTGGTCCGCCTTGAGCACCGCCAGCGCCACCAGCAGAATGATCACGAACTTGGCCAGTGCCTTGAGCAGCTCCACCAGGGCGTGAGCAGAAAACATCCGTTTGATGCCTTGCAACGGGTCCATCCGACTGAACTTGGGTTGCAGCGCCTCCCCAGAGAACAGCCACCCACCCACGGCAACCGAGCCAAGGATGGACACGATGAGCACGACGATGAAAAACGACTGCAGCGCCAGCAGCGCCTCCATGCCGGTACGCAGCAGATAGCGAGCCATCGAGCCCTCGTCCAGCAACACCTCCCTGGGGAGCGCAAAGTTGCCCTGCATGATATCCAGCATCGACCGCCCCATCTCGGCCCCGAAAATCAGCAATGCAGCAGCAGCCCCGAAAGTGACCGCGAGGGTACCCAGCTCCTTGGAGCGTGCGATTTGCCCTTTCTGGCGCGCCTCCTCAAGGCGCTTACTAGTGGGCTCCTCGCTCTTGTCCGCGCCGCTTTCGCTCTCCGCCATGGCGCCTCCTCAGCGTAAGCGCGCCAGTTCGCGCAATTGTTGCAGGGCTTCTGTCGTGAACATCTGGAAGTGCGCGAAGAAGTCAGCCAGACCAGCCCAGAAAATGAACAGGCCGAGCACCAGCGTCAGCGGGAACCCAATGGAAAAGATGTTCAGCTGCGGAGCGGCGCGTGTCATCACACCGAATGCCAGGTTGACGATGAGCAGAGCCGTCACCACGGGCAGCGAAATGAGCAGTCCCGCAGCGATCACCCAGCTCAGCTTGCCGGCTATCGACCAGTAATGGTCGAGCAGCAAGCCCTCCCCCACCGGCAGGGTAACGAAGCTCTCCGCCAGCACCTCGAGCACCACCAGGTGTCCGTTCATGGCCAGGAACAGCAGAGTTACCAGCATCAGCAGGAACTGGCCGAGCACCGGTACCGAAACACCGTTGGAGGGGTCGACCATGGAGGCGAAGCCCAGCCCCATCTGCACGGCAATGATCTGCCCGGCGACGGTGAACAGGTGGAAATAGAGCTGCAGCATGAAACCGAACATTACGCCGATCAGCACCTGCTCCCCCACCAGCAACATGGACTGCAGACTGACCGAATCGACCTGCGGCATCGGCGGCAGCGTCGGCGCCAACACGACGCAGATGGCCAGGGCCAGATACAGGCGCACGCGCACGGGTACCAACTGGGTGCCGATCACCGGCATCACCATCAGCATGGAGGCGATACGGAATAGCGGCAGGAGGAACTGGCCCAGCCAGCCGCCAATCTGCGCATTGGTCAGTTCGAGCATCAGCCGATCAACAGCGGAATGTTCTGCACCAGCGTCTGGGTGTACTCCATCAGCTCGCGCACCAGCCAGGGACCCGCCCAGATCAGGGTAAGCAGCATCACCAGCAGACGCGGGATGAAACTCAGGGTCTGTTCGTTGATCTGCGTGGCAGCCTGAAAAATGGCGACCACCAGGCCTACCAACAAACTGGGCAAAACCAGCAGACCGACGATCAGCGCGGTCAGCCAGAGCGCTTCGCGGAACAGATCGACGGCGATTTCAGGAGTCATGTGCGCCTCGCTATAACGTGCCGAAACTGCCGGCCAAAGTGCCCATGATCAGCGCCCAGCCATCGATGAGGACGAACAGCATGATCTTGAACGGCAACGAAATGATCAGTGGCGACAACATCATCATACCCATCGCCATGAGGATACTGGCGACCACCATGTCGATGATCAGGAACGGGATGAAAATCATGAAGCCAATCTGGAACGCCGTCTTCAGCTCGGAGGTGACGAATGCCGGGATCAGGATGGTCAGCGGCGCCTGCTCGGGGCTGGCGATGTCGGTGCGCTTGGACAACCGGACAAACAGTTCCAGGTCCGAGGCGCGGGTCTGTGCCAGCATGAACTCCTTGATCGGCACTTCGGCCCGTGCGATGGCCTGCTGCGCCGGCAACTGCTCGTTGAGATAGGGCTGCAGGGCATCCTGGTTAATTCTGTCGAACACCGGTGCCATGATGAACAGGGTGAGGAACAGTGCCAGACCGATGAGGATCTGGTTGGACGGCGTCTGCTGCAGCCCGAGAGCCTGACGCAGGATGGAGAACACAATGATGATCCGGGTGAAGCTGGTCATCAGCATGACGAACGCCGGGATGAAACTCAGCGCCGTCATGATCAGCAGAATCTGCAGGCTGACCGAGTACTCCTGCTGCCCCTCGGCATTGGTGCTCAGGGTAATCGCCTTGATCGACAGCGGGTCGTCGGCGCCGAACGCCAGGGGCGCAGCGATGGCCAGCACCAGTGCCAGCAGGATGCGCCATGCGCTCATTGCTTGGGATCCTTGTGTTCCTTGCCGAGCAGCTCCATCAGCCGCTGTGCGAACTCCGGTGCCGCCGGTTCGCTGTCGGCCAGAGGCACGGGCTCTCTGAGTACGTGCAACGGGGTGATTCGCCCGGCGCTGATGCCAAGCAGGATCTGCTCGCCGCCTACCTGTACCAGCAACAGGCGATCACGCGGCCCCAGAATCTGGCTGGCAACCAGCCTGATTGCCTGATTGCCACGCGGCCCGATCTGCTGAACCCTGCGCAACAGCCAGGCCAAGGCGAAAATCAGGCCGACCACCAGCAACAACCCGAGGAGCAGTTGCGCCAACTGCCCGCCGATATCACTGCCGGCCATCGGCGTGGCCGCCGCCCTCGATGCCGGCTCGGCGGCCAGCGCCGTCAACGGCGCCAGCAGAAGGAGACTGCAGAGTCCGCGCATCCTCACCTCAACGCAGTTTCTTGATGCGTTCACTGGGGCTGATCACGTCAGTCAGGCGGATGCCGAACTTCTCGTTGACCACCACCACTTCGCCATGGGCAATGAGGGTGCCGTTGACCAGCACATCCAGCGGCTCGCCGGCCAGGCGATCCAGCTCGACCACCGAGCCCTGGTTGAGCTGCAGCAGGTTGCGGATGCTGATTTCGGTGCTGCCGACCTCCATGGAGATGTATACTGGAATGTCGAGGATCACATCCAGGTTCGGCCCCTCCAGCGACACAGGTCCATTACCGGGTTTGGGCGCTGCACCGAACTCCTCCATGGCCATGCGCGGCGCGGCAGGGGCCGCAGCTGCGCCACCACCCTGCGCCATCATGGCGTCGATGTCGGCCTGGCCGGCATCATCGCCGGCTTCGGCCAATGCGGCGGCCCACTCATCGGCCAGGGCCTGCTCCTCTGGGCTGGTGCCTTCGTTTTCGTCTGCCATCGCTCTACCTCGGCTGGCTATCTATCAGGTTGCTGATCACCGAGTCGACTGCTCGGTGATCTGGATGTCCATCAGAACGCGTTGATTGAATACCGGCAGGCAGGCAGTCAACGCATTCGCTCGACGGGTTCGAGAATCTGCAGAGCCAGATTGCCCTTGTGCGCGCCCAGCTTGACCTTGAAGGCCGGCACCCCGTTGGCGCGCATGATCATCTGCTCTGGCAGCTCCACTGGGATCACATCACCGGGCTGCATGTGCAGGATGTCGCGCAGCCTCAGCTCACGACGGGCCAAGGTAGCCGCGAGCGGCACGTGGACATCGAGAATGTCCTCGCGTAGGGCCTTGATCCAGCGCTCGTCCTGATCGTCCACGTCTGACTGGAAGCCAGCATCGAGCATCTCGCGAATAGGCTCGATCATCGAGTACGGCAGCGTCATGTGCAGATCGCCGCCACCACCATCCAGTTCGATGTGGAAGGTCGACACGACCACCACTTCGCTGGGGCTGACGATGTTGGCCAGCGCAGGGTTAACCTCCGAGTTGATGTACTCGAAGTTGATATCCATGACCGCGTGCCAGGCCTCGCGCATGTCGATGAAGGCCTGGTCCAGCACCATGCGCACCACGCGCAATTCGGTGGGGGTGAACTCGCGCCCCTCGATCTTGGCGTGACGACCATCGCCGCCGAAGAAGTTGTCCACCAGCTTGAACACCAGCTTGGCGTCGAGAATGAACAGTGCAGTGCCGCGCAGCGGCTTCATCTTGACTAGGTTGAGACTGGTCGGCACATACAGCGAATGCACGTATTCGCCGAACTTCATCACCTGCACGCCCCCCACAGCAACATCGGCGGAGCGACGCAGCAGGTTGAACATGCTGATACGGGTGTAGCGGGCGAAACGCTCGTTGATCATTTCCAGGGTCGGCATGCGTCCGCGGACGATGCGATCCTGGCTGGTCAGGTCGTAACTTTTGACGCTACCGGGTTCGGCATCGGCTTCGGTCTCGACCAGGCCATCATCGACGCCATGCAGTAGCGCATCGATCTCGTCCTGTGACAGCAGGTCTTGTACGGCCATGGCAGCTCCCGCTACTGCAGCACGATATTGGTGAACAGCACCTGTTCAACCACGGTTTTACCGGTTTCCTTCTGCGCCAGCTCCTGCACCACCGCGGTAGCCTGGCTGCGCAGCATTTCCTTGCCAACCGGGGTCATCAGGTTGCCGAAGTCCTGCCCGGAAAACAGCATGACCAGACGGTTGCGCACCAGCGGCATATGGACCTTGAGCGCGTCCAGCTCAGCCTGGTTACGGGCCATCAGCGCCACGCTGACCTGCATGTAGCGCTGCCGCCCCTGATAGTTGTAATTGGCGATGAACGCCGGGGCGATGGCCTCGTAAAGGGCCGGAAGCTTGACGGGGGCCGCAGCAACCTCGCTGGCGGCGTCCTCGGCCGGCTTTTCCTCCTCCCCGCCCTTGTCCTTACCCAGGAAGAACAGGGTCGCGCCCACCGAGCCGCCGATCGCCAGCAGCAGGATGACCACGATCAGGATGATGAGTTTGAGCTTGCTCTTGCCACCGGCCTTCTCGCCGCCATCGGCTGCCGGCGGATTGGGAGCTTCTTTCTTTGCCATGCCAGAAATCCGTCACCGTTCTGTGATTTGTCCAGAGTCAAAGGCTTAGGAGCAAGTGTTATGCCACCTTGTAAACAAGATAGTCTGTCCTGCGGCCCTCGATACAGGCTGCCGATATACCAAGGCCAAGACCGCCTGTCACCCGAAAACGACTGCGCCCGGTGCTTTTATCGGCACCGGGCGCAGCGTCTTGCGCAAGCTGGCAGGTGTCAGGCGTAGTAGTCCACCAGCCCGCGCGGGGCGACGCCGCTCGACGGTGTCCGAATCTCGCTGACACCACCGATAGCCTCCTCGTCACCTGAGCCGCCAAAGCCGCGACCGGCAGAGCGACGCTGTCCCTCCTCGCCGCCGCCCTGAGAGCCGCGCGCCATGGACTGGTCGGAGACATTGACGTCCAGCTGGTTCATGCCCTGCTGGGCAAACAGCTCGCGCAGGCGGTGAGCCTGGCCTTCCAGCTGATCACGCACGTTGGCGTTGGCGCTGACGAAGGTGACCTGCGCCGCCTGATCCTTGTTCAGCTCGATACGCACCTCCAGCCGCCCCAGCTCGGCCGGGTCCAGCTGAATCTCGGCGGACTTGAGGTTCTGACTGGACAGCCACATAACCTTGTCGACCACCGCCTCACTCATGCCGGGATGCCCCACCTGCAACGGCTGACCGGGCACCAGAGGCATCCGCTGGGCGGCATTGACCTGCTGATTGATAGCCTGGCTCAGTGCGCTGAGCTTGCTGGCGAAGGCTTCGGCACGCGCATCGCTCTGCCCCTCGCGAAGATTCGGCATTGAGGTATCCAGAGCCTCGCCGAGCAACTCACCCTCCAGCCCCTCACTCGGTGCGTCCTCGCTGGGCATGGCCTCGCCGGCTAAGGCCGCCAGGGCATTGGCGAAGCCCTGTGCTGGGTTGTTGGCACGCTCCGCAGCCACCGCGCCCGGGCTCAGTTGCTGCTGCGCAGCGGCCTGGTTCTGCGCACCTATTTCAAGAGCCAGCTTTACCCCGGACAGGCTGTTGAGCATGTCCAGCTCAGGATCATGACTGGCCTCGGTCAGGGTGGCCGGCGCAGCACTGGCCACCGTCGGTGCGCTGGCCTGCAGCAAGGGGTCACCCTCCCCCTCGCCCACCTCGGTTCCACCGCCCGGCGCCGAATCAAGCGTTTCAGGCGTCGGCAGCTGACCGGTCATGGCCATCAGCAGCAGCGGATCGACCACTTCCGCCTCACCACCTTCAACCACTTCCTCCGGCAAGGTATTGCCGCTTTCGGCAACCGCCGGCTGCTCGGCGGCAGCCTCTGCCGCCGGCTCATCGGCCGTTTTGCTCTCGGCGGCACGCTCTTCGGCAGCTTTGCTGCCGACCTCCTTGCGCTCGGCGGCCTTGGCCTGGCGCTCCTTGGCGTAGACCTCGGCAAAGCTGGAAGCCTCACTCCTGCTGGGCTCCGGCGCCGTACTGGGGGCCTTGGCAGCAGGTGCTTTGGGGCGCACGTCGGGCGCGGACTGAAGAAGGAAATCGGATGCAACGGACATGGGTACTCTCCGTCAGGATTGGATCGTACTTGGGCTAGAGCAAGCGGCGGGCCAACTTTGGCGGGGCTGAACCAGCCGTTCAGCGATAACGCTGACGCTCGGCCTTGAGCAGGATCCGCACGATGGCAAATTCGCGACCAATCTGCTCGATCAATGCCGGTGCCTCGTCCAGGCGCTCACGTCGTGCCGCCTCCTCCAACTGCTTGCATAGCCCCGCCAGCATGGAGGCGCCCATATTGCTGCAGCTGCCCTTGAAACTGTGCGCGGCCAGACGCAGCGTCTGTGGATCAGCCGCAGCCAGGGCCTCATGAATGTGCCGCTGGCGCTCGTCCGAGTCGGTCAGGAAGGTATCCAGCAACACGGGATACTCCTCCCCCATGACATCCAGCAGGGAAGCCAACACATTCTGATCGAGGTGAATATCGGACACCGGCTCACTCCATGATCGGGGAAGCAGTGATTATGCCGCAGAAGCTGCTGGCGATCTGCTGTCTATTGGCCATAGGCCAGTATCCACTCGACCGCCGGCCCCTTCAGGTCGACCAGCGGAACTCGACCACCGCACCGCGTCCATCACTCAGCCAGTGACACTGATCGGTCAACTGACGGATCAGGCGCAGACCGCGCCCGCTGAGGCCGCCGCAATCCTGCTGTCGGTCCAGAGCACGGGCCACATCGAAACCGGCGCCGCTGTCCTGCACGCACACCCGCAGGCGTCCGCCGCCCTCCTCTGGCAACAACTCGAGATCGAAGCGCACAAACCCCTCTGCCAGGGCAAGCAGGCGCTCACCACGCTCGCGGTAGTAGCGTGAAAAGCCCTTGGCGTCGGCCTTGAGCGCTGAATCCAGGCCCAGCACACCATGCTCCAGCGCGTTCGAGTACAGCTCAGCGAGCACCGTATAGAGTGCTCCGCCCTGGGCACGCAGGTCGCGCACCTCCATCAGCAGCTGCAGCAGAAAAGGCAGCGGATTGAAACGTTTGAGCGCCTCGGCACGAAACTCGAAGCTGGCCGACCAGTCCAGCGGACTGCTCTGACCACTGTCGGAGAAAGCCAAGGGTGGACGACTGAGCATGCCCTCCTCGACCATGCACAGCTCGATCATGCTGACGTCATCCTGAGCCTCGCCCCGGAAGGCCGCCAGGGCGCGCTGGATTTCGTCGAACAGGGCCTGCGGAGCATGCCCGGCATCGAGCACCTGCAGCAAACGAGCCTCACCGAACAGCTGTCCTTTGGTATCGCGCGTCTCCAGCACGCCATCGGAGAGCAGGAAGATGCGATCATTCGGCTGCAGCGGATGGACCTCGTAGGCCTCATTGAACGCCCCCGGCTCCAGCACCCCCAGCGGCAGATGGCGAGACACCAGCGGCACGCGCTCGCCCGTGGCCACTCGCAGCAGATGGCCGTCGGGCAAGCCGCCGTTCCAAACCTCCAGTACGCGTCGCTGGAAACTCAGGTTGAGCATGGTGGCACAACAGAACACGCCGACCGGCAGGATGCGTTTGAGCTTGGCGTTCATCTCGCGAAGAATTTCCGCCATGGAAAAACCCTTGGCGGTCATGCCGTAGAACACCTCGGCCAGCGGCATCGCACCGATCGCCGCCGGCAGGCCATGGCCGGTAAAGTCGCCAAGCAACACATGCATGCCACCGGACGGCTTGAACGCGGCCAGCAGCAGATCACCGTTGAACAGCGCAAAGGGCGACTGCAGATAGCGGATATTGGCCGCGCTCAGGCAACCGGAGTGCGCCACCTTGTCGAACACCGCCTTGGCCACGCGCTGCTCGGTCATCAGGTGTTCGTTGTGCTTGGCGATCAGGTCGCGCTGCTGCAGCACTGTTTGTTGCAGACGGCGCAGGCGATCCATGGCACGGATCTTGGCCTCGAGAATGATCGGGTTGTAAGGCTTGGCGAGGAAGTCGTCACCCACCTCCAGGCAGCGAACCAGCGCCTCGTTCTCGGTCAGCGAAGTGAGGAAGATGATCGGCACCAGCGCCTCACCAGCCGCTTCCTTGATCCGCCGGGCAGCATCGAAGCCATCCATCACCGGCATCAGGGCGTCCATCAGCACCAGCTGCGGCCGTTCCTGCTCGAAAAGCCCCACCGCCTCCAGACCGTTACTGGCGGTCAGCACCCGATGGCCCTGACGGCCGACGATGGTGGAGAGCAGCATGCGGTCGGCCGCGCTGTCCTCGGCGATCAGAATGGACAGGCGCCCGGCCATGACGATCAGCCGATCTGGAACAGCTGTTCGAAGTTGGAAATGGAGAGAATCTTGCGCACATCGGGGTTGCAGTTGACCAGGCTGATACGTGCGTGGTCGCCGCCAGCGTGATCGCGCAGCAGGAGCAGCATGCCCAGCGCCGAACTGTCGAGGTAGGTGGCCCCCTTGAGATCGACCACATAGCGCTTGGGCGTGGCACTCACCCGCTCATAGGCATCGCGGAATTCCTGATGCGCGGAGAAATCGAAGCGACCCTGAATATGGATGGTCAGTTCCTGTCCATCGCTCGAGGGCAGCGCTGTGATGGCCATGTAGCACTCCTTATTTATTCTTGTGCAGACACAGATTTAGCACCCACCGATAAGCGCGGCAACCATGCTTTAGTCATCATCGCGCGGCGACAGGCGCTGCGCCAGCTCGTCGAACAGTTTCTGTTCACGCTTGTCGGCGGCGGCACGTGCCTCGGCCAGGTAGCGCTGTACCAGCTTGCGCAGCCCCTCCACCCGTGCATAGCGCTGCTGCCAGGCAGCCCTGGCCTTGTCGACGTTCTGCCGATGCCAGGCGATGCTCTGCAGCTGCTGACCGATGGCGGTCTCCAACTGGCTGAGAAAGCGCTGGTAGTTCATCAACCATTGGCCGGAGACGCCCTTGCTGCCTTCGCTGATCCATTGCTGCTGGTAGTCGGCGCGATAGCGCTCCAGCTCGCCCAGCTGCGCCTCGGCCTTGCCCAGCAGGCCCTGACAGTGGGCCAGCTGCCGCGCGGCCTCGCGCTCGGCGCGCTCGGCCATCTCGATCACCGGCGCCAGGCGCGCGGCACGGCTGTCCGCCATCTATCAGGCCTGCGCCTGCGGATTGAACACCTGCCCCAGCTGGGTCACGCTGTCGGTCATGGACTCGCTCTCACCCAGGCTCTGACGCAGGTAGCGGGCCATCGCCGGCTGGCGGGCAATGGCCAGGTCGGTATCGGCATCGCCGCCCGGTACATAGGCGCCGACGCTGATCAGGTCGCGGCTCTGCTGGTAGCGCGACCACAGCTGCTTGAAGCGCTGCGCCTGCTTGAGATGCTCGGGGCTGACCACCTGCGGCATGACCCGGCTGATCGAGGCCTCGATGTCGATGGCCGGGTAGTGCCCTTCCTCGGCCAGCCGACGCGACAGCACGAAGTGGCCATCGAGCACACCACGCGCGGCATCGGCGATGGGGTCCTGCTGGTCGTCACCTTCGGAAAGCACGGTGTAGAAGGCAGTGATCGAGCCGCCGCCCGCCTCCGCGTTGCCAGCGCGCTCCACCAGGCGCGGCAGCTTGGCGAAAACCGAAGGCGGATACCCCTTGGTCGCCGGCGGTTCGCCGATGGCCAGGGCGATCTCGCGCTGGGCCTGGGCGAAACGGGTCAGCGAATCCATCAGCAGCAGGACGTTCTTGCCCTTGTCGCGGAAGTATTCGGCAATGCGCGTGCAGTACATGGCGGCACGCAGGCGCATCAGCGGCGCGTCGTCGGCCGGCGAGGCGACCACGACAGAGCGCTTGATGCCCTCCTCGCCGAGAATCTCGTCGATGAACTCCTTGACCTCCCGACCCCGCTCACCGATCAGGCCGACCACGATGATCTCGGCCTCGGTAAAGCGGGTCATCATGCCCAACAGTACCGACTTGCCCACGCCGGTACCGGCGAACAGGCCCAGGCGCTGGCCACGGCCGACGGTGAGCAGGCCGTTGATGCTGCGGATGCCGACATCCAGCGGTTCGTTGATCGGGTGGCGGTTGAGCGGGTTGATGCTCGGACCGTCCATCGGCACCCAGTCCTCGGCCTTCATCCCGCCCTTGCCATCCAGCGCGCGACCCGCGCCGTCCAGGACCCGGCCGAGCATGGACATGCCCATGGGCAGCCGACCGGTATCGGGCAATGGCACCACGCGGGCACCGGGAGCAATGCCGGCCAGGCTGCCAACCGGCATCAGGTAGATCTTGCCGGCGGAAAAGCCCATCACTTCGGCTTCCACCTGCACCGGGTGATAGTTGTCGTCATTGATCACCAGACAGCGACTGCCCAGCGCCGCACGCAGGCCCTCGGCTTCCAGGGTGAGGCCGACCATGCGCAGCAGCCGGCCCTCGACCACCGGCTGACTGGGCAGACTGATCGCCTCCGCATAGCCCGACAGGCGTTTGGCGAAGCTGGTGCGCTCAAGGCGCATCGGGGGACTCCAGCTCGATGTGAATATCTGCCTCTGGCGGGTTGGTAACCTGCGCGCGCTGCTGCTCGAACAACTGCTTGAGGGCGAGGGACATGCGCGTTTCGATGCTGGCATCGATACGACTGTGCTCGGTTTCGATACGGCAGCCGCCCGGCAGCAACGAGTCGTCCTCAAGGATGCGCCAATCTTCCTCGTGCCGCTCGCGCAAGGCCTTGATCAACTCGAAGTCCTGCGGGTGCACATGGATGCGGATGTTTTCCGCCCCCATCGGCAGCACCTTGAGCGCTTCGCGCAGCACATGACGGATCTGACTCGAATCGGTCGTCAGCTCGCGCTGGATCACCTGGCGGGTCATCTGACTGACCAGATCGACGAGGCCCTGCTCCAGCTCGCGGTCCTGGCTGGCAATAGGCTCCAGCAGATGTCCCATGAGCGACTCGAGCTGCGCCAGCTTGGCGACCAGCGCGGCGTCGGCCTCCTGCTTGGCCTTGAGCTGGCCGGCATGGAAACCGTCTTTCTCTCCGGTGGCGAAGCCCTCGTTGTAGGCATCCTGACGGATCGCCTCGACTTCCTCGAGCGTCAGCGGCTTGACGTCCTCGACCGCCACTTCCTCGATCTGCGGCTCCGGCTCGGGCTCGACCGGTGACTCTGGCGCAGACACCGGTTCCTCCACCTCGGGATCGAAGCTGGGGATCGCCCAGCGATCAAAGCCCGCCACATCCTTGGCGCGGATCAGCTCGCTGGGAGCATCCTTGGGGGCCATTTAGATCATTGCCTCGCCGCCGGCACCGCCGAGGACGATCTCGCCGGACTCGGCCATGCGCCGGGCGATGGTGAGGATTTCCTTCTGCGCCGTTTCCACTTCGCTGACGCGCACCGGCCCTTTGGCTTCCAGGTCGTCGCGCAACAGTTCGGCCGCACGCTTGGACATGTTCTTGAATACCTTTTCCTTGATGCCGTCGTCGGCGCCCTTGAGCGCCAGCACCAGCACGTCGGAAGACACCTCGCGCAGCAGTGCCTGGATGCCACGGTCGTCGACGTCTGCCAGGTTGTCGAAGACGAACATGAGATCCTCGATCTGGCTGGAGAGGTCCTCGTCCACTTCGCGAATGGAGTCCATCAGTTGGCCCTCCACCGAGCTGTCGAGGAAGTTCATGATGTCCGCCGCACGCTTCACCCCGCCCAAGCTGGCACGGGTGGTGTTGGCGCTGCCGGAGAACTGCTTCTCGAGTATCTGGTTGAGTTCCTTCAGCGCCGCAGGCTGCACGGTATTCAGGGAGGAGACGCGCAGAATGATGTCCAGGCGCACCTTGTGATCGAAGTGGCTGAGCACTTCGCCAGCCTGGTCCGGATCGAGGTAGGCGACCACGATGGCCTGAATCTGCGGGTGCTCGTAGCGGATCACATCGGCCACCGCGCGCGGCTCCATCCACTTCAGGCTGTCCAGACCACTGGTGCTGCCGCCGAGCAGGATACGGTCGATCAGATTACCGGCCTTGTCCTCACCCAGCGCCGCGGTGAGCATCTTGCGGATGTAGGCATCGGAGCCAACGCCAAGGCTGGTCTGGTCGCCGACGATCTCGACGAACTCCCCCATCACCTGCTCGACCTGCTCGCGCTGCACGTTACGCATGCCGGCCATGGCCACGCCGACCTTCTGCACTTCCTTCGGCCCGAGGTGGCGCAGCACCTGAGCCGCGTCGGTCTCGCCGAGAGACAGCAGAAGGATGGCGGCCTTGTCGACCTTGGTCAGCTTGGCAGGAGCACGATTGTCACTCATCGGCGTTGATCCACTCTTTGACTACCTGGGCCACGCGGCCCGGATCTTCCGCCACCAGACTCTTGATGGCATTCAATTGTGCATCATACCCCTCGGAAGGGCTCGGCAGCAGGATGCTTTGCGGCCCACCGAGGCTGACACGGTCGGCTGACAACTCGCCCTCCAGGCCGCCCATATCGCCCAACTCGACGTCACCACCACCGCCTTCGGCAGCAGAACCCTTGCCGGCATTGGTGATGTTGTTCAGCACTGGACGCAGTACACCGAATACCAGCACCAGGATGAACAGCACACCGAGAATCTGCTTGATGATGTCCCAGAACCAGGGCTGCGAGTAGAACGGGATCTCGATCATTTCCTCGCCGGTTTCGGCGGAGAACGGCGCATTGATCACGCTGACGCTGTCGCCACGACTGGCATCGAAACCGACCGAGTCCTGCACCAGGCGGGTGAAGCGCGCCAGGTCCTCGGCGGCCCAGGGGCTACGAGTGACTTCGCCAGTTTCGGCGTTGATGCTGACCTTGTCATCCAGTACCACGGCCACTGACAGGCGCTTGAGGCGACCCTGCTGCTGTTTCGTATAGCTGATCGAACGATCCAGCTCGAAGTTGCGCGTGGACTGCTCGCGCTTGTCCGCCGGGTACGGCGCCAGCATCGGCTGGCCGGTGGCCGGATCGGTAATCTGCGCACCATTGGCGTCGAGCAGGGGCTGGCCCGGCTGGACGGGTCCCGGCGGCGCGGCCGGGGCATTAGCTTGCTCGGGAGCGGCGGCGGCGCCCGGCGGCTGATTGCTCAGCGCCCCAGGTACGCCCTGGGGGGGCAGGCTGCTGGAGCGCTGCTCGTTGACCTGCTGCTCGCTGCGCAGCGCCGGCTGGTCGGGGTTGAACATCTCGGCAGTGGACTCCACCGCGCTGAAGTCGACATCAGCGGACACTTCGGCCTTGTAGCGACCGTTGCCCAACACCGGCTGCAGAATGTTGTGTACGCGCTGGGTGAACAGGCTTTCCATGCGCCGGGTGTAGTCAAACTGCTTGCCGGCCATGGTCAGCTCGGACAGCTCCTGCTGGTCGGACAGCAGGTTGCCCTTCTGGTCGACCACAGTAACCTGCGACTTGGTCAGCTCGGGCACGGAGGTGGCCACCAGATTGACGATCGCCATCACCTGGCTCGGCTCCAGGCTGCGCCCCGGATACAGTTCGACCAGTACTGAGGCGCTGGGCTTGCGCTCGTCACGCACGAACACGGAACTCTTCGGGATGGCCAGGTGGACACGGGCGCCCTTGACGTTGTTCAGGCTGGAGATGGTCCGCGCCAGCTCGCCTTCCAGGCCGCGACGGTAGCGCGTGGCCTCCATGAACTGGCTGGTGCCCAGGCTCTGCTCCTGGTCGAGTATCTCGAAACCGACGTTGCCGTCGCCTGGCGCCACGCCAGCGGCGGCCAGCTTCATACGGGCACGACCAAGGTCTTCGGACTTGACCAGCAGCGCCCCGGAGTTCGGCTCCACGGTGTAGGCGATGTCGGCGGCATTGAGCGCCTCCATCACTTGGTTGCTGTCCATGCCGCCCAGATTGCCCAGCAACGGCTTGTAGTCCGGCTGCTGCGACCACAGCACCACGGCGAAGCCGATCGCCACGCTGGCAGCCAGGCCGACCAGCAGGCCGATCTGCCGCAGCATGGACATCTCCGAGAGGTTCTCCAGAAAGGCCAGTCCGAACAGCGGCTTTTTCGGCTCATCAGCGCCGGTGGTGGCGGGTACGTTTGCAGCGACTGCTTCAGCCATGTCTCAACTCCACCCTTAAACCGGCATCTGCATGATGTCTTGGTAGGCCTGGACCAGTTTGTTGCGCACCTGGGTCATGGCCTGGAAGGACACACTGGCCTTCTGCGAAGCGATCATCACGTCGGTGATATCGACACCACCCTGCCCCGTCTCGAAGGCAGTGGCCAGTTGACTGGCGGCCTGCTGGGTTTCGCTCACCTTGTTCACCGCCTGGCCGAGCATTTCCGAGAAGCTCGGCGCTCCCGGCTCCGGCGCGCTGACCTGTGCAGGTTTGATCTTGGCCATGGCCTCCATCTGCATGGAGCGCATTTCCAACATCAGGCGATTGAATTCGACACCCTGGCTCATCTTTCCTCCGTCGGCCGCGGTTTTTTGACGCTTCACGGCCTTTAGGAGGGTGATTGCAAACGCAATGCCAGAAAACAAAGACCCGCACGAGGCGGGCCAATAGGGGAAAGCAAACCTGTAAACCACACAGATAGGGAGGCTTAGCCCCCTCGCACTCAGCTGGCGTAAAGATAAGCCTCGACGTCCATGCCGGCATCACGCATCTGCGCCAGCTTGTAACGCAGCGTACGCGGACTGATGCCCAGACGCTCGGCGGCTTCCTTGCGGCGACCACGCTCGGCACGCAGGGTGTCGATGATCATCTGAAATTCGCGGCGACGCAGGTCTTCACCCAGGGCGCCGGCGCCGTCGGCGACCAAGCCCAGCTCATCCAGCGGCTGCACGTTGCCGACCGTTGCGGCGGCAGGCGCCGATTTCGCCACCACACTCAGGACCGGCATCGGCGCCATGCCGATGGGTGCGCTCAAACACAGATCGTGCGGCTGGATCAGCCCACCCTGCTGCAGGATCAACGCCCGCTGGATGGCGTTATCCAGCTCCCGCACGTTGCCCGGCCAGGCATGTGCCACGAGGGCGGCACGGGCCTGCGGCGAAAGCTGCACGGCGGCATGGTTCATTTTTTTGACGTGCTTGGCCAGCAAGCGCTCGGCCAGCGGCAGAATATCGGCGGGCCTTTCGCGCAACGCGCGCCAGGCCAGCGGGAACACTGACAGGCGATAGTAGAGATCTTCACGGAAGCGCCCGGCCGCCACCTCACCGGCCAGATCGCGGTTGGTGGTGGCCAGCACGCGGATGTCCAGATTGATCGGCTTGCGCGCGCCGACCCGCTCCACTTCGCGCTCTTGCAGCACACGCAGGAGCTTGGCCTGCAGGCCCAGCGGCATCTCGGAAATCTCGTCCAGCAGAATGGTGCCGCCGTCTGCCAGCTCGAACTTGCCCGGCTGCGCGGCGATGGCGCCGGTGAACGCGCCCTTCTCATGACCGAACAGCGTGGCCTCGAGCATGTTGTCGGGAATCGCCGCACAGTTGATAGCGATGAACGGCCCGTCAGCGCGCTTGGACTGCTGATGGATGTAGCGTGCCAGCACTTCCTTGCCGGTACCGGACTCGCCGGAAATCAGCACGGTGGAATCACTCCTGGCCACCCGCGCAGCCAGCTCCAGCAGCTGCTGGCTGGCCGGCTCACAGGCCACCGGCCCCTCACCCGCGTCAGCCTGGACGCGCCCCAACGCATGGCGCGCCACCAGATCCAGCAGGGTGCGCGGCTCGAACGGCTTGACCAGGTAATCGGCGGCGCCCTGGCGGATGGCATCGACGGCACGCTCGACGGCGCCATAGGCGGTCATCAGCAGCACCGGCAGCTGCGGGTAGCGGGCGCGAATCAGGCCCAGCAGCTGGTGACCGTCCATGCCCGGCATGTTGACGTCGCTGATCACCAGGCTGAACACCTCTTCGCCCAGCGCCGCAACGGCATCCTCGGCGCATTCCACGGCACGGAACTCATGCCCGCCGATCATCAGCGTATCGGCAAGAGCCTCGCGCAGTGCGCGGTCGTCTTCGACCAGCAGAACCTTGGCAGTCATGGGCTTACTCCTGAGTATCCGGTTGCGCCGCAGTGATCAGCGGCAATACAAGGGTGGCGCAGGTGCCGCGGCCGACGCGCGAGCGCAGGCGCAGCTCGCCACGATGGGCGCGCACCACCGCCTGGACCACCGCCAGGCCGAGGCCGGTACCGGTAGTCTTGGTGGTAAAGAAAGGTTCGCCAAGGCGCGCCAGAGTGGCCGCCTCGATGCCCGGACCGTTGTCGCTGACACTCAGGCGCAGACTGTTGTCGCGGGCATAGAGGTGAATCTTCAGCTGCGCCTCGCGCCCACCGGCCTGAATGGCGTTCTCGATCAGATTGAGCACCGTGCCGACCAGGGTGTCGCGATTGCACAGCAGCTCGCCCAGGCGGGCGTCGCATTGCCAGCGCACGGTCATACCCAGCACATGCGATTCGGCGGCACTGCGCAGGGCATCGAACAGCGCACTCGGGGAAATCCGATCCGGCAGCGGCAGCTCGCCACGGGCGAACACCAGCATGTCGCGCACCTGGTGCTCAAGCTCGTGCAGGCGTTCCTTGATGCGCCCGGCAAAGCGCTGCTGCTGCTCGAACGGTAGCTCCTGCTCGGACAGATGACTGGCGTACAGCAGCGCGGCAGACAGCGGCGTGCGGATCTGGTGGGCCAGCGAGGCCACCATACGCCCGAGAGCGGACAGACGCTCGTGGCGAGCCAACTGATCCTGCAGGCGACGGGTTTCCGTCAGGTCGGTCAGCAGTACAAGCTGCCCGGGCTCGCCCTGCAGGGACCGGGTGGCGATGGACAGGCGACGCCCGTCCTTCATGGAAATCTCGTGACCATCATCCTCGCGCGGCGCGAAGTTGCGCGTGATCACCTCGCGCCAGAGCATGCCCACCAGCGGCTTGCCGAGCATGCTGCGCGCCACCGGATTGGCTTCGCGCACCACGCCCTGACCGTCTATGACGATCACCCCGCCAGGCAGCAGATCGAGCAGGCTCTGCAGGCGGTTGGCTAACCGCTCCTTCTCTGCCAGCTCCTGCATCCGCTGAGCACTGACCAGGGCCAATTGCCCTTTCAACTCGTTAACTCGCGCCTCCAGCATGCTGTAAGAGCTGCTCAGCTGCGTGGACATCTGATTGAACAGGTCGAAGGCCTGCTCCAGGCTGGCACGACTGGCCTGCTCGACAGGTGCGGCAGTAGCTTCAGGGATGGCGGGCGATGGGGCGGCTTGGCTCATGCTCTTCTCTCGGGTGTCGCACCGTCGGTAAACGGTCGGTCAAGAGAGTCTTAGCAATCCCCATGCCTAAAAAATAATTCTTATTTTTCAAACACTTAAAAAATAAGCCGAAGCTTGCGTCAAAGCTCCGGCTTAATTGGGCGAGGCGAGAGGCCTGTCAGTCCTCGTCACCGCCCTCCTCGTCGCGGCGGCTCATGCCGTACTTGCGCATCTTCTCCACCAGGGTGGTGCGGCGAATGCGCAGGCGTTCGGCGGCACGCGCCACTACACCACCGGCATCGTCCAGCGCCTGCTGGATCAGGCCCTGTTCGAGGTTGCCCAGATAGTCCTTCAGGTCCAGGCCTTCCGGCGGCAGCATGGCGGCATTGGCGATGCCCGGCAGGCCGGCGCCGATCACTGCGCGCTCGTCCAGCTCTTCGCGAATGCTGATGGCCAGCTGCTCGTCCTCGTCATCGACGTGACGGAACTTCTTCGGCAGCTCGCCGACGCCAATCACGCCATAGGGATGCATGATCGCCATGCGCTCCACCAGGTTGGCCAGCTCGCGCACGTTGCCCGGCCAATCATGACGGCACAGCGACATGATGGCGGCGGAGTTAAAGCGGATAGAGCCGCGCTTCTCGAACTCCATGCGCGAGATCAGCTCGTTCATCAGCAGCGGGATGTCTTCCACACGCTCACGCAGCGGTGCCATCTCGATCGGGAAGACATTGAGGCGGTAGTAGAGGTCCTCGCGGAAGGTCCCCTCCTCGATCATCTTCTCCAGGTTCTTGTGGGTGGCGGCGATGATGCGCACATCGACCGACTGGGTCTTGTTGCTGCCTACTCGCTCGAAGGTGCGTTCCTGCAGCACGCGCAGCAGCTTGACCTGCATCGGCAGCGGCATGTCGCCGATCTCGTCGAGGAACAGGGTGCCGCCGTTGGCCAACTCGAAGCGCCCGGCGCGGCTGGTGATGGCGCCGGTGAAGGCGCCCTTCTCATGGCCGAAAAGTTCGCTCTCCAGCAGCTCGGCGGGGATCGCCCCGCAGTTGACCGGCACGAACGGTGCCTCGCGACGCTTGGAGTGGTAATGCAGGTTGCGTGCGACCACTTCCTTGCCCGTGCCGGACTCGCCGAGGATCAGCACGCTGGCCTCGGTATCGGCTACCTGCTGCATCATCTGGCGTACCTGATGGATGGCCCGACTGGTGCCGACCAGGCTGCGGAACAGGTTGGGCTCGCGCTGGCGACCACGCTCGCGGGCCTGGTCGTACATCTCGCGGTAGACCTGAGCACGGTGCAGAGAGTCGAGCAGCTTGTTGTAGCTGGGCGGCATTTCCACACTGGCCAGTACGCGACGGCGCAGGTCTTCGGTCCAGTCGACCGGAACCGGTTCGCCGATCAGTAGCAGCGGCAGGTTCTCGTCCCAGGTGCTGATCTGCTTGAGCAGCTCCAGCGGCCCGCCCTTGGCGGTCACATCACCCAGCAGAACGTTGAGCACCTCACGGCTCGACTCCAGCTTGTCCACCGCCTCGCGCCATTCGCTGCTGGCACAGGCGATGTGGTCCTCACCCAGGAAACCGAGGATCACCGCCAGGTCACGGCGGCGCTCAGCATTGTCGTCAATCAGGAGAATTTTGGTTTCACGCCACATCTTGTTCTTTTCTGGCTCGAGGGCTGGAAGAGGATTCGCCAAGTGACAACGGCAATTGGCCACTAGTAAAGTCAAAAATCAGACAAGAGTCAATTTTATGGCGTGAAATATTCCGCGATTTCCGCGGAACTGCAAAATTGCGTGCAGAGATCAGGGAAAATCAGTGAGGGGGCAGCCGCTCAGGTGAACAGCTGATAGACCTTGGCACCCTGCTGCGACTGATTGAGCTGCACCAGCTCACCCGCCAGACGACGCTGCTCGGCCTGGCAGGTCAGGACCAGCTCGCGGTAGAGGTCCAGCAACTCCTGCATACGCTCACGCAACTGGCCTTCGTCACGTGCAGCCTCGACCATCGCTTCATCGACAGCCTGGCGGCATTGCGCATCCAGTTCGCCGATGGCAGCCCAGTCGCGTCGCGCGAGTGCGTCGCGCAGAGCACTTCCTGTGACTTCAAGTAACTGGACGGATGAACTCATGGCACTTCCCCTCTGATGCCTCAGTGGCTGATGGCATCCCAACCGGATTTAACATTGCGCAGAAGGCCGCTCACCTCATCGAGAATCGTCACATCATTGCCAATATTGGCCTCGATCAGGCGTGCCGTCATGTACTCATAGAGGCGATCCAAGTTAACCGCGATCTCTCCGCCCTGCTCTAGGTCGAGCCCTGCACGCAAGCCACCGATGATACCAATTGCCTTGCTGATCAGCTCGCCTTTGGCGGCCTGTTGACCATGTTGCATGGCGCCTTTGGCCTGGGCAATCCTGGAAAGCCCGCCCTCCATCAACATCTGTATCAGCCGATGCGGGCTGGCGTCACTGACCTGAGCCTGAGTATTGACGGTTTGATACTGCCTGAGGGCCGCCATCGCGTTCATGATCACTCCGCTGAACATTGCCTGAATACATACGTTGTATCGGCAAGCGGCGACCCGGCTTTAGCAAATAATCACTCAGCCGCAACGACTGGTTCGACCTCGAGACCGATACCATCCCACGCGGACTTGATCTGCGAGAGCAGCTTGTGGACCTCATCCAGACTACGGGGTGTGTCGTCGAGAGCAACACCGGCAAGGCGGCGGGTCATATAGTCGTACAGCGCATCGAGGTTCTCCGCTATCTCGCCCCCCAACTGCTTGTCGAGGCTGGACTGCAAAGCTCCCAGAATAGTGATGGTACTGCCGACCGCAAGCCCGCGAATTTCGACATCCCCTTCCGCCTGGGCCTTTCGCGCCAAAAGCAGCCGCTCGAGAGCGCCATCAAGCAGCATCTGTACCGCCCGATAAGGGCTGACCTCCTGGCTGGTCCTGACCTGCTTGTAAGTGTCGATCGGTTTCTTGCTCATCACGAGTCCTTCTTCACGAATCCTGGCAGGTTCGCCAACTGGTTGGCCAGGCTCTCGCTGGTCTTCTGCAGGCTGGCGACCAGCTGGTCCATTGCGGTGTACTGGGCGACTAGGCGCTCCTGCAACTTCTCTATGCGCAGATCAAGCGCCTCGCGCTGATCATCAATATTGGTCAAGGTGCTTTGGAGAGCCTTGGTGCGCTGATCAAGAACACCATTGGTCTTCAGGTAGTTGTTGACGTTACTTTCCAACCGCCCCATCAGGCCCTTGTCGCCCGCCAGGTAGTCGGCGACCTGGTCGAAATTGTTGTCCAGCGCAGTATTCAGAACGGTATCATCAATTTTCAGGGTGCCGTCTTTCTGCGTCGTGATCCCCAGCTGCGCCAGAGCCTTGATGCTGCCATCACTCCCCATCTTGACCAGTTCGGAACGCAACCCGGCAACCAGACCACGGGCAGTGACATCCCCCACCAGAGCGCCAGTCACCGGCGCATCGTCCTCCCCAACAGGCACCACCGCAGTCAACTGTCCGACCGTAGTCATCATGCTGTTGTAGGCATCAACGAACTTCTGCAGGTTGCTTTTCACTGCAGCCTTGTCAGTACCCACCGTGACATCGATAGTCTTCCCAGCAGCAATATCGGACGCGCTTTGGGCAGAGACCAGGGTCAGCGTCACGCCATCGACGGCCTTGGTGACCGAGTTACTGTCGCTGACCACCTTCAGGCCATCGACAAAAAGCACTGCCGACTTGGCCTGACTGATGATTCCGGCACCACCGGTACTGGAGTTGGGCCCGGTCGCAGTAGCCACCGCACCACTGGCGGGTGCGAGGGCGGTCAGCGCATTACTGCCGACAGTACCGCCACTCGAGGTGACCGTGGTAGTCAGCGACGACCCGTTGGTGGAGTTCAATACCAGGCGAGCTCCGGAGGCATCGGTTTCGATGGCGGCCGAAATTCCTTGAGGATTGCCGTTGATATTGATCAGGTCACGCACGTCTTCGAGAGTGAAGCCGTCAGGGATGGTGACATTGAGATTGACGCTGCCGGCGCTGATAGCGATATCACCGCCTTGAAAGGTACTGAGCGAGCCACCCGAGATACTCGGCAACCGCAGATTGACTGACGGCTGGAAAGCCTGAGTCGTCAGCGCTACGGTCCCGGTCGTCACGCCATCCTCGCTGGCCACGACCTTGATATCGTTACCCTCACCGGTCTTGCCGGAGCTCAGCACAAGGCGAGAACCAGAAGAGTCGGACACAATGGTCGCACTGATGCCAGCACTCTTGCCCGCGGTATTGATGCTGTCACGCAGCCCGGCGAGGGTATTATTGGCCGCGGTCACATCGACTTCGAAGCTGGAGGAACCCGCAGAAATCGTCAGCGTTCCGCTGCTGAAAGTTGCGGAGCTGGAAGAGACAGATTGCAGTCCCACCTTGCTGCCGCTGGCAAGCTGCTCCACCTGAACGCTGTATTTGCCGGCGATGGCAGAGGTACTGGCCTTGGCAGTCAGCACACTGGTACTGGTGCTGCTCGCCGTGCGACTGTCGAAGATGGAAGACTTGTTGAGACCTTGAATCGAGGTCTGCAAAGCACTCAGCGAGCCCTTGAGGGTACCAAGGGCCGAGAAACGCGAGGTGGTGGTCTTTTCCAGGCGATCCAGCTGCTGGGTTTTCGGCGCCTTCTCGGCATTGACCAGCGCAGTCACGATACTGTCGATATCGATACCCGATCCGACACCCAGGATTCCAGCCATGATTCACCTCGCCAAAAAAATGACCATCAACGCCTTGTGAGCGCTTAACAGTCAAAAGCCGTGCCAACGCGTACGTCAGGCCTCAGCTTTGAACAGCAGACTGCGCACCTCCTCCAGGCTCTCTGCCAATTGCAGCGCCTCCTCGGAAGGGATCTGCCGAATCACGTTACCCGAGTCGGCGTCAGTGACTTTCACCACTACGCGCCCGGAACCGTCATCCAGGGAAAAGTTGATGCTACGGCGTACCGACTGAACGAACTCCTGGATGGTCGATACCGCAGACTCGATCTGCTCACGCGAGATGCTTTCGGCATCGCCTGAAGCAGCACGGTCCGCCCGCTCATCACCCTTCTTCGCCTCGACAGCACTGGCGACACTTTCCCCAGGTGCGACGGGACGACCGGCGGCCATGCCGGTATTGAGCGAATTCTTGATTGAGCCGACGTCCATAAATTTCTCCTCACAAAGAGGTAGCGGGGAGAAGAGCCAAGCCCTTCCCCCCGCAGTCTAGCGCTTCTGACCTTACTGCAGGAGGCTGAGCACAGCCTGCGGCAGCTGGTTGGCCTGGGCCAGGATTGCGGTACCGGCCTGCTGCAGGATCTGATTCTTGGTCAGTTCCGAGGTTTCGGCAGCGAAGTCGGTGTCACGAATCCGGCTACGAGCGGCAGAGGCGTTCTCGGAGATGTTCTGCAGGTTCGCGATGGTGTTGTCAAAGCGGTTCTGCACGGCACCGAGCTGGGCACGCTGACTGTCGATGTTGGAGATCGCGGCGCTGATGATGCCCAGAGCGTTCTGAGCACCCACTGCGGTGCTGATATCCACTTCATCGACCGCTTCCAAGGTACTGAACACGCTGGCAGCCTGGTTGCCTCCGTCGATGGTATCGAAGTTCTCGACTTCGAAGGCATCGGCGGACTCGAAGCGGACCTGACCAGTCGCAACCGCACCGTTGCCAGCACCCGTCAGAGCTGCAACAGCACCGACAGTATCGCTTGCATCACTGTTGGTATCATCCAGGCCGTTGTCGCCATTGAAGGCCATGTTCTGCATTTCGGCAGTCACAGTGGTGGTGGTACCGTCGTCAGCAACGGCCTCAGCGGTGTACTCGGTGATACCGATGTCATCGCCGTTCTCGCTGGTCATTTCCAGGGTACCGTCGTTCAGCACCTGGGCGCTGATACCGGTACGACCGGTCTCCTTGTTGATCGCATCGGCGACACCGGACAGATCACCCCAATCCTGCATGGCCACGGAGATGCTGACACCGTCGCCTTCTTTGGCGTTGTTCGAGCCGTAAAGGGTGAAGCTGATGTTGCCGGCGGTCTGGGTGTTGGTGAAGGCGCCACCACCAGTGTTCTGCAGGCGTACCACGGTACGGGCATCGGCAGTGATGCCGGTGGAGCCGGCAACGTTGTTCACGGCGTTGGACAGTTCACGTGCAGAGGTGCCGTTGGCCAGGGCCACGGAAGCGGTACCCAGCTTGCCCTTGAGGGTCAGACCACTGCTGTCGGCCGGGGACGAAGCGAAGCCGATGCTGGTAGCAGTCATGGCGGTGTAGTCGGCGACACTGCTGGCCGAGATACCGGCCTGCGAGGCGGTGCCGGCGGCAACACTGCTATTGAAACGGTTGGCACCGATACGCGAGGCGGAAGCCGCGCCGATCGATACGCTGATGGTTTCGAATGCGTTGGCGCCAACCTGGAAGCTCTGCGAACCGAAGGTGCCATCGAGAATCTTGCGGCCACCGAAGCTGGTGGTATCGGCGATACGGTTCAGTTCCTGTTGCAGCTGCGAAACTTCGCCCTGCAGAGCGGCACGTTCAGTGGCACCGTTGGAGCCGTTAGCCGATTGCAGCGCCAGGTCACGCATACGCTGCAGGATGCCGGTGGACTGCTGCAGCGCACCTTCAGCGGTTTGCGACAGGGAGATGCCGTCGTTGGCGTTACGGGTAGCAACGTTCAGACCGTTGATCTGGCTGGTCAGACGGTTCGAGATCTGCAGACCAGCAGCGTCATCTTTAGCGCTGTTGATGCGAAAACCGGTCGACAGGCGCTGGAGGGAAGTATCCAGACCCTTGGACGAGGTATTCAGGTTACGCTGAGTGTTCAGCGAGGCTACGTTTGTGTTGACTGTCAGGGCCATGGTGTTTGCCTCCAAAGGACCGTACTAACTGGTTCTGTCTGAGCTTGCGAGCTTCGGGCCTGCTTGCTCAGACGCCCCATAAAGTTCGCATTCGATCTTTTTATCGGCGCTGGCCGGAGCAACTTTAGGCAGCCTGATAAAAAAATGACCTACTTTTTTTCTCGAACCAGATCAATCGCTTGGAGGCCAGCCCAGGCTTTATTTTAGCATTCGCCAGAAAAGCAGGCACCCCAACCGCCACTTTGTCGGCTACTTATCAGCGTTCTGAAGGGGCAATGCTCAGAAACGGAAGAAATCAGAGAGAATGTCGTGCCTGGGCGGCTTGAACGCCAGACTGCCGGCGCCACCCTGGTATACGCAGCAGTTGCCGGGAGTGTCGGCGTTGATGACGCTGACACCCTGAGAGATGAAACTGCGATCACCGATCCGGCAACGCCCTATCACCGCCGTGTTGGGATAGAGAATCACCCCCTCGCCCAGTACCGGCGCAACGCCATGGTTCTTGCCGACGGTAGAGTTCTGGTAAAGCACCAGATACTCGCCGTAGGTCGCCTTGGCCAGCACGATACCCACCGAGTGACCGATGAAGAACACTCTGGGCATCTCGATCTCGTAGAACAGATCTATGCCATTGAGCGTCTTGTTCAGATAGAACAGCTTAGTACAGACCCGCAGATCGCCCCCCGCTCGCCAGATAGAGTTGGCCAGGTAATAAAGGAAGATCGTGTACTGGGTCGAATGCAGGTAGTCGAAACTGGCTTGCCGCCAGAGGCGCACGCCATCGATGCACTGCCCCACGCGGGCCAGCCCCTCGTCCAGATGACGATCAATCTCGCCGCGCACCGTGCCTCCGTCAGGGAAGAAGGTATCGAGCTGCCGGCACAGGTAATCCAGCAGGCCTGCGCGGTCGGTGCCCTTAAGTTCCATGATGCAACCTCTTCAGTCGTTCGAGCATGACCGGTAGATGGTCGAGCAGTTGCCGGGGCTGGAAGGCGAAGTCCCGACGCGCCTTGTCGATGGATATCTGTGCCGCCTGCTGTACGTCCTGTCGAGCAAAGGTTACCTGTGCGCCCGTATGCCGCTCTACTGCGGCGAGTAGATCACCATTGCAGGTGTTTTGCCCGGCGCCCAGGTTATAGATGCCCTGCGCCCCCTTCTCCAGCATCGTTTGCAACAGCGCGGTCACATCGCCCACATGGACATAGTCGCGGGCATAGGCCGGCGAACTGTCGATGACGAACGACTCGCCGCGAGCCGCCTTCGGCAGCACCTGCGCCAGGAAGCCGCCCTCACCCAGCGAGTCGCTGTAGACACAGGCAAGCCGGGCAACGCAGGCTCGCCCCGCGGAGTGATGCAGGCAGAGGTTCTCCCCCAGCGCCTTGGACAGGTCGTATAGATGACGCGGGTTGCTCGGATCGAGCTGCAGCACGGCCGACTCCTCGGCCAGCTGCCCAGGCAGGGAATCGTACAAGCGGGTGGACGACAGATAGACCAGACGCTCGAAGCGCCCATCGCGCAGCAGCCTGGCCAGCAGCGAGGCATGTGCCTCGACCGTGTCGAACGGCCGCGCGTAGTAGTCGCTGGTCAGCCCAATGCAATAGAAGACGTGCCCCAGGTCCTGCTCCAGCCAGCGCGTATCATCCCGAGCCGGGGCATGCACCTGGTGCCCCAGCCGACGGAGAGTCTCGACAAGGTGTGCGCCGACGAAGCCACCGGCGCCCAGGACAGTGAAAACCATGGCAACGCCCTTAGTTCAGGGGATGGTGTAGGGCTGGGTCCTTGTGCCACAGCAGTTTCGGGCTGACACCCTCACAATAAGCCACGTCCAGACCATCCAGTGCCTGCGGGTCCTTGATGGCCAACATGTTGAAGCCATGTGGCGGACCTTCCAGATACACCTTGTCGACCGGAATCAGCTCCACCGGCCGGCCGCGCATGTCCACGTTGGAATTGAAGTCACGCACGGCGAACAGGGTGTAGCCCAGTTCGGCCAGGAAGCGCGCGATCGGCGCATTCTCCAGGCCGTTGGACCAGTCGACATAATGCCGATGCACTTCGAAGACGATGCTCGGTGCCTCACCCGCCGCGCGCGCCAGCTGCTGACGGGCGCCCTCCAGCACCTTGCTCTCCGCCCCCTCGATGTCCAGCATGATCAGCCCCAGACGCTCGATGCCCTGCTGCTCGCAGTATTGATCGACCGCGATGGTGGCGAAGCTGCCCTCGCTGTCACTGGAGGCCGGCTCGGAATAGGCAAAGGAGTCATTGCCCACCAGACGCAGGTGGGCGCTGCTGTCCGACCACAGCCCCAGCTCCCAGCTGCGGATATTCTGCAGGCCATTCAAGCCGGCGTTGTGACGCAGCATCGCGAGCTGGTCCTTGTTCGGCTCGAAGGCATGGCACCGCCCGCCGCTGGCACTCATTGCACGGGCCATCAGGATGGCCTGATCGCCGAAGTAGGCGCCGCCGATCAGTACGTCCGAGCAGCGTCGCGCCAGGTGCACCAACAGCTTGGTGGTCTGCGGCTCCCAAACGTGATCGGGGTTGACCGGCGAGCTGAGCACGAAATCACGGGCGATCTTGGTGCGGTAGAGAAAATCGAACACCGCGCCATCGGACAGCACCTTGCGCACCACCTGGTTCTCGTCGTGCAGGGCATCGACCAGCGGACCAGTCACCTCATCACGCACGCTGCCGGGGTAATCGGTGATGTCCTTTTCCATCGCCTTGCACAGCACCAGAAACTTCTCGCGCGCGGCGTCATTGCCACCGATCACGCGCAGCGCCGGCCCTACTTGCTCGATCTCGAATTTCTCGTTGCTCATGACGCTCTCCTGTAAACCCTATTGCCTCAGCAAATCTGCATGTGCGGTATCGCTATCACCAATCTTCCGCCCCACTCGTCGATGTAGGCGAGCTGCTGCGCTACCTCGTCACGCAGGTTCCATGGCAACAACAGCACGTAGTCCGGGCGCTCGGCTGCGATGCGCGCCGGCTCGACGATGGGGATGCGACTGCCCGGCAGATACTTGCCCTGTTTGTGCGGATTGGCATCCGCCACCCAGGCCAGCAAATCACCACGCACGCCAGCGTAATTGAGCAAGGTGTTGCCCTTGGCCGCCGCACCGTAGCCCACCACGCGCTTGCCCTCGGCCTTGGCCTGAAGCAGGAAGCGCAGCAGCTCATGCTTGATGCGCTCGGCCGCTGACGCCAGGCTGGCGTAATAGGCCGCAGTCTTGACCCCGCTCCCCTGCTCGCGCGCCAGCAACTCGCCAACTGCGGCAGAAACCTGGCGCACGCCCGCAGCCCGCTGTACGAACACCCGCAGCGAGCCTCCATGGGTCGACAGTTCCTCGACATCGAACAGCGCTAGGCCGTTGCGGGCACAGAGCGTCTGCACGGCAGTCAGCGACAGGTAGGAATAGTGCTCGTGATAGAGCGTGTCGAACTGATGCTCGGCCATCAGCCGCAGCAGATGCGGAAACTCGAAGGTCGCCACACCGGTCGGCTTGAGCAGTGCGGCGAACCCCTTGAGGAAATCGTTGATGTCCGGCACATGGGCCAGCACGTTGTTGGCCGCCATCAGGTCGGCATCCCACCCCTCCTGCGCCAGCTGCCGGCCAACCGCCTCGCCAAAGAACAGTTCGCGGATCTCCAGCCCCTTCGCCCGCGCGGCCCGTGCCGTGCTGGCCGTCGGCTCGATCCCCAGGCAGGGGATGCCGCGTCCGGCTACGTACTGCAACAGGTAACCGTCGTTGGCGGCGATCTCCACCACCCGGCTCTGGGTGTTCAGGCCGAAGCGCTCGGTCATCTCGGCGACATAGCGCTCGGCATGCGCCAGCCAGCTGCTGGAGAAGGAGCTGAAGTAGGCATAGTCGGCATCGAACAGGCTGTCGGCAGCCCGGTAGTCCTCGGTCTGCACCAGCCAGCAGGCATCGCACACCAGCACCCGCAACGGCACCCACTGCTCGGCCTGATCGAGCTGCGCCGCGCTGACATAGGCATTGGACGGCGGCGCCGTGCCCAGGTCGATCAGCGGCAGATGTAGGTGTGCGCCGCAGCCACGGCAGTTCATAGGCAGACTCCTTGAAAACGCTCATCCAGCAGTGGATGGCCGGCATCGCGCGCGGACAGGTTCTTGATCGGCAGCGGCCAGGTGATGGCGAGAAGCGGGTCGCTGACGGACAGCCCACCCTCATGGCCCGGGGTGTAATCGGCACTGTGCAGGTAGAGCAGCTCGGCATCGTCGCTCAGCGCCTGGAAGCCATGGGCGAACCCGGGCGGCAGCAGCAGGCTGCGGCCGTCACCCGCTTCCAGATGCTCGGCATGCCAGTGCAGGAAAGTCGGCGAGCCCTGACGCACATCCACCGCCACGTCCCATACGGCGCCACGCAGGCAACTGATCAGCTTGCTCTCGGCGTGCGGCGGATGCTGGAAATGCAGACCGCGCACAGTGCCGCGCTCGCGGGTCAGCGACTGGTTGATCTGCCGCACATGGAATGACTGACCGAACAACTCCAGACTGCTCTCGCAGTACAGCCGGGCGAAACGCCCGCGCTCGTCCTGGTGCACGCGGTGCTGCAGGGCGAACAGACCCGGCAGCGGCAGCTCGATCAGCTGCAACTCACTCATGCCCGCCCCCAGTAACCGGCCAGTTGCGCCAGGGTCACCGCGCGCATGTCTTCACCCCGCTGCCAGGCCAGATGCCAGTCGAGGGTCTGTCGCAGACAGTCGTCCAGTGTCCAGCGCGGCTGCCAGCCGAGCAGCTGGCGTGCCCGACTGCTGTCCAGGCGCAGCAGACCAGCCTCGTGTAGCTCGCTGGGTTCGATCTTCAGGCCCGGCGCCTGTGGCCAGCGCGCGGCCAGGCGCGCCACTACCTCGCCAACATTGCAGGTATCGCTGTCGGCCGGGCCGAAGTTCCAGGCACCGGCCACTGCCGTGCCCTGTTCATACAGCCCCTGAGCCAACTGCAGGTAGCCGGCCAGCGGCTCCAGCGCGTGCTGCCAGGGACGCACGGCCTGCGGATAGCGCAGGGTCACCGGCTCGCCACGCATCCAGGCCGCCAGCACATCCGGCACTAGACGATCGGCGGAGAAGTCGCCGCCACCCAGCACATTGCCGGCGCGCGCCGTGGCCAGGGCCAGGCCGTGTTCGGCGTGGCGGGAAGCAGGAAAAAAGGAGGAGGCAAACGACTGCGCGACCAGCTCGCAGCAGGCCTTGCTGCTGCTGTAGGGGTCATGGCCACCCAGCGCCTCGTTCTCCCGGTAGGGCCAGGCCCACTCGTGGTTGGCGTATACCTTGTCGGTGGTCACCACCACGCAGGCGCGCACACCGCCCGCCTGGCGCACTGCTTCGAGCAGATGCAGGGTACCCATCACGTTGCTGGCATAGGTGCCCAGCGGGTCACGATAACCCTCGCGCACCAGCGGCTGCGCCGCCAGGTGCAGGACGATCTCCGGCCTGACCTCGGCCACCAGGGCCAGCAGGCTCGGCAGATTGCGTAGGTCGCCGATGCGGCTGTCGATGCCCTCGCCCACCCGCGCCAGCTCGAACAGGCTGGGATCGGTGGAGGGCTCCAGGGCGAAACCGGTAACCTGCGCTCCCCAGCTCTGCAGCCAGAGTGCTAGCCAGCCGCCCTTGAAACCGGTATGACCGGTCAGCAGGACGCGCTTGCCCCGCCAGAACTCGCGGCTCAGCTCCACTGCTTCCAAGGCGCCTCCCCGCTCTGCCACAGCTGCTCCAGGTAATTCTTGTCGCGCAGGGTATCCATCGGGTGCCAGAAGCCTTCGTGCTGATAGGCCATCAGCTGACCTTCGCTCGCCAGCTGGCTGAGCGGCTCGGCCTCCCAGGAGGTGGAATCCTCGGCGATATAGGGAAGTACCTTCGGCGACAGAATGAAGAAGCCGCCATTGATCCAGCCGCCATCGCCGCGTGGCTTCTCGACGAAGCCGGTCACCTGGTCGCCCACGCGGGCCAGTGCGCCGTAGCGCCCCGGCGGCTGGACCGCGGTGACGGTCGCGTACTTGCCATGTTGCCTGTGGAAGGCCACCTGGGCGCTGATGTCCAGGTCCGATACACCGTCGCCGTAGGTGAAGCAAAAGGCCTCATCCTGCTCCAGGAAGCGCCCGACGCGACGCAAGCGCCCACCGGTCATGGTCTCTTCGCCGGTGTCGACCAGGGTCACCCGCCAGGGCTCGCTGTAGTTCTGGTGCACCTCCATCTGGTTGTTGCGCATGTCGAAGGTGACATCGGAGGTGTGCAGGAAGTAGTTGGCGAAGAAGTCCTTTATCGCATAACCCTTGTAGCCTAGGCAGATGACGAAGTCCTGAATGCCGTGGGCCGAGTACTGCTTCATGATGTGCCAAAGAATCGGCTTGCCGCCGATCTCGATCATCGGCTTGGGCTTGAGATGGGACTCCTCGCTGATGCGGGTCCCCAGGCCACCGGCCAGGATCACTGCTTTCATGGTTGTTCTCCTTG
The DNA here is from genome assembly GCA_900156135.1 of Aquipseudomonas alcaligenes. Taxonomy (GTDB): domain Bacteria; phylum Pseudomonadota; class Gammaproteobacteria; order Pseudomonadales; family Pseudomonadaceae; genus Aquipseudomonas; species Aquipseudomonas alcaligenes_D. The sequence goes on along the minus strand of FTMP01000004.1, from coordinate 72,588 downwards.
CTCGCAGTAGCGCTGCCACATGCCACGGTAGGCGTCCTCGACACGTCGGGCCAGCAGCGGACCATCGCAGATGGCGGAATGTAGCATCTGCTCGCGCAGCCCGGCTCGGATGGCCTGCAGGGCCTGGAGATCACTCGCCATGGCCACGGCTTTGTCGACGTACTGCGCTTCGGTATCGGCGATCCACTCCTCGCGGCCCAGGCCGCGAAGGATTTCCGCGCCGATCCGCCCCATGGACGGCCTGTCACGCAGCGTCACGTAGGGCAGCCCCATCCACAGGCTCTCGAACAGGGTGGTGCCCGAGTTGTGGGGGAAGCAGTCGAGGGCGATATCCATTTCCGCCAGCACCGGCCAGGGCGGCGAGGTGCACCCCATGTCCAGCCGCTCACGCTCGATACCGTGCTTGGCGAACTCGGCCGCGAAGTAATCGCACAGCCCGGCATCGGCAAAGGGTCCGCTGTTAAGTGTCAGCTTGGAGCCGGGCACGCGCTGGAGGATCTCTGCCCAAGCTCTGATGACTTTGTAGTTCAGGCGAATCGGCCGGGTCAGCGTGCCGAAGGTGACATATCCGTTGCGCAGCGCCGGCAGTTCGCCGACATCGGGCAGATCGGTGCGCGGCAGATAGGCAATGGACGGACAGGGAATGCGCCAGGGTTGCTCGGCAAACACATGATCGCTGCCCGGCGGCACCAGCTCATCGTCGGCCAGGAAGTAATCGATGCTGTCCAGCCCCGTGCTGTAGCCGAAGCCCATCCACCACATCACCTGTACCGGAGCTGGCTTGAGGGCGAACATGGTCAGGCGATTGCCCGCCGTATGCCCGGCCAGGTCGACGAGTATGTCGATGCCATCGGCGCGAATCATCTCGGCCAGTTGTTCGTCGCTCATGCCCACGGTCCGCCGCCAGTGTTCGACCTCGCCGATCATCAGCTCGGTAATGCCATCCTCACGACGCACTTCGGAATAAGCGAATACCTCGAAAGCCTGGCGGTCATGATGGCCCAACAGGGGGCGGGAAAAGTTGGCGCAGGCGTGACCACGAAAGTCGGGCGAGACATAGCCGATGCGCAGACGCCGGGCTGTATCGCGGGTGTTCGCGTAGGAAAAGTACTGCCGCTGCGGGAAATGACGGGTGATCTGCCGCCGATAAAGCTCGTAGATGCGCTCGGCCGACCAGTCCGGATGACAGTTGGCGACGAACAGGATGTTGGAGCGCGGCTGCGCGTAACATTCGGACAGCGGCTCGAGTATCTGGATCGACTCGTCACAGCGGGCGAAATGCGACAGGGCCGTGCCATAGTTGGCGCGCGCGTCCAGGTTGTTGCCATCGAGCTCCATCGCCTTGCGGTAGCACTCGATGGCCTCGGTGACCTGCCGCCTGGCATTGAGGATGTTGCCCAGGTTGACCCACAGGCTGGCCTCGCCGGGGTTGAGCTGCAAGGCCACCTGCATGACGTGCTCGGCTTCATCCAGCACATGCCCGTCCAGATAGGTGTTGGCCAGGTTGTTCCAGGCCAGCGCCTGCAGCGGAGAAATGGCCAGGGCGCGCATGAAGCAGCCTTCCGCCTCGTGCTGGCGCCCTACCGACTGATACAGGCCACCCAGCATGTTCCAGCCGGGCTGGTAGTCGGGCTTGATCTGCAGGCCACGGGTCAGAAACTCCAGAGCCTTCTGTGGCTCATGCTCGCTCTGGTAGGTCTGCCCCAGCCAGCACAGTGCTTCGTAGTGATTTGGATCCAGACTGAGGGCGCGTTCCAGATACTGGCGACTCTCGCCGAGGCGATCCGTCATCAGCGCAGACATGCCGCGGTGGCACCAGGCATCGGCATTCTGCGGGCAGCGTTCGCTCCACTCCTGCATGGCCTGCAGATCGTCTTCCAGGCGCTTGGACTCACGCAAAAAATAGCTCAGTCGCTGCCAGGCCAAGTCGCAGCCGGGGTTGTGCTGCAGCAGCTCGCGCAGGGTCGCCTCGGAACGCTGCGGCTGTCCCTGGCGCGCATGCACGGCGGCCAGAACCAGACTGGCTCGCCATTGGCCTGGATCGGCGGCCAGCGTGGACTCGGCCAGCGCCTTGGCGTTTGCCAGGCGATGATCGAGCTCCAGGTCGGCCAGCGCCGCACGCAGCTCGAGATCGTCCGGCCACTCCCGACATGCGTCCTTGAGCAACGGATAGGCCTTGTCGCGCTGGCTCAGTTCGTAGCGGGCCAAGGCTACGGCGCGGCGGATCGCCGGCGTGGTTGCTTGCAGCTCGTCGGCAACGGAAAGCACCTGCTGCCATTGCCGTGCGGCAAATGCCTGCTCGAGGCGCTGAATCATGGCCGACTGCGAGCTCTTTTCCAGGCAGCAGCGTTTGTACTTCAAGCCGCTGCCGCAGGGGCAAGGATCGTTTCGCCCAGGCTGGTCTGGCGCAATCTGGTCGAGAATGCTCAGGCGCTCCAGCAGCTGCGCCAGCAGCGCCAGAGCCTCGGCGGCCCCCTGATGCCCGGGCTGCAGCTCCAGTACCTGCTGGAATGCCGAGATCGCGGCCGGCCAGTCCTGTGCTTGCAGGCAGGCCTGGCCCAGCCGCATGGCGTGTTCGGCGCATTCCGGCTCCAGCTCCAGCAGCTTGTCGAAGGCGCGCAAGGCCGTCACGCTGTCGTTGCTGGCCAGCGCCGCCTCGCCGAGCAGTGTCCAGCACTCCACATCATCGGGAACGTACTGCAGGACCTCGCGACAGCTGTTGCGCGTGCGGGTGTAGTCCCCTTCCTCAAACCCCAGGCGTGCCTGGCGCTGGAAGAAATCTACCAACCACTGGGTATCGACCGTCATGCGTGCTCCGCCAATTTTTCAACACTCTGTCAGCACGTTAGCAATTAGCACGCCAGAGGAAATCAGAAAAATGGAGCACGCAGATAACCGCGGCAAGAACCTAGCGCAACTGGCTGAACAGATTGAGACCGGCGATCTTCACATAGCTCTGCTGTGCAGCCTCGAGAATCACCGTCTGAAAGGAAAGACGAGATAGCGCCTCGGCGTAATCCAGCTCGCGCAGGTCGGCCTGGACGGCCTTGTTGACCAGGGTCACGTCCTCATTGTCGACTTCGGTGGTTTCGATCATGTTGAGGCGTGCGCCGATCTCGGTCTGCACTTCCAACACCTGACCGATGCCGTTATCCAGGTTGGTGAGGGCAATTGACACCTCATCGCGGATCGCCAGGTTACCGAGTGCAGATGTCGGCGACGACTCCAGCGCCTGGCGCAAGCGGGAAATGCTGTTGAGGATGCTGCGCTGCTCCTGGAACTGCGGCTTGATACCGAACTCGTCGCCTGCGGCAGCGGCAACATCGATATCGAAATCGACACCGAACAGCGTGAAGGTACCCGGCGCTGCAGCAGTCCCGCTGGCGATCGGCGTACTACTGGCCCCTACCGGCTGGGCATAGACGTCAAAGTCGCTGGCATTGGTGAAGCGCAGCACTACCCCGGAGGTCGGAAACTGTGAGTTGAAGGTCGCCTGGTTGCTGATGGTGCCGCCGGAGATCACCGCCGTCGAGGCGTTGGTCGAAGAGCGGGTCACCGCGAAATCGGTCGGCGCCACCTGCAGGGTGAAGCTGTGTGTATTGATGCCGGGCGCGCCGGGTGTGGCCGTATCCGCCAGCAGGTTGTCCAGGTCCAGTTCGTTGTCGCCCTGTTGCAGCACCACATCGAGCTGGAAGCGCATGCCACGGAAGTTGATGACATTGCCGTTGCTGGCCAGCGGATCGATCTTCCCGCCGCCCTGGATTTCCGAGGTCACGTCGGCACCGGTACCGTCATACAGACGGAATTCGCCACCACTGACGAACACCAGCGAATAGGGCTCACCGGCGCGGAAAGAGTTGTTGAAGGTGTCGCTGTCCTGCACCAGTCCCGGCGACATGAACACTCGCTGCTGGTCGCTCGGCAGCGCGGGAATGGTGGTCGCCGGCAGCGGCGGCACCTGGCCGGCAAGCGCCGGGTTATTGACACCGCTGGTATTGAGCACCCGGTTGGCGTTGGTGACATCCTCGAACAGGGTCTTGCCGTTGTCGTTGATGGCCACGGTCGTCGAACTGGCCACCTGCAGGCTGCGCTGCCCTTCATCACCGAAGTAGGAGTAGGTGCCGTCCGGGTTGCGGATGAAAGGCTCGGTCTTACCCAGGTTGCCGGAGAACAGGTACTCGCCACGCGCGTTGCGACTGTTCATCAGGTTGAGCAGTTCCGCCTCGCGCTGCTCCAGTTCCTTGGCGATGGACTTGCGGTCCGCCGCCGACAGCGCCCCGCCACCGGCCTGCACGGCCAGCTCGCGAATGCGCTGCAACACCGTATTGACGGAATTGAGGGTGGTTTCTTCCTGAGTCAGGCTGTTCTTCGCCGCCGTCAGGTTCTCCTTGTACTGGCCGAGTACCGCCTGCTGCTGCTCCAGCTGCAGCAGGCGCACGGAGGCTACCGGATCGTCCGCCGGGGTGAGGATGCGATTGCCGCTGCTGATCTGCTCCTGCGTGCGGATCACGTTGGAATAGTTGCGCCCGATGCCGTTCACACCATTGTTGAAGGCCTGGATGGAGGAAATGCGCATGACCATGGTGGCTATCCGGCTCAGAAGGTGTTGATCAGGGTATCGAACAGGGTCCGCGCGACTTGAATGATCTGCGCCGAGGCCTGGTAGTACTGCTCGAACTGGATCAGCTTGGCCGCCTCCTCGTCGAGGCTCACCGCCGATATCGAGTCGCGGTTGTCGGTGGCCTGTTTGAGGATGGCCGAGGTGGCCTCGCCGTCCACCCGCGCCTGGCTGGTCAGCGTACCCACCCGCTCCACCAGATCGCCGTAGGAGTCAGTAAAACTCGCGCCGGTGGTGGTCGGGAAGTTCGGATCGATGCCGATCGTCGCTTTCTTCTGCAGATCCGCCAGTTTCAGCGCGTTGCGGTTGTCCGACACGCCATTGGTGTTGAAGGCGACCGTGAAGTTGTCGCCGGTCGTCGGGCGACCACTGATGGTGAACTCGAAGGTGAAGTCGTTGGGTGGCGTACCGGCGGTGATCTGCTGGGTGTTGTTCTGTCCCGGGACAATGATGTTGCTGCTCAGCACGGCGCCATTGATGTCCACCACGTCATAGCCGGTGGTCGAGGTGAATACGATGCGCAGCGGCGGCGTGGTGCGCAGGCTGTTCTCCAGAGCGGCCTGGGCCGCCGGATCATAGATATCAATCTGGGTGATCAGGCTGGGCTGGGTGATCACCCCGGTACCGGTATTGCCCGGGCTGGTCTCGGCCTTGAGCGGTGAGGCAAAAGCCAACTCCTCGGCTTTTTTCAGATCAGCGCGAATATCACTGCCGGCGGTGCGCGTCGGCATGACGCGGAAACGGTCGCCCGCAGCAAAGGTGCCGGAAGCAACATTCATTGAAAAACCATCGAACACCAGAGGCGTTGCACTGGTGATGTCGTAGGGCGCCGGCGCAGGTACCAGCGGGGTATCCGGGTCCGCATCGTCATCGTACAGCGCGGACACCGTCTGGCCATCGGAGACACGGCGCACGGTGTATTCGGTGGCGCTGGTAAATTCGATCTCGTAGTCGCTGGTGGTCAGCGCCGTACTGTTCTCGATCAGCACATTGAGATTGGCCGAGGCATCGCTGTTGCCGACGCGCGCCAGGCTGCGCTGGCCGATCAACAGCGGATCGTTGATGCTGCGAAACAGCGGCTCTCCGAAGTTGCCCTTGAGGTCCAGCCCCTGGCCAAGCTGAGTATTGACCTGGTCGGCAATGGACAGGGCCAGGCGACCGACGGCGTTGAGCGACTCGTCCAGCACATCCTCGCGGTAACGGATCAGGCCTCCCATCTCGCCACCGGTAATCAGGGTGGTGATGCCCTGCCGCGAATTGCCGCTGACGAACTGCACCTCGGCACGCAGGGGGTCTGCAGTACCCGGCACCACCTCCAAACGCGCAGCAGTGGCACCGACTACCAACGGCTGTCCCGAGCCGATGAACAGGTTATAGGTGTTGTCATCCTGCGGCACTACGGTCACGCCGATGAACTCGGAGAGCTTGCGTACCGCCTCTTCGCGGGCGTCGAGCAAATCATTCGGCGCCTGCCCATTGGCAGCCGCCACGGCGATGGCATTGTTGTAACCGGCAATGGAGGTCGCCAGCTGGTTGACCTGGTCGGTGACCGCCGACATCTGCTTGTTGATGAAGGCGTTCTGCTCGTAGAGACGGTCGTAGATGGTATTGAAACGCTTGGCCAGGCCTTCCGCCTCGGACAGTACCAGCTGCCGCGCCGGAATGTTGGCAGGGTCTTCCGCCGCGGTCTGCAGCGAAGCAAACAGCTTCTGCAGCCCCGGGGTAACGCCGGTGGTACTGCCGGCCAGCAACGAATCGAGCTGGTTGATCTGGTCCAGGTAGGCCGACACGTCGCTGTTCAGTGCCGTGCTGGTACGCACCTGGGTAGTGAGGAATTCGTTGTAGATGCGCCGCACGTCGACCAGGGTGGTACCCGAGCCGATGTATCCGGCGCCGCTGAACTGCGGAATGCGCGTGGCCTGCACCGTGTCCTGCCGGGAGAAGCCCGGTGTATTGACGTTGGTGATGTTATGGCCGGTGACTGCCAGCGACGTCTTGTTCGCGGCGAGGCCCGACAGGCCAATGCTCAGTAGGTCAGCCATGATTCAGCTCTCAGGTCCTTGTGATCGGACTGTCGGCCGCAGCCACAGCCTGGTAGGTCTGCATCTGCCGGGCGATCTGCGCGATCTTGCGGGCGTACTGGGGGTCGGTGGCATAACCGGCCTCCTGCAGCTCGCGCACGAAGCGTTCCGGGTTATCGGCCGCCGCCAGCGCGTCCTGATAACGGCCATTGCCCTGCAGGAAGCTCACGTAATCGTTGAAGCTCTGCTGGTAGGAGTCGTAGGCGCGGAAGGATGCCGATTCCTTCACCGCCTCGCCGCCCTTGTATTCGGTGGTCAGCACGCGCGCCGATTCGCCCTGCCAGCCGCCATGCGCTTTGATGCCAAACAGGTTGTGGCTGCTCGAGCCATCGGACTGGCGAATGATCGACTTGCCCCAACCGGTCTCCAGAGCAGCCTGGGCCACCAGGTAACGCGCATCGACACCAATCTTCTGCGCCGCATCCTCGGCCAGCGGCAACATGGTGGCGACAAAGTCGGCCGCCGAGTCGAATGCCGACTGACCTTTGGCCAGCGGCGGCTGGGCCAGGCGCCGGCCGCTGATGGCCAGGGCCGGCTCCCGGGCGCTGTCGCCCAGGCTCAGCGGCTTGCTGTCAGCCACGGCAGTGGCCTGCGCCGGGACCCAGTCGCTGGCGGCCAGCGGCTGGCCCTCGGTGGCGGGAACTATGCCGGCCAGCAGGCGGTCGGTGAGCTTGCTCGGCAGGCTCAGACGACGCTGGTTGAGCAATTGCGAGTCATCACGGACGCTGCCGGCGCTCTCCCCTGCAGGTTTGAATGCGCCGGCACGCGCACTGGTCTGCGGCGCCTCGACCTGGGCAAACGGATTGACCCGCTGCGGTCCACTCTTCATCTGACTGAGCTGACGCTCCAGCACCGACGCCAGGCCGATGCCCCCCTTGTTCTTCGACAGGGTCACGGCCAGCTGCTGGTCATGCATGTCCTGGTAGGTCTTGCTCTCGTTGCTGTTCATGAAGTTGCCTTCGCCGAACACCTCGTTCGCCTTACGCATCGACTTCAGCATCTCGTTGAGGAACAGCGACTCGAACTCCTGAGCCACCTTCTTGATGTTGCTCTCGCTGTCGCCGCCGACCTTGAACTGGTTGAGCCGGTTCAGGTCGGTGTAGGCGCCGCTGTCGAGGCCGGCTGCGAGTCTGGAATCCATGGCGGCCTCCTTCAGATCACGATCAGGTCGGCCTGCAAGGCGCCGGCTTGCTTGAGCGCCTCGAGGATGGCCATCAGGTCGGAGGGCGCGGCGCCCACCTGGTTGACCGCGCGAACGATCTCGTCGAGCGTGGTGCCCGGGCCGAACTTGAACATCGGCTTGGCTTCCTGCTCGGCATCGACCTGGGAATTCGGCACCACCGCGGTCTGGCCGCCGGCCAGCGCGTTGGGCTGGCTGACGATGGGATCTTCGCTAATGGTCACGGTCAGGCTGCCGTGGGTCACGGCGGCCGGCTGCACCTTGACGTTCTGGCCGATGACGATGGTGCCGGTACGCGAGTTGATGATGACCTTGGCCGCGGCCTGGCCGGCCTCGATCTCGATGTTCTCCAGCACCGCCAGGTAGTCGACGCGCTGGTTGGGGTCCAGCGGGGCGCTGACGCGGATCGAGCCGCCATCGATGGCCTGGGCCACACCCGGGCCGAGCAGGCCGTTGATCTGGTCGACGATGTTCTTCGCCGTGGTGAAGTCCGGTCGATTGAGGTTCAGCGTCAGGCTGTTGCCCTGGTCGAACCCGCTCGCTACCGGACGCTCTACGGTGGCTCCCGCAGGAATGCGACCAGCCGAGGGGACGTTGACGGTAATGCGCGAACCGTCGGCGCCACCGGCGTCGAAGCCACCGACCACCAGGTTGCCCTGGGCGATGGCGTAGACGTTGCCGTCGATACCCTTGAGCGGTGTCATCAGCAGGCTGCCGCCACGCAGGCTCTTGGAGTTGCCGATCGAGGAGATGGTCACGTCCAGGGTCTGCCCGGGCTTGGCGAACGGCGGCAGCTCGGCGTGCACGGACACCGCGGCAACGTTCTTCAACTGCACGTTACCGCCCCCCGTCGGCACCTTGATGCCGAACTGCGCCAGCATATTGTTGAAGGTCTGCAGGGTGAAGGGCGTCTGCGTGGTCTGGTCACCCGTGCCATTGAGGCCAACCACCAGACCGTAGCCGATCAGCTGGTTGCTGCGCACGCCCTGGATGCTGGCCAGGTCCTTCAGGCGCTCAGCCTGCACGGCGCTGGCGGCGAGCAGCAGGCAGAAGACGGAAAGCAGTCGTTTCATGGTCGTCTACCTGCTCAGAACGGGAACAGCGGATTCATGAAGAAGCGATCGAACCAGCCTGGCTGGCTGGCATCGGCGAAGGCACCGGTGCCCGAGTAGGTGATGCGGGCATTGGCGATACGGGTCGAGGACACCGTGTTGTCGGTGGCGATATCGTCGGCACGCACCAGCCCAGCGATGCGCACCAGCTCATCACCCGTATTCAGCGTCATCCACTTCTCGCCACGTACGGCGAGGATGCCGTTGGGCAGCACCTCCGCCACAGTCACGGTGATGGAGCCGGTCAGGCTGTTGCTCTGGTCGGCTTCGCTTTCACCATCAGTATCGCGGGTGCCGCTGTAACCGACATCGAGACTGAGGTCTTCGGCCTTGAGCGGATTCAGGCTGGTACTGGGATTGTCGATGGAGACGCCACCACCGAACAGAGACGTCAGCCCCAGTTTGGCGGAGCTGTCCTTGGACATGCTGGAGCCAGCCTTCTTGCTGGCTTGGGTGCGCTCGCTGAGGGTAATGGTGATGATGTCACCCACGCGGTAAGCCTTGCGGTCATCGTACAGGTTGGTTTCGAACCCGGGCTGGTAGATGGCGCCGCTGTTCTGCGCCGCCGGCAGCGGGGTACGCGGCAGCACGGGCGCGTAGTAGGGGTCGTCCGGCTTTGGCGGCGGCGTCACGCAACCACTCAGGACCAGGCTGGCCAGCAGGGGGAAAAGAATCATCGGCCGGTTCATAACCACTACCTCACGGCGTTCGTGTTGCTAGCTGCCGGCGCCTAGGGCGCCTGCAGTATTAAAGGTTCTGCGTGATGAAGGAGAGCATCTGGTCCGAGGTGGAGATCACCTTGGAGTTCATTTCGTAGGCACGCTGCGTGGTGATCATGTTGACCAGCTCCTCGACCACGCTGACGTTGGAGTTCTCCAGGGTGTTCTGCAGCACGGTGCCGAGGCCGGTCAGGCCGGGCGTACCGACTTGCGGCGCACCGCTGGAGGCGGTTTCCATGAACAGGTTGTTGCCGATGGCCTGCAGGCCGGCCGGGTTGACGAAATCGGCAGTCTGGATGTTGCCGATCACCTGGGCAGCCGGATTGCCGGCGGTAGTGACCGACACGGTCCCATCCTCACCGACGGTGAACGTCTGCACCTCAGCGGGCAGGACGATGGCCGGCTCCAGAGGGAAACCGTTTGACGTGACAATCTGACCGTTCGAGTCCAGATGAAAACTGCCGTCCCGGGTATAGCCGACCGTGCCATCGGGCATCAGGATCTGGAAGAAACCGCGGCCGTTGACGGCCATGTCCAATGGTTGCTCGGTAGTTTGCAGGCTGCCGGTGGTAAATATCTTCTGCGTGCCGGCGATGCGCACACCGGTACCCAGCTGCAGGCCGGTGGGCAGCTCGCTGTCCTGGCTGGACTGGCCGCCGGGCTGGCGACGAATCTGATACAGCAGATCCTCGAAGTCGGCGCGATCGCGCTTGAAGCCGGTGGTCGAAACATTGGCCAGGTTGTTGGATATGGTGGTCAGGTTCATGTCTTGAGCAGACAGACCGGTTTTGGCAACCCACAGAGCCGGAAGCATGTTCGTTCTCCTCGAGCGCCGGTTTCATGGCGCTTCGCGTTATTAATCAGCTGATTTGCATGACCCGTGCCATGGCCGACGCACCGTCTTCGGCGGTGCGCATCATCTTCACGTGCAATTCGAACTGGCGGGACAGCGAGAGGATGGCAGTCATCTCCTCGACGGCATTGACGTTGCTCGATTCGAGGAACCCCGAGGTAAGACGCACATTGGCATCCACCTCCTGGGGCCCCGTTGCATCCTTGACCCGGATCAAGCCATCGGTGCCCTTGGTCAGGGTTTTGGGGTCGGGGTTAACCAGCTTGATGCGGTCCACCTCGGCCATCACGCTCGGCGCCTCGCCAAGTGCTCGGATGCTGATAGTGCCGTCCTGGCCGATCTCGACTTTTTGCTCTGGCGGGATGGCAATCGGCCCGCCGTTGCCGAGTACCGGCAAACCATTGCCGGTGCGCAACTGGCCGAGAGCGTCGATCTGCAGGCTAGCGGTACGCACGTAGGCCTCGCTGCCATCGGCCGCCTGCACGGCCACCCAGCCCTGCCCGTCCACAGCCACATCCAGCTCTCTCCCGGTTTCCTGCAAGGTGCCGGGCGTGAAGTCGGTGGCAGGGCGCTCGGTCATCGCATAGACGCGCGCCGGATAGCTGTCGCCGAACACCGGCATCGAACGCGCCTGCTCATAGTCGCGACGAAAACCGGTGGTGGAGATGTTCGCCAGGTTGTTGGCATGGGCACGCTGCGCCAGGGTGTTCTGGCTGGCGCCAGTCATGGAGATGTACAGCATCTTGTCCATGGTTTGCTCCGCAGGTCGGCTTATTGCCGCTCATAACTTCGTTACCTGCTCTACAGCAAACCCTGTGCCAGATACCAATAAAAATCCTATCTAATTGATATTTAAGAACTTTTAAAACAAGAAAAGACTTCCTGAGAAGCCTTTTCAACAGCCGGCGGCGAGGGCTTGCCGCTGCCGGCAAGCCCCTCCTCCACTCATCAACGCAGGTTGATGATGGTCTGGGTGATGGCGCTTTCGGTTTCGATGGTCTTGGCGTTGGCCTGGTAGTTGCGCTGCGCCACGATCAGGTTCACCAGCTGGTCCGACAGCTCGACGTTGGAGTCCTCCAGGGCTCCCGCCTGCAGAGCACCAAGAGTGCCGGAGCGCGGCGTTCCTACAACCGGCTCGCCGGACTGGAAGGACTGTACCCAGGCCGTCTTGCCAACCGGCGTCAGCCCCTGCACGTTGGCGAAGTTGGCGAGCACAACCTGCCCCTGAACCAGCGACTGACCATTGGTGTAGCGCGCGAAGATCACGCCGGTGTCATCAATCTCCAGACCGGCCAGCTCGCCAGTGGTGTAGCCATCCTGGCTGACGGCAGTCACGGCGAAGGCGCTGGCGAACTGGGTGGCTTTGCGAATATCAACGGTGATACCAGCAGCGGCCGCGTTGGCACCATTGGCACTCCAAACCGGAGGCACCGAACTATCGGGCGCTGCCGGCACCCAGTTGGTAAGGCTCAGCGTGCCATCCGCATTCACCGTGAAGTCGGGCGATGTGAGCGCAGCAGTGTCCAGCTGGCCGGCAGCGGTAAAGCTGAGGTTGACCGAATAGGGTGTAGTCAGCGTCGGATCGTTGGGATTGCGCCCATCGATCAGCACATTCATCGTCCAGGTGTTGGCAGCCGTCTTCACGAAGTACTGAGTCATGACATGGGCATTGCCCTGGGTGTCATAAATGTTGGTTGAAGTGGACGAGTTGTAGGTGGTCGGGTCCGTGGGATCAAACGGGGTCGTGGTAGGTACTGTGTTGTTCGAGTTCAGGTTGAAGGTCTGCGCCAGATTCTCCGTGGCACGCGGTGCCTGTGCCGCAGTCTGAATACGAATGTCATCCACGATGCCATTCTGCAGGTTACCCGCAGCGTCTACCGCATAGCCCTGCAGGCGATACCCAAAGTTGTTGACCACATAGCCATCTCGATCAGTACCGAAGTACCCGGCACGGGTATAGCTGATCTCGCCGTTGTTGCTGGTAACGAAGAAGCCGTTACCGTTGATCGCCAGATCCAGGGCGTTCTGGGTGTAATTGATGTTGCCCTGGTTGAACAACTGCGACACGTCCGCCAGCAATACGCCACTCCCCTGCGGATTGGAGCCCGTACCGAGCACCGAGGCGGCATAGACGTCGGCAAACTCGGCACGCGACTGCTTGAATCCCGCGGTGCCGGCGTTGGCGATGTTATTGCCAGTAACGTTGAGGTCGCTGGTAGCCGCCCGCAGACCACTGAGACCGATATTGAAAGCCATGGTGAACTCCTTACAGCCTGAGGGTTACTGACCGATGATCTGGACTTGCGAGAGCGGCACGCTGCCGAGACCCGCCAGATTGAGCTTCATTTCGCCACCGTTCTGCCCCAGCACGACACTGTCGACGTTGGCCGGCAACAGGGTGTAGAGCCCCTTGGTGCCGTCGGCATAGGTGGCCTGGGCTTCGAACTTGTAGGTACCGGGCGGCAAGACGTTGCCGCTCGAATCCTTGCCGTCCCACATGAAGCTCACATTGCCGGCAGCCTGCTGCCCGAGGTTGACCCGGCTCACAGCCTTGCCGTTACTGTCGTAGACGTTGACGTAAACATTGCTGCTGGTCACCGGCAGAACCAGGCTGCCCTTGAAGGTTTCACTGGTATCCACCACCGCCTTATCGGTCGGCACTATCACCTTGCGCCCCACCAAAGACGAAGCCTGCAGAGCCTGGGACGACTGGTATCCAGACAGCAGCTCACCCATGCTGGAGTTGAGCTTCTCGATACCCTCGACCTGGCTGAACTGCGCCAGCTGGGCGATGAACTCACCGTTCTCCTGGGGCTCCAGGGGATTCTGGTTGTTCAACTGGGCCACCAGCAGTTCCAGAAACTCGTTCTTGCCGAGATCCTTCTTCTGGGTGGTTTCCTGCTTGATCTGATACTGGTCCAGTACGGAACTGACGCCACTGACACTCATTGTCTCGCTCCTCGTTCGCCGCTTACTGGCCCAGGGTCAGCACGCGCTGCATCATCTGCTTGGCGGTATTCATCATTTCCACGTTGGTCTGGAAGTTGCGGCTGGCCGAGATCATGTCGGCCATCTCCTCGACCACGTTGACGTTCGGGTAGTACACGTAGCCCTTCTCGTCCGCCGCCGGGTGGTTGGGTTCATAGCGCGGCATCAGGCTGCTCTGGTCCTCAACCACGCCCAGCACCTGCACACCCCGACCAGCCTGATCCTGGTCAGCGAACAACGAACCACGGTCACCATCCATGGTCGACTCGAACACCGTGGCGAACACCGGATGGCGCGCGCGGTAGGTCTGGTCGATGCTGGAAGAAACCGTCTCGGCGTTGGCAATGTTGCTGGAGATGGTGTTCAGGCGAGTGCTCTGGGCACTCATGCCGGTACCGGCGATGTTGAAGACACTGGCGAGTGACATGTTCGTGACCTCTCTTATTCGCCGCGCAGGGCATTGACCAGCCCTTTGAACTTGCTGTTGAGCAGCGTGAAGCTGGCCTGGAACTGCACCGCGTTCTCGGCGTAGTTAGCCTGCTCCTGCTGCATGTCGACGGTGTTCTGGTCGATGGACGGGTGGAACGGGGTACGGAAACGCAGCGCAGGATCGGCCAGCTGGATACCTTCTGCGGCAATGTGCTGGCTGTCGGTACGGTTCAGGCCAAATTGCTTGCTGCCCTGCTGCTCATTCTGCGCGGCGAGTACGGCAGCGAAATCGAGGTCACGCGCCCTGTAATTCGGGGTATCCGCGTTGGCGATGTTGTTGGCGAGCACTTCGGCGCGCTGAGCGCGGAAGTTCAGGGCCGATTCATGGATGCCGAGGGCTTTGGAGAAACTGATACTCATGACCTGGAACCTTTGCCGTTTGGGCTTCGTGCCTGAGATTTAGCAAGGGTCATGCCATTTTTATTTATTCTTATTTTTCAACAACTTAAACAATTTTATCGATACCTGTAGGCGCTGAGCGGCAAAGCTTTTCCGCTACCGACCAGGAAAAGCGGCAAACCGGCAATACCCTTTGCCGCCCCAAACGAAAACGGGAGGCCAATGGCCTCCCGTCTGCGTACGCCTGAGCGTCAATCACTTCACCTTGTAAATAATCCCCGGACTGCATTGGACCATCTGGTACAGGTCCGGCAAGCCATTGAGTGCCTCCGACGCCCCCAGGAACAGGTAACCGCCCGGCTTCAGCGTGGCATGAATGCGGGTGAGGATGTCCTTCTTCACCTCGGCGGAGAAGTAGATCAGCACGTTCCGACAGAAAACCACGTCGAACTTGCCGAGCGAGGCATAGCTCTCCAACAGATTCAGCGGACGGAACTCAACGCGACTCTTGATGGCCGGCTTGACCACCCAGCGGCCCGGCCCCTTGGGGTCGAAGTAACGCTGCAGTCGCTCCTGCGACAAGCCTCGCCCCATGGCCAGGCTGTCATACTCGCCCGACTTACAGTTGGTCAGCATTGATGGGGACAGGTCGGTAGCGACAATCTGCACGCCCGCCTTGAGCTGTCCAAGATTAGTTTTTTCGAACTCATCGATGGTCATCGACAACGAATAGGGCTCCTGCCCCGAGGAGCAGGCCGCTGACCAGATACGCAGACGCTGACTCGGGTTGGCCTTGATCAACTCCGGCAGTACCCGAGACTTCATCACCTCGAAGGGATAGGTGTCGCGGAACCACAAAGTTTCGTTGGTGGTCATGGCATCAACGACCTGCTCACGCAAGCCACCACGGGGCTGAGCCTGCATCTTCTGCACGAGCTCGCCAAGAGTCTTGATGCCCTGCTGTTCCATCAACTTATTCAGACGACTGGACACCAGGTACTGCTTGTTGCTCCCCAGCAAGATGCCGCAGGCCTTTTCCAGAAAGGTACGGAACTGCTCGAAATCCAAATTGCCTGAAGACACTAATGCAGCCTCACCAAACATGGTCCTAACCGAGAGCTGAGCCCTCAGCCCCCATCTGCTACACGGACACGCTCAACCACACGTGAAGCGAGCTCGTCCGGACGGAACTTCGCCAGGAAGTCATCTGCGCCGACCTTCTTCACCATCGCCTGGTTGAACACCCCGGACAGCGAAGTATGCAGAATCACATGAAGGTTCTGCATCCTCGGATCGGAACGAATCTCTGCCGTGAGGGTGTAACCGTCCATCTCCGGCATTTCGATATCGGAGATCAGCATGAGGAACTCCTCGGCCGGATTCTTGCCCTCCTCCACCATCTTGCGCAGATAGTCGTATGCCTCGCGGCCATCATTGAGGGCCACAACCTCGACCCCGACGCTCTCCAGGCAACGCGACACCTGCTTGCGCGCCACCGAGGAGTCGTCGCAGATCAGCACACGCTTGGAAACAGCCTTGGCCTGGGTCTCGACATCCACCACGCCCTCGGAGATCGCCTCCGACATCGGTGCCACTTCAGCGAGAATCTTCTCGACGTCAATCACTTCGACCAGCTTGTTGTCGACGCGGGTCACTGCCGTGAGGTAGTGATCACGCCCAGTGCCCTTGGGTGGCGGATGGATCTCACCCCAGTTCATGTTGACGATGCGCTCCACCGAGCGCACCAGGAAACCCTGCACCTTGGTGTTGTACTCGGTGATAATCACAAAGCTGTTCTGGATGTCATCCAGTGCCGACTTACCGGTGGCAAGTGCCAGATCAAGGATGGGAATAGTGCCACCGCGGATGTTCGCCACGCCGCGTACCACCTGACTGGACTTGGGCATCACGGTGAGCTTGGGGCATTGCAGCACCTCCTTCACCTTGAACACATTGATGCCATAAAGCTGCGGGCCGTCCAGACGGAACAGCAAGAGCTCCAGGCGGTTCTGCCCGACCAGTTGGGTACGCTGGTTAACCGAGTCCAATACTCCGGCCATGCCCAGACTCCTTATTGTTCATAATGCCTCGCACTCTGCTAAAGCCTAGCAGGCGGCACGGGGCTTGCTTCGTGAGCGGCATGAAAAAGCTCACGACACTTTTCCGACACCTGATGGCGAAACGCCTTGCTCTTGTCGGAGTTTTACCCGCTTTGGGGCTATTCGGCTACAGCCAGGCGCATGCTGCTGAGCTGACTCTGCCCGAAGAGCTTATCGGCGCTACCGAAGGCTTTCTTGAATTCATGGTAGAGGACTATCTGGAGCGTAGCGAAATCGCGGCCCGATATGAAATTCAGGTAAACACTCTCGACCCCCGCTTGCGCCTTGCAGCCTGCGACAGTGATTTGACGCAGAGCCTGGAAAGCCCGGCACAGCCCGTTGGCCGTGTAACCGTCCGGATCGGCTGCGAGGGCAGTACACCATGGACCATTTTTGTTCCCGCCCAGGTTCGCCTTTTCCGCCCCGTAGTAGTGGTGAAAGCCCCTCTCAGGCGAGACAGCATCATAGGTCCTGCGGACATCGCCTTGATCGAGCAGGATGTCAGCCTGCTCAGCCGGGGCTATGTGACATCACTGGAACAGGCCGTCGGCAAAAAACTGACGCGAGCGACACAGGCCGATCAGGTTTTGACACCCACCATGCTACAAGCTGCGGACGCCGTGCAGCGTGGCGACCAGGTGGTGATCACGGCGCGGAGTGGTGGAATCAACGTGCGCATGCAAGGCGAGGCACTGTCTGGCGGCACTCTGGGACAACAGATCAACGTCCGCAACCTGGCCTCACAACGCATCATCCGTGCACGCGTCGCAGGCCCCGGCCAGGTCGAGGTCGACATGTAGGCACGATTCTTGTAGCGCAAATCCCCGGTGATTTCCTACACTGTTAAGCGACGCACACACTTGCGCCCTAAAGTTTCGACGGAACCGGCCGACAACCCAGTCAAGCGTCCAGATTACCGTCCGAGGTTCACAACATGGTTATCGACTTCAACCGGCTGAACAATGCCGCCAGCCCCGCCAACGGCGGTCGCACCGGCAGCGCTCAGGCCAGCAGTCGCAACGAGGCTGTCAGCAATACCCCGCAGAATGCGGCACAGGTTGCTGACGAGCAGACTGCTAACGCCAAGACGGGTGAATCCGTGCAGCTCAGTCGCGAAGCTCAGCAACTGCAGAAGGCTGGCGACAAGCTGCGCGATCTGCCAACCGTGGATAAAGAGCGCGTCGCCAGACTCAAGCAGGCAATCGCCGACGGCAGCTATCAGGTCGACGCCCAGCGTGTGGCCAGCAAGCTCCTCGATTTCGAATCCCAGCGCTAGTCCCAGGGCTGCGCTGGGGGTGTTGGACGCCCGATCCCCAGAGCCCGCGATGCAAGATAATGACCTGCTGCAACTGTTCAACGACGATATCGGCACTGCCCAACGTCTTCTTGAACTGATCGACGCCGAATTCCAGGCCATGGGTGAGCGTGATCTGCCCCGCCTGGAACAACTGCTTGGCGAGAAACTCCCCCTCCTGTCTCTGCTCGAGAAGCATGGCACGGCCCGCAGCCAACTGCTCACCGCGCAGCAGCTGAGCGCCGATCGCACCGGCTTGGAAGCCCTGGCCAGCCGCAGCGCCAACGGCGAGGAGCTGCTATCACGCAGCGACGAGCTGAATCGGCTGCTGGAAAGCTGCCGCGAAGCGAACCAGCGCAATGGCCGGTTGATCCGCGCCAACCAAGCATCATTGAAGAGTGTGCTCGGTATTCTTCGCGGCGGCGAAACGCCGGGGCTCTATGACAGCCGCGGCAGCGCCGCTAGAATCGCGCAGCAACGCCCACTCAGCCAGGCCTGAGCCCATAACAACAAGCACAGGGACATACCGGCGATATGCCAGTATGCTAGTGCGGTAGTACCCTGGAGTTATGCACTGTGTCCAACCCGTTCCAAGAGGATGATGGCCCCCAGCCGCCGAAGGTGCTCACCGCACCCCTGGAGGTCTTTGCCAATCTGCGCACACTGCAGCAGGGCAATGATCCACTGGTCATCACATTCAAGGACCGCAGTCAGCGGTTCCAGAGCTACCTGATCGAAGTCAACCGCGAGCGCGGTCTGATTGCTCTGGACGAACTCATCCCCAACGACGGCGAACGCTTCATTCAGAGCGGCGAGGCATTCCACGTGGAAGCATTCCACGAGGGCGTCCGCATTGCCTGGAGCTGCGAGGACCCAGTGCGCATCGGCGAACTCGAGAATGCGCGTTGCTACTGGTGTTACATGCCGGAGCGCATCACCTACCACCAGCGTCGCAATGCCTTCCGCGCCGCCCTGGGCCAGGGTCAACTGGTCAATATCGAGCTGTCGGGCAGCCGCCTGACTCCTGGCCTGAGAGGCCAGATGCTGGACATCTCGGCTACCGGCTGCCGTCTGCGCTTCCCCGGCGACGTGACCGGGCGCCTGCAACCTGGCGAAGTTTATGAACGGTTCAGCGCGCAACTGCCGATCGGCGGCATGACGACTAGCGCCGAGTTGCGCCATGCCTACTTCGACCAGAAGAACGGCATGACCTTTGTCGGCCTGCGCTTCCATCGCATGAGCGGCCTGGAGCAACGCCAGGTAGAGCGCTTCGTCTACCAACTGCAGCGCGAATCTCGCCGCGTCGAGCAGGAATAAGGGAGGCCGCCGCGAGGCGGCCTCTTGGTTTCAGACCTGATTCGCCAGCACACGCCGCTCCCAGGGCGTGATCTCATCAAGAAAACTCATCAGCTCCATGCTCTTGGTCGCGCAGTATCCGCCGACAAACTCATCGCCGAACCACTGCCGAGCCAGCGCACTGCCCTGCAAGCGCTGCAGTGCGGCATGCAGCGTACAAGGCAGACTGAGCGCCGGCGGCACTTCGAACTCACCCTGGATCGGCTCAGTGGGCGCCAGTTGATTCTGCAAGCCATGCAGTCCAGCCGCCAGACTGGCAGCAATAGCCAGGTAAGGATTGGCATCGGCGCCGGGCAGGCGGTTCTCTACTCGCCGAGCCGCTGGACCGCTGGCGGGTATACGCAGACCGGCGGCACGGTTGTCGTGTGACCAGCAGGCGTTGTTCGGCGAGGCATAGGGATGACACAGGCGCTGGTAGGAATTCACATGCGGCGCGAACAGCAGCGTGAAGTCTGCCAGCGCCGCCTGCTGCCCACCGATGAAGTGATAGAAGGCGGGCGTCGCCTCGCCATCGTCGGCGCTGAAGATATTGCGGCCGCTCCCCTGCTCCACCACGCTCTGGTGGATGTGCATGGAGCTGCCCGGCGTATGCGGCAGGGGCTTGGCCATACACACCACGGCTAGGCCATGCTTGAGTCCGACTTCACGCAACAGATGCTTGAACAGAAAGGTCTGGTCCGCAATCCGCAGAGGGTCACCGTGCAGCAGATTGATCTCGAACTGGCTGACACCCATCTCGTGCATGAACGTATCACGCGGCAGCCCGAGCGCCGCCATACAGCGATAGACCTCCTCGAAGAATGGGCGGAGGCCATTGCCAGACGACACACTGAAGGCCGAGCAACCACTCTCACGGCTGCCATCCAGCCCCAGCGGCGGCAGGAAGGGACGCTGCGGGTCGAGATGCCGCTCGAACACGAAGAATTCCAGCTCGGTGGCCACCACCGGCTGCCAGTCATGCTCGGCATAGGCGGCCACGACGCGCTTGAGCAGCCCCCGGGTCGACAACCCGGAGCTGCGACCATCCAGCTCGTCCGCATCACAGATGGCCATGGCCCGGGGAGACTCGCTCCAGGGCAGGCGGAAGACGTTCTCTGGCGAGTTGCTCAGCACCAGATCGCCGTCGTCACTGCCGTAAAAACGCGCAGGCGGGTACCCGCCCATGATGCACTGCAACAGCACGCCTCGTGCGAGCTGCAGACGCCGCCCCTCAAGGAAACCCTCCGCCGTCATCACCTTGCCCCGGGGCACCCCGTTGAGGTCCGGGGTCACGCACTCGATTTCGGCCACACCGGTCAAACGCTCCGCGAGCGCACTGCTGCCGTGGGTATTCATGATGGCTTATCCTTATTGTTGATCCGTACAAAATACGCATCACCCGTTCAGGATTTCAAGCATCCAACCCAACAGTTTCAGCGCAGGAACGTTACCAGCTGCTCGGCATCGAAAGGCCAATTGAGCTCAGCCCCCGTGTCGCAGCGGCGCAGAACCGGTATGCGCAAGCCATAGGCCTCGACCCAGTCTTCACGTTCGGCGATATCCACGAGTTCAACCAGCAGCCCGTGTTCGACAAAAGGCATCAGCAAGGCTTCGGCCACCTCGCAGAGGTGGCAGCCAAGGGTGCCGAAAAGTTGGCATTCAGGTGGCATCGGGGTGTCTCCGAACTCGATCAGAGCCAAATTCTACCACCCACCGTAGCCTGTTCAGGCCTGCGCACACCGGAAAGAGGCAGCGCAGAAGCGGGTCTTAACGGCTCACAAGCCGGCGATCCGGGCCGCCCTCAGCAACGTACTCTCATTGCGCGGCAGGTCATGACTAGACCGCGGCCGGCAACTGACCGAGTACGCCCTGCAGACCGTCGAGCAGGCGATTATTGAATTCTCCTGCCTTGGCCAGCAGCCCTTCGTCGAAGCGCTCGTCGAGGCTGAAACCGCCCTCCAGCAACTGCTGCAACGTGCCCTTGGCATCTTCGGTAACCTTATCGGCAGTGCGCAGAGCCTCAAGCAGGCCACGGGCATACTCGACCAGGCTGTCGTTCACCGCACTGGCAGCCCGACCACCCTGCTGGGCGACGGCCCCATAGGCATCGGTGGCCTGGCGAACGCTGGTCTGGGTCAGCTGCAGCGACATGGAAGCCAGCTGCGAACCGTCCATGTTGAGCTGCATGGCGCGATCGAACGCGCCACTCAGGTTTCCGGAATAGAAATCGCTGGAAATGTCCTGAACCTGCTTGAACAGATCCTCCAGGGCGGCACGCTCCTCGTCGTCCAGCTCGCCTTCTACCTGTACCTGCCAGGCGCCGATCTGAATACTGCCCGAGCTGCTGCTGGCGACCACCACTGCAGAGCCACCACTGCCGGCAGCCGCCACGCGGCTCTGCGCCCAGCTGGCGGAGGCGCTGGCGATGGATATCTGCAGCCGGTCACCGTCACGGGTCGTGATCTGCATGTCAAAGGTTTCGGCCTGCGCGGCAAAACGCTCGCTGCGGGCAGCCACGGCCACCAGATTGTCCGTACTGGCGGGCAGCTGGCGGCCATAGTCGGACTGCAGCCCCTGCAGTCCGTCCTGAATTTTGTCGTAGGTGGCATCAATGTCGTCGGCCACCTTGCCCTTGAGCACTCCCATGCCATCGAGGATCTTGCGCGCCTCGGCAAAGCCTTTCTCCACTCCCTCACGGGCCTGCACCAGCAGCCCCTCCAGCTTGGCGGGATCGGCACCCGCAGCGGCTTCACTCTGCAAGCGTTGCTCGATAAAGCCGATAACACGCTCGGCGACTTTGTCCGGCGTGAAATCTCCCCGCTCGCCATTCAGCGCACCGGAATCCAACCCCAGGCGGTCGGCCAGGCGATTGGCCAAGGTGCTCTGCCCCTCGGCTTGAGCACGCGAGGCGGGCAGGCCATTGAGCAGCGGCGGACGGGACAGCGACGGGGAAAGCGAAGCCAGAGCATTCATGGCGGCGTACCTGAACAGAACATCTGAACGGTTGGCGGCGCGCGCCAGGGAAACTTGAGAAGGAGCCGACCAGCGGCCAGGTATTGCTACGGATCATGGACGGCCCCGTCAGGCTTCGGCATGCTCGGCACCTGTCGATAGGGAGACCCTGCGTGTTTACAGACCTGCTGATCATTCTGGCCTGCTCGCTGCTGGTCATCGCGCTGTTCCGCCGCCTGCGCCTGCCGCCGGTCCTCGGCTACCTGTGCGTTGGCCTGCTGGTTGGCCCTGCAGCCCTCGACTGGATAACCTCGGCCCACGATCTGCCCAGGCTGGCCGAGCTCGGCGTGGTGTTTCTGCTATTCAGCCTGGGACTCGAGTTCTCCCTGCCGCGCATGCTGGCCATGCGTAGTACAGTATTCGGCCTGGGTAGCGCCCAGGTCAGCCTTTGCGGGGCAGTACTGGCGGTCAGCCTGTGGTTCGCCGGGGTTTCTCCCACCAGCGCAATTCTGCTGGGCCTGGGGTTGGCGCTCTCCTCCACCGCAATCGTCGGCAAGGAACTGGTTAGCCTCGGCGAGGTATTCAGTGGCCATGGACAGAACGCCATGGGCGTGCTGCTTTTCCAGGACCTGGTCGCCGTACTGCTGCTGACCCTGGTACCCGTGGTTGCCGGCCAGGGTGGGGCACCGTGGTACCTGGAGCTGCCGCTGACCCTCGGGAAAACCCTGTTGCTGTTCTTCGGGCTTCTGCTGGCAAGCCGCTGGCTGCTGCCCAGGCTGTTCCACGAAGTGGCCCAGGCGCACTCCGCCGAGCTGTTCGTCATGCTCGCACTGGTCATCGTACTGCTCACTGCGTGGCTGACCCATCTGCTCGGCCTGTCCATGGCGCTGGGAGCCTTCCTGGCCGGCATGCTGCTTGGCGAAAGCCACTATCGCCACCAGATCGAAGCGGATATCCGGCCATTCCGCGACATTCTCCTGGGCCTGTTCTTCGTCAGCGTCGGCATGCTGATAGACCTACGGCTTTTCGCCGACCAGGGCTTGGCCATTCTGGGAGCTACCTTGCTGCTGATGTCGCTCAAACTTGGTCTGGTATGGCTGCTGGTCAGGTTGCGCGGCGAGAGCAACGAGACCGCCTGGCGCAGCGGTGTTGCACTGGCGCAGGCTGGCGAGTTCTTCTTCGCGCTGGTTGCCCTGATGAGCCAGCAACACCTTGTTGCGGCGCCCCTGGCCGGCATCCTGCTGGCAGCCGCCTTCTGCTCCATGGCCCTCACACCACTGTTGCTGAGGGGGGCGCCGCTATTGGCGGCAGCCCTGCGACGCCAGGGCGGACAGGAAAGTCCGCTGGAGGAGGTCACCAGCCGCAGTGCCGAACTCTCCAAGCATGTCGTGATCTGCGGCTACGGTAGGGTCGGTCAATCCATTGGTCGTTTTCTGCAGCGCGAGAATCAGGAGTTCGTCGCCCTGGACGACGACCCCGTGCGCGTTGAAGAAGCCAGCGCTGGCGAGAGCAACGTGCACTATGGGGACTCGCGCCGCCGAGACCTGCTGGAGGCCGTCGGTATCGCGCGTGCACGCCTGCTGGTGGTGGCAGTGGACAAGACCGACGTGGCCCTGCACATCGTCGAGCAGGCGCGCCAGCACTGCCCTGAACTGCAGATTCTGGTGCGTACCCGCGACGACAGCCGTCTCAGCGAACTGCAGGCCGCCGGCGCCAGCGAAGTAGTACCGGAGGTCCTTGAATCAAGCCTCATGCTGGCCTCTCACGCCCTGGTGATGCTGGGCATTCCGGAGCAGCGGGTACAGCAGCACCTGGACGAGGTAAGGCGCAACCGCTACCGCATGCTGCATGGCTTTTACCATGGCGCCCAGACCAACCTGCTGGATGCCCAGGGGCAACCTCGACTGCTGCTGCATGCAGTCAACCTGCCAGAGAGTGCGTTTGCCTGCGGACGCTGCGCGGATGATCTGAACCTGGAGGAACTGGGTCTGGAGGTACAAGCGGTGCGCCGCGACGGCATTGATCTGCCCATCGGGCAGCGCCCGCAGCTTCGCGAAGGCGACACCGTGCTGCTGTCCGGCCCCCTGCAGGCGATCGAGGCCGGCGAGGCTCGGCTGCTCGGAGGCGCCTAAGTCAGCGAGCGCCCAGCAAGGCTTCGGCAGCAGCCCGCGCGTGCAACGCCTGGTCGGCCGGCCCCTGCACGTGAGCGATGCTGAGCGCACCCTCCAGGAGAAACATCAGCTGCCATGCCAGTTGCTCGGCCCGGGCGGGGTCCACCACCTGCAATAGCATGTGGAAGTGCCCGAACACCGCGGCTTTGAACGTTGCCGCCCGTTGATGAATCGGGTGCTCGCGGTCATGGAACTCGGCGGCGGCATGGATGAAACTGCAGCCACAGAAATCCGCCTGATGAATCCAGAGCTGCAGGGCATCGAAGGTGCGCAACAACGCCTCTCGGGGCTCGCAGCTGGCGCGCAACAACGCCAGCCCCTCGAGAGTTTCACGCTCGCGGCGCTCCAACACAGCCAGGATCAGCTCTTCCTTGGAGCGAAAGTGCTTGTACAGCGTCATCTTGGCCACACCCGACTCGGCCAGGATGCGGTCAATACCCGTAGCGTGATAGCCCTCCCGAGCGAACAGGACCTGAGCAGTACTGAGCAATTGTTCACGTTTGCTGGATGCCATCGATCCTCCGGCAGTCGCAACTGGACGGCTAGCCCGCCCAGTCAAAAATACGCGCTTGAATATACAGACCTGTCTGTATAATATCCAGCCAAATCCAGCAGTGTTTCTGAACATTCCCCGATAACGCGCCAGCGCATCGGTTCGGACACCGATCCATCCGACAGCCACTGTAACGACGAATGCCCTGAGCCACGCCGTGCTCAACGCATGGCTCAGTTTCGCCAACAACGCGGAGAGGCGCGCACCTGTGCATGCGGCTCATCCGCCCGCACAAGGGAAACCGCCATGCGCCCACTGCTATTCGTGCTGCTACTGGCTATCACCACCGCGCCACAGGCCGCCGGGCTGCGCTTTACCTTGGTTAAGACGGCAGAGACCGAAACCCGTGATGCCTTTACCGTGGAGGGCGGCGCATGGACCGAGAAAGCCATCGCCAATCATGTTGCAGTGCTGATTGAGCACCATGCGGCCACCCTGCTGCTGGATACCTCTCTGGGGCGCAAGGTGGACCAGCAGTTCGAAACGGAAATGCCCTGGTACGACAAGCCGCTGCTGCGCTACGGGAAGGTCACGCCGGTACGCGACCAACTGGACCGCGACGGCATCAGTATCGACCGCATCCTGCTCACTCACAGCCACTGGGACCATGCCTCGGGCCTGGTCGACTATCCGGAAGTGCCGGTGTGGGCGCCCTATGACGAGATCGAGTTCAGCCGAATCGCCACCCCGCCCGCGGTCCTGCCCAGTCAGTTCAGCCATGCCATCCGCTGGGTCCCCTTCCAGTTCGATGCACAGCCATTCATGGGCTTCGAGTCCAGCCACGATCTGTTTGGTGATGGCAGTCTGGTGCTGGTGCCGATGACGGGGCACACCCCCGGTTCAATCGGCCTGTTCCTGACCCTCGACGACGGCCGACGCTTTTTCTTCACCGGCGATACCAGCTGGCGTCTGCAAGGTTTCACAGGCCCCAAAGAGAAGTTCTGGCTCAGCAAACGCATGGTCGACAACGATCCAGACGGCACCCGCCTGCAACTGGAAAGAGTCCACCGGCTGCTGCAGGAGCAGCCGCAACTCACCGTTATCCCCGCCCACGACGAGTCAGCACAGCGCGCGCTCGGCTATTACCCGCAATGGATTGAGTGAGACGCGACTCGACCAATGTCTAGAGGCCGCCAATGCGGCAAAGTGGTTTATTCCCCCTCGCTGCAACCGGACCGGAATACCGGTCGCCATCACCAGCCGAGGACAATAACAATGAGCAAGTCCCCCCTCGCCCTTAGCGTGGCCCTGGCCGCGCTGGGCACCAGCCTCACTCTGCCAACCATCAGCCAGGCCGCCTTCATCGAAGACAGCAAAGCCAGCGTGGAACTGCGCAACTTCTACATGAACCGCGACTTCCGCCAGGAGGGTGGCAGCAAGGGCCAGTCCAAGGCCGAGGAATGGGCGCAGGGTTTTCTGCTGCGCTACGAGTCCGGTTACACCGAGGGCACCGTCGGTTTCGGCGTCGATGCGATCGGCACCCTGGGACTGAAGCTCGACTCCAGCCCAGATCGCGCCGGCACGGGGCTGCTGCAACGCGATAAGGAGACCGGGCGGGCTCAGGATGATTACGGCGATCTGGGCGTTACCGCCAAGGTCAAGGTGTCCAACAGCGTACTCAAGGCCGGCACCCTGATGCCCAAGCTGCCGGTGGTCCAGGCCAACGATTCGCGCCTGCTTCCACAAAGCTTCCAGGGCGGCTGGGTGAACTCCCAGGAAATCGCCGGGCTGACGTTTGATGCCGGCCAGCTGAGCCGGGTCAACCAGCGTGACTCTTCCGACCATGAGACCATGGTCATGACAACCGGTACAGGCCGTGGCTTCACTGGTACAACTGCAGTGGACAGCGACGAGTTCAACTTCGCCGGCGCCACCTATAAGTGGAACGACCAGCTCAGCACCGCCTACCACTACGGCGCGCTGGACAACTTCTACCAGCAGCACATCCTCAGCGCGGTACACGTACTGCCACTGGGTGACAAGCAAAGCCTCAAAAGCGACCTGCGCTTCGCCCGCTCCACCGACGACGGCGACACCAACGTCGACAACAAGGCCTTCGGCGCGATGTTCACCTATGCCCTCGGCGGCCACGCCTTCGGCCTGGGCTACCAACAGATGAGCGGCGACACTGGCTACGCCTACATCGGCGGTACCGATCCCTTCCTGGTCAACTACGTGCAGATCGGCGACTTCGCCTTCAAGGACGAGCAATCCTGGCAGGCACGCTACGACTACAACTTTGCCGCCATCGGCATCCCAGGCTTGACGTTCATGACGCGCTACCTCTCCGGCGACAATGTCGACCTCGGCGCCGGCCAGTCCGAAGGCAAGGAGTGGGAACGCAACACCGACATCGCCTACGTATTCCAAGACGGCCCGCTGAAAAACGTCGGTATCAAGTGGCGCAATGCGACCACCCGCTCCAACTTCGGCAACGACCTCGACGAGAACCGCCTGATCCTCAGCTACACCATGGCGCTGTGGTAAATCTCGTCGCCACGAAAAAGCCCGCCGATTAGCGGGCTTTTTCTTTCTGCCAGCCACTCAGTCCTGGCTGTTGGCACCAATCTTGTGGATCGACAGGTCGGCACCATAGTACTCCTGCTCCTGATTCAGGCGGATGCCGGTCACCGACTTGAGCAAACCGTAGACCAGGAAACCACCGACCAGCGCCACCAGCACACCGAGCGCCGTACCGATCAGCTGGCTGATCAGACTGACGCCGCCGAGGCCGCCCAGCCAGGTCTGACCGAAGATGCCGCAGGCAATGCCTCCCCACACGCCGCACAGACCGTGCAGCGGCCACACGCCGAGTACGTCGTCGATCTTCCACTTCACCTGGGTGGCGGTGAAGGCCCAGACGAACAGCGCGCCGGCGATGGCACCGGTAGCCAGCGCCCCCACCGGATGCATCAGGTCGGAGCCGGCGCACACCGCGACCAGACCGGCCAGCGGGCCGTTGTGCAGGAAGCCGGGGTCGTTACGCCCCACCAGCAGTGCGGCCACAGTGCCACCTACCATCGCCATCAGCGAGTTGACCGCTACCAAACCGCTGATGCTGCCGAGCGTCTGGGCGCTCATGACGTTGAAGCCGAACCAACCGATGATCAGGATCCACGAGCCGAGCGCAAGGAACGGGATGTTCGATGGCGCGAACGCCACCAGACGGCCATCACGATAGCGACCATTACGCTGGCCAAGCAGCACCACTGCTCCGAAGGCGAGCCACCCGCCAACCGCATGAACGACCACCGAACCGGCGAAATCATGGAAGGCGGCGCCGAATCTTTCAGTCAGCCAGACCTGCAGGCCGAAGTTGCCGTTCCAGATCAGCCCCTCGAAAAAGGGGTAGACAAAGGCAACGATCAGCAAGGTAGCGCACAACTGCGGACCGAACTTGGCGCGCTCGGCAATACCACCAGAGATGATCGCCGGGATGGCAGCGGCAAACGTCATCAGAAAGAAGAATTTCACCAGGGCATAGCCATTGCCGGCCGTGAGCGTGCTCGCAGGCTCAAGGAAGGTCACGCCGTAGGCCACCCAATAACCAATAAAGAAGTAGGCCAGGGCCGAAATAGCGAAATCCGAAAGGATTTTCGACAGTGCGTTGACCTGATTCTTGTGACGCACCGTGCCCACTTCGAGGAAGGCAAAACCGGCGTGCATGGCCAGAACCATGATGGCGCCCAGCAGGATAAAGAGTGTGTTGGAGCCGTGAATCAGGGTTTCCACGGCGCTGTTCAGGTTTTCCATCGGCAGAGAGACTCCGGCGGATTCGGCACCAAATACGAGCACCCGCAAGGATTCATGCACCATCCCGATGCCATTGCGCGCCATATTGGTTCTTATCAGAAACCTCATTTGGCGCACTCATCACTTGCGAGCGGTCCTCAGATTTGACCAATCCCTTTGATTATCAATAAGTTAAGAGTGCATATCGGAGCCGCTCCAGGCTCTCCAAACGCCCCATAACAAGGCGCTGCGCCAGCTACGCGCACCACGCCATTGCAACCAACGTACCAGCCAGCACGCCTATCCCCTCATTGTCAGTCTGCACGCCGAGCACAGAGCGCTGGCAACGCACCAAGGGCGGGCAGTCTCGGGTTACGTCCCTGACCGCAAGCCCGGCACTCAACTGGCCGCATTCTTGCTTAAAGCTGCGCTCGGCTGCAGCCGTACGCCAGGCATGCCTTACCGGCTGCAGTTCTCCAGACTGGACAAGGAAACAATTGTGATCGAAGGGCAACCAGTAGCCTGCTTCCAGCCCTTTATTGATACGGCCACCGGCCGCATCGCCGGCGTCGAGGCGCTTGGCCGCATGCGTCATGCCGATGGCAGCCTCTGCTCGGTTGGCCCGCTGTTCACCGACCCGCGCGTTTCGCTATCTGCCCTGCGTCGCCTGGACAGGCAGATTCGCGACAACGCCCTGCTCCGCCTGCATGAGGCGCCGACAGATTGGTTCCTCAGCATCAACATCTCCCCTCGATGGATCGGCCGGTTGCGTCCCAACCAGGCATTGCCGAGCCTGAAGCAACTGGTCAAGCATGATGTGCCAGCACAGCGGGTGGTGTTCGAAATCACCGAACTGGGCGGCGGCAGCAAGAAGCTCACGGAGGTGGTAGCCCGATACCGGGAGGCCGGGGCGCGCATCGCCATCGACGATTTCGGCGCCGGTTACTCGCAACTGGACCGCGTACTGGCCCTGCAGCCGGATATCCTCAAGCTCGACATGCGCCTTTTCCAGGAAGCCGCTCGCGGCGGCCCCAGTGGCGAAGTGGTCAAGGCCCTGGCGCAGATGGCCGAGAAGACCGGCTGCTGGATCATCGCGGAGGGAGTAGAAACCGAGGCCGAGCTGGATTTTGCACTCGAGTGTGGTGCCCGCTATGTACAAGGCTACCTATTCGCCCATCCAGCACTGGAGTTCGCCAGAACCGATGCCTTTGTCGAGCGCTTCGCCCGCCTGCGCGATCAGTACGTACAACGCAAACTGGCCGAACGCGCCCATCTGATGAGCCTGCGCCAGCAACTGAGCGAGCTGATGACCCGCGTACGCGAGTGGGCTGAATGCGGCGGCACACTCGACACACTGCTGCGCCCTGTCGATTACCCCTGGCTGTTGCGCATCTACCAGTGCGATAGGCACGGCACGCAACTCGGCCCCAACCTCCATTGGAACGGTGAACGCTGGCAGGAGGATGCACGTTACAGGGGTCACAACTGGTCCTGGCGGCCCTACTTCTATCAACTGCTGGCCGAGGGCTGGGAGGAGCGCCGGCTCACTCTGTCCACCACCTACCGGGACGCCACCACCAACCAATACTGCCTGACCGCCGGCCAGTTCATCGACAACGGCCGGCGTCTACTACTGCTGGACATCGACGCCGCCGGACTCTAGATCATCTTGCAGTAGCCGCTTATCGCGCAGGAAGCCAACAAAGGGTTCGGAAAGAAACACAGCGCCCGCTGTATTCAAATGATCCTTGTCGCGGAAAAGCAGCCCTCCATTAAAGAAAGGCGAACAACTCCGCCCAGCTGCGGGGCAAAGCACATCAAAAGAGTTAAAAATATGGAGGTTACTCTGGACCGCGGCCCTCTGCTGTAAGGCGACATAAACCGTGCCGATGCTGGCTTCTAACCTATTACGCGAGATCTTGCATGAAGACTCGCCCCACAACAGGCTAAAACAGATATTGACATCCTTGAATTCAAAGATTGGCGGCGGCCCCACAACCACAAGAGAAACATTGCGCTTGGATAATATCTGAGCAAGCGCTCGTACATCATCAATCCAAACTTCCAGATCGCCAACCGGCTGAAAGTTGTAGCGATTAATAAAAAGCCGCGACACCACAACCACATCGTTCTCGCGCAAATTCTGTAGGACCCTGTCGAACAGGAGCTGCCGCGGCATAAAATCCTGTCCACGGACAAACGGAAAGGCCACACCCGGAGTTTCCACCAAGTGAATACCGACTCCAAACTTTTCATGCAGGGTATAAAGCAATCCCTGCAGATGCCCGGCATGGCTATCACCAAGCACCCAGATTGACTGTTTGGCAGGTGTTACCGGTGGCTGGGTACAAAGCTCAAATATATCTGGCCCCGCATGCCGATTTCTATCCACAACACAGGTCGGATTGAATGGCAAACCTGAAACATTGAGGGGGAAAAAGGCAGGAGGTACTTTTACGCGCTCCGGATCAAGCAGCAACATGCGCGCTGAGAAGATCGAAATAACCAGGCACATACCTGCAACAACTATCGCAGCAACTAATCCTGCTAAAATAGTAGGCCCGGACCGACGCAACCAAGGCGCATGACGTATCGGATTTTCCAGGAACTTGTAGGAAGCCGCAGCAAAAGCCAGCATGGCTACCACCTGGAATGGGGCCGTCCACCAAGACACGCCGATAGTCCATCGACTCAGACTCAACACAACCCAATGCCAGAGATAGAGTGAGTATGAAATGCTGCCCAGGTAAATAGCCCAGGGGTGAGCCATCAACCAGTATGCTCCAGCGCCCTGACGCAAGGTAGCAATCAACAGGGCGGTCAGAATTACCGCACCAGTAACAGCCAATACAAAAAAATCCTGCGGAATAAACATCAAGGCGATCAGCGACGCAAAAAAAATTGTGCTCAGGCTTGCAAATCGCGCAGCGACGTCAGCAAACATGCGTATTTGCATAATGAAATACAACAGACAACCGACCGCCAACTCCCAGAATCGCGCCGGCATCAGGAAATAGCCCGCAACGGGATGAGCACGAGACAGCCACACAAACAACATATAAGAAAGTATAGCCGCACCACCCATCAACCAAATCAGTCTTCTGCGACCTAACTCAACACGACCAACTCCACTAAACCAGATCAACAAAGGAAATAACAGATAAAATTGCTCCTCCACCCCCAGAGACCAAGTATGAGTGAACACATTCACCTCGGCCGATGGAGAAAAATAATCCATCGCCAACCTGAATAAATATAGATTGGAAAGACCAAACAGAGAGGCTATACCGGTCCTTAGCGAAGCATGCGGATCAGGATTCACCAGACAGATCAGAATCGAGCCCACAAGCACACAGAGCGCCAGCGCCGGCAAAAGCCTCTTTGCTCTTCGCGCAAAGAAATCCAACAGCAACTGAGAAAAACTTGTAGCCGACCGATTTGCCAAAGACAAAGCAATAACATAACCAGAGATGACAAAGAAAACATCCACCCCCAGATAGCCGCCGGGCAGCAACTCCTTACTAAAATGATGAGCAATGACGCTTACAACAGCTACTGCCCGCAGCCCTTCTATCTCCGGGCGATAGCAACCCGACCGCACAACTCCACCACAAGATGCAACAACATCACGCGACATATCAATCTTCTTAAATACACTAAAACAAGCTAGGAATAGTCATCGCTGACGATCGGCTCAACACGCCCCCAGAAGTTCATAAGAATACCGAAAAGATCGACCATAAAATATATTGACCGAACTTCATGCAGTAGCACTGCCTGCTCAGATCAGAATCGGCCGATGAAACGGCGCCAGCTCCATGCGGTTGCGGCCATTCTGCTTGGCGCGATACAGGGCTTTGTCGGCCCGCTCGATCAGCCCACCCACCGTCTCTTGCAGGTAATACTGCGCCACGCCGATGGAGGCCGTGATCCTGGTTTCTTCCGGCAGCCCGGCGAGGCACACATCGGCCAGGGCATCCTGAATCCGCTTGACGCAGTGCTGGGCCATGTCTAGCGAGGTCTGTGGTAGGAAAAGGAGAAACTCCTCGCCACCATAACGCGCTAGGAAATCGGTACTGCGCAGCAGTGGCTGCACGGTCTGGGCAAAGGTCTTGAGCACCTCGTCGCCGACCGTGTGACCGTAGGTGTCATTGATCCGTTTGAAGTAGTCGAGGTCTAGGATGCAGACGCAGAAGCTGGAGCCACCACGATCGGTACGGTTCTTTTCGTGAGTGAGCATCTCCAGCAGGTAGCGTCGGTTGTAGACCCCCGTCAGCTCATCATGGGTTGCCAACTCGGTAACCTGCTGCAGCACTGCCTGGAGCTGGGCGTTGCTGGACACCAGCTTCTTGCGCAGGTCGCTGATATTGCCGCCGAGAACCGAGATGAATGGCAGGAAAGCCGAGAAGCTGCACCAGAGCACCATCTCCACTGCCAGGTTGAAACGTTCGCCATCGATGCGCTGGATCAGCGGCAGGGTGAGACCGTAGGCGATGATGGTCAGCAGGCTGAGCCACAACAACTGCCGTGTATGCAGCTTGAAGCAACCGAACACCATGATGATCAGCAGCACCACCAGATAGGCCCCACGAGCCTCGCCGGCATAGGTTTGCGTGAACAGCACCATGAGGATGGCGGCGACCATCTGCGCCATGGTCAGGCTGGGATCGCGCAGACGCAGATTCAGGTCATAGCGAAACAGCAGGTAGAACGTCAGGTTAGTGAGCAGGGCGATGACGGCCCATGCCGCCATGACCCATGACGGGGAAATGCCGTTGTACAACGAAACTCCCTGCGGCACACAGGCCAGCACATACATGGCCACGCTCATCAAGAAACGGCGAATACGGAGCTGCTGCTGCGGGTCTCTGGGTAGGCCAGCTTCTGACATCACGTTCGGCTTCTCTTGTTGTTATGGTCGGTACGCGATGGCATGACGATATCACTCCGCCGCCGTGGCAGACACTCGCCGCCGGTCACCTGCCCAGCGGGCAACGGTTGGCAGTGCACGACACTTGCAGGCACCGCAGTGAACGCAGAAGCTAGGACGCAATTATCCGCAGAAGACGAGTACCGCCTTGGATTGGCAAACACTGCTCACTCGCGAACGCCTCGGCAAACCCGTTTACAGCTCCGACGAGCTGGGGCGCAGTCCCTTTCACAAAGACCATGACCGCATCATTTTCTCTGGCGCTTTTCGCCGCCTGGGCCGCAAAACGCAGGTCCATCCGGTGTCCAGCAACGATCACATCCATACCCGCCTGACGCATTCCCTTGAGGTTGGCTGTGTCGGCCGGTCATTGGGCATGCGGGTCGGCGAAATGCTGCGTGAGGTGCTTCCGGACTGGTGCGCCCCCAGCGACCTGGGGGTGATCGTACAGTCGGCCTGCCTGGCGCACGATATTGGCAACCCGCCATTCGGCCACTCGGGCGAAGACGCCATCCGCCACTGGTTCAAACAGGCCGCGGGAAAAGGCTGGCTGGATGACATGAGCGAGGCGGAGCGTGGCGACTTCCTGAGTTTCGAGGGCAATGCACAAGGCTTTCGTGTACTGACCCAACTGGAATACCACCAGTTCGACGGCGGCATGCGCCTGACTTATGCCACCCTGGGCAGCTACCTGAAGTATCCCTGGACGGCTCGTCACGCCGAGGCACTGGGCTACAAGAAGCACAAATTCGGTTGCTATCAGAACGAGCTACCACGCCTGGAACAGATTGCCGCCAAGCTGGGCCTGCCCAAGCTCGATGAGCAGCGCTGGGCGCGTCATCCGCTGGTCTACCTGATGGAGGCCGCAGACGACATCTGCTACGCCCTGATTGACCTGGAAGATGGCGTGGAAATGGAGCTGCTCGACTATGCCGAGGTCGAGGCCCTGCTGTTCGACCTGGTCGGCGACGATCTGCCACAGACCTATCGCCAACTCGGCCCCGGTGATTCGCGCCGGCGCAAGCTGGCAATCCTGCGCGGTAAAGCCATCGAGCATTTGACCAATGCTGCGGCGCGCGCCTTCGTAGATCAGCAACCTGCTCTCCTCAGCGGCAGCCTGGAGGGCGATCTGGTCGAGCACATGTATGGGCCGGCCAAACGCTGTGTGCTGCGCGCAAAAAGCATGGCACGCGAAAAGATTTTCCAGGACAAGCGCAAGACGCTCCACGAAATCGGGGCCTATACGACGCTGGAGATCCTACTCAATGCCTTCTGCGGTGCGGTGCTGGAACAGCACCGTGGCAAGGGCCTGTCCTTCAAGAACCAGCGCATCCTCGACTTGCTGGCGCACTATGCACCGGAGCCCGGCTGGCCGCTGTACCAGTCGTTCCTGAGGATGATTGACTTCATCGCCGGCATGACCGACAGCTACGCCACTGAAATGGCCCGGGAGATGACGGGCCGCTCCAGCCCGGTGTAGCCCTATGAAAGGCGAACTCAGAAAGCTGTTTGGCTGGCATGCCGGACCACTGGACTGGGGGCCGGCGATCATCGCCGGACTGGGGTGCGCCCTGCCCCTGCTGCTGGGCCTGCTTAGCGGTCATCCCGGTTTTCTCTGGGCGTCGGTCGGAGCGTTCCTGGCGGCCCAATCCAACCCACTCCACCGCTTCGGCATGTTGCGCTTGCTGATACTCACCCTGTTTGGCGCCTGCAGTGCCGGCTTGGGCTTCTGGGCGGCCAGCAATGCACTACCCAGCCTGATGCTGTTTGCGGCCTACGGATTCCTCCTGGCCTGGCTGCAACGTTTCGGCACGGAGGCCGGTAAGCTGGGACTGGGCATGATCGTCTGCCTGTGCCTCGGTCATGGTCAGCAGGGTGTCAGCGGGCTGAACAACCCCGATGCGGTGGCGGCGCTTTTCATGCTCGGCGGTCTCTGGGTTGCCCTGCTCGCTTTCGGCCTGCGTGGCCTGCACGGCCTGCGCATGTGGCCATACATGCCGCGTCTGGTGGCGGTATTCAAGGTGCTGCGACGCTATGCCAGACGCCTCCCAGAACAGCGCTGGCGTTTGCATGCGCTGGGGTGCACGCTGGGCTGTGCCAGTGCCGGCCTGATCGTCCAGCTGGCCGGTCTGCAACGTGGCTACTGGCTCACACTGGCACTCATCGCAACCTTGCAGTTAGAGAACCGCGGCAGCCTGGCGCGTGCCCTCCAGGCCAGCATGATCAGCTTGGCCGCTGCACTCGCACTGATCTATCTCGGCTACAGCCTGCAAAGTCCCGCCGCGATGGTCGCCACGATACTGCCGCTGATCGTCATCAGCAGAGCCCTACAGGCCCGGCACTACGGACTCTTTGTGGTACAGGTAGGCCTCAGCTTTGTGCTGTTGGCCGAGAGCCTGGCAATGGACTGGCAACAGCCCCAACTCCGGCTGCTCAACAGTCTGATCGGCGTCTTTCTGGCACTGCTGATTGCACTTCTTCTACACGGCCTCGAGCAGCGGCTGAAACTCGCGGAGCCCCCGCGACATCCCTGACGAACCGACTATGCTTCCCGATGGACCCTGTATCTTGTCAAAGGAGTGAGGCAATGCCGGACACAGGTCACGTCAAAGAACGTCGCTTCCCGCTCCACGTACATATCAGCGTCCTCTTCACCCTACTGCTGCTCGGCAGTGGCATCGCGCTAGGCCTGTTCAACTACTACCAGACCACCAAGGTCATACTCTCCAGCAGTCATCAGCTATTCACCCAGATCCGCGAGGAGGTGGAAGCAGACCTGCAGCATACCTACCAGCCCATTCGCCACCTGCTGGCACTGCTGACCCTCAACGAGCGCAACCTGGCCGCCGACAGTTATCAGCGCATGAGCCTGCTGCCGATGTTTGCCCAGGCGCTGCGCGACAATCCAAAACTGGGTTCGCTCTACCTGGGCTACGAGGATGGCGACTTCTTCATGGTGCGCCCGCTACGCAACGATCGGCTGAAGCAGATATTCGATGCACCGCGCGAGGCCGCCTATCAAGTCTGGACCATCGACCGTACAGGCCAAGCCAGACCGATTTCCGAATCACAGTATTTCGATGCCGAGCTCAACTGGATCAGCCGCCGACAGAACCTCAACGAGAAATATGATCCGCGCACACGCCCTTGGTATCAGAGCGCGCTGAACCAGAGGGAGCTGATTACCACCGAGCCCTATGTGTTCTTTTCCACTGGCGATGTGGGCACCACACTGGCGCGAGTCAGCAGTGGCAATACGGTTCTAGGAGCCGACCTGACCCTCGCCGACCTCTCCGCGACGCTGAGCAGGCATAAGGTCACGCCCTCCACCGAAGTGGTGCTGTATCGTCCGGACGGTGCCGCCGTCGCCTACCCGGACATCAGCAGGTTGGTGGTGAAAAACGGCACCACCCACCTGGTAAAGGTCGAGCACCTCAGCCCGGCCCTGGGTGAATTGTTCGAGAGAGGCCTCGACAAGGACCGCCAGGGCGCCATGAAACTGGCCGGCAAGCGCTGGCAAGTGTCCTATAGCCAACTCACCGAAGGTGGCCCCAAAGGACTGCGTCTGGCCCTGCTGGCACCCGAGGAGGAGCTGCTGGCCGAAGCCCACCGTATTCGTTGGCAAGGGGCGATACTGACCATCGTCATTCTTCTGCTGTGCATCCCTCTGGGCTGGCTGATGTCGCGGCTATTGGTCAAGCCCTTGCGCGCCCTGGTTGACGAGGCGGAGGCAATCCGCAGCTTCAACTTCGCCTATCCCGTGAGCGCACGCTCGCCGGTACTGGAGATCGACCAGCTTGCCGTGGCCATGGGCAAGATGAGGGACACCATCTCCAGCTTTCT
The DNA here is from genome assembly GCA_900156135.1 of Aquipseudomonas alcaligenes. Classification (GTDB taxonomy): domain Bacteria; phylum Pseudomonadota; class Gammaproteobacteria; order Pseudomonadales; family Pseudomonadaceae; genus Aquipseudomonas; species Aquipseudomonas alcaligenes_D. The sequence continues at coordinate 35,300 of FTMP01000004.1, read as the reverse complement.
CGACATTACGGCGAGCCTGTCTGCCGAAACCCGCTTCGACGCGCTGCTCAGGCGAGTACTCAAGGAGACCGTTGGCCTGAGCGAGGCCAGCGCAGGCCTGCTTTATCTGCGCAACGGCACAAGCGGCGCACTGGAGCCACACGGCCTGTTCATCGACGCAGAACAGCACAGTCTCGAGGAACATCGCATCCCGACCTTCATGCCGGGCTCAAGCATGATTCCACACTGGGTGCTCCAGCCTGCTGAAGGCGGCAACACCGCTGTGGCCTCTATAGGATTCGACCAGGCAGAGGGCTTTCAGAGCCTGCTGCATACCCTGGACAGCCCGCGCGTCCATCTGGTCGGTACCGGACTGCATAATCGCCAGGGCGAAACACTGGGCGTGCTCCTGCTGCTGCACCGCGACAGCGGCGAGGAGGCCGAGCCCGCCATGCTGCGTCCACAGCGGATCGCCTATGTCGAGGCGGTATCCGGCGTCGCCGCGCTGTGCATCGAGAGCCAGCGTCTGCTGGAGCAGCAGAAGAAGCTGCTGGATGCCTTCATCCAGTTGATCGCCGGCGCTATCGACGCCAAGAGCCCCTACACCGGCGGCCACTGCCAGCGGGTGCCGGAGCTGACCCTGATGCTGGCCCAAGCCGCCGCCGCCAGTGACGCCGAGCCCTTCAGGACCTACCAGCCCAGCGACGAGGAATGGGAAGCCTTGCACATTGCCGCCTGGCTGCATGACTGTGGCAAGGTCACCACGCCCGAGTACGTGGTGGACAAGGCGACCAAGCTGGAGACCATCTACGACCGCATCCACGAAGTGCGCATGCGCTTCGAACTGCTCAAGCGCGACGCCTGGATCACCTACTGGGAAGGCGTCGCCAAAGGCGGTGACGCGACTGCCCTGGGTGAGCTGCGCGAGGTAACGCTGGCGGCCCTGGATGACGAGTTCGCCTTTGTCGCACGCTGCAACCTGGGCGGTGAAGCAATGGCCGATGCCGACTTGGAGCGCCTCCGGCAGATCGCCGCGCGCACCTGGACGCGCACCCTGGATGATCGCATCGGCGTTTCCTGGGAAGAGAACCAGCGCCAGGCCAGAACGCCAGCGCCCGAGCTGCCAGTGCAGGAGCCCCTGCTGGCAGACAAGCCGGAACACCTGTTCGAGCGTCCGGACAGCGAGTTGATTGCGCCCGACAACCCCTGGGGCTTCAAGCTCGACGTGCCAACCTATAAGCACAACCGCGGCGAGCTCTACAACCTGGGCATCGCCCGCGGCACCCTCACCGCCGAAGAGCGCTACATCATCAACAACCACATCGTGCAGACCATCCGCATGCTCGACCACCTGCCGTTCCCCAAGCACCTGGCGAACGTCGCGGAAATTGCTGGCGGGCACCACGAGAAGATGGATGGCAGCGGCTACCCGAAACGCCTGACCCGCGAGGAAATGAGCCTGCCGGCGCGGATGATGGCCATCGCCGACATCTTCGAGGCGCTGACCGCCGTGGACCGGCCGTACAAGAAGGGCAAGACCCTCAGCGAAGCGCTCGGCATCATGGCCGGCATGTGCCGTGGCGCCCATGTCGACCCGCAGCTGTTCAGCCTGTTCCTCTGCACGGGCATCCCGCAGGCTTATGCCGAGCGCTATCTGCGCCCGGAACAGATCGACGCGGTGGACCAGGCCGCCATCCTGACCAAAGCCGGCCTGGCCTGAATTCCACCCACAAAAAAGCCCGGCCTTGGCCGGGCTTTTTCATCCAACACGAGAGGCTCAGGCCTTCGGGCTGACCGGATTCTCCGGGTACCACACGTCCATCAGCGGGCTGAGGGTAAAGCCGCTCAGCTCCTTGCGACCTTTCAGCCAGGCTTCCAGGGCAGCACGCTGCTCCTCGCTGACCGAGCCACGCTTGGCCAGGCAGACGAAGCCGTAGTCGTCGCCACCGACATAGCCCAGGCCGTTACCATCGATGCCTTCGAGCAGGAACTCGTCGACGAACTTGTCGGCGCCTTCTTCGCTCAGGCCTTCGTGGAAGCTGAGGGTCAGCTCGCAGCCCAGTTCCTGGAATTCGTCAACGCACAGTTTCTTGCGCAGGCGGCGGGAACGGTTGGTAGCCATAAACACTCCTAGATACTCATTGATTGCAACGGGCGGCACTCTAGCAGGTTGCTGCCCCAGCCGCCCGTCCGTTCAGAAAAAACCCGCTGCGGAAGCCGCCCAAGCCCCCAGAAAAAGATGCATGGGGCATAATGCGCGGCAAATTCAGTACCGCTGCACCTTCTTTTTGCCCTTTATTCTGCCTGGGCCCGTGCCAATGATCAGAACGCTCCGCAATTTCGTCGTCGCTTCACTGCTGCTTCCCGTCGCCCTTCCCCTCTCTGCCGCCCAGGTCAGCAACGTGCTACCGGCCAAGGTGCAGCAGTCACTCAAGGCCAACAAGATTTCTGCCAACAGCCTGTCGGTGGTCGCCCTGCCGCTGGACGGTGCGGGTAACGGCATCATCTACAACGCCGATGTGTCGGTGAATCCCGCCTCGACCATGAAGCTGGTCACCACCTACGCCGCCCTCGAACTACTCGGCCCCACCCACCAGTGGCGCACCGAGTTCTATGGCGACGGCCCGCTGAAGGATGGCGTGCTCAACGGCAACCTCTACCTCAAGGGTGGCGGCGACCCCAAGCTGAACATGGAAAAGCTCTGGTTGATGATGCGCGATCTGCGCGCCAACGGCGTGCAGCGCGTCACCGGCGACCTGGTACTGGACCGCAGCCATTTCCATCACCCCAGCCTGCCGAGCTTCAACGACGACGGCGGCGACCCCAACAAGCCGTTCCTGGTCGGCCCTGATTCGCTACTGGTCAACCTCAAGGCCGTGCGCATGGTGGCACGCACCTCCGGCGGCAAGGTCAGCGTGATGATGGAGCCGCCCCTGACCAACGTGCGCATCGACAACAAGGTCAAGGCCCTCGGCGGCGGCAAATGCCCGGCCTGGCCGGATGTGCGCTACAACCCGGTCACCCAGTACGACGGCACCACCCTGGTGGTGACCGGCAAGCTGGCCGAAGGCTGCAGCGCGCAGACCTACCTGGCCCTGCTCGACCACCCCGGCTATGCCGCCGGCGCCGTTCGCGCCATCTGGCAGGAACTGGGCGGCAGCATCCTCGGAAAGGACCGCGTCGGCGACGTGCCGAAGAAGGCCCAGCTGCTGGCACGCACCTTCTCGCCAGACCTCACCGAGGTGATCCGCGACATCAACAAGTACAGCAACAACACCATGGCCCAGCAGCTGTTCCTCAGCCTGGGGCAGAGCTTCCGCGACCGCGCCGATGCCGACGACGCCAAGGCCGCACAGCGGGTGATCCGCAGCTGGCTGGCGAAGAAGGGCATCACCGCACCGCACCTGGTGATCGAGAATGGCTCCGGTCTGTCGCGCGCCGAGCGGGTCAGCGCCCGCGAACTGGCCGGCATGCTGCAAGCCGCCTGGCACAGCCCATACGCGGCGGAATTCATCGCCTCGATGCCGCTGGTGGGGATGGACGGCACCATGCGCAAACGCCTCAAGCGTACCGGCATGGAAGGCCAAGCCCACATCAAGACCGGCACCCTGAACAACGTGCGCGCCATCGCTGGCTTCACCCGCACGGCCAAGGGACAGAACTGGGTAGTGGTGGCCATCCTCAACGACCAGCGCCCCTGGGGCGCCTCGGCGATCCTCGATCAGGTGCTGCTGGACATCTACCGCCGCTGACCCTCGTTCAGGGCGCGATCACGACGCGGTCGCGCCCTTCCTGCTTGGCCTGATACACCGCGGCGTCGACGCGCGTCAGCATGCTCGCCGCACTCTCCCCCGCGCGCCAATCGGTCACACCGAAGCTGGCGGTAATGGCTCCCGCCCCGTCGATCGGCTCCTCGCGCAGGATCTGCCACAGCGCCTCGGCCAACACGGCGGCCTGATCGGCGCGCACCCCAGGTGCCAGCACAATGAACTCCTCACCGCCCAAGCGACAGAGCACGTCCATGGTGCGCAAACGCTGGCGCACGCGCTCGCATACCCGTTTCAGCACCACGTCGCCCACATCGTGGCCAAAGCGGTCGTTGACCAGTTTGAAATGGTCGATGTCCAGCATCACCACGGCAGGACCCTCCCCGGAAGTGCGCCGGGCACGGGAAATCTCGGCCTCCAGGCGCTCCTGGAAATAGCGGCGATTGTAGGCACCGGTCAGGGCATCGGTGATGGAGAGTACCCGCAGCTCCTGCTCGACCAGCTTGGGCCCGGTAATATCAGTGAGATAGCCATGCCAGAGCACGCTGCCGTCTGCCTGCGGCTCCGGTGACGCCTCGCCGCGCAACCAGCGCAAGCCCTGACGCGGCAATAGCACGCGGTAGTCGGCGCGCCATGGCTGCAAATGCTCTGCCGAGAGCAGGATGCTGCGCCGCAGCGACTCCAGATCATCCGGGTGGATACGCGAGAAAACAACCTGCGCATCCTGCCGAACAAGCTCGGGCTCCACTTCGTAGATGGTACTGATACCGGCACTGGCATAGGGGAAACAGGAGGTGCCATCAGCACGCAGCTGATACTGATAGATCGCCCCCGGCACATTCGCCGTCAGCTTTTCCAGCAAGCGGTCGCGTGCCTCCAGCGCCAGGCGGTTCTGTCGACCGGCGGTGATATCGATGGCGACCCCCAGGTAGCCAACCAGCTCGTCGTGGACATCCCATACCCCCGTCACCATGAGATTGACCGGCAGCTGGCTGCCATCACGACGAATGTAGGTCCATTCCCGCTCGACATGCCCCTGCGCCAGGCCAGCCTCCGCGATGAAAACCTCGAAACCCTCGACCTTGCGACCCAGACGCAAACTCAGCTCCCGACCGGTCTGGGCAATTTCTTCCGGGAGATGCATCAGTTCGGGGGTCTGCCGCCCCACCAATTCGGCCGCACGGTAACCAAGCATGCGTTCAGCGCCGACGTTGAAGGTTTGAATAGTACCCCGCAGGTCGGTGGCGATGATCGCCACTTGAGTAGCTGCATCCAGTACACCGCGCAGGCGGCTGTTCACCGCTGCCAGCTCGGCTTCACGCTGGCGCAGGTCAGCTGTCTTCTCCAGCACCAGAGCTCTTGTTCGCAGGTGCTGGCTGGCCAGACTGAATAGCAGGGCAGCCAGCATGAGGCTCAGCAGCGTGCCTGCAGCCAGCACAATGGCGACAATCGGCGAACTGTTGGCCTGCAGAAATGCCTGGGTCGGACGGATGTATAGCCCGTAGCGCCGATCCCCCAGCAGGAGTTCACGCTGCAGGCGCAGAGCACTGTCGGTCGCGCTACCGGCACTGTAGTGGAGCCTCTCACCATCCAGATTACTGAGGTCCTCTAGCTCAATACTCAGATTGAGCGCCGCATCGGTGCTTTCGTGCTCGTGCAGCAATTGCTGCAGGCTAAAGGCTGCAACCACAAACCCGCGCAAACGCCTGGTTGCGGAGGCGTCCACGTCAACGACTGGGGCAGCCAGGATGATTCCGCCATCGTGGGCCGTCGCTTGGGCTTGCCGCGAGACAAAAAGAAGCCTTCCGGATGCCGCAACCTCACCGCTGCGCGCCGCACGCTTCAGCGTCTCGAGTCGACCCGGCAAACCGGACATGTCCAGGCCCAGGAGCTGTGGTTCACGGGCCAGTTTCGAGCTCAGAAACAACAGCGGGTAGTACTCGTCACGCAGCGCAGCGGGTACTGGTGAGCCATCTGCCCCACGATCATGGATCGTGAACCCCGGAAGGCTGTCAGCACGGACTTCATTTTCGAAGCTCTGCCGGTGGGCGTGTTCAACACGCGGCACCCAGGCATAAAACAGCGCCGGTTGGGCAAGCCCTTGCACATAGCCGGCAAACTCGGCCTGCGTGACATTGTCCGCATTCACGAAGAAACGCCGCACACCGTCCAGATCGGCGGCGTGCGCCCTGAAGCCGGCTTGCATGGCGTCGGCTCGCTCGCCCGCCGCGATGGCGAAGCGTTGCTCGAGCTGATGCCGATAGAAATGATCGACCAGCGCACCCAGGCCGAACGTCAGCAGGAACCCAATCAGGCCTGCAGTACCGGCCATCAGAGCAGCCGGGAATGTTTCGCGAAGCAGGAAAATGCGCAATACCGCCATGCGATCTAACTCGTGGGGAGCCTCAACGCGCTCCGAACACTGTCATTTTGCCAGCCTGCTAGCGCGCCGTCAGCCGCCAGGCACGATGAATACGGGCGTTACGGGCAAAGTCGGTATCGATGGTGGTCGCGCTGATCTCCTCCACTGCATAGCGCTCGGCCAGCCCCGGATCGAGCTGGAACTTGCGGAAGTTATTGGAGAAGTACAGCACGCCGCCCTTGCCCAGACGGGCCATGGCCAGGTCGAGCAGGCGCACATGGTCGCGCTGCACATCGAACACCCCTTCCATGCGCTTGGAGTTGGAGAAGGTCGGCGGGTCGATGAAGATCAGGTCGTACTCGCTGCGATCAGCTTCCAGCCAGGCCATCACGTCGCCCTGCTCCAGGCGCTGCTTGTCGGAGAAGCCATTGAGCGACAGGTTACGCCGCGCCCAGTCCAGGTAGGTCTTCGACAGGTCGACGCTGGTGGTGCTGCGCGCGCCGCCCTTGGCCGCGTGCACGGTGGCCGTGGCGGTGTAGCAGAACAGGTTGAGGAAGCGCTTGCCGGCCGCCTCTTGCTGGATGCGCAGGCGCAGCGGGCGATGGTCGAGGAACAGGCCGGTGTCCAGGTAGTCGGTGAGGTTGACCAGCAGGCGCACACCACCCTCGCTGACCTCCATGAACTGGCCCTGACTGGCCTGACGCTCGTACTGCTTGGTGCCGCTCTGCCGCTCGCGGCGCTTGATCACCACTTTGTCGGGCGAGATGCCCAGGGCCACCGGAATCGCCGCCAGGGCGTCGAGCAGGCGCGCCTGGGCCTTGTCCGGGTCGATGGAGCGTGGCGGCGCATATTCCTGCACGTGCACCCAATCGCGGTACAGGTCCACGGCCAGGGCGTACTCGGGCATGTCGGCGTCATACAGGCGATAGCACTCGATACCGGCCTTCTTCGCCCACTTGCCGAGTGTCTTGAGGTTCTTCTGCAGGCGGTTGGCGAACATCTGTCCGCCCTCGGACAGGCGCGCCGGCTCGCTGGCAACAGGGGCAGCGCCCTCCTCGCCCTGGCGCCGTTCACCGCGTTCGCCGGTCACGAACTGCTCGGGCAGCACCTTGAACAACAGCAGCTTGCACGGCAGCGCGCCGTTCCAGAACGCGTACTGCTTGTGGCTGCGCAGGCCCATGCGCTTGCCCAGCTCCGGCGCACCGGTGAATACCGCCGCCTCCCAGTTCAGGCAGCTCTGGCGCAGGCGCTCGCCGAGGTTCTGGTAGAGATAGAGCAGGCTCGCCTCATCACCCAGACGCTCACCATACGGCGGGTTGCAGACGATTAGGCCGGTCTGGTTCTTGTCCGGGCGCGGCTCGAAGGTGGCCAGTTCGCCCTGGTACAGCTTGACCCACTCGCCCAGCCCGGCGCGCTCGATGTTGTTGCGCGCCGGCGTTATCAGGCGCGGATCGGCTTCATAGCCGCGAATCCACAGCGGAGGTTTGGCCAGGCCGACCGCGGCACGCTGCTCGGCCTCGGCATGCAGCTTCTTCCAGATCGCCGGCACATGGCCCAACCAGTTGGAGAAACCCCAGCGTTCGCGCTTGAGGTTGGGCGCCAGGTCGGCGGCCATCATCGCCGCCTCGACCAGGAAGGTGCCGACCCCGCACATCGGATCGGCTAGCGCGCCGCCCGCCGCGGCAATGCGCGGCCAGCCGGCGCGGATCAGGATGGCGGCGGCCAGGTTCTCCTTGAGTGGCGCGGCGCCCTGCTGCAGGCGATAGCCGCGCTGGTGCAAACTGTGCCCGGAGAGATCCAGCGACAGCACCGCCTCGCCTCGATCCAGGCGCAGGTGCACGCGCAGGTGCGGGTCGACCTTGTCGATCGACGGGCGGATGCCCTCCGCCGTGCGCAGCTTGTCGACGATGGCGTCCTTGACCTTCAGGGCGCCGAAGTGAGTGTTGTCGATGCCGGCACCGTGGCCGCTAAACTCCACGGCCAGGGTGCCGGCCGGGTCGAGGTGCTCGGCCCAATCCACCGCCAGCACCCCCTGGTAGAGCTCTTCGGCGTTGCTCACCGGGAAACGCCGCAGCACCAGCAGCACGCGGTTGGCCAGACGCGACCAGAGGCACAGGCGATAGCCCACCTCGATAGGCGCGAAGCCGCGCACGGCAGCAGTCTGCTCGCGGGCCTCCTCCAGCCCCAGGCCACTGGCTTCTTCGAGCAGCAGGCTTTCCAGGCTCTTGGGGCAGGTCAGGATCAGTTCATAGCGGTCAGACATGAGGCATCCAGTAATCGGGTGGCCACCCGGCCACCATAGTGTGACGCAAGGTCGCGGTGCGACCCTTCGTCGGAATAAACAACGCTCGCAGACGAGAGCGGTTCGCAATGGCAAAACGCCTGCCAACAGCGCCTCGACTCAACAACGGCGCGGTCCGGGGCCGTCGGGGCAAGCCAAAAGAGGCTGCACCTTATGGCTCTCTACCTACTCAGGTTACGCCCTTATGACAAAACGATCATTCACAGGGTGGAACGCATTGGATAGAAATCAATTCAGGCCGGTAGCGCAACGCTGCTGGCAGGTGGCCCGCCACGCCGGCAGCGGGCCCCACTGGCAGAGCATTTTCTGCCCGGTCCCACCAAGGGGCCAACGGGACATAACAGTCAACAGTGAGGGCAACACCCGATGAGAAGACTTAAGCGTGATCCGTTGGAACGAGCTTTCTTGCGCGGCTATCAGCACGGCATTCATGGTAAATCCCGCGATATGTGTCCTTTCACCCACCCCACCACCCGTCAAGCCTGGATCAATGGCTGGCGCGAGGGCCGCGGTGACAACTGGGACGGGCTGACCGGCACCGCCGGCATCCACAGACTCAACGAACTTCACGCCGTCGGCTGATACAGGATCACCCCGACTTCACCAGACCGTCCCATCCGGACGGCGGGCGAGAGCCCAAGGGCCCCTCAGGGGCCCTTTTTATTGCCGGTGAGAAGCCCCTTCAGGACCTCGGCAGCGCGGCAATCGCATCCACCGCCTCGCGGATCAGCGCCGGCCCCTTGTAGATGAACCCGGAATAGATCTGCACCAGGCTGGCGCCGGCAGCGATCTTCTCGGCCGCATGCGCCCCCTCGGTGATGCCGCCCACGGCAATGATCGGTAGGCGCCCCTTGAGCTCGCCGGCCAGCACACGCACGGTATGGGTACTCTTGTCGCGCACCGGCGCGCCGGACAGACCACCGGCCTCGTTACCGAACGGCAAATTCTCCACGCCCTCGCGGCCGAGGGTGGTGTTGGTGGCGATCACCGCGTCCATGCCGGTCTCCACCAGCGCCTGAGCCACCTGCACGGTTTCCTCGTCGCTCATGTCCGGGGCGATCTTGATCGCCAGCGGCACGCGCTTGCCGTGCTCCACAGCCAGGTCTTCCTGGCGCTGGCGCAGGGCTTCGAGCAGCTGCTTGAGCTGGTCGCCGAACTGCAGGCTGCGCAGGCCCGGAGTGTTCGGCGAGCTGACATTGACGGTGATATAGCTGGCGTGGGCGTAGACCTTGTCCAGGCCGATCAGGTAGTCATCCACCGCGCGCTCGACGGGGGTATCGAAGTTCTTGCCGATGTTGATACCCAGCACGCCCTTGTACTTGGCCGCGGCGACCCGGGCCAGCAGATGATCAACGCCCAGGTTGTTGAAGCCCATGCGGTTGATGATGGCTGTCGCTTCCGGCAGGCGGAACAGGCGCGGCTTGGGGTTGCCTGGCTGCGGACGCGGGGTCACGGTGCCGATCTCGACAAAGCCGAAGCCCAGCTGGGCGAAACCGTCGATGGCATCACCGTTCTTGTCCAGGCCGGCGGCCAGGCCCACGGGGTTGGGAAAATCCAGGCCCATCACGGTCACCGGCAACTGGCTCGGCGCCTTGCACAGCAGGCCGTTGAGGCCCATGCGACCGCCAGCACCGATCAGGTCGATGGACAATTCGTGGGAAGTTTCTGGGGCAAGACGGAACAGCAGCGCGCGGGCCAGGTCGTACATGGGCGGATCGGCTCGGAATAAGGGTTTCAGTGGGAAGCAGGACGCGATTATAGCCGTCGGCACTAGCCTCAGGCGAGGCAAGGGAGTAATAAGGAGTACCGTTCGGGCCCTTATTGCAGCTGGCGCAGGTCGAGCAGTTCGCCGGCCGCGCTGAATTCCAGCTCGAACACGCCATGAATGCCGTCATGGCGCAGGAAAGGACGCAGATGATGTGCCGGCAAGCTGACCTTGCGGCCATCACGACTGTAGAGCAGAACCCGGTTGGCTCGCCCCTGGTACACGGCCAGGAAGCGTTCCGCAGGCAAAGCGATATCCAGCACCAGGCTGGGCATGGAGGCACCCTCGACAATGATTGGCACCATTCTGCCACAGGCCAACGCGGTATCCCCTCGCGCCTGCCCGCATGACGGTAGTGCAGCCCGGCGGCAGCTCTGCCACACTGGCACAGTAGTACCAGGAGTAGCCTGCGGCTCATGAGTCTGTCCGAGTCCCCCACCAGCATCGCCTCGCGGCTTTCCGCCCTGGCCCAGCGCCTGGGGCTGGGTGGCCGAGTGCCGCGCATGGTGTTTGAACGAGCCCGTAACCTGCGCCTGCCATTTCGGGTGCTGCCGGAGCCCGTACCCAGCATCTGGTGGCAAGCAGGTCCACCCCTGCATCGCCTCGTGGACCTGCCGCGAGACGCTCTCTCAGGTCCCGTCCAGGAGGATAAAGCTGCTGCACGTGCGGTATTGATGGGGGTGGTAGAGCGACATACCGAACACTTCGACGATTTCGACCTGCGCCGCATCGATGGCCTGTGCAGCCCGCCCCCCAGCCTCGACAGCAATCTCACCAGTTTCGAAGAGCTGACTGCCTGCCCCCTGGGGCGTTGCGCGCGCATCATCAGCTACAAGGATTTCCTCAAGACCATCAACCATGCCATGCCGCGCTTCCTCGCCGCCGAGGCAGTGGAGTTGCGCCAAGCCAGTTGGTTTGGCGAGCGCCTGTTCTGGGCCGGCGAACAGCACGGCGAGGAATTCGCCTGCGCCATTGCCTATGCGCGCCTGCGCGGCCTGGAAGTGACACTGCCAGCCGAACTGACCCGCTATCGTCTCAGTGCCAGCGGCTTGGCGGAACTGCGCCGGCGCTATCACATGACCGCCATGCCGGTGCGAGCCTGGAGCGAGCCATCCTTCATGAGCCTGCTGCTCGACTACGGCCTGCCCTACGCGCGCCTGTCACTGCTGCGCTACCCGGATGCCCCGGAGTTCCTCCTGCTACCCAAGGAGTCGCCGCAAGCCCATGCGCTGGGTGAGGGCCTGCGCCTGGCCGGCGCGCCGGATGTGATCGCCTACCTCGAAGCGCTGCAACAGCGCTGCGCGGACTGATCGAACGAGAATTCGCGAGACGGCCAACCAGAACGGTTGGCCGGTATCACTACGCTCAGGGACGACTGGCGATCTGAGCGTCGAGCCGCACTTCCTGGGTTACGCCCCAGCCATCCAGCACGCCGCCGAGTGGCACCACCAGTGCTTCCAGATCCTGCTCGAAGTCACCGATGCCGGCGTGGGTGGCATACATCACCTTGCTCACCTGCAGATGCCAGGCACCGTCCTCGCGAACACTGACCTGAGCATTGAGGGACTCACCACGAAACTGTCTGGCTGCCTCTCTGGCCCGTTCCTCATTCGGGAAGATGGCGTAGAACTCGATGGGATGGACGCGGGCGAAATCGAAACCGCCCTCTTTCATGCGGCGCAGAACATTGTTGCTGACATCATCTTGGAAGGCTGTGCTCATAAACGACCTCCTCTCAGGCGATGAATCGACCGCAGTCGCCACGGATTTGGCGACCTTGCGACACCCCTGGGTGCCGCCCGAGAACCAGGCAATCGCTGCCTGGCCTGTCATGCGCGAGCCAGAGCCCGCAGACGGCCGACCAGAAGCAAACTGGCCGGTGACGTCATTCTGTCAGGGTAGCGTCTGCGTGCCTACCCTGCAGGCGGCAACCAGGCCGGACGACAGGCGGCTCAGCCGCGGCTGAGCCAGCCCATCAGCAGGCGGCTGACAGACGGCGGCGAGACCTGACCGGCCGCATACATCAGGCGAAACAGCCAGTGGATCGGCCGATGCACCCGCGGCCGCTCGACCTGGCGCCAAACCGCGAGCGCGATGTCCTCGGCGCGCAGGTTGACGCCCAGGCGCCGCAATGCCGGCGGGGTGAAGCGCTGACTGTCGACCATGGGCGTGGCGACGAATGGCGGCATGAGGTCGCCAACGCGGATGCCATGGCGCCGCCACTCCAGCTCCAGCGCCTCGGTCAGGCCGCGCACGGCAAACTTCGAGGCCGAATAGCTGACCATGTGCGGCGTACCATACAGACCCGACGCCGAGCCCATGTTGATAACCTGGGCACCCGGCGTGCCCTTGAGATAGGGAAAGGCGGCATGGGTCACGTGCAGCAGGCCCAGTACGTTGATCTGCAGGATGCGCGCGTGCTCCTCCAGCGTGATCTCCTCGAAGTACCCGAAGCGCAGCACCCCCGCCGAGTTGAACAGGACTCGCAAGCGCCCACCCTCTCGGCGACAGAACTGCTCCAGGGCAGCATGCACTGCATCAGCATCAGCGACATCAAGTGCAGCATGCCATGCCCCGCCGAGCTCTGCGGCCAGCGCAGCCAGCGCTGGCTGATCGATATCCAGCAGCCCAACGGCCCAGCCACGGGCGTGGAACAGCCGCGCGGTGGCCGCACCGATGCCGGAGGCGGCGCCGGTGATCAGAATGGTATTCATCGACCCCCCCTTTCCCGGAGAAACTCGACGACGCGTCGCAGCGCCAGCGCGGCGACCTCCAGCAGGCCGCAGTTGATCTGGAACACATGCCACTGGCCGGGGTAGACCTCCAGGCGCAGGTCCAGCCCGGCACTGTCGCGCAGGCGCAGGCTCTGGCTGAGCAGGTGCTCGTCCTCGCCGACCTGCACCAGCAGTGGCGGCAGTCCAGCCAGGTTGGCCCGCAATGGCGAGAGCAAGGCCGAGCGGCGATCCGTGCCCGCCGGGCAGTAGGCGTCCACACCCTGCCCCAGCCAGGCCCGGTTGAGCAGCGGGTCGCCAGCCGGCGGCTCGTGCCAGGTATCGCCCGTGAGGTCGGTGACGGGCGAGAAGCACACCAGCGCCGCCGGCAGCGGCAGCCCCTCGTCACGCAGGCGCAGCGCCGTGGCCAGGGTCAGCTGACCGCCGGCCGAATCACCGACCAGTACAATACGCCCTGCCGGCTGGCCCTGATCCAGCAGGGCCCGATAGGCGGCCAGGGCATCATCGGCCGCCGCGGGCCAGGGATGCTCGGGCGCCAGGCGGTAGTCCAGCGCGCAGACCCGCGCGCCGCTCTGCGCGGCCAGGTGGCTGGTAATCGCCCGGTGAGTCTGCGGACTGCCGACCATGAAAGCCCCGCCGTGCAGATACAGCAGCACCCAGCCATTGTCCCGTCCTGCCTGCAACCACTCGCAGGGCACCCCACCCAACTGCCCCGCCTCGATGCTTACCCCCCCTGCGCGCGGCGCGATCAGGGTGGCCAGGCGCAGCACCCGGCGCTGGGTCACGGGCGACAGCCGCGGATGCATGCCGACGGCGAAAACCAGGCGCGTACTGGCGCGCAGCACGGCCGTGAGCAGGCGCTGCGCGCCGCTCGACGCGGGTAGTTCAACGCACCAGTTCATAGTCGCTCCACTGCGGCCGGCGGGTATGGTTGCGATAGCTGAAGGTGAAGCCCGACCAATTGTTGGTGTGCTTGCCGGCCGCATTCTTGTACCAGCTGGTGCAGCCCTGCTCCCACACCGAGTGCTCGATGTCGTGCTGCACCTGGCGATTCCAGGCGTCCTGCACATGACGGCGCACATCGAGATATCGCACGCCCTCCTCCAGCTTGGCCAGGCAATCCAGCACATAGGGGAACTGACTCTCGAGCATATAGATGATCGAGTTGTGCCCCAGGTTAGTGTTTGGCCCGTAAAGGATGAACAGGTTGGGGAAACCGCTGACGCTGATGCCCTTGTAGGCCTCCGCGCCGTCACGCCAGGCCTGATTGAGGTCCAGGCCGGCGCGGCCATAGATGCGCATCGGCGCCAGGAAGTCGCTGGCGGCGAAGCCGGTGCCGTGGATCAGTACGTCGACTTCGCGCGCCACGCCGTCGGCGGTAACGATGCCGTGCTCGGTCACTTCGCGGATCGCCTCGCTGACCACCTCCACCTGCGGCTGCACCAGCGCTGGGTAATAGTCGTTGCTGATCAGGATGCGCTTGCAACCCAGCGGGTAGTCCGGGGTCAGCTTGGCCCGCAGCAGCGGGTCGGCCACCTCGCGGGCGATATGGCGCAGGAACAGCTGGCGATAGGGCTTCATCAGCCAGGGCAACATGAAAAAGGCCACCCCGCGCACCTCGTGGAACAGGTACTGCCAGGCGCGATCGAGCTTCTGCGTCCACGGCCAGCGCTGCATCAGCGCCAGCTCGAAGCGGCTGTAGGCACGGTCCGGCTTAGGCAGTACATAGGCCGGAGTGCGCTGGAACAGATGCAGGCGCGCAACTTTCGGCACGATCTGCGGCACGAACTGGATGGCACTGGCCCCCGTACCGATCACCGCCACACGCTTGCCAGTGAGGTCGATATCGTGGCGCCAGCGCGCCGAGTGAAAACTTTCGCCTGCAAAACGCTCCAGGCCCGGCAAGCGGGCGTAGAGCGGACGATTAAGCTGGCCACAGGCACTGACCAGCGCCCGCGCACTGAAAACAGCGCCATCGCCGGTGGTCACCCGCCACAGGGCGGCGGCCTCGTCGAAGCGCGCCTCGGCCACTTCGCTGTTGCAGCGAATGCGCGAAGCCAGGGCGTATTTGTCGATGCACTGGCGCACGTAGGCGAAGATCTCAGCCTGCGGCGCATAGCGTCGGCTCCAGTCGGTCTTCGGCTCGAAGGAAAACGAGTACAGGTGCGAAGGCACGTCGCAGGCCGCGCCGGGGTAGTGATTGTCGCGCCAGGTACCACCGGGTTCGGCGCCCTTCTCGAGGATCAGAAAATCCTCCTCGCCCTGCTGGCGCAGGCGCATGGCCAGGCCCAGGCCAGCGAAACCGGCACCTATGATCAGTACGCGCAGGGGCGCCGGATCGGGAGTCTTGTTAGTCATTGTTATCTCCGTGAACCGCCAGTATTGCGGATGAGCAGATGCTACTCACTCCTCCACTCACGGTTTATGGCATAGTCGGCCAATAAATTGTGACTTTCGGACAAGACATGAACCGCCCACGCCGCAGTGCCGTCAGCGTACAACTCCTGACCCAGTATGGACTTGACCTGGGGGTGAGCCTGGATACCTGCCTGCAGGGCACCGGCCTGGACTGGCGCCTGCTGGCCGACCCCGGCGCCGAGGTGGAGGCCGAACAGGAGTTGCGCCTGGTACGCAACCTGATCGAGGCCTGTGGCTACCGCCCCGGACTGGGGCTGCCGCTGGGCCGCCGTTACAGGCTCAACAGCTACGGCATCTGGGGTTTCGCCCTGCTCGCCAGCCCGACCTTCCGCGAGGCGGCCAACCTCGGCCTGCGCTACCTGGACCTGACCTACGCCTTCCATGACATGCAGCTGGAGGAGTCAGGCGAGGAAGTACATCTGCTGCTTCAGGAGCAAAATCTTCCCGAAGACCTGCGCGGCTTCCTCCTGGAACGCGATCTTGCCGGCATGCTGCAGGTGCTGCGCGAGCTGTTCCATCAGGATCTGCCGGTCCTGCACGTGGAACTGACCCTGCCCGCACCTGATGACGCTCGCCCGTTCATCGAGGAGATAGGCCTATCGCCGCAGTTCGCGCAGGCACGCAATCGGTTCGTCTTTCCCCGCCAACTGCTTGACCTGCCGCTGGCCGGCGCCCACCCGCAAGCGGCGCAGTTGTGCGAAGAGCAGTGCCAGCGCCTGCTGGCCAAGCGCAGCCAGCACGGTGGCCTGGCCGGCCGCATCCGCGCGCTGCTGCTCGCATGTCCAGGACGCCTACCCGATATGGAACAGGTCGCCAGCGGTCTGGGCATGAGCTCGCGCACCCTGCGCCGGCGCCTGGACGGGGAAGGCAGCCACTTCCGTCAGTTGCTGGACGAAGTGCGCCAGGCCCTGGCCGAAGAACTGTTGGCCACCGGCGGCCTGACTCTGGAGGAGATTGCCGAGCGCCTCGGCTACGGCGAAGTATCCAACTTCATCCACGCCTTCAAGCGCTGGAAAGGCGTGGCGCCGCGGCGTTTCCAGCGCGGCGCCTGAGTCTTACTGGCGGGTACCGACGGCGCTGCCGCCAACCGCCCCGGTGGTGTTGTGCAGCAGACTCTGAGTGGCGACCTGCAGGAAGGCTTCTAGGCGCTTCTGCAGCCCAGGCTGTTCGGCATCGCCCTGCAGCACCTCAACACGGCGCTCCTGCAGCTGATAGCGGTAGAGTTTGGACGGCAGGCCCTTGGGCTGAACCAGCACCCGCTCGCCATTGACGATGGCCACCGTCTGGTCGCTTCCCGACGGTTTGATCACGCCGATACCGGCATCGCCCTCGGGCAGCGTCAGCAGATCCCGGCCCCAGCATTGCTGGCGACTGGTGCCACCCAGACGGCCCATGATGGTGGGCACCACGTCGATCTGCGTGCCCACCGTATCCCGGCGTTCGCCAAACTTCTCGCGCACGCCAGGGCCGATCAGCAGCAGCGGCACATTGAAACGGAACAGGTCCATCTCGGTGAGCTGCTCCGGGCTGCCGAAGCCGTGGTCGCCGACGATCACGAACAGGGTGTCCTTGTAGTACGGCGACTTTTTCGCTTTCTCGAAGAACTGCCCCAGCGCCCAGTCCGAGTAACGCATGGCCGTCAGATGCTGGTTGTTGGAGCCGCGGTCGGTTACCGGCGCCACCGGCAGCTGCTCAGGCAGCGCATAGGGAGTGTGGTTGGAAAGGCTCTGCAGCAGCGCGTAGAACGGCTTGCTCGGGTCCTTCTTGGCCAGCTCCACGGCGGCGCGGTCGAACATGTCCTGGTCGGACACACCCCAGGTCGGATCGATGAACACCGGATCGACGAAGTCCTCGCGACCGATGAAGTTGCGCATCCCCTGGTTGCTGAAGAACCCGGACTGGTTG
Organism: Aquipseudomonas alcaligenes; assembly: GCA_900156135.1. GTDB lineage: Bacteria > Pseudomonadota > Gammaproteobacteria > Pseudomonadales > Pseudomonadaceae > Aquipseudomonas > Aquipseudomonas alcaligenes_D. The sequence goes on along the minus strand of FTMP01000004.1, from coordinate 18,070 downwards.
TCCCACTGGAAATTGCCGTTGTACACGTACAAATCGTCGTAGCCGCGGGCACTGAGCTGCTGCGGCAGGCCGGAGAACTGATGGCTGCCCTCGGGCATGCGCATCAGGTACTCGAAACTCGGCAGGTTGGGGAAGCAGGCCATGGTGGCGAACATGCCCTGGTGGGTATGGGTGCCATTGGAGAAGAAACGGGTGAACAGCAGCCCTTCCTGGCTCAGACGGTCGAAGTTGGGGGTGATGTCGGCATCGCTGCCCAGTGCCCCGACCCAGCGGCCGGCGAAGCTCTCCATCAGGATCACCACCACATGCTTGACCGGCAGCGTGCCCTCGGCCGGTGGCGTGGTGTCGCGGCGGATCGCCGCGCTGTCCGCGTCGACCAGCACATCGTGCTCGCCGAGCAGCATCTGGCGCACCGTGGCCAGGGCCTCGGCCTCCGGCAGGGTCGCTTTCCAGGCATTGTCGCGATGATCGGAGAAGCTGTTTTCAGCGGCATCAACCAGGGTCAGGATGCCATTCAGACCCAGGTGGTTGGCGAAGATCGAATCGGTGGTATAGGCGTCGCCCCAACGCAGCGGTGGGCCCTGTTTGAGGGTGCCACGGGCAGCCATCACCGCCAGCAGCAGGCACAGGAAAAACACGCCGAAACGCAGGTACCAAGCCAGCGCCGGACGCACCTGGCGCGGCCGGGTAATGTGTTCGATCCAGTGCAGCAGCATGGTCATCGCCACTGTACCCAGGGCCCAGGCCAGCAGGTAGCGCGCCACCGGGAAGCCGTTCCAGAGCATGCTGGAGACCGTACCCAGGTCTTCCTCCAGGTACTGGAACACCAGACTGTTGAGGCGCTGGTGAAACTCGCGGTAGAAGTCCATCTCGGTGATGCCGAGCAGCAGGCTGAGGCTGGCGACGCCGCTCAACCACAGCACATGAGCACGCCGCGCGGCCATCGCGCGCAGGCTGAGGATCGACAACAGCAGCGGCGCCACGGCATACACCACCACCCGCAGGTCGAAGCGCGCGCCGTTGCCGAAGGCTTCGAGCAGATCGCCGGTGGAGGTTGCGCCGATCAACTCGGCGTTATGGTGCAGCAGCGCCAGGCGCAGGGCGGCGAACATCAGCATCAGCAGCAACGCGCTGGCAGCAGTGAAGGCAAGGTGGCTACGCAGATTGGGGCGCAGGGCGTCCATTGAGAGCATGACGAATGGAGTCCGGTCTGTAAGGGCGAAGGATTCTCTGCTGCGACAAGTGAAAATTCCGTCGAAGCGGCAAACAGACAGGTCTGGCGCAAACAGGTTCAGTTGCCATCTCGCGGCGCCACCGGACGACTGTTATTCTGCCTTTGACCAATGACTGGTAAGGGGGCTGGGATGCTGGACTACATCGCACTGGGAATACTGATCTTCGCCGCAGTCGTGCTGTTCTACGGGGTGATCGCGATCCACGACATCCCCTACGAGATCGCGGTACATCGCAAGCATCCGCAACAGGATGCGATTCACGTAGCCGGCTGGATCAGCCTCTTCACTCTGCACGCCATCTGGCCGTTCCTGTGGATCTGGGCCACCCTGTACCGCGAGGATCGCGGCTGGGGCTTCTCCCGCACGCCACCGGCAACCACCGAGGACGACGCACGCCTGCAGGCACTGGAACAGCAGGTCAGTGAGCTACAGGCCCGTCTGGCCAGCCTGGAAACACCAGCGCCACTACCGACGGCGCCCGCTCCGGCATCTGTCGCGCCCGAATTGCCGCGTCAGGAGGGCTAAGCCATGGATCTGTTGCTCGTCCTCACCTACACCGCCATCTGCGTCGCCGTCTTCAAGATCTTCCGGATTCCGCTGAACAAGTGGACGGTACCCACTGCCGCACTTGGCGGTATCGTGCTGATCGGCACGCTGATCTTCCTGATGAACTACAACCACCCCTACTCCGAGGTGTCGCGCAGCTACTTCGTCAGCACGCCGATAGTACCGGCGGTCAGTGGCATGGTCACCGAGGTACCGGTCAAGGGTCATCAGATGCTGGAAAAGGGCGACATCCTGTTCCGCATGGACCCAACGCCATTCGAAAGCAGGGTCAAGTCAATCAAGGCCCAGCTGGTCTCGGCCAGAGCCGATCAGGCACGCGCCATCGAGCTGGCTCGCCGCAATGTCGGCAATCGCCGCGACGTGGACATTACCACCGCACGAGTGGAGGACCTGCAGGCCCAGCTCATCGGCGCCCAATATGACCTGGACAGCACAGTGGTGCGCGCTCCCTCGCGCGGCTACGTGACCCAGGTGTCGCTGCGCCCGGGCATTCGCGCGGCCAAGATGCCCCTGCGCCCCGCCATGATCTTCATCCCTCAGGAAGACTATTACTACGTAGCCTGGATGCGGCAGAACAGCCAGCTGCGCCTGAGCGTTGGCGACGAGGCCGAGATAGCCTTCGACGGCATCCCCGGCGAAGTCTTCGAGGCCAAGGTGAAGATGGTCCTGCCGGTGATTGCCGAGGGCCAGGTGCAGCCTGGCGGCAATCTGATCGGCTTTACCGGCTCGCCGCCCCCCGGACGGGTGCCGGTGGTGCTGGAAGTCATCGACCCCGAGTTCGCGCAATACCGCGACCTCATGCCCGGCGGCGCCTATGGCCAGGCCGCGCTGTATTCGGAGCACCTGCACCACGTCGCCATCATGCGCAAGATTCTCCTGCGCATGGCGGCCTGGATGAACTACATCTTCCCCTTCCACTGATCGAGGCACGCGACATGGCCAAGAGCAAAGCCAAGGAACAGAGCGCGCAGCGCATGGCACGCAAGGACTACGAGCAGGAACTCAAACGCCTGCACGTCGAGCTGGTGAAGCTCCAGCAGTGGGTGGTGGCCAAGGGCCTGAAGGTCTGCGTGGTGTTCGAGGGCCGCGATGGCGCCGGCAAGGGCGGCACCATCAAGGCGCTCACCGAACGGGTCAGCCCACGCGTGTTCCGCGTGGTGGCGCTGCCGGCGCCGACCGAGCGGGAAAAGAGCCAGATGTATGCTCAACGCTACCTGCAGCATATGCCGGCCGCAGGCGAAGTGGTGATCTTCGACCGCAGCTGGTACAACCGCGCGGGGGTGGAGCGCGTCATGGGCTTCTGCAGCGAGGATCAGGCCCAGAAGTTTCTATCGCTGGTCCCGCTGTTCGAGAAGATGATCGTCGAGTCCGGCATCATCCTGATCAAGTACTGGCTGGAAGTCAGTGCCGAAGAGCAGCAACGGCGTCTGGAAGCACGCATTCACGACGGCCGCAAGATCTGGAAGCTGTCGCCGATGGACCTCAAGTCCTTCAGTCGCTGGGACGACTACACCCGCGCCCGCGACGAGATGTTCGCCGCCTCCGACTCGTCCTGGGCGCCCTGGTACATGGCCCGTTCCGAGGACAAGCGACGAGCCAGGCTGAACATCATCAGTCACCTGCTGCAGCAGGTGCCTTACGAAGACATCACCCAGGAGCAGAAAATCGAGTTGCCCAAGCGCGGTCGGATCGGCCGCTACAAGGGCACCCATTACCCCTTCCGCATGGTTGAGGAGTGCTTCTGAAATGCCCCACCCCGTCGACTCGCTCGTCGCCTCGCTGCTCGGCCTGCAGATCAAGCTGGTACATGCCCGACTGCGCCTGGAAGCCGGCACTGACGACGAGGCGCTGCACGACCTGCGCATCACCCTGCAACGCCTGCGCAGCCTGCTGGCACCTTTGCGGCGGGTCGCCGACCTGTCGCCGCTGTATACCGCAGCCGCCGCGATTGGCACCCTGACCGCGCCCGTGCGCGACCTGGAAGTGCTGGCGGCGGAACTCGAGAGCAGCGGCCACAGCGAACTTGCCAAAAGACGCCGCGCCCCGCTGGCCGAGCACTACGCGGCTATTCTCGACAGCCGTGAACTGGAGCGTCTGCAGGCCTTCCTCGACATCTGGCCCGGCGAGCTGCGCGACGCGCAGCGTGCGGGCGAGTTGCGGCGCCTCGACACGCTGATCGAACGACGCCTGCACAAGCAGGTGACACGGCTGCTGGAGGCGCTCGCCACGCCCGGCTACGACCGCCACCGATTGCGCCTGCTGGTCAAGCGCGTGCGCTACGCCGGCGAAGCCTATCCGCAGCTGATCGGCCTGCCCCGTCGCAGCCTCCGACGGCTCAAGGAAACCCAGTCGGCGCTGGGCGACTGGCACGACCACTTCCAGTGGTGCCTGCGCATCGAGCAGGAGGCCGATCTGGAGCCACTGCGCAAGCATTGGCAAACACGGAGGGACGAGGCACTGACAACGGCTGAGAAGCAACTGCTGCGCCTGGGCGGCCATCTGCGCAAACACACGAAGCTGGTCAGACATTCGACAGCGCTCTAATCGGTTCAGCAGTCACCTGCACGCATTGCCCCGCAGATGCGCTCATCGACGAGCGCCTAGGCGGTTCAGTTCACCCCCGCCGCTGATACACCATCCGAACGGCTTTCCAGCCTTTTCACACGACGATTCAGCCGGATTAAACGTCTGGTCGCCAAATCATCGCCGCCACTCTTTTGGCTGGGTAAGCTGCGCATCAGGCCAAATGCCATCACGCATTGAGCTCAAGGCGCAGCGCACTGTCGCCGATATCCTCGGCAACCCAATAAGAACGGAGCCCACTCCCATGCAACAAGGGCAGTTAGCCAACCCTCTGCCGCAAGCCCCGCAGAGTCACAACGATGAGTTGCTCAGCCGCATGCTGTCCTTTTTCTGCGTGTGCGGCACCGTCATCGGTCTGTACAGCGGTATCAAATGGGGCCGACTGGGCAACGATGCGCTGATGCAGGGCTCGTTCCTGCTGATTATCGGTATGCCACTGGTACTACTGACCGTGCGCCAGGCCTGGCTGCCGGCACGTGGCGTGGCCAACCTGGCCATGGCACTGATCAGCAGCTACGCCATGATCCTGATCTATCAGCTGGGCGGCGTGCATTCGGCCCACATCTTCTGGCCCCTGGTGGTGATCGGTTTCGGCTACCTGCTGCTGGGCGGTCGCAGCGCGGCGTTCTGGGCTCTGATCCAGCTGGTTTTCGTGTTCTGGCTGATCCGCCTGGATCGCTCGGGTGCCAGCCTGCCGCAGTTCGAGTTGAGCCCACGCGATGCCATGCTCAACGAATACTCCGGCTACCTGCTGCCCGTGCTGACCATGTGGCTGGCCCAGTGGTACAGCGCTCATGTACGCCAGCAAGCACTGAGCGACGCACAGCAACATCTGGACGAAGCCGAACGCATCGGTAAGGCGGCTACCGCCAGCAGCCAGCAACTGGCGGTGCTGCTCGATGAGGTACGCTACAGCGCCGGCGATCTGCGCCAGCTATCGCAACAGCTCTACCTCACACTGGACAACATGCGCCAGCGCTGCCAGAGCATCGACGGCGATGTGCAGCAGCAGGCCGTCGCCATGCAGCAACTCGACCTGGCCGTGCACCAAGTGCTCGACGAACTGGCCGCCAGCACCACACAGATGCAGCAGCTGAGCCAGGACACCCAACACAGCAGCAACCAGGTCACCACCTGCGCACAGCGCATGCAGGAGGCCCAGCACAGCATGCTGGCCATTCAGCAAAGCAACCAGCGCATCGCTGAATCCATGCAGATGATCAGCGCCATCGCCCAGCAGACCAACCTGCTGGCGCTCAACGCGGCCATCGAGGCCGCCCGCGCCGGCGAGCACGGGCGGGGTTTCGCCGTGGTCGCCGACGAGGTTCGCAGCCTGTCGCAACGCAGTAACCAGACCGCCGACACGGTGCAAAACGTGCTCGGCCAGTCGGAGCAGATCGTCAATACCGGCGCCGAGCAGGTAAGCGATGTCGGCGATGCCCTGAGTGAAAATGCCGCCCTGACGGAAAGCCTCTCCGGCGCCATCCTTCAGCACAGTCAGGCGCTGGACCAGGCTCACCGCCAACTGGTACAGGTGCGCGACAATAGTGCCGCCCAGCGCGAAGCCAGTCTGCGCCAGCGTGCTGCCAGCGCCGAATTGCTGCTGGCCCAGGAATCCCTGGTGAAGCTGGGCGAACGCCTCGATCAGCTGTCGCAGCAGTTACACCAACGGGTTGCGGAGCAGCGCTGAACCCGCTCCTTTGCGCCGAACATGAAAAAGCCGGCTTACGCCGGCTTTTTCATGGTTTACCGCAGGTTCAGTCGTTGCTGGGCTTGTTGACTGCCTGCAACACGTACTGCGGCAGCGCAAAAGCCCCCAGATGGATTTCCGGGTTGTAGTAGCGGGTCACGATGCCGCTGCCGGCATAGCGCTGACGCAAGGTCTCCAACGCCAGCTTGCGGTACTCGGCGTCCGTGCTGCCCCAGGCGAAGGTCATGCTGCCGCCAATGTAGGTCGGCACCGCCGCCATGTAGAAGTGCCAGTCGGCGAACAGGCCGTCCATGCGCCCGGCGGTGGTCTGCACTTCGGCCAGCTGCATGAACGGTGTGCCGTTCTGGGTCACCAGGATGCCGCCGTCGTTCAGGCAGCGCCGGCAGGCCTGGTAGAAGTTCTCGGAGAACAGCACCTCGCCGGGGCCGATCGGGTCGGTGGAGTCGGAGATGATCACATCGAACTTCTCGGTGGTGGTCGCGACGAAGTTCATGCCGTCATCGATCACCAGGTTCAGCCGCGGGTCATCAAAGGCGCCGCAGCTGTGGTTGGGCAGGAACTCCTTGCACATCTCCACCACGGTGCCGTCGATCTCGACCATGGTGATGCTCTCCACGCTGCGGTGCTTGCGCACCTCGCGCAGCATGCCACCGTCGCCGCCGCCGATGATCAGCACGCGCTTGGCAGCACCGTGGGCCAGGATCGGCACGTGGGTGAGCATCTCGTGGTAGATGAACTCGTCGGCCTCGGTGGTCTGGATCACCCCGTCCAGCGCCATCACCCGGCCCATGCGGGCATTCTCGAAGATCACCAGATGCTGGTGCTCGGTGCGCACCTCGTGCAACAGGCGATCCATGCGAAAGCGCTGGCCGTAGCCGTCGTAAAGCGTTTCCTGGTAGTCACTCATGGGTAGTCCCCCTCGTCGCTGGTGGATTCGGACGGACCAGCCGCCCATGAAAAGGCGCGCATTGTAAGGACATCTGCCGAGCGGCTCCAGCCGCAGCGACTCAGAACCGGACGTTGCCGCGCGGCCCGGCCAGCGCCCAGATGATCAGCCCCAGCACCGGCAGGAAGACGATCAGCAGCACCCAGAGGATCTTGATCCCGGTCTCCGCACCGCTCTTGATCACGTTGATGATCGCCCAGATGTCCAGGGCCAGAATGACCAGGCTAAGCAAACCGCTGAGGGTAGTACCCATGACGACACTCCTGTGTGAATGGACCTCGTCACTTTAGGATACTGATCGCGCCACAGCGTTCCATGCGCCGCCGAAACAGACGTAAAAACGGCAACATGCGACATATTTCTATGTTTTCACGACAGCATGTGACTCCAAGGTCAGGTTCCGCCATCAATTGTTCACAGGCCGCGGCAATACGTGCTTTCGCTGGCCAGATCGCACACTGGGCATCCTTGGAGAACAGACCCATGAACACCTCGCTCCGCGTCAACGAAGCTCTGCTCATCGCCGGCCGCGCCTTCCAGCCATTCCAGTGCGTGGCCTGGCAACCTCAGGACGGCACCGGCGTGATCACCCTGGCGGTGATCGACCGTACCAACCGCCGCCTCGGCCAGGCCCAACTGGACAGCCGCACCTACGCCGATCCAGCGCAGCTGGCCGACGCCCTGACCCAGTCGCGCGAACAGCTCAGCCGTGACGGCTACGCCCTCGACCCGTGGAGCATGCCCGAGTAACACACGCGTAAGTCCCCGGCCTGCCGCCACCCCGCGAAGCCCCCTCTGCCGCCAGGCGAGGGGGCTTCGCATTTTCCGGGCAGCGTCTGTCCATATCTGTGGGGTAATTGTCATTGTCGCCAACAGGCGATCCGCGCAGACTGCCTCCAGCTTCTGGAGGGAATCCCTATGCGCACTATTGCCAGCCTGATCTACCCGGACGTGATGAGCCTCGACGTCACCGGCCCGCTGCAGGTATTCGCCTCGGCCAACGTCGAGCTGCGCCGCCAGGGCCAGGCCGAGGTCTACCGCCTGCGGGTGCTGGGTGAGCAGGCGGGGCCGGTGGCGACCTCGGCCGGCTTCCAGCTGGTGGCCGAGCAGGCCTGGCGCAACTGCGCAGCGGCCGAGCTGGACACCCTGCTGGTGCCCGGCGGCCTGGGCGAGACGGCGCAGTGCGCCAACCAGCCGCTGCTGGCCTGGCTGCGCGCTGCCGAGCCGCAGGTTCGTCGCCTCGGTTCGGTATGCTCCGGGGCACTGATCCTGGCGGCCGCCGGCCTGCTCGACGGACGCCGCGCGACCACCCACTGGGCCGACACGGCGGCACTGCGCCAGCATACGGCCATCGAGGTCGATGGCGACCGCCTGCATACCTACGACCCCAGCGGCCGCGACGGTGACGCCCACGTGTTCACCTCGGCCGGGGTAACCGCCGGTATCGACCTGGCGCTGGCGCTGGTCGAAGCCGATCTCGGTCGTCCACTCGCCCTGGCGGTGGCCCGACGCCTGGTGATGTTCCTGCGGCGCCCCGGCGGCCAGGCGCAGTTCAGCGCCCTGCTCGCCCCGGATGCCAGCCGTACCCCGCGCCTGCTCGGCCTGCTTGAGTGGATGGCACAGAACCTCGCCGCAGACCTGTCACTGGAAGCCCTGGCGCAGCGCGCCCACCTGTCCAGCCGCAGCCTGTCGCGGCTGTTCGTGCAGGAACTGGGCATGGGCCCGGGACGCTATGTCGAGCAACTGCGCCTGGAAGCGGCACGCGGCCTGCTGCAGGACAGCGGCGCCTCGATCGGTACCGTGGCGCGGCTGACCGGCTTCCGCCACCCGGAGAACCTGCGCCGTACCTTTCACAAACACCTGTCGGTAAGTCCCCAGGACTACGCCGAACGCTTCGCCTGAGCCACAGGAGCCCCACATGCTCGAACTACGTCCCGGCTGCGAATGCTGCGACCGCGACCTGCCTGCAGACTCGGCGGACGCCCGCATCTGCTCCTTCGAATGCACTTTCTGCCGCGACTGCGCCGAGCAGCGCCTGCACAAGCGCTGCCCGAACTGCGGCGGCGAGCTGGTGCGGCGACCGATTCGCCCGGCTGACCGGCTGGCCCGCTTTCCCGCCGCCACCGTGCGTACCCACAACCCCGCCGGCTGCCCGGCAACAGAGGAATGATCATGCTCGAACTCCTGCGCAAACTGCGCGGCGACGCCGCCGCCCTGCCCCCCCGCGCCAGCGGGCGGCAGATCGCCCTGGCCTGGCTCGGCGGCGCGCTGGCCATCGCCTGCGTTGCCAGCACCGCCGACTGGCTGTCGCTGAGCCTGCTGCTGGGCTCCTTCGGCGCGTCCTGCGTGCTGGTGTTCGGCTTCCCCGACCTGCCCTTCTCGCAGCCACGCAACCTGGTCGGCGGGCACGTCCTCAGCTCCCTGATCGGCCTGGTCCTGTTGCACGGCTGCGGCCCACAATGGTGGGCCCTGGCGCTGGCAGTCGGCACCGCGATTGCGCTGATGATGGCGACGCGTACCGTGCACCCGCCTGCCGGTTCCAACCCGGTGATCATCTTCCTCGCCCAGCCGGGCTGGGACTTCCTGCTGTTCCCCACCCTCACCGGGGCCCTGCTGCTGATGCTGGTGGCGCTGATCTACAACAACGCCACACGCGCCGTGCGCTACCCCAAGTACTGGTGATCGCCATGCTGCTCCTGCGCAACCCCACCCTGCTGCGTCTGTTCCTCGCCCAGGCCCTGTTCTGGAGCTGCGCGATGATCGGTATCACCCTGACCTCGCTGGTCGGCCTGCAGCTGGCGCCGCTCAACGGCCTGGCCACCCTGCCGCTGGCGTTGCTGGTGCTGGGCTACCTGCTGGCGACGCAGCCACTGTCAGCCTTCATGCAGCGCCGCGGGCGCCGCGCCGGACTGGTGCTGGGCGCTAGTACCGGCATCCTCGGCGGCCTGCTCAGTGCGCTTGGCGTGTGGCTGGCGGATTTCTGGCTGTTCTGCCTGGGCGCCCTGCCTATCGGGGTGTACCAGGCCTCGGCCATGTACTACCGCTTCGCCGCCCTGGAGGCCGTGGACGCCGCGCACCAGGGCCGCGCCAGCGCCTGGGTGATCGGCGGCGGCCTGTGCGCCGCGCTGCTGGCGCCCAGCCTCACGCTGTGGGCGCGCGATGCGCTGGAGCGGCCCTTCGTCGGCGCCTACCTGCTGGTCACGCTGCTCGCCGCGCTGGCCATACCGCTGCTCGGCGGTTTGCGCCAGGGAGCCCTGCCGCCGGCCACGCGAGGCACGCTGCCGGCCATGCGCATGCTGCTGGCGCGGCCGGTGGTGCGTGCGGCCATGGCCATCACGGCGATCGGCCACGGCCTGATGATTCTGGTAATGAACGCCACACCGCTGGCCATGAGCTTCTGCGGCCTGCCGCTGGCGGCCGGCGCCGAGGTGATCCGCTGGCACATGGTCGGCATGTTCCTGCCGGCCTTCGTGGCCGGCCCGCTGGTCGACCGCCTGGGCTGCTGGCGCGTGGCCCTGTTGGGCATCGGTCTGCTGGCGGCGAGCGCCGCCATCGCCCTGAGCGGTGAGCTGCAGCCCCACTTCCTGGCTTCGTCACTGCTGCTGGGGATGGGCTGGAACCTGATGCTGGTAGCCGGCACCACCCTGCTCGGCCAGGGCCACAGCGCGGCGGAGCGCGGCCAGGCGCAGGGCCTGATGGAGCTGGGCAACGGCACGGTGGCGGCGCTCGCCTCGTTTGCCTCCGGCGCGTTGCTCAGCGGCCTGGGCTGGGCTCCGGTGAACCTGGCGATGCTGGGTCTGCTGGCGCTGGCCCTGCTGCTGGTCGCCGGCGGACCAAGGCAGGCGACGACGGCCTAGCCGCCGTGCACGCTGACCTGGTTGCGCCCGCCGTGCTTGGACTGGTACAGGGCGCGATCGGCCCAGTCGATCAGTTGCTGGTGATCCTGAGTACGCTGGCCGAGGTCGGCCACGCCGAGGCTGATGGTGAAACGAATCTCCTGCCCCTCGTAATCCACCACCAGTGCCTCCACCAGCTGGCGCAAGCGCTCGGCGAACAGCTTGGCGCCAATCTTGTCGACATCCGGTAGCAACACCACGAACTCCTCACCGCCATAGCGCCCGGCGATGTCGCTCTCGCGAATCACCTCGCGCACCACCTCGGCCACCAGCTGGATCACCTTGTCACCGGCCGGGTGACCGTAGGTGTCGTTGATGCGCTTGAAGTGGTCGATGTCGAAGATCACCAGCGAGGCCATGCTGCCGTAACGGCAGTGTCGCGAGTACTCGCGGCGCAGCTCCTCCTCCCAATAGCCCCGGTTGTTCAGGCCGGTGAGACGGTCGGTGCGCGACAGGTGCTTGAGCTGCTGGTTGGCAGACTGCAGCTGGTGCTTGTTGACCGCCACGCTGGTGACGTCATAGATGATCAGGCAGACATGCTCGATGCGGCTGTTGGTGGCCAGCAGCGGCAGGATGGTGGTGTTCTGGTACATGAAGTCTTCCTGCCCGGTAATGGGCTGGTAGTTCTTGAAGCGTACCAAGTAGGGACGCTGCTCCCAGATGGTGAAGGCCGGGGTGCCGAGGGTCGCGACGCTGTCCACCTTGTGGCGGAACCAGTCTTCCTCGATCTCGGGGAACAGCCCGAAGAAGGACTTCTGCAGCACATCCTCCGGCGGACGCCCGGAGCGGTTCTCCATGAAGCCATTCCACACTTGCACGCGGAACTGGCGGTCCAGCACCACCACGCCGACATCGATGCTCTGCACGATCGTCAGCAACCAGTGGAACTCGTTGAGGTCGGCGGTTTCGGCCATGGGTCAACCCATCATGTAGGCGAGTTTCTTGGTCAGCAGCGGCACCGAGTCCTCGGTGAACAGCAGCATCAGGTCGAAGTGGATATTGTGCCCCTCGATGCTGTAGCTGAACTCCACCGCCAGGGTCTTGCGCCAGCGCTGCTGGTTGAGGCGGATCAGCTCGTCGATCGACGAGTGCTGGCCGAGAACCTGCGGGTGGCCCTGGGAAAACTTGATGTTGATCTGCTCGGCGATGCCACTCAGGCAGGCGCCGATCACCACGCTGGACATGTCCAGCAGCATTTCCATGGCGGCATTCTCGCTGGCACTGCGGCGCAGCAGCTTGGCCATGTCGGTCACTTCCGAGTCATGGAAGATCAGCAGTGCCTCGCCGGCGATCCCACCGCCGATGTAACCCTGGCAGATGGCAGTGAGGCGATCGTCGCTCTGCGCATCGGCCAGCGCCATGTGCAGCTCGCTCACTTCGAGGATGTTGACGTTGGGCACCGGCAGCTCGACGAACACGCCCAGCACCCGCGCCAGCAGCGCGGCTGCGCGCCCCATGGCGACGTTGATCACCTCGCGGAAGGCATCGCGGAAATTGACCTTGGGCTCGACCAGCAGCACCGGCGGCGCGCCCGCCTCGCCGCTGTACAGGCCCAGGCGCTGCAGGGTCTCGCGCATCAGCGTGGCATCGGCCGGTTTCTTCAGGAAGGCCAATGCCCCCAGCTCGGTGACACGCCTAACGGCCTCATCCTGCACATCGCCAGAGACCACGATGACCTTGCACGCCAGACCTTCGTCGCGCAGCCCGGCGAGCACGCCGTAGCCATCCAGCTGCGGCATCGTCAGGTCGAGCAGGAGCAGCTCGATGCCACCCTGGCGGATGCGCTGCAGCGCCTCCACGCCATTGGTGGCCTGGCTGACCTCGACCGGCCACTCCGGCGGCAGGGCACGCAACAGCTGCTTGCGCGCCATCGCGGAGTCGTCACAGACCAGCAGGGAAGTGGTTGCCATCGGCAGAAGCCTCGAACACGGGGCAGGTGGAAAGGAGCGGCTTTCTTCTTGTTAGCACTCCTGCCGCGCAGAGTCACGCCAGGGCGGCAGCGCGGCGGCCATAAGGAACCATGTTTACTGGCCGTTTGCCATATCACTATGCCATCTGCCATGCCATTTGCGACAGCGTACACGCTTGATCTGAAGTCTTTCCCTCTGAAAGTACCGCCAATTCAACTGCCAGCATGGTTCGCCGACCTGCAGGAGCCATACAGGGTCCTGCAGGTCGCGCTACCATCAACAGCCTTTCGGCGCGCCGGTTCCCGGGGCCCTGCCCATCAGGGTTCGGCTGCAACCGCTGCGCCCTCACTGAGACAAGGAGTCCCAGATGCTTATTCGTACCCTCTGCTGTGCCATCGCCCTGCAGGTCGGCAGCGTCCATGCCCTGCAGACCGACACCCTGCCCGCCGCCCGCCTGGGTGAGCTTTCCAGCGAGCTGGCCAGCTCCGCCGGCAGCAGCCAGTGGCAGCAACTGTGGAAGCGCTCCCGCGATGCCGGGCACTTCCAGCCCAGCGGCGAGCAGGCGCGCTTTACCCTGCCGATGACCGTGATTCCCGAACTGGTGCGCGACACCCTGGCCAAGGCGGATAGCACCACGGCGCAGAAGTCCACCCTGGTGCTGTACCGGCGCGATTTCGCGCCGCGCGTGACCGGGGTCGAGGCCCTGAAGGACGTCACGGCCATCTGCCTGCAGGTGGACTGGCGCAGCGTGCCCGACAACCCGCAACCGGAGCAGCTGATGGGTGCCAACCTGCTGCTCACCTACCCCTGCCACTGAAGACACGGGGCGCGGTTGCGCCGCGCCCCGTGCTTTGCCTCAAAGCAGCGTGCCCAGCAACGCGGCCTCCTGGCGCCGACGGGTCGCGTAGCGATCACCGAAGTTCTGCAGGTTGGCGCAGGCCGCGGCCCAGTCATGAGCCACTACCTGTTTCCAGAAGTTCGGCGTGCGTGAAGCCAGGTCACCGTACTGGAAGGCCACCGACGCAATCACCGTCTGCGCCGCCGCCGGCAAGGCGCCGAAGTCACCGCCGCCGGCCTTTGTGTAGGCGGCAGCCAGGCGCTCGATGAAGGGCCGTTTGAAGGCTTCGTCGATCGCCTCGGCTTCGGCCGCGCTGACCGTCAGTGGCTGCTGCGCCAGCCTGGCCGCCGCCTGCTGGCCGATCAGCCCGAGATAGGGGCTCAGACGCTGTACCAAGCCAGCGTCCAACCCAAGCGATTGCAGGTCCTGCAGATGACGCTGGCCCAGGTCGAAACCAGTGGCGATGGTCACTCCGCTGCGGCTATTGGCGGCATCCGGCACATAACCGCGGGTAGCAGGCCCACCTTCCAGGCGAGCGATGAAAGTGAAGTCGATGGTGTAACGGGACATGGCAGTTCTCCTTGAATGAAGGGGCAACCAGTCCAACATCCACGCAGGAGTACACATCAGCTTGAACAATTTCCTGACCAATCAGGGGGGATATTTCCCCATTAACCCGCAGGCCAGAGCGTCCCTAGCATCCTTGCGAGTCCACAAGACCAACAAGGAGCAAGACCATGGACGAGCATGACCTCAAGCAGGTCGATGTCAGACAACTGCCCCACTCGCTGCAAGAACTGATCGAATGTGTCGGTCTGGAAAATGCCTACCGGCTGACCAGCTGCTTCGGCGGACGTCCGAAGTACATTCCCAAGTTCCCCTCTCGATCCTCACTCACCCTGATCCTCCCCCCAGAAGCCCTTTGCGCCCTGATCGAGCGCTATGCCGGTCTGTCCATCGAGATCCCCAAGGTGGACCACTTCCTGCGCCAGATCCGCAACCAGCAGATCTTCCAGGAAAGCTGCGACGGACTTTCACGCAGCGCCCTGGCCGACAAGTACGGCCTGAGCCTGCGCCAGATCGGCAACATCCGCCGCCAGGAACACGCGACTCACAGGTAACCAGTTCCCGCTGAATCCAGAGCGCACGCAGTCATAGCCTGGAATTGCGCAAATTCGCGCAACTTATAAGGAGATTGACACATGTCACAGATAGATACCGGCCTGATCGGCTCCGTCATCAACGCTCTGCCTCTCGACCGGATGATCTCCGGGCCGCTGCAGGCGATGATCGCCGCCCAGGTCCAGGCCAGTAAGGCCTATGCCGACTTCCTGCTGACCGTATGTATCCAGGACGGCAAGGCGGTATCCGTACAGTTCGACTATGACGAGACGTTGGTCGACGAGAACGGCGTGTACCAGGGCACGGTGACCAAGAAGATGCGCATCCCGCTGCTGGCGGCCATCAGTCACCCGAACATCACCGTCGAAGAAGGCACCATCGACTTCGAGCTGACCATCAACCAGATGGCCGAGGACACCAGCGAAACCGCCGCCGAAGGCAGCTTCGAAGCCAAGCTCGGCTGGGGCCCCTTCAGCCTCACCGTCAAAGGCTCGGTCAGCCACAAGTCGACCCAGACCCGCAAGACCGACACCCGGGCGCGCTATGCGATCCACACCAAGATCGCACGCCAGGACCCGCCGGAAGCCCTGATGCGGGTCATCGACTTCCTCACCGACGCCGCAACCAAGCCGGTGATGCTGCCCAATGCGCAGGCTGCCAGCAAGGATGCCCTGCCCACCGACGCCGTACTGCCAGATCCGTCCAAACCTCAGGCGGCCCCGCAGAAGACCGGCGATTAAGCCCCGCCACCGACCCCGCCGCCAGGCGGGGTCACCCTTCCCCCACAAGCAAGGAGCCCCATGATGGCGCTGTTTTCCAAGAAGGAACCGATGACTGCCAGCGACCTCAGCCACATCACCCGTGGCTTGCACCAGGCGGCGGCCGCCACCCACCAGGTGATCGCCCAGCAGTACATCAAGCTGTTCGACCAGTTCTTCGACTACGACCCCAACGACCTCGGCACGCCGATGAAGGCCAAGATGGTCGAAGTAGCCCTGGACGAGGGGCACACCCTCAATATTCCGCTGATCACCCTGGTAGCGCCGCGCGGCCTGGCGCTGGCCGCGATGAAGGTCGATCTGTCGGTGAAGATGCAGGGCACCGAACTGGAGAAGGCGCGCGACAACCTGCAGAACGGCGAACTGGCCAGCGAGCGCTTCTTCGTCACCTTCGGCCAGGACAAGCGCAAGGACCAGCAGCGCGACCCGGACGAAATCGCTATCAGCATGGTGTTCAAGGCCTGCGAGCCGCCGGAGGCGGTCAACCGCCTGCTCGAGGAGTACACCAACCTGATCAGCCCGATCCGCAACCAGCCGACTGCCAGCGGCCCGCAGCCCGGCGCGAGCGAAGGCGAGGCGACTTCCGGTTGAGATGTTCGCCCTGCTCGCCGGCCTGCTCTACGGCCTGACGGCGGCAGCCTGGCTGCTGTTCTGGCACCGGGCCATGGCCGCGCCGGTGCTGCTGCGCCGCTATCCGCTGCTACGCGCGCCCTGGATCGGCGGCACTGCCGTGCAGGTGGCCGCGGCCCTGCTGGCGATTCAGCATGGCGCCGCACCGGGCGGCGAATTCGAAGCGGTGCTGTTCGACGTGCTGCACAGCCGTGCCGACCTGGTGCTGTCCGCCTCGGCCAGCATCCTGGTGGTGGCCACGGTGGTCTACGGCGTCAACCAGCAGACGCCACCACGCCCCTTCATGCGCCTGATGTCCTTCGCCCTGGTGGCGCTGCTCGGCTTCATGCTGCCGGTGATCTGGATACCACCGCAGCACGAGGAATGGATGCGGCTGCTGCGCCACCTGCAGACCGCCTCGTTCAACTGGGGCCTGTTCCTGATGTGCGCGGGGCTACTGATCCTGCTCGAGGACCTGATCCAGCACAGCGCCGCGGACGACTAGCCGCAGCGCTGCTTCCTCCGTCAGTCGGAGCCCAGGGTCATGTTGCGGTCGCCGCTGCTGGCGGTGATGCGCCAGCGCTGCCCAAGGGCATAGAACACCCCGAGGCCGCCGAAGAAAGCCATGAACACCCCACCGGCCAGCAACACCCAGAGTTCCTTGGTCTCGCCGGGGTCGGCGGCTGCCGCGTGAATCATCCACAGCCCCATGGCCGACAGGCACAGACCCACGCCAACCCCTAGCAAGGTGCGCAGGCGGGTGGCGGCATGGCCATGGTGACGATGAATCAGCTCGACTAAATGTTCCAGATCGTGGCGCCCGACCCCAACCTCGGCGTCGTCCTCGATTTCCACGCCACCGTAGATCAGGTGCAAGCGCACGGCCTGATCCAGCCAGCCGGGGTCGCTGGTGTGCACGATAATGGTCTTGTTCATGGTGATGCTCCCTGAATGATCGGAGCACCAGCCTTGCCCGCCCAAGGCCCATGCAGCAGCGGGAGTGATTTCCCCGGCAACGAAAAAGGCGCCCGCAGGCGCCTTTCTTGGAATCCGGGAGCGCTTAGTAGTAGGCGTTCTCGCGGTTGCTGTGGTCGGTCACGTCACGCACACCCTTGAGCTCGGGGATACGCTCCAGCAGGGTCTTCTCGATACCCTCCTTGAGCGTGTAGTCGGCCTGACCGCAGCCCTGGCAGCCACCGCCAAAACGCAGCACGGCGATGCCTTCCTCGACCACGTCGACCAGGGTCACCTGGCCGCCATGGCTGGCCAGGCCCGGGTTGATCTCGGTCTGCAGGTAGTAGTTGATGCGCTCGGTGATCGGGCTGTCCTCGTTGACCATCGGCACCTTGGCGTTCGGCGCCTTGATGGTCAGCTGACCACCCATGCGGTCGGTGGCGTAGTCGACCACGGCATCTTCCAGGAACGGCTCGCTGACGGCGTCGATCCAGGCGGTGAAGTCCTTCAGCGCCAGGGCGGTGTCCTCGGGCTTCTGCTCGCCCGGCTTGCAGTAGGCGATGCAGGTTTCCGCGTACGGCGTGCCGGGCTGGGTGATGAAGACGCGGATGCCGATGCCGGTGGTGTTCTGCTTCTTCAGCAGATCGGCCAGATAATCGTGGGCGGCTTCGGTAATGGTGATGGCGCTCATGGCAACTCCTCGCAAACGTGGCGCCAGTGTACGCCAATAGCCGCCACCGGATAAAGTCCTAGCATTTTAGTAGGAATAATTCCCAGCGCCGAGTCCGCTAGAATGGGCGCTCGATCACCCAGAGTTTGCCGCATCATGACCGACTGGATCACCGCCCTGCCCAAGGCCGAGCTGCACCTGCACCTGGAAGGCTCGCTGGAGCCGGAACTGCTGTTCGCGCTGGCCGAGC
>FTMP01000011.1:0-129871 GCA_900156135.1 Aquipseudomonas alcaligenes | reverse complement strand
TCAGTAGTGAAACGACGCATCGCCGATGGTAGTGTGGGGCTTCCCCATGTGAGAGTAGGTCATCGTCAAGCTCCTATCCCCAAACCCCCATCCGCATAAGCGGGTGGGGGTTTGGCCTTTATGGGGCAAAAGTTTTCAAGGCCTGATTGGCAAGCGGCGCTGCTGAGAACTGGCGCATGCATGAAGCTCAGGTATTAAAAAGCCACCGCAAAGGTGGCTTTTACATTCTTGGGGTAGGCTAAAAGATCAATTTCCGCAGTATTCGCAGCCACTGGTGCAGGTCTCATGCACGCGGATGCGGGAAAGCTCGGGCAGCAGCGGTTTGAGTTCCTGCCAGATCCACTTCGCCAGGTTCTCGCTGGTGGGATTTTCCAGGCCGGGGATGTCGTTCAGGTAGTTGTGGTCGAGTCGTTCGTAGATCGGCTTGAAGATCGCCTTGATCTCGGCAAAGTCGCGAATCCAGCCAGTATGCGGATCGACCTCGCCCTCGATATAGATCGCGGCGCGGAAGGAGTGGCCGTGCAGGCGACCACACTTGTGGCCGGCAGGCACATGGGGCAGGAGGTGGGCGGATTCGAAGGTGAATTCTTTGAACAGTTCCAAGGTAAACGCTCTGCTGGATAGGCCGCGAGGCGGCGTGAAGCTTGTCTCGCAGTTTACCAGCTTGAGCGCTAGCGGGCCTGGCGCAGGCGACTGAGCTCGCCAGTCAGCCAGTCGGCCGAGCGTTGCAGGCGACCTTGGCAATTCACCTGGTAGGGCTCTCCGCTCATGCTGCTCTCGGTCGCCGCGCGGGCGATGAAATCCTCTGGCGAGTCGACCAGGCCCTTGTCATCCAGGTAATCGAGTTTCTTCTGCAGGTGCTTGCGTGCATCGACGGGCGAGTGCTCGCTGCCATTGCGGATGAACTGACAACCGCTGCTTTCGACGAAGGCGAGTAGGGCATCGACTTCCTGGCGGCCTTGCCCATCCAGAGCTGCCTGCGCGCTGGTGGAGAGAAGCAGGGTGGACAGCGCCAGGGTTCGATACAGAGACATTTATGGCTTCCTTGCAGGGGCTTTAAAGAGGTTGCAGGCGCTCGCCCAGCCGATTGCTGTCGACCAGTTCGAGAAACTCGTCGCCGAGGCGGCGGCTTTCGGCCATCGCCTTGTGCCAGTAGCGCTCACGGCCTTGATCGTCGCCCAGGTAGCGCTTGAAGTCGCTGCGATCCGGGAGTTTGCCGTGAGGCAGGCTCGCGAGGTACTCGGGGGATGGAGCCAGCAGCAAGACGTCCTGCAGGCGCTCGCGGTCGGCGCGCCGCCACGGCAGGCTCTTGTCGAACCAGCCGGGAATCACCTTGTCGGTGAAGTGCGGATAGAGCACCACGCCATCGGCCTGGTAGGGCAAGTCGAGGTGGTAGTCGAGCAGGCCTCCGTCGCGGTAGGCGCCCGGTGCGAGGCCGGGGATCTCGCGGATTGCCTCCATCACCATGGGGATCGAGCCCGAGGCTAGGAGGGCGTGTCGCAGATTGTTCTCGGCGAGGGTATGAAAGTGCGAGCGGAAGTCATTCAGATCACCCAGAGGCGGTATCTGGCGGGCGTCGTGGAGGATTACCCGGTCGAAATGCCGGCTCAGGCGGCTGCGGCTCAGCAGGTTGTTGCTGATCACTGACGACAGGCCTAGGCCGAGCTTGCCGCGATGGTCATGCTGGAGCAGGCCGTGGCTGCGTACCACCACGATATTCAGGCGGTACAGTGGGTTATCCAGCACGGCTGCGTCCTGGCCTTCGAGCAGATCATCGAGCAGTTGCACACAGCTGCGCGATACCTCGGCCATGCTCACGCCCTTGGCGAAGCGCTGGCTGGTATAGAGCTCGCCGAGGCGGCGGATGCCGGCGCAGGGATCGGGCAGACAGGCACTGGCGAAACGCCAGGAGCCGATCGAGGCGCCGATCAGGGTGCGTTCGCGGGGTGCCCGTGGCAGCCAGTCACCGAACAGGGCCAGATCGAGTCCCTGGATGCCGAGGCCCTTGGGGCCGCCGGCGGCGCCAGGCAGAATACCGACATCGGCTGGCTGCAGGCCCTGCTCGCGGATACGCATCAGGGCGCGCTTGCCGGCGCGCAGGCTGAGGGCTGGGGACTTGATATGGATGGCGGTCATGCTCGGCTCCGTGTTGCAGGCCAGCGATTATAGTGGCGTGGTCTGGCAGGCCAAGCGGCTTCAGCGGGTGAATGTCCCGTCAGTTGTGAGCCTTGTGCTGATTCAGCTTGAATTAAGTTGGCATCGCTATCTTGGGCTCCGTAGACAACAGATACCCCCGAGGAGAACACCATGAACAAGCTGACCAGTCTTTTTGCCATCGCTGCCCTCGCGACCACCGCCGGTATCGCCCAGGCTCGTGACCTGGGCCCGGACGAGGCGCTGAAGCTGCGTGACGCAGGTACCATCCAGGACTTCCAGAAGCTCAACGCGGCTGCGTTGGCCAAGTACCCGGGCGGCAAGATTGAGGACACCGAACTGGAGCAGGAGCATGGCCGCTATGTCTATCAGGTCGAGCTGCGTGACGCCCAGGGCGTGCAGTGGGACGTGGAGCTGGACGCCACCAATGGCCAGATCCTGCAAGAGCACCGGGATGACTGATGAAGTTCGTGTTTCGCTATAGCGGCATCCTTGCCCTGATCGTCGCGGTACTGGCTCTCGATGCCCAGGCCCGCGACCTCGACCAGGATGAGGCTCTGCGCCTGCGCCAGGAGGGTGTCATCCGCCCCCTGGAAGATCTGATGGCACCGGCCCTGGGGCGTTACCCCGGGGCCGAGTTGCTGGAGGCGGAACTGGAAGAGGAGGATGACGTGTTGGTCTACGAGGTGGAGCTGCTGACCGCCGACGGTACTGTTCGCGAGCTGGAACTGGATGCCCGTGACGGTCGCATCCTCAAGGACGAAGTGGAGGACTGATGCGCCTGTTGCTGGTGGAAGACCATGTGCCCCTGGCCGATGAACTGCTGGCCAGCCTCAAAGGGCAGGGTTACGCCGTGGACTGGCTGGCCGACGGCCGCGATGCCGCCTATCAGGGGGCAACTGAGCCTTATGACCTGATCATTCTCGATCTCGGTTTACCGGGCAAGCCGGGGCTCGAGGTGCTGCGCGAGTGGCGCGCCGGCGGCCTGAGCACGCCCGTGTTGATTCTGACGGCGCGCGGTTCATGGGCTGAGCGCATCGATGGCCTCAAGGCCGGCGCCGACGACTACCTGACCAAACCCTTTCATCCCGAGGAACTGGCCCTGCGTATCCAGGCCCTGTTACGCCGCGCCCACGGCCTGGCCAACCAGCCGCAGCTGGAGGCTGCCGGGCTGCAGCTGGACGAAAGCCGCCAGTGCGTGACGCGTGGCAGTGAGCAGATCGAGCTGACGTCCGCCGAGTTCCGCCTGCTGCGTTACTTCATGCTGCATCCCGGGCAGATCCTGTCCAAGAGCCAGCTGGCCGACCATCTCTATGATGGCGAGAGCGAGCGTGACTCCAATGTTCTGGAAGTGCATGTCAATCGACTGCGCGGCAAGCTCGGGCGCGAGGTGATAGAGACTCGTCGTGGCCAGGGTTACCGATATGCCGGTGTCGACAGGTGAAGTCGATCCAGCGTCGCCTCAGCCTGGGCCTGGCCAGTGTGCTGATCGTGGTGGGCCTGATCCTGGCGCAGAGCAGCCTGTGGCTGTTCGATCACAGCCTGCGCCGCTACCTGCGGGAAGACCTCAAGGACGAGACACGGACCCTGCTGGTCGCCTTGGTACGCGGCCAGAACGGCGTGCAGCTGGACGAGCGGCGCCTGGACCCAACGTTCCAGCGGCCGTTTTCCGGCCACTACTTCCGTATCGATTTTGCCGACGAGACTTGGCGCTCGCGCTCCCTGTGGGATCGTGACCTGCCCAAGCCTTCCCAGGCGGGCCTGCAGGACGGTCTGGGTGACGGTCCGCGTGGCCAGCTGCTGTTGGTCTATCGTGGTGACTACCAGCGTTTTGGGCAGCGCTTTTCGATCAGCGTGGCACAGGACTACACACCCATTCTGGAGAGTTTTCGCCGTCTGCAATGGTTGGGACTGGCGCTCGGTGGCGCTGCGCTGCTGTTGATTCTGCTGGCCCAGCGCTACACGGTGCGTTCGGCGCTGCGCCCACTGGAGCGGGTGCGTGAGCAGATCGCCCAGCTGCAGCAGGGCCGGCGCACCGAGCTGGACAGTCAGGTGCCACAGGAGCTGGAGCCGCTGGTGGCGCAGGTCAATCACCTGCTGAGCCATACCGAGGACACCCTCAAGCGTTCGCGCAATGCACTGGGCAATCTCGGGCATGCACTGAAGACGCCGCTGGCGGTGCTGGTCAGCCTCAGCGAACGTGAGGAGTTGCGCGATCAGCCCGAGCTGCAGGCCACTCTACGCGAGCAGCTGGCGCAGATCCGCCAGCGCCTGGAGCGCGAGCTGGGTCGCGCGCGTCTGGCTGGCGAGGCGCTACCGGGGGCGCATTTCGACTGTGCGGCGGAGCTGCCGGGGCTGTTCAGCACGCTGGGCATGATCCATAGCCATGGCCTCAGGCTCGACTGGCAGGCCGAGCCCGGGCTGTGTCTGCCGTGGGACCGTGAGGATCTGCTCGAGCTGCTCGGCAATTTGCTGGATAACGCCTGCAAATGGGCCGATGCTGAAGTACACCTGAGCCTGATGCAGGAAGGCGAGGGCTATCGGCTCTGGGTGGACGACGATGGGCCCGGCATCGCCGCCGAGCGCCGCGAGGCGGTACTGGGGCGTGGCACCCGCCTGGACGAGCAGGTCGCCGGCCACGGCCTGGGTCTGGGCATCGTGCGTGACATGGTCGAGGCCTGGGGCGGCAGCCTGAGCCTCGAGGACAGCCCGCTGGGCGGGCTGCGGGTCGCAATCAGCCTGCCCGGGCGGCGCTGATCACATGCCGTTGGTGAAGGCCGGATTGCTCAGGTCGATGGCCGCGCGCACCGGCTTCAGCGCTTCGGCGTACTTGCCGAGGATGTCCAGCGCGTAGTCGGCGCGGGCACGGATGCGCAGATCGTCTTCGCCGGCCGCCGGGCCTTCATTCATCACCGCCTCCACCTGACGCACGATCAGGTGCTCCGGCAGATAGGCAATGCGACAGTTCTTGTAGCCCGAGGCGCGCAGTTCGCTGATCGGGTAGGCGCCACCGATGCCCGAGGAAACGCCCACCAGCAACGCAGGCTTGTGCGCCAGTTCGGCCTTGCTGGCGTACAGGAAGAAGTTCTTCACAGCCGGGCAGGCCATGCCGTTCCACTCCGGGGCGATCACCACCAGCGCGTCGGCGGTGGCCAGCTGCTGCTGATATTCGCTCCACAGGCCGTTGTCCTCGCCAGGCCACAGCGGCAGGCCGCGCTCGCCGAGGTCGAGCAGGCTGCTCTGCTCATGGCGGGTCAGACCCAGTTCGATCAGGCGTTGGCGGAGGAAGCGGGCGACCTTGGCGGACTGGCTGCCGCTGCGGCTGGAACCGGCGATCAGGGCGATATTGAGCATGACGGGAATTCCTGGCGAATGACTGCGCGCAGGCTACCGGCCGCTCTGGAACGCGGCAAGTGGCGGGGCGACAGGGATGTGGTCGGATGACGCCAGCGCCCCGGTCGGGGCGCTGCGCAGAGATAGAGTCAGACGCGGAACTGGTCCATCAGGCCTTGCTGGTGGTTGGCCAGGCTGTTCAGGCTCTGGCTGACCCGGGCGGACTCTTCGGCCTGGCCGGACAGGGCTTCGGTGACATCGCGAATGCTGGCCACGTTGCGGTTGACCTCCTCGGCCACCGCGCTCTGCTCCTCGGCGGCCGAGGCGATCTGCAGGTTCATGTCGTTGATCACGGTGACCGCGTCGCTGATGCGGCGCAGCGAGGTCACCGCCTGCTCGACCAGTTCGACACTGCTCTGGGCCTGCTTGTGGCTGCTGTGCATGGAGCCGACGACGTCACGGGTGCCGCTCTGCAGACTCTCGATCACCTGGCGGATTTCCTCCACCGAGTCCTGGGTACGCTTGGCCAGGTTGCGCACCTCGTCGGCCACCACGGCAAAGCCGCGGCCGGCTTCACCGGCGCGGGCTGCTTCGATGGCCGCGTTGAGGGCCAGCAGGTTGGTCTGTTCGGCGATGGCGCGGATCACTTCCAGCACCGAGCCGATCTGCTCGCTGCTGCCTGCCAGCGTTTCCACCTCGTGCATCGCCGAGCTCAGCTCGCTGGCCAGTTGCTCGATCGACAAGGTGGTGCGGTCGATGACCGTCAACCCCTCGCGTGCGGCGGCATCGGCACTGCGGGCGGCGTCGGCGGCCTGGGCCGCATTGTTGGCTACGTCATGGGCGGTAGCGCTCATCTCCTGGGAGGCGGTAGCGACCTGATCCACTTCACGGAACTGCTGCTGCATGCCAGCACTGGTCTGGGTCGCGATGGCCGCAGACTGGTCGGCGGTGCTGCGGGCGTCCTGCACCGAGAGTTTGACGTCGGCAATGATCGGCTGCAGCTTGTCGAGGAAGCGGTTGAACCAGCTGGCCAGTTCACCCAGTTCGTCCTGCTTGGCGTACTCCAGGCGGCGGGTCAGGTCGCCTTCGCCGCTGGCGATGTTCTTCAGCATGCTGGCTACGCCGAGGATCGGGCGGGTAACGCCCAGTGCCGTCAACCACATCAGCGCGAGGCCGAGCAGGATGGCAATCAGCGCCAGCGTGATGGAGAAGGTGGTGTCGCCAGTACGGCGTTCATCCAGTTGCTTCTCCAGTTTCAGCGCCGGTGCGAGCAATGTGGCGGTTGGAACCTCCAGCAGCACACCCCAGGGCTTGGCTTCAGGAATCGGTAGCAGTGGCTCGATGACCTGCAGCCGGCCGTCCTGTTCAAGGAACTGCGCCTGCCCGCTGGCGAGTAGCCCGATGATCTCCCGGTCCTGATTGGCGAAGGCTTCAGCCAGGGGCTTGCCCAACTGGCCGGCATCCCGACTGTGACCGGCCAGCAGGCCGGCCGGGCTGATGATGCTGACATGGGCCTGGCCTTCGTAAAGCTCGCTGCTGGCCTTCTGGGCGATCTGCTGCAGGCTCTCCAGGCTGATATCGACGCCCATTACGCCGATTACCTTGCCGTCATGCTCCAGCGGGAAGGCAATACTGGTCATCAGCACCTGTTTGCCGTTCACGTCATCGAAGTAGGGGTCGAGCACACAGGTGCGGCGGGTATCGCGCGGGCAGGTGTACCAGGCGTTGTAAGGCAAACCGCTGGGGCCTGCCGTCGTGTCGCCGAGCTGATCCTCATTCATTGCCTCGGCCTCAAGAGTGCCCGGCGTACTTTGCGACCAATACAGGGAGAAGCGGCCCTTGTCGTTGCTGCCGATTTCGCTCTGCCCGACAAACAGTTCGTCCTTGCCGTCCAGGGCGTTGGGTTCGAACACCAGATAGAGCCCGAGCAGGCTGGGATTGGCTTCCAGAGAGGAGCGTACCTGCCGTGTCATGTCCTCGCGCAGGTCGAAAGCGTCGAGGAAGCGTTTCTCGGCCTGGTCCTTGAGGAACAGGACCTGGCGAGAGAAGCCCTTGCCATACTGGTAGGCGTCCATGAAGTAGCGCTGGATGCGGATGCCCTGCAGTTCGCCACGGGCCGACATGCTCAGGCGTGCCGACTCTTCGAGCATGTTCGAGCTGGATTTTTTCACCAGCGCAGCGCTGTGGGTGGACTGATAGAGCGATGCGCCTACCAGCAGCGTGACGATGGCCAGCAGGCAGAGCCCGGCGAGCAAGGTGATTTTCCACTGAATCGAGAGGCGAGACAGCATGGGCGGGTCCTTAGGATTTCAGACGTCTTAGCCATGTATCGGTGGCAGCGGCGGAAGCTTGACCGTTTTCATGACCGACCTGTGCGTTTACGCAGAGTGGCTGCGTAGACAGGAAGAATTATGCACGCGTTGCCCAGTATTTCGCACGCTGGGATTTTTGACAGAAACTGACCGATCGTGCAGAGTCTCGCGCTTTTTTCCGCCCTGGGCGGGTCATGCACGTTGTTAAGTGGAGTTTTACGATGAACGCAGTGGTAGCCGCAGTCGGCATCATGCTGGTCCTCAGTCTGTGCCGGGTGCACGTGGTCGTGGCGCTGATCGTTGGCGCCCTTGCCGGCGGCCTGCTAGGCGGGCTGGGCCTGGAGGGCTCGCTGGCGGCCTTCAACAAGGGGCTAGGCGGCGGTGCTACCGTGGCCCTGTCCTATGCGCTGCTCGGTGCCTTCGCCGTCGCCATCGCCAAGTCGGGGCTGGCCCATGCCCTGGCTGATCGCGCCCTGGCGCTGGTAGGGCGGCAGCAGGAGGAAGGGGGAAGCGCGGTGAAATGGCTGCTGGTCGGTCTGCTGCTGGCGGTATCGGTGGCTTCGCAGAACATTCTGCCGATCCATATCGCCTTCATCCCGCTACTGGTGCCGCCGCTTTTGTATGTGTTGAGCAAGCTGCAGATCGATCGTCGCCTGATCGCCTGCGTGATTACCTTTGGCCTGATCACCCCCTACATGTTCCTGCCGGTCGGCTTCGGCAACATCTTCCTCAACGAGATTCTGCTGGCCAATGTGGCCAAGGGTGGGGTGGACGTGAGCGATGTGAACGTCACGCAAGCCATGCTGATTCCCGCCGCCGGTATGCTGTTCGGCCTGCTGCTGGCAGTGTTCTTCAGCTACCGCGGCAAGCGCGACTATGCCCTGCAGCCGATTGCCCAGGCTGAGCGGGTCGAGGCGCGCTACAGCCCGCTGAGCCTGCTGGTGGCGGGCGTTGCGGTGGTGGTCGCGTTCGTCGTGCAGCTGTGGCTGGACTCGATGATCGTCGGGGCGCTGGCGGGCTTCGTGGTGTTTTCGGTGTCCGGCGTGGTGCGCTGGAAAGAGGCCGATGACCTGTTTACCGAAGGCATGAAGATGATGGCCATGATCGGCTTCATCATGATCGCTGCGCAGGGGTTTGCGGAGGTGATGAATGCCACCGGCGACGTGCGCGCGTTGGTGGATGCCTCGGCGGCGTGGATCGGCAACAGCAAGGCGCTGGGTGCACTGCTGATGTTGCTGGTAGGGCTGTTGGTGACCATGGGCATTGGCTCATCCTTTTCCACCGTGCCGATCATCGCGGCCATCTTCGTGCCGTTGGGCGTACAGCTGGGCTTCAGCCCGCTGGCCATTGTCTGCATCGTTGGTACAGCTGGTGCGCTGGGTGACGCTGGCTCGCCAGCCTCCGATTCGACACTCGGCCCAACTTCAGGCTTGAATGTGGACGGCCAGCACAACCATATCTGGGATACCGTGGTGCCGACCTTCCTGCATTACAACGTGCCGTTGCTGGTGTTTGGCTGGGCCGCAGCGATGTTGCTCTAGAGTAGATTTCGCCCATTGATCCCGATCTGAGTGACTGTTCGGTCGCTCAGGTAATCAACGGGGCTGCCGATAACACGGCAGCCCCGTTTCTTATTCGAACAGACGCTCTCCAGAGGAAAGGACAATGCGCCTCACACTAAAAAGCAAAATGCTCTTGCTGGCACTTCTGCCAGTGATCCTGTTTGCCGTTGTGCTCAGCGGAGCCGCGGCAAAGATCCTGCTTGATCTGGCCGAAGACGAGGTCAAGGAGACGCGTGAGCGTCTTGTGCAGGAGAGTCGCCGTGAGCTACAGCACTACATGCAGATTGCCATGGGCTCCGTTCAGGCGCTCTACGATGGTGCCAGTCAGGGCGACATGGCCAGCCGCGACCAGGCTATTGCCATCCTCTCCAAAATCAAATACGGCAAGGATGGCTACTTCTTCGCCTACGACTCGCAGGTCATCCGCCTGTTCCGGGGCGACAGCCCTGTGGATGTCGGCAAGAGCTTCACTGGGCGCCAGGATCCCAACGGCGTGAGGGTTAACGACGAACTGGTGCGTGTGGCCAAAGATGGCAGCAACTACGTGCAGTACAGCTCGCCGCTGCCCAACAACGAGAGCGTTCTGGTTCCCAAACTGGCCTACAGCTACTACCTGCCCAAGTGGGATCTTGCCCTGGGTACAGCGGTTAACCTGGACGGTGTCGAAGCTCAGGTCGCTGAGGTCGAGGCCGCTATTGAGGAGCGGGTCAGCATCATCCTGACCAGTATCCTGGTGATTGCCGTGATCATGCTGGTGGTGTTCGGCGTTCTGGGCCTGACCCTGAGCAATGCCTTCCTGCGACCGCTGCAGCAGATCAAGGCCAATCTCGACGATATCGCCGCCGGCGAAGGCGATCTGACTCGTCGCCTGCCGGTGGCCAGCCAGGACGAGTTGGGCGAGTTGGCCGGCTCCTTCAACCGCTTTGTCGAGAAGATTCATGGTCTGGTGCGACAGATCGCCGAGATGACCACCCAACTGACCGGCCTGGTCGGCGAGGTGGCGGCGCAGGCACAGCGTTCCGAGCTGGCCATGGAACGCCAGCGCCACGAGACCGACCAGGTGGCCACGGCGATCAACGAGATGTCCGCTGCTGCCCACGAAGTGGCGCGCAGTGCCCAGGGCGCGGCCGAAGCAGCGCAGCAGACCGACAACGAGGGGCAGGCGGCAAAGAAGGTGGTCGATGGCAGCATCCAGCGCATTCATGCACTGGTCGAGGATATTCGCGAGAGCGGTGTTTCTCTGGACAACCTGCAACAGGACGTACAGTCCATCGTCAGCGTGCTCGACGTGATCCGTTCCATTGCCGAGCAGACCAACCTGCTGGCGCTCAACGCGGCGATCGAGGCGGCCCGAGCTGGTGAGGCGGGGCGAGGTTTCGCAGTGGTCGCCGACGAGGTGCGCGCGCTGGCCAGTCGTACCCAGCAGAGCACCCAGGAGATTCAGGGCATGATCGACCGTCTGCAGGGGGGCACCCGCGACGCCGTGACGGCCATGCGTCGGTCCAGTGATGCCGGCGAGATCACCAGCGAACAGGCCAACCAGGCCGGTGCTTCGCTGGATGCCATCGCTCAGCTGATCGGCACCATCAATGCAATGAACGCACAGATCGCCAGCGCCGCCGAGGAGCAGACCGCGGTGGCCGAGGAGATCAACCGCAGCGTGCACCAGATCGCCGTGGCGGTGGAAAGCGTGGCGGACGAAACCCGTCACGGCGCCGAGACTTCGCGCAGCCTGGCCGGTCTGGGCGAGCGTCTGGGTGCTCTGGTGCGCCAGTTCCGTATCTGAGTACCTGCGTAATGAACAAGGGCGCCCATGGGCGCCCTTGTTCATTCTGCTGCGGAGACTCAGTCTGGTAGCCCGAATTAAATCCGGGGCCACTTCATTCAGGGCCAAGGTTGCTTCGTGAGCAGGGGGGGGGAGTCCATAAAACGAGGGTAGAAAAAACCCGGCCTGGGCCGGGTTCTTCGTTTGCTTACGGCGCTTAGTGAGCGACTGCCACCAGGCCAGCCTGCTGCACCAGCTCCAGCAGCGGCTGCGGGTAGACACCGAGTACGAAGGCGAGCAGACCGACAACCAGCAGCATGATGCCGCCGGCGCGCTGACCCCAGTTGAACGGCGCATCGTGGCGCTTGAGGTTCGGTTCGGCGAGGAACATGGTGACCATCACGCGCAGGTAGTAGTACACGCCGATGGCGCTGCCCAGGATCATGGCGCCCAGCAGCCACCACTGTTGTGCCTGCACACCGGCCGCGACCACGTAGAACTTGCCGATGAAGCCAGCAGTCAGCGGAATACCGGCCAGCGACAGCATCATCACGGTCAGTACGGCGGTGAGGTACGGACGGCGCCAGAACAGTCCGCGGTACTCGTACAAGGCATCGGCATCGCGGCCGCTGTAGGGCGTGGACATCAGGGTGATCACGCCGAACGCGCCCAGGCTGGTCAGCACGTAGGTGGCCAGGTACACGCCGATGGCTTCCACGGCCAGGCCCTTGCTGGCGATCAAAGCGATCAGCAGGTAGCCGAAGTGGGCGATCGACGAGTAGCCGAGTAGGCGCTTGAGATTGCTCTGCAGCAGTGCCAGCAGGTTACCGAACAGAATCGAGGCGATGGCCAGAGCGCTCAGCATGCCTTCGAGCCAGCCGCCGGCGGCTACCGGAGAGATCTGGTAAAGGCGCAGCAGCACGGCGAACACAGCGACCTTGCTGGCAGTGGCCAGAAATGCGGCGACGGGAGCTGGAGCGCCCTCGTAGACATCCGGGGTCCACAGGTGGAATGGCACCAGCGACAGCTTGAAGGCCAGGCCGATCAGCATCATGCCGACGCCGACCTGGGCGATCAGGCTCGGCAGGCCATCGGCGGCCAGTTTGGCGCCGATGCCGGCGAAACTCAGGCTGCCGGACTCGGCATAGAGCAGGGCCATGCCGAATAGCAGGAAGGCGGAGCCAGCAGCGGACAGCACCATGTACTTGATGCCGGCTTCCAGTGAGCGTTTGTTGAAGAAGGCGTAGGCGATCATGCCGTAGGTGGGGACCGACAGCAGTTCCAGACCGATGAACAGACCGGCCAGATGCTGCGCGCTGACCAGAACCAGGCCGCCCAGGGCGGAGAGCAGAATCAGCAGATAAAGCTCTTCACGATTGCCCGGGTAGCCCTGCCTGCCCGACTCGCCCCCCAGGTAGGCATGGACCAGCGTGGTACAGGCAAGCGTGGCGGCCAGCACCAGTGCCATGTAGTAGCAGGCGAACTTGTCCACCAGCAGCAGTGGGGTGACCTCTATGGGCGTCACGCCCAGAGCCGGGATGATCGACAGCAATGCCAGGTTCAAGCCCAGCACCGAGAGGATGAAGGTCATGGCGTGGTTGCGTTTCCACGCAATGGCTAGCATCACCACAAGGATGGTGGCGCTGGTGACCAGCAGCGGCAGCAGCGCGATGAAGTGTTGAGTCGTCAGTTCCATAGCGCGTGATTACCGGACCGAAGCGAGTTGAGTGAGGGCACCGCTGAACCACTGTTGCACGCCGTGCATGCTGGCAGCGGAGGTGTCGAGCACCGGTTGCGGGTAGACGCCGAGCAGGATCAGCAGTACGGCCAAGCCCAGCACCATGTACAACTCGCGAGCCTTCATGGCCTGCAGCGGTGCTTCGGACTTAGCCGGGCCGAAGTAGGCGCGGTGGATCATCGCCAGCGAGTAGACCGAACCCAGCACCAGGCCACAGGCGGCCAGGACCACGACCCAAGGGGCAGCCGGGAAGCTGCCGATCAGGATCAGGAACTCGCCGACGAAGTTACCGGTTCCTGGCAGGCCCAGCGCCGCGGCGGCAAAGAACAGGCTGAGGGCCGGCAACCAGGGCAGACGCGCCCAGATCCCGCCCATTTCGCGCATGTCACGGGTGTGCAGGCGCTCGTAGAGCTGGCCGCAGAGGATGAACAGCGCGGCAGCGGACAGACCGTGAGCCATCATCTGCACCACGGCGCCCTGCAGGGCGATGTGGGAGCCGGAGTAGATCGCGATCAGCACGAAGCCCATGTGCGACACGCTGGAGTAGGCCACCAGGCGCTTGATGTCGGTCTGTGCGAACGACAGGAAGGCGCCGTAGGCGATGGCGAACACGCCCAGCCACATGGCGATCGGTGCGAACTCGGCCGAGGCATTGGGGAACAATGGCAGAGCGAAGCGCATCAGGCCGTAGGCGGCGGTTTTCAGCAGGATGCCGGCGAGGTCCACGGAGCCAGCAGTCGGCGCCTGGGCATGAGCATCCGGCAGCCAGGAGTGCACCGGTACCACCGGGAACTTCACGGCGAAGGCGGCAAAGAAGCCGAGCATCAGCAGGTACTCGGTACCGGCGGGCAGCTGAGTCTTGAGCAGGTCTTCGTAGTTGAAGGTCAGCACGCCGGTGACGTTGTAGTTGATCAGCACCAGGGCGAGGATCGCCACCAGCATGATCAGCCCGCTGGCCTGGGTGAAGATGAAGAACTTGGTGGCGGCGTTGATCCGCGAGTGACCCTTGCTGCCGCTATGACCCCAGAGCGCGATGAGGAAGTACATCGGCACCAGCATCATTTCCCAGAAGAAGAAGAACAGGAACAGGTCGATGGCGAGGAACACGCCGACTACGCCGCCGAGGATCCACATCAGGTTGAGGTGGAAGAAGCCGACGCGGTTCTTGATCTCGTTCCACGAGCACAGCACCGACAGCACGCCGAGCAGGCCAGTGAGGACGATCATCAGCACCGAGAGACCGTCGAGGCCGAGGTGGATGCTGATGCCGAGGCGCTCGATCCACTGCACCTGGAACTCGGCGGCCCAGGCCAGCTCGGCGCCGGGGGCCGGGGCCAGGCTGAAGTCGGCGCTGGCCCACAGCCACAGGCCGAGGCCGAACAGCAGACCCATGGTCAGCAGGGCGATCCAGCGCGGCAGCGTGTTGCCGAAGCGCTCGGTCTGCCAGCACAGCAGGCCACCGATGAAGGGAATCAGGATTAGCCAGGGGAGAATCATCAGGCTGTTTTCCTTAACTCAGAAAGAGGAGGGCGGCGAGTACCAGCACGGCACCCCCGGCGATCGAAGTGGCGTACCAGCGCACCTGGCCGGTCTGGCTGCGGGCCAGCACGGCGTTGCCGCCACGGGCCAGGCGCGGCACCAGACCGATGCTCAGATCGATCGGATCGCGGCCGAGCAGGCGGCAGATCAGCAGGTAGGGCTGGACGAACAGCTTGTCGTAGAGCCAGTCGAAGCCCCAGGCGGCGAACCACCAGGCCGACAGGAAGCGGCCCGGCGCACTCTGCGCAACAGTCGTGGCGAAGGTGCGTTTGCCGAGGAACAGCAGCGCGGCCAGCAGGATGCCGGCCAGGGCGATGGCGCCCGAGGCGATTTCCAGGCCGTGCTTGGCCTCGCCACCGGCGTGGCCGATGCTCTGCGGCAGCACCCCGGCCAGCGGCGGGGTGATCAGCGCGCCGACGAAGGTCGACAGCACGATCAGGGTGGCCAGCGGCAGGTTGTGGGCCAGGCCGTGACCGGCATGAGCCTCGGTCTTCTGCTCGCCGTGGAAGGCGATGAAGATCAGGCGGAAGGTGTAGATCGAGGTCAGGAAGGCACCAGCCAGACCCGCGTAGAGCAGCTCGCTGTGACCACTGGCGAAGGCTTCCCAGAGGATCTCGTCCTTCGAGTAGAAGCCGGCGGTGACCAGCGGCAACGCCGCCAGGGCGGCGCCACCGACGACGAAGCTGGCGTAGGCCAGCGGCAGCTTCTTCCACAGGCCGCCCATCTTGAAGATGTTTTGCTCATGGTGGCAGGCGTGGATCACCGCTCCGGAGGCAAGGAACAGCAAGGCTTTGAAGAAGGCGTGGGTCATCAGGTGGAAGATCGCCGCGTCCCAGGCCTGTACGCCGAGGGCGAGGAACATGTAGCCGATCTGGCTCATGGTCGAGTAGGCGAGGATGCGCTTGATGTCTGTCTGCACCAGGGCGGCGAAGCCGGCCAGCACCAGGGTCACGGCGCCGACGATGCCAACCAGCTCGAGAATCTCCGGGGTCAGCAGGAACAGGCCGTGGGTACGGGCGATCAGGTACACGCCAGCGGTGACCATGGTAGCGGCGTGGATCAGCGCGGAGACCGGGGTCGGGCCGGCCATGGCGTCGGCCAGCCAGGTCTGCAGCGGCAGCTGGGCGGATTTACCCACCGCACCGCCGAGCAGCATCAGGGTGGCGACCCATAGCCAGGTATCGCCGGCCACGTACTTCTGCGGCGCCAGCACCATCAGCTCCTGGATGTTCAGGGTGCCGAGGTTGAGGAACAGCAGGAACAGGCCGATCATCAGGAACACGTCGCCGATGCGGGTGACGATGAACGCCTTCAGCGCCGCGTTACCGTTGGGCACGTGCTTGTAATAGAAGCCGATCAGCAGGTACGAGCACAGGCCCACGCCTTCCCAGCCGAAGAACAGCACCAGCAGATTGTCGCCGAGTACCAGCAGCAACATGCTGAAGATGAACAGATTGGTGTAGGCGAAGAAGCGCGAGTAGCCCTCTTCACCGCGCATGTACCAGCTGGCGAACAGGTGGATCAGGAAGCCGACGCCGGTGACCACGCCAAGCATGGTGGCCGACAGGCCGTCCAGGTGCAGGGTGAAGCTCGGCGTCAGGTTGCCGACGTTCATCCATTGCCACAGCGTCTGGGTGTAGACGCCGCCCGCCGGCAGGCTGAGGAACTGCAGGATGACCCAGGCCGCACTCAGGGCGGCCAGGCCGACCGAGCCGACGCCGATCAGGGCAGCGGTGTTTTCTGAGAGACGCCCGCGGGAGAAGGCCAGCAGGAACCAGCCGACCAGCGGGAAAAGGAGGGTGAGGAATAGAAGGTTCATCCGCGCATCTCGCTGGCAGCGTCGACATCGAGGGTGTTGAAGCGGCGATACAGCTGCAGCAGGATCGCCAGGCCGATGCTGGCCTCGGCGGCTGCCAGGGTGATCACCAGAATGAACATCACCTGGCCGTCAGGCTGCACCCAACGGCTGCCGGCGACGACGAAGGCGAGGGCGGTGGCGTTCATCATCACTTCCAGGCTCATCAGCACGAAGAGGATATTGCGGCGCACCATCAGGCCGATCAGGCCCAGGCTGAACAGCACGGCGGCCAGCGCCAGGCCGTGTTCCAGGGGAATGGCATTCATGCGGTGGGCTCCTTGGCTTCGTGGCGGCCCAGGTGGTAGGCAGCGACCAGGGCGGCGAGCAGCAGCATGGAGGCCAGCTCGACTACCAGCAGGTAGGGGCCGAACAGGCTGATGCCGACGGCCTTGGCATCTACGGTTTCAAGGCCGATGGCGGCGCCGCTTGGGGTGACGAACAGGGCGTACAGCAGTTGTCCCAGCAGCAGCAGGGAGAGAAGCGCAGGACCGGTCCAGATACCTGGCTTCAGCCACTGTTTTTCCTGCTCGGAAGCAGCCGGGCCGAGGTTGAGCATCATCACCACGAAGACGAACAGCACCATGATGGCGCCCGCGTAGACGATGATCTCCAGGGCCCCGGCAAACGGCGCCCCCAGGGCGAAGAAAGTGCAGGCCACGGCCAGCAGGGAAACGATAAGGTTCAGCAGGGCATGTACCGGGTTGGTTCCGGTAATGACCATCACTGTAGAGGCCACGGCAACGCCCGCGGCGAGGTAGAACGCAAACTCCATCATCCTCTCCTCAGGGCAGCAGGCCTTTGATGTTGATCGGTTCGGCTTCGCTCTGCGCGGCGCCTTTCGGCTTGCCCGCAATGGCCATGCCGGAGACGCGGTAGAAGTTGTAGTCCGGGTTCTTGCCCGGCCCGCTGATCAGCAGGTCTTCCTTCTCGTAGACCAGGTCCTGGCGCTTGAACTCGCCCATCTCGAAGTCCGGGGTGAGCTGGATCGCGGTGGTCGGGCAGGCTTCCTCGCACAGGCCGCAGAAGATGCAGCGCGAGAAGTTGATGCGGAAGAACTCCGGGTACCAGCGACCGTCCTCGGTCTCTGCCTTCTGTAGCGAGATGCAGCCGACCGGGCAGGCCACGGCGCAAAGGTTGCACGCTACGCAGCGCTCCTCGCCGTCGGGGTCGCGGGTCAGCACGATGCGGCCGCGGTAGCGCGGCGGCAGGTACACCGGCTCTTCCGGGTACTGCAGGGTGTCGCGCTTGCGGAAGCCATGGCTGAAGACCATGACCAGACTGCGCAGTTGGGTCCAGGTGCCATGCACCACGTCCCAGATGTACTTGAGCATGTGTGTTTCTCCTTACTGGGCCGAGGCCAGCACGAGCGCGCCGGTCACCAGCAGGTTGATCAGAGTCAGCGGCAGGCAGAACTTCCAGCTGAACGCCATGACCTGGTCATACCGCGGGCGCGGAATCGACGCGCGCAGCAGGATGAAGATCATGATGAAGAAGCAGGTTTTCAGGGCAAACCAGAAGAACGGGATCTGCGGCAGGATGCCGAACGGGCCGTGCCAGCCGCCGAAGAACAGGGTCACCAGCAGGGCCGAGATGGTCACGATGCCGATGTATTCACCGACGAAGAACATGCCCCATTTCATGCCGGCATATTCGATGTGGTAACCGTCGGCCAGCTCCTGCTCCGCTTCCGGCTGGTCGAACGGGTGACGGTGAGTCACGGCGACGCCGGCGATGAAGAAAGTACAGAAGCCGAAGAACTGCGGAATGATGAACCACAGGTTTTCGGCCTGGTAGTCAACGATGTCGCGCATGTTGAACGAGCCGACCTGGGCGACGATGCCCATCAGCGCCAGGGCCAGGAACACCTCGTAGGAGATGGTCTGGGCCGAGGCGCGCAGGCTGCCGAGGAGGGCGAACTTGTTGTTGCTCGACCAGCCGGCGAACAGCACGGCGTACACCGACAGACCGGCCATGGCGAAGAAGAACAGGATGCCGATGTTCAGGTCTGCCACGCCCCAGGACGGGGTCACCGGGATGATCGCGAAGGCCATCAGCATGGCGGCGAAAGCGATCATCGGTGCCAGCATGAAGATGAACTTGTCGGCGAACGGTGGCGTCCAGTCCTCCTTGAAGAACATCTTGATCATGTCGGCGGCGATCTGGAACATGCCGAACGGGCCCACACGATTCGGACCGTAGCGGTCCTGCCACCAGCCCAGCAGACGGCGTTCGACGAAGCTCAGCAGCGCGCCACAGACCACCACCACCAGCAGGATGACGATGGCTTTGAGGACGGCGATGATGACGTCGATCAGTTCGGGCGTCAGCCAGCTCATTGCGCGGCCTCCTGCAGTCCAGTCGCTGTAGCGCCGGCGATGGCCGCCGGGATGCCGGCAAAGCCGACCGGCAGACCGACCAGGCCCAGGGCCAGGTCTTCGCTGACTTTTACCGGCAGACGCAGGACCTGGCCGGCGACGGTCAGGCTGATCAGTGCGCCTTCGTTGACGCCCAGGCGCTCGGCTTCGGCTTTGGCCAGGGCGACGTAGGCAGGCTGGATGCGCTCCTGCACCGGCGCGGCGCGCGAGGAGTTCTCCTCGCTACCGAACAGGTGGTACATCGGCACGACCTGCCAGGTGCCCTGGGGCGGGGCGAAGGCGCCCGGTACGGCAAACCAGGCCAGGGTCTTACCCTGCGACTCGATCAGACGTACGCCCGGATCACCGGCGCGCAGATGGCCGCCGACTTCGTCCTGGAACTTGTTCCAGGCCTGCGGCGAGTTCCAGCCCGGCGACCAGGCGAACGGAATCTGCTGACGGTCTTCCTTGCTGCCCGAATAGCCTTCCATGGAGAAGGCGAAGGCGGAGTCCTGATCCTGCGGCTGACGCGGCTCGTGCACGCTGATGTTGGCGCGCATGGCAGTACGGCCGCTGTAACGCAGCGGTTCGCGCGCCAGCTTGAGGCCCTTGATGCGGAACGAGGCGTTTGGCGCGGCGTCCTTGATCGCGGCCAGCACGGAACTGCTGGCGGCCACGGCTTCGGTGACCTGGTCAAGCTGGGTCCAGTCCACGATCTTGCCCTGCAGGGTGCAGTGCAGCGCATGCATCCACCGCCAGCCCTCGCGCACGAGGATGTTGCTGTCGTAGTAGCTCGGTTCGAACACCTGGAAGAAGCGCTGGGCACGGCCTTCCTGGCTGACCAGGGTGCCGTCGCCTTCGGCGAAGCTGGATGCGGACAGCACCAGGTGGGCCTTGGCGGTGGTAGCGGTTTGCTGGTGGTCGGCGACTATCACCGCCTTGGCGGCGGCCAGTGCGGCATCGACCTTGGCGGCGTCGGCGCGGCGGTACAGGTCGTTTTCCAGCACGATCACGGCGTCGGCATTGCCTGCGGTCAGGGCTTCCAGCGCGGCGTCTGCCGAGTCGCCACCGAACAGGGCCAGGCCCATGCTGTTGGCTTCCGGTACCACCAGGCTGATGGAGGCGTTCTTCTCGCGGTTCTTCAGGGCCTGGGCGATGTTCGCGGCGGCTTCGATGATGCTCTTCTCTCCCAGCGAAGCGCCGCTGACGATCAGCGGACGCTTTCCGGCCAGCAGGGCTTCGGCGATCAGCTGAACGAGCTCGGCGGCCTCGGCGTCCAGACCGGTCACGGCCGGGGCGCTCGGGTCGATGGCGTGGGCTACGGCAAAGCCAATGCGCGCCAGGTCGGCCGGGGCTGCGTGCACACAGGCTTCGGCCACGTCGTCGAGACGGGTGGCGTCAACGCTGGCGATAAACAGCGGATTCAGCGCGTCCTGAGCGACGTTCTGCACCGCGGCCATGTGCCAGTCCTGAATCTTCATTGAGGCGGCGATCTCGGTGGCCTTGCCCTTGACCGACTGGCGCAGGGCCAGGGCGATGCGCGCGGCGGTCTGGGTCAGATCCTCGCCGAGGACGAACACGGCGTCGTGGTCTTCGATCTCGCGGATCGACGGCACCGGCAGAGGGCCGTTCTGCAGCACATCGCGGATCAGGCGCAGGTTATCCAGCTCGACGGCGCCGATGCCACTGTAGAAGTTGGCCTCGCCGACCAGCTCGCGCAGGGCATGGTTGCTTTCCAGGCTGGCGCGCGGCGAGCCGATGCCAATCACGCGCTTGCCCTTGAGCAGCTCGGCGGCCTTGTCCAGCGCAGCGTCGATGCCCAGCTTGGTCTCACCGAAGAGGGGCTGGCGCGGGCGGTCGTCACGGTTGGTGTAGCCGTAGCCGAAGCGGCCGCGGTCACACAGGAAGTAGTGGTTCACCGAGCCGTTGAAGCGGTTCTCGATGCGACGGATCTCACCGTAGCGCTCGCCGGGGCTGATGTTGCAGCCGCTGGAGCAACCATGGCAGATGCTCGGAGCGAACTGCATGTCCCACTTGCGGTTGTAGCGCTCGGAGTGGGTCTTGTCGGTGAACACGCCAGTCGGGCAGACCTCGGTGAGGTTGCCGGAGAATTCGCTCTCCAGCACGCCATCCTCGACGCGGCCGAAGTACACATTGTCGTGTGCGCCATAGACGCCGAGGTCGGTGCCGCCGGCGTAGTCCTTGTAGTAGCGCACGCAGCGGTAGCAGGCGATGCAGCGGTTCATCTCGTGGGAGATGAATGGCCCGAGCTGCTGGTTCTGGTGGGTGCGCTTGGTAAAGCGATACCGGCGCTGGTTGTGGCCGGTCATCACCGTCATGTCCTGCAGGTGGCAGTGACCGCCTTCCTCGCACACCGGGCAGTCGTGCGGGTGGTTGGTCATCAGCCACTCGACGACGCTGGCGCGGAACGCCTTGGACTCTTCGTCGTCGATACTGATCCAGGTGTTGTCGGTCGCCGGCGTCATGCAGGACATGACGATGCGGCCGCGCTTGTCGTTCTCGTCGGTGTACTGCTTCACCGCGCACTGGCGGCAGGCGCCGACGCTGCCGAGCGCCGGGTGCCAGCAGAAGTAGGGGATGTCGAGCCCGAGCGACAGACAGGCCTGCAGCAGGTTGTCCGCCCCATCGACTTCGAAATCTTTGCCGTCTACGTGGATAGTGGCCATGGTTTCAGGTTTCTTCTTACCCGTCGAAACGGGCTTGGCTAATGGAATCACGGTTGCATCGCGGCCGCGGCCGCGACGCCAATGCTTCAGGCCGGGACGAACTGCGCCGCGGCAGCCGGTGCGCCCGAGCTGGTCACGCCAGCCTCGAACTCCGGACGGAAATACTTGATCGCACTGCCCAGCGGTTCGACGGCACCCGGTGCATGGGCGCAGAAGGTCTTGCCGGGGCCGAGGAAGTTGACCAGGCCGAGCAGGGTGTCGATGTCCTGCTGGGTGCCTTGCTTGCGTTCCAGGGCGCGGAGAATCTTCACGCTCCACGGCAGACCGTCGCGGCACGGGGTGCACCAGCCGCAGGATTCGCGGGCGAAGAACTCTTCCATGTTGCGCAGCAGCGAGACCATGTTGACCGAGTCGTCCACGGCCAGGGCCAGGCCGGTGCCCATGCGGGTGCCGACCTTGGCGATGCCGCCAGCGAACATCGCCGCATCGAGGTGCTCGGGCAGCAGGAAGCCGGTGCCGGCGCCGCCGGGCTGCCAGCATTTCAGCTTGTAGCCGTCACGCATGCCGCCGGCGTAGTCCTCGAACAGCTCGCGGGCCTGTATGCCGAATGGCAGCTCCCACAGGCCGGGGTTCTTCACCTTGCCGGAGAAGCCCATCAGCTTGGTGCCCATGTCCTCGCTACCCGGGCGGGCCAGGGTCTTGTACCAGTCGACGCCGTTGGCAACGATCGCCGGCACGTTGCACAGGGTCTCGACGTTGTTCACGCAGGTCGGCTTGCCCCACACACCGACGGCGGCGGGGAAGGGCGGCTTGGAGCGCGGGTTGGCGCGACGGCCTTCCAGGGAGTTGATCAATGCGGTCTCTTCACCGCAGATGTAGCGACCGGCGCCGGTGTGGACGAACAGCTCGAAGTCGAAGCCGCTGCCGAGGATGTTCTTGCCCAGCAGGCCGGCGGCCTTGGCCTCGGCGATGGCGCGATTGAGGTTGGCTGCCGCGTCGACGTATTCGCCGCGCAGGAAGATGTAGCCGCGGTAGGCCTTGAGCGCGCGCGCGGAGATCAGCATGCCTTCCACCAGCAGGTGCGGCAGCTGCTCCATGAGCAGGCGGTCCTTCCAGGTGTTCGGCTCCATTTCGTCCGCGTTGCACAGCAGGTAGCGGATGTTCATGGATTCGTCGGCCGGCATCAGGCCCCACTTCACGCCGGTGGGGAAGCCTGCACCGCCGCGGCCCTTGAGGCCGGAGTCCTTGACCGTCTGCACGATGTCGGCCTGGGCCATTTCGCTCAGGGCCTTGCGCGCGGCGGCGTAGCCGTTCTTCGCCTGGTATTCCTCCAGCCATACCGGCTGGGCGTCGTCACGCAGGCGCCAGGTCAGCGGATGAGTCTCTTCGCTGCGGGCGATGCTGTTGATCGGGCCGATGGAAGTCAGCGTTTTCATGCGTAGGACTCCAGCAGCTGGGCGATGCCTGCGGCATCGAGGTTGCCGTAGGTATCGTCGTCGATCATTACGGCCGGGGCCTTGTCGCAGTTGCCCAGGCAGCACACCGGCAGCAGGGTGAAGCGGCCGTCGGCAGTGGTCTGGCCGGGGACGATGCCGAGCTTGTCCTTGAGGCTGTCGAGCAGGTTCTCGTGACCGCCGATGAAGCAGGTCATGCTGTCGCACACGCGGATGATGTGGCGACCGACTGGCACGCGGAAGATCTGGCTATAGAAGGTGGCCACGCCCTCGACGTCGCTGGCCGGGATGCCGAGGATGTCGGCGATAGCGTAGATGGCACCGTCCGGCACCCAGCCACGCTGCTTCTGCACGATCTTCAGGGCTTCGATGGACGCCGCGCGCGGGTCCTCGTAGTGGTGCATTTCGTGTTCGATGGCATCGTACTCGGCCTGGCTGAGTTCGAAGCGGTCGGTTTGGATCACGTTTTGCGAAGAAACAGTAGTCTGGCTCATGTGATTAGCGGTCCACGTCGGCCATAACGAAATCGATGCTACCCAGGTAGGCGATCAGGTCAGCGATCATGCTGCCGCGGATCACCGAGGGGATCTGCTGCAGGTGGGCGAAGCTGGGCGTACGGATACGCGTGCGGTAGCTCATGGTGCTGCCGTCGCTGGTCAGGTAGTAGCTGTTGATGCCCTTGGTCGCCTCGATCATCTGGAAGCTCTCGTTGGCTGGCATGACCGGACCCCAGGAGACTTGCAGGAAGTGAGTGATCAGGGTCTCGATGTGCTGCAGGGTGCGCTCTTTCGGCGGCGGCGTGGTCAGCGGGTGATCCGCCTTGTACGGGCCTTCCGGCATGTTGCGCAGGCACTGGTCGATGATGCGGATACTCTGGCGCATCTCCTCGACGCGGACCATGCAGCGGTCGTAGGCGTCGCCGTTGTGGGCCAGCGGCACTTCGAACTCGAAGTGCTCATAGCCGGAGTAGGGGCGCGCCTTGCGTAGGTCGAAGTCCAGACCGGTGGAGCGCAGGCCGGCGCCGGTGACGCCCCATTCCAGCGCTTCCTTGGTGTTGTACTGGGCAACGCCGATGGTACGCCCCTTGAGGATGCTGTTCTGCAGAGCAGCCTTGGTGTACTCGTCGAGGCGCTTGGGCAGCCAGTCGACGAATTCCTTGACCAGCTTGTCCCAGCCGCGCGGCAGGTCGTGGGCAACGCCACCGATGCGGTACCAGGCCGGGTGCAGGCGGAAGCCGGTGATGGCTTCGATCACCTTGTAGGCGCGCTGACGGTCGGTGAAGGTGAAGAACACCGGGGTCATGGCACCGACGTCCTGAATATAGGTACCCAGGAACAGCAGGTGGCTGGTGATGCGGAAGAACTCGGCGAGCATCACGCGGATGAAGTCGACGCGGTCCGGCACCTTGATCCCGGCCAGCTTCTCGACCGAGAGGACGTAGGGCAGGTTGTTCATCACCCCGCCGAGGTAGTCGATACGGTCGGTGTAGGGGATGAAGCTGTGCCAGGACTGGCGCTCGGCCATCTTCTCGGCGCCACGGTGGTGGTAACCGATGTCCGGGACGCAGTCGATGATCTCTTC
Organism: Aquipseudomonas alcaligenes; assembly: GCA_900156135.1. Lineage (GTDB taxonomy): Bacteria > Pseudomonadota > Gammaproteobacteria > Pseudomonadales > Pseudomonadaceae > Aquipseudomonas > Aquipseudomonas alcaligenes_D. The sequence continues at coordinate 105,534 of FTMP01000011.1, read as the reverse complement.
ACCGTCCAGCTGCAGGATGATGCGGAACGCACCGTGGGCGGACGGGTGGTTCGGACCGAGGTTGAGGAACATGTAGTCCTCGTGCTCCCCTTGGCGCTTCATGCCCCAGTCTTCCGGCTTGAAGCGCGCGGCTTCTTCTTCCAGCTGCTGCTTGGCCAGGGTCAGGCTGAACGGATCGAATTCGGTGGCGCGCGCCGGGTAGTCCTTGCGCAGCGGGTGACCTTCCCAGGTCGGCGGCATCATGATGCGGGTCAGGTGCGGGTGGCCCTGGAAGGTGATGCCGTACAGGTCCCAGACCTCACGCTCGTACCAGTTGGCGTTGGGCCAGATACCGGTGACGGTGGGTACGTTGAGATCACCTTCCTTGAGGGCGACCTTGATCATGATGTCGCTGTTACGCTCGACCGACATCAGGTGGTAAAACACCGTGAAGTCGGCGCCCGGCAGGCCGCGGCGCTGGGTGCGCAGGCGCTCGTCGACGCCATGCAGGTCGTACAGCATGACGTAGGGGCGCGGCAGGTTGCGCAGGAAGGTCAGCACGTTGATCAGGCGATCACGGGCGACCCACAGCACCGGCATGCCGGTGCGGGTGCTCTGGACGGTGAAGGTCTCGGCACCGAAACGGGAGTTCAGCTCGACGACCACATCCTGGTCATCGGCCTTGTACGGTGGAACGGACAGAATGCTGTCTGCAGTCATGGTCTCGGTCGCTATCGGCGGTGTACGGCGTCAGTGAACCGGCTCGGGGAGCCGGCTCACACTTCGTCGGGGCTGCGCAGGTTGGTTACAGCGATGCGCTGTTCGCGGCGCTGCTCCTTCTGCGACGGCATGTCGGCACGGTAGATGCCTTGATCGCCGACGACCCAGGACAACGGGCGACGCTCCTGACCAATGGACTCCTGCAGCAGCATCAGGCCTTGCAGGAATGCCTCCGGACGGGGCGGGCAGCCAGGGATGTAGACGTCCACGGGGAGGAACTTGTCGACCCCCTGCACCACAGAATAGATGTCATACATGCCGCCGGAGTTGGCGCACGAACCCATGGAGATGACCCACTTGGGTTCCAGCATCTGCTCGTAAAGGCGTTGAATGACCGGCGCCATCTTGATGAAGCAGGTGCCGGCGATGACCATGAAGTCGGCCTGACGCGGTGACGCACGAATGACTTCGGCACCGAAACGCGCAATGTCGTGCGGCGCAGTGAAGGCGGTGGTCATTTCCACGTAGCAGCAGGACAGGCCGAAGTTGTACGGCCACAGGGAGTTCTTGCGACCCCAGTTCACCGCACCGTTGAGCACATCTTCAAGCTTGCCCATGAAGATGTTCTTGTGGACCTCATCCTCAAGCAGTGGATCGGCTACGGTCTCCCGCTGGCCGATCGGATACTGCTCGTTAGGCGCATCCGGATCGATCCGAGTAAGTTTGTATTGCATCGCCAAAGCCTCATTGTTTCAGCTTCGCCTGCCGAGTACGACGGCCTTCGGGTGCCCAGTCGAGCGCACCGATACGCCAAAGATAGACAAGACCAGCCAACAGAATTGCTATGAAAACTGTAGCTTCGATCAGGCCGGCCCAGCCGCTTTCGCGTACCGAGACTGCCCAAGCGAAGAGAAAGAGTGCTTCAACGTCAAAGATCACGAACAGCATCGCGACCAGATAGAACTTTGCCGAGAGACGCAGGCGGGCGCTGCCGACCGGAAGCATGCCCGATTCGAAGGGGTCATTCTTGCTGCGCCCCCAGGCCTTGCTACCCAGCAGGCTGGATAGGCCAAGCATAAAGGCGATCAGCCCGAAGACTCCGAGCAGGAATACAGCGAAGGCCCAGTTGTGGGACATGGTCGTTACCGCATCAGGCATGCCGGGGCTCCTTGGGTAAAGGGGCGGCTTTTTAATAATGGTAGAGCAACCTCATGGGATTGCCCTGCAGAGTAGTGGCGGCAATTTTATGCCTGCTTGGCGCGCTAAGTAAATTTTTCCGAATAAAAAAATGAACGCTCTAGGGCTATAGACGGTCGCAATCGGCCGGCTGGTGTGGGCTGCAGGTGTTTTTACTGCTTTGGTATTAGTCGTGCGTGACGCTTTTTCGCAAGGTTCTGTCGGTAATTGTTTACAGCCCCGGCTTTATTGATGCGTGGGCGGAGCGCAGTGTTTTACTGAGCATCCTTAATTGCAGGGCAAGTTCTACCGGTTTCGGGCGAGATAGTGGTGCGCACTGAGTCGTGAGTCGATGACGAAAATCAGTGCGCCGCCGCGCAGAAGCGTGATGGCCTTATCCCGGTCAGAGCCAGCTAGTACCAGGCAGCCATGGCTGCGGCCGGCCACGCCATGGTGGCGTATGAAATCATCCTCCATGTAGCTCTTGGCATGCAGCACGATGGCGCGACGTTCGGCATTGGCGTTGCCGGGGCTCAGGCCGATCAGGCGCATGGAAAGGCCGTGTCCCGGCGCGCTGCTTTGGTAGACCTGGTCGGTGCGCAGCGTGCCAAGTGAACTGGCATGGCTGCCCGGGGCATCGGAGTAGCGGTCGGTAAAACCATCATGGTCGGGGTCCGAGCCTTGGCCGTGGGCAACCCTGTAGCTGGCCAGTAGGCGCAGGCTGCTGCGCTCGAAGAGCATCAGGCGTGGTTGGCTGGAATGCCGGGCGTAGTCCACCACGGCGAAGTGAGCGTGCCGATTGCCCTTTAACTGCTGGCGAATATCGGCGACGGTGTTGGCGGGAAGCGCCTGCTGCAGGTCGTTGGCCATGGCGTTGCAGGTGAGGGCGATGAGCAGGCAGGCAAGTGGCAGTCTGGGCATGGCGGCGATCGCGATGGCTGGGTGTTGCCCAGTTAAGGCCGGTTACCTGTCGTCATGCAAGGGCTGGAAACGAAGAAGCCCCGGCATTGCTGCCGGGGCTTCTCCTGATAACACCTGCGGCGAACCGCAGAGCCGGTTCCTATTAGTGGAACTGGTTCATGGTGTTGTCTTTACCGCTGGCCTTCAGAGCAGCTTCGCCAGCGAAGTACTCTTTGTGGTTGTCGCCGATGTCGGAACCAGCCATGTTCTGGTGCTTGACGCAGGCGATACCCTGACGCAGTTCCTGACGCTGAACGCCTTTCACGTAGGCCAGCATGCCCTGGTCGGCGAAGTAGCCTTTGGCCAGGTTGTCGGTCGACAGAGCGGCGGTGTGGTAGGTCGGCAGAGTGATCAGGTGGTGGAAGATGCCGGCGTGGGCCGAACCGTCACGCTGGAAGGTGCGGATCTTCTCGTCAGCAACCTGAGCCAGTTCGGTCTCGTCGTACTCGACGCTCATCAGCTTGGCGCGGTCGTAGGCGGAAACGTCTTTGCCTTCGGCAACGAATGCATCGAACACTTGCTGACGGAAGTTCAGGGTCCAGTTGAAGGACGGGCTGTTGTTGTAAACCAGCTTGGCGTTCGGAATGACTTCGCGGATGCGGTCAACCATGCCCTTGATCTGGCCAACGTGCGGCTTCTCGGTTTCGATCCACAGCAGGTCGGCACCGTTCTGCAGCGAGGTGATGCAGTCCAGTACGCAACGGTCTTCGCCGGTGCCAGCACGGAACTGGAACAGGTTGGATGGCAGGCGCTTCGGACGCAGCAGCTTGCCACCGCGGTTGATCACGACGTCGCCGTTGCCCAGATCGGCAGCAGCCACTTCTTCGCAATCCAGGAAGGAGTTGTACAGGTCGCCCAGGTCACCGGCTTCCTTGGTCACGGCGATCTGCTTGGTCAGGCCGGCACCCAGGGAGTCGGTACGAGCAACGATCACGCCGTTGTCGATACCCAGTTCCAGGAAGGCGTAGCGAACGGCAGCGATCTTGGCCAGGAAGTCAGCGTGCGGAACGGTTACTTTACCGTCTTGGTGACCGCACTGCTTCTCGTCGGAAACCTGGTTTTCGATCTGGATGCAGCAAGCGCCTGCTTCGATCATGCGCTTGGCCAGCAGGTAGGTGGCTTCCGGGTTACCGAAACCAGCGTCGATGTCGGCGATGATCGGTACGATGTGAGTTTCGTAGTTGTCGATCTGGCTCTGGATCTCAGCGGCCTTGGCGTTGTCGCCGGCAGCGCGAGCGGCGTCCAGAGCGGTGAACAGCAGGTCCAGTTCGCGGCTGTCAGCCTGGCGCAGGAAGGTGTACAGCTCTTCGATCAGGTCGGATACGGCAGTTTTCTCGTGCATCGACTGGTCCGGCAGCGGGCCGAAGTCGGAACGCAGAGCAGCAACCATCCAGCCGGACAGGTACAGGTAGCGCTTGTTGGTGGTGCCCAGATGCTTCTTGATGGCGATCAGCTTCTGCTGACCGATGAAGCCGTGCCAGCAACCCAGGGACTGGGTGTACTTGGACGAGTCGGCGTCGTACTCGGCCATGTCTTTGCGCATGATGTCAGCGGTGTACTGGGCGATTTCCAGGCCGGTCTTGAAGCGGTTCTGAGCGCGCATGCGAGCGACGGACTCAGGGTTGATCGCGCTCCAGCTGCTGCCTGCGGCTTCTTTCAGAGCGGCAACGGCTTTGATGTCGTTTTGATAAGCTGACATGGTCAATCCTTCAAAGTATGAGTTTGGTTGAGCACCGACTTCCCACCCAAAACCAACGTGCAAAAAAGCTTGCAGTGTTGCGGGCGACACAGGGCGGACTTCGAGATTTTGACGGAGACGAGAGTGCAGCGGAGGCGGGGGAGGACGAAACAAGTCAGTCCGACGAACAAATGTTGCTGCTGCGCGGCTCGTGGATGCCACTAGGCGATGCAGGCTCTGCTCGAATGGTCTGGCTGATAACGCGTAGGCTTCCCCGTCCCTCAGGACAACTTTCGTTCCAGTCGCAACCTCGTTAAAACGCCTTGTGGGCTGTTAGAACACGGATCGCCCCGAATGGTGGTGCGGGATCGATCTGGAGGCTCTGCGAAGAGCCCCTGGCTAGCGGGAGCGGCGCCATCATGCGCTTTCAAACGGGCGTTCGTCAATCGTTTTGTAGTGCTTTTTTTGTGCAACTACATGGGTGAGGGCTAGACCTTAGTCGAGCGCCTCGACGCGGATGCGCAGGCTCATGTCGTTGGCGCCGCGGGTGGAATGCTGGCGCAGAAAGGCCGAGTCCTGGCTGCGGTTCTCGCCGCTGATGCCGCCCAGGGGAATCCACTCGCCGAGCCGGCCGCTGACTCGCGTATCGGTGCTCTGGGTGTCGATCACTCCGGGCTGGTACTGGTTCACGCGGTCGTTGGTGCTGCTGATGCTGACGTGAACTCTATCCCCGGTGACGCTGGCGGTGACGTAGAAGCCCTGATTGACGTTGCGGTACTCGGTGTTCTGATAGACCTGGCCATAGGGGCCGACACTGGTGGTAGTGAGCGGCACGCTCTGGCCGACCTGGATCAGTGCCGGGTAGCCCTCGGTGGCCTGCACCTGCTGGGTGCCGCCGCTGTTGCTGCTGGTGGAGCGGCGGATGATGCGCACCTGGTCGCGCCCCTGTACTTCGCCGCGCCCGGCGATCACCTCGACGTCGCCGGCACTGGCGCTGCCGTCGACGCGGTAGCCGTCGCGGTCCTGGAAGCTGGTCTCGCTGGTGTCGACGCTGATCAGCAGGCGGCGCGGCGCGGTATCCAGCTGCTGCAGGAGGTCGCGCACCTCCTGGATTTTCTCCGGCGTGGCATTGATGACCAGCTGGTTGCCATAGGGGCTGGCCTTGCCCTGGCCATCCAGTGCGGCCTGTACCACCGGCAGTACGTCCTCGGCGGTGCGATAGTTCAGCTGGATCAGCTCGGTGGCAGCCTGCAGCGGCAGGCTCAGGCCGAGCGTCAGGGCGAGGAGGCAGGCGCGCAGGGTCATAGCAGGAAGCTCCGCAGGTCGGGGTCGGCAAGGCTCATGTCCCAGGCCTGGTCAAATTGCGTCTGGCGCTGGCGGACGCGGCCGGTATCGTTGTACAGGGCGTAGCCGGCGTATTGCTCGGGCTGCTCGCGCAGCAGCAGACCGCGATCATCGGCCAGCAGGTAGGCGCTCTCGTCGCAGGGCTGGTCGGGATTGACCCGGCGAATGTGCAGGTTGCTGGTGATGCGCCTGGCCAGGTTGAGCAACCGATGCCCCTGTCTGACCGGCCGGCTGACATCGCGCACGAGAATGCGCAGGCGGTTCTTCGGGCTGGCCAGGAGGAATTGGGTGCAGGCGTCCTGCACGCTGCTGTGGCTGTAGAGCCAGGCCTCCAGGTCGGGGCTGTAGAGGCTCAGGCTGAGGCGTGCCTGTTGCATCAGGGCCAGGGCATGCGCCTGGGCCTGTTCCGGGCGGTGGAAGCGTTGCAGCTCGGTGTGGCTGCCGAGCAGGAAAGGTGCCGGCTCGCGCGGTTCGGTGGCTAGGCTGGGCAGGTTCGGCGGATTGTGCACGGCAAAACGCCCCGGCGACTGGAAATCGATGGCCGGCAGATCCGGTTCGTTCGTGTCGTTCGGGGCGTTTTCTTCGCTCATTGCTGCTGTCCTAGTCGCTATGGCGCACCATCATGACGTGGGGAATGCCGGCCTCGAGGTACTCGTCGCCTTCGATGTGGAAGCCGAGGCGCTCGTAGAAGGCCGCAGCATGAACCTGGGCGCTGAGCTTCTGCTCGCGCTGGCCACGCTGTTCGGCGGCCTCGATGGCGGCACGCATCAGCGCTTCGCCAACCTTCAGGCCGCGCCAGTCCTTGAGCACCGAGACCCGGCCGATCTGCCCGTCGGCCAGCAGGCGCGCGGTGCCGATCGGGTAGTCGCCCTCGCAGGCGAGAAAATGCACGGCCTCGATGTCCTCATCGTCCCATTCGAGCTCTGCGGGCACGGCCTGCTCGGCAACAAACACTGCCTCGCGGATACGGCGCAGATCGGCATTGTCCTTTTGCCAGTGGGCGAGGCGGACGTGGATCTCACTCATCAGCAAACTCCAAACTTCCTTGCTGGACCAGTTCACGTACCAGTGTACGCCCGTCCTCGTCCGCCAACCAAGGTGCCAGGTTATCGGCGTGCAGGGCGTCGGCGGCGCAGATCAAGCGCAGCAGCTCCTTGAGATGGGCTGGCAGCAGACGGCTCTGGCCGCTGGCGAACAGCACCAGGCCGACATCCACCTCGCTCCAGGCCAGGCGCGCGCTGGGGTTGCGCACCAGCACCGCGCCGTCTTCGAGGGCGGCGAGGAAATCCGCTTCCTCGATCTCTGGGCCGGTGACCAGTTCCGGATAGCGCGGCTCGGTCATGAACTGGCCGAACCAGGTCAGCAGCAGGCGCTCGTCGCTCATGTGCTCGGTCAGCAGAGCCTTGAGGCGGTCGAGGGCCTCTTGCTGGATCTGGTGCGGATCGCTGATCGGCGCCATGCCGGCGTCGCTGTAGCGCTCCTCGTCGGGCAGGAACTGGGCGAGGAAGTCGGTGAAGTGGGTCAGTACCTCGGCGGCGCTGGGGGCGCGGAAGCCGACCGAGTAGGTCATGCAGTCGTCTTCGGCGATGCCGTAGTGGGCCAGGCGTGGCGGCAGGTAGAGCATGTCGCCGGGCTCCAGTACCCATTCGTCGGTCTGCTCGAAGTCAGCCAGGATGCGCAGGTCGGCGTGCACCAGCAGTTTGCTGTCGGCATCGCACATCTGGCCGATCTTCCAGCGGCGCTGGCCTTCGGCCTGCAGCAGGAACACGTCGTAGTTGTCGAAATGCGGGCCGACGCTGCCGCCCGGAGCGGCGAAGCTGATCATCAGGTCATCGATACGCCAGCTGGGCAGGAAGCCGAAGTCCTTCAGTACCTCGGCCACTTCCGGCACGAACTGGTCGACGGCCTGCACCAGCAGGGTCCAGTCGCGCTCCGGCAGTTGGCTGAAAGTGTCCTCGGCGAACGGGCCGCGGCGCAGTTCCCAGGGGTGGGCGCCATGCTCCAGCACCAGTCGCGACTCGACTTCCTCTTCCAGGGCCAGGCCGGCCAGCTCGTCGGCGCTGATCGGGCTCTCGAAGCCGGGGATGGCCTGGCGCACCAGCAGGGGCTTCTGCTGCCAGTAGTCACGCAGGAACTCGCGAGGAGTAAGGCCGCCCAGCAGCTGCAGAGGAGTATCAGGATTCATGGCTAAGCCCTTGAAAGAGATGAAATGGCTAAAACAAAAACGCCCGGCTCAGCCGGGCGTTGAGGAGGCTGGTGGCGCTCAGACGCGCTGGGCCTGGGCGACGGCGTTGCCGATGTAGCGTGCCGGGGTGAGCTCTTTGAGCTCCTCCTTGGCGGCAGCCGGCATGTCGAGGCCATCGATGAAGGCGAGCAGCGCCTCGGGGCTGATGCCCTTGCCGCGGGTCAGCTCCTTGAGCTTCTCGTAGGGGTTCTCGATGGCGTAGCGGCGCATCACGGTCTGGATCGGCTCGGCCAGGACTTCCCAGCAGGCGTCCAGGTCGGCGGCGATGCGTTGTTCGTTCAGCTCCAGCTTGCCGATGCCCTTGAGGCTGGCTTCGTAGGCGATGACGCTGTGGGCGAAGCCGACACCGAGGTTACGCAGTACGGTGGAGTCGGTCAGGTCGCGCTGCCAGCGGGAGATCGGCAGCTTGCTGGCCAGGTGCTGGAAGATCGCGTTGGCGATGCCCAGGTTGCCTTCGGAGTTCTCGAAGTCGATCGGGTTGACCTTGTGCGGCATGGTCGAGGAGCCGATTTCGCCGGCCACGGTCTTCTGCTTGAAGTAGCCGAGGGAGATGTAGCCCCAGACGTCGCGATCGAAGTCGATGAGGATGGTGTTGAAGCGGGCGATGGCGTCGAACAGTTCGGCGATGTAGTCGTGCGGCTCGATCTGCGTGGTGTAGGGGTTCCACTGCAGGCCCAAGTCGCCTTCGATGAACTGCTGGGCGTTGGCTTCCCAGTCGATCTGCGGGTAGGCGGACAGGTGGGCGTTGTAGTTGCCTACGGCGCCGTTGATCTTGCCCAGCAGCGGCACGGCGGCCACCTGGGCGATCTGGCGCTCCAGGCGGTAGACCACGTTGGCCAGTTCCTTGCCCAGGGTGGTCGGCGAGGCCGGCTGACCGTGGGTGCGCGACAGCATCGGCACGCCGGCGAACTTGACGGCCAGCTCGCGGATGGCGCTGGCGATCTGCTTCATCAGCGGCAGCAGCACGCTGTCGCGGCCTTCGCGCAGCATCAGGGCGTGGGACAGGTTGTTGATGTCCTCGCTGGTGCAGGCGAAGTGGATGAATTCGCTGACCGCGGCCAGTTCCGGCAGCTTGGCGGCCTGCTCCTTGAGCAGGTATTCCACGGCTTTCACGTCGTGGTTGGTGGTGCGCTCGATCTCTTTCACGCGCTCGGCGTGCTCGACGGCGAAGTTCTCCGCCAGCTCGTTGAGCAGGGCGTTGGCTTCGGCGGAGAAGGGCGCGACTTCGGCGACGCCTTCATGGGCGGCCAGACGCTGCAGCCAGCGGACCTCGACCATCACGCGGAAACGGATCAGGCCGTATTCGCTGAAGATCGGGCGCAGGGCGCTGGTTTTGCCGGCGTAGCGGCCATCGACGGGGGAAACCGCGGTGAGCGAGGAGAGCTGCATGAGGGGCGTTCTCGGACAGGTCGGTCAACGAAAAGGGCGCACATCATACATGAAGTCGCCGGTGCAGGCCCGTCCGATTAGCGGGCGGTCGGGCGTCGGGCAATGGATAGCAGGCTGGAGGCAAAGATCAGCGCGGCACCGAGGAGCGAGCTGAGGTCCGGCGTCTCGCCCCAGCGCAGCCAGGCGATGACGCCGGCGAAGACGATGGCGAGATAGGCGAAGGGACCGATCAGCCCGGGTGGCGCCAGGCCGTAAGCCTTGGACATGACGATCTGGCTGATTGTGGCGAGCAGGCCGATCACCAGTAGTAGGCCGAGCTGGTGCGAATCCAGCGGCTGCCAGGCCCAGGTCAGCGGCACGGCGGAGATCAGTGCGCTAAACAGCGAGAAGTAGAAGACGATGCGAAAAGCCGGTTCGCTGTCGCTCATCTCGCGGATGGAGACGAAGGCGAAGGCGGCCAGGATGCTGGCGGCCAAGCCGACCAGCGCCTGGCTGTCGAGCAGTGCCTGGCTGGGTTTGGCCACCAGCAGCACGCCGACCAGGCCGATGGCGGTGGTGACCAGCATGCGCTTGGTCAGCGGTTCCTTGAGCAGCCACCAGGCCAGTACGGGGGTGAACACCGGCGCCGAGTAGGTGAACAGCATGGCGTCGGCCAGCGGCAGGTGGGCGATGGCGTAGAAGAAGCAGTACATCGCCGCCAGGCCGTAGCCGGTGCGCCACAGATGGGACCTGATGCGGCCGGTCTTCAGCGGTGCGGCGCCCTTGAGCAGCAGCAGCGGCAGGAAGAACAGCACGCCGACCAGGTTGCGGAAGAACACCACCGACTCGTTGTTAACCCCGCTGGAGACCTCGCGAATGCCCACGCCCATCAGCGAGAACAGCAGTGCGGAAAGTGCCAGCAGCAGGGCGCCCTGCACCGGTTTGACGCTGCGGCTGGGCAGGCTCACCTCAGCCCCGCAGCAGCGGGTAGAGTTCCTTGAGCAGCTTGCCGCGGCTGAACACCAGTTGCCAGCGGTGCCCGCCGAGCTGGCGCCACAGGCGCGCGGAGCGGATGCCGGTGAGCAGCAGGGCGCGCACCTTGGCCGCGACCGCCGGCTGCTGCAGGAAGCGCATGTCGCCATGCACCTGGATACGCTGGCGGAAGGTGCTGAGCGTGTCCTGATACAGCGCGCCGCAGGCGGCCACGACGTTGTCGTGGGTCAGGCCGAAGTGTTCGACCTGGTTCTGGATCTGGTCCAGGCGATTGCCGATCACCTGCAGCATGTCATCGCGCTTAGCCAGCTGGCGCTCCAGGCCGAGCAGGGCAAGGGCGTAGCGCAGTGGCTCGCGCTGCAGGCTGGCCGGGTTGCGCTCCAGGGCGCCGACCAGCGCCTTGTAGCCTTCGCGCAGGTTGAGGTCGTCGCCGCCGTAGACCTCCAGGGTGTTCTTCGGGTCGCGCACCAGCAGGCTGCCAAGCAGACAGCCGAGTTGGGCGTCGCTGATCTGGCCGGTGCGGGCCAGCTTGTCCACCAGGCTGGCGGCCTGGAATACGGCGGAGAGGGCCAGCAGTTGCTCCTGAGTCGGGCTCATGCGCGCGGCGCTCCTTCGGCACAGGGCTCGGCGACTTCTATCACGCCGCCGCCGAGGCAGACTTCACCGTCGTAGAACACCACGGACTGGCCCGGTGTGACTGCGCGCTGCGGATCATCGAACAGCGCACTGTAGCCGTGCTCGGTCTTCTCCAGGGTGCAAGCCTGATCAGCCTGGCGGTAGCGCACCTTGGCAGTCAGGCGGCGCGGGCTGGACAGGTCGACGGGGTTGACCCAGTAGATGTCCGAGGCGAGCAGGGCGCGGGAAAACAGCCAGGGGTGATCGTTGCCCTGGCCGACGATCAGTACGTTGCGCTTCAGATCCTTGTGCAGCACATACCAAGGCTCGTCGCCGGCGTTCTTCATGCCGCCGATGCCCAGGCCCTGGCGCTGGCCGATGGTGTGGTACATCAGGCCGACATGGCGGCCGATCACCTGGCCCTCGGTGGTCTCGATATCGCCTGGCTGTGCCGGCAGGTACTGCTTGAGGAAGTCGCTGAAGCGGCGTTCGCCGATGAAGCAGATGCCGGTGGAGTCCTTCTTCTTGGCCGTGGCCAGATCGTACTTCTCGGCGATGGCGCGTACCTGCGGTTTTTCCAGTTCGCCGACCGGGAACAGGGTGCGGCCGATCTGCTCGCCGCCGACGGCATGCAGGAAGTAGCTCTGGTCCTTGTTCGGGTCGAGGCCCTTGAGCAGTTCGCTGCGGCCGTCGACATCGCGGCGGCGCACGTAGTGGCCGGTGGCGATCAGGTCAGCCCCGAGGCTCAGGGCGTAGTCGAGGAACGCTTTGAACTTGATTTCGCGGTTGCACAGGATGTCCGGGTTAGGCGTGCGTCCGGCCTTGTATTCGGCCAGGAAATGCTCGAACACGTTGTCCCAGTATTCTGCGGCGAAATTGGCGGTGTGCAGCTTGATGCCGATGCGGTCGCACACGGCCTGGGCGTCCGCCAGGTCGGTCATGGCGGTGCAGTATTCGGTTCCGTCGTCCTCTTCCCAGTTCTTCATGAACAGGCCTTCGACCTGGTAGCCCTGTTCGAGCAGGAGGAGGGCGGAGACGGAAGAGTCGACGCCGCCGGACATGCCGACGATCACTCGGGTATTGGCTGGTTCGCGCATGGGAGTTCGAAGAGGGCTGACTGCAGAAAGGCGGCAATTCTATCAGGAGCGCGCGGCGCGCGGCGAATCAGACCGGGTCGCGATCTGCCGGATCGCGGATCAGGCTCAGGGCGTGGCGTTCGCCGGCCAGATAGTCGTCGATGCAGCGCAGCACCAGTTCACTGCGCCAGCGTTCGGGCTGGGCCGCCAGCTCGTCGCGGGTCAGCCAGCGCGGGCCGATGATGCCCTCGTCCAGTGGCGAGTCCGGCAGGTGGCGCAGTGGCTTGGCGGCGAAGCACACGCGCTGGTAGGTCACGCCATTGCTGGGGGCGGTATAGAGGTAGATGCCGGTGACGGCGGTCAGCTCAACTTCCCAGCCGGTCTCCTCCAGCGTCTCGCGCAGAGCGGCGGCGATGAGACTTTCGTCGGCTTCCAGATGGCCGGCAGGCTGGTTTAATACCGCCTGGCCGCCGGCCAGCTCCTCAACCAAGAGGAAACGGCCTTGGTCCTCGACCACGGTGGCGACGGTGACGTGTGGGGTGAAACGCATTGCAATGAACCTCCGCGAGTCTGCGGCAACTATTGGCCGAGGCTTGGATCGAAGCAATCTGGAGCCAAGCTGCTAGGATTGAAATCGCCCCAAGAGGGCTTTTTGTAGCGTCAATGTAGTTTGACTACATGTTTGGCGCAAAACCAGTATTCAAGCAGTCTAGGTTGTCGCTGGGCTGTCAGTAAATGGCGAAAAGTGCGTGACTTTCTGTAGAAAAACTACAAGAATGCAGCACCTTTCCGAGACCCAGAAGTATCGTCCGCCGCATTATCCGTGCGGTGGATTGTCAGACCACGAAAACAAACGGAGTCCAGCATGGGATACCAGAAGATCCAGGTGCCTGCGAACGGCGAAAAGATCACCGTCAACGCCGACATGACCTTGAATGTACCGAACAATCCGATCATCCCGTTCATCGAGGGTGATGGCATCGGTGTCGATATCAGCCCGGTGATGATCAAGGTCGTCGACGCTGCCGTTGAAAAAGCCTATACCGGCCAGCGCAAGATCGCCTGGATGGAAGTCTACGCCGGCGAGAAAGCCACCCAGGTCTATGACCAGGACACTTGGCTGCCGAAAGAAACCCTGGAAGCCGTGCGCGACTACGTCGTGTCCATCAAGGGCCCGCTGACCACTCCGGTCGGTGGCGGCATCCGCTCGCTGAACGTGGCCCTGCGCCAGGAGCTGGATCTGTATGTCTGTCAGCGTCCGGTACGCTGGTTCGAAGGCGTGCCTAGTCCGGTGAAGAAGCCGGGTGACGTGGATATGTGCATCTTCCGCGAGAACTCGGAAGACATCTACGCCGGTGTCGAGTGGAAAGCTGGCAGCCCTGAGGCCGAGAAGGTCATCAAGTTCCTCACCGAGGAAATGGGCGTCAAGAAGATCCGCTTCACCGAAAACTGCGGTATCGGTATCAAGCCGGTTTCCCTGGAAGGTACCAAGCGCCTGGTGCGCAAGGCCCTGCAGTACGCCGTGGACAACGATCGCAGCTCCGTGACCATCGTCCATAAGGGCAACATCATGAAGTTCACCGAAGGTGCCTTCAAGGAGTGGGGCTACGAGGTGGCGCGTGACGAGTTCGGCGCCGAGCTGCTGGATGGCGGCCCGTGGATGCAGTTCAAAAACCCGAACACCGGCAAGACCATCGTGGTGAAAGACGCCATCGCCGACGCCATGCTGCAGCAGATCCTGCTGCGTCCGGCCGAGTACGACGTGATCGCCACTCTGAACCTGAACGGTGACTACCTGTCCGACGCCCTGGCGGCCGAAGTGGGTGGTATCGGTATCGCTCCGGGTGCCAACCTGTCCGACACCGTGGCCATGTTCGAGGCAACCCACGGTACCGCGCCGAAGTATGCCGGTCTGGACAAGGTCAATCCGGGTTCGGTCATCCTCTCCGCCGAGATGATGCTGCGCCACATGGGCTGGACCGAAGCCGCCGACCTGATCATCAAGGGCACCAACGGCGCCATCGCCGCCAAGACCGTGACCTATGACTTCGAACGTCTGATGGACGGCGCCAAGCTGCTGTCCTGCTCGCAGTTCGGTGATGCCATCATCACCCACATGTAAGCAGTAGGCGCCAAACAAAAAGGCCGGTCATCTGACCGGCCTTTTTCATTTCTGCTCTTTTCAGGCTTCTACTGGAGTGCTTTGCGGCGCGCTGGCGTGCGCCGGGGTGTCACTGGTTGCCAGAATCGCGCTGATATTCACGGCGTGCAGGCCTTTTGGACCCTGCAGAATATCGAACTTGACCGCTTGGCCGGCCTTTAGAGTCTTGTAGCCGTCCATCTGGATAGCCGAGTAGTGGGCGAACAGGTCCTCATCTCGGCCATCTGCCACGATGAAGCCGTAGCCCTTGGCGTTGTTGAACCACTTGACCTTACCGCTAAGCATGCTGACATCCCTCTGCAAAGGACTCCATCACTGGAGTATCATCCACTTCAGCTCCACGTCCGACTTCAGCCCGAAAGGGCGCTAGCCGCGGAACCCCGATACCCGAGTAGGGTATTCACTGTTTGTAACACCGTTTCGCCTTTAGTCAAGGCACCAGGTCGGGCGGCTGAGAAGCCTGTCATAATCCGCCTGGCATCTACCTCCGACCGCTTACGACACCATCAGTTCAGCATGCATTCACCCAGCCAGATTCGACTAACATTCAATCAGGATCGTCCGGACGAGCACGAGGACGATTCCTCCGGCTTGGCCGTGCAGGAGGCGAAGCCGGCGTTGCAGGCGCCGCCTATGTATAAGGTGCTGATGTTCAACGATGATTACACTCCGATGGATTTCGTGGTCGAAGTGTTGGAAGTGTTCTTCGGCATGAATCGGGAAGTGGCCACCAAGGTCATGCTCACGGTGCATACGGAAGGCAAGGCAATCTGCGGGGTATTTACCCGCGATATCGCAGAGACCAAAGCGATGCAGGTCAACCAATACGCTCGGGAGAGCCAGCATCCGCTACTCTGTGAGATAGAGAAGGACGGCTGACGTCGTCCCGCTTGGGCAAGAGGTGAAGCTATGTTGAATCGAGAGCTGGAAGTCACCCTCAATCTGGCCTTCAAGGAGGCACGTGCCAAGCGCCATGAGTTCATGACGGTCGAGCATCTGCTTCTGGCTTTGCTGGATAACGAGGCTGCAGCGACCGTACTGCGCGCCTGTGGCGCCAACTTGGATAAGCTCCGGCATGATCTGCAGGAGTTCATCGACTCCACCACGCCGCTGATTCCTCAGCATGACGAGGATCGCGAGACCCAGCCGACCCTGGGCTTCCAGCGCGTTCTGCAGCGCGCCGTATTCCATGTGCAGAGCTCCGGCAAGCGTGAGGTGACAGGCGCCAACGTGCTGGTCGCCATCTTCAGCGAGCAGGAGAGTCAGGCCGTGTTTCTGCTCAAGCAGCAGAGCGTGGCCCGTATCGACGTGGTTAACTACATTGCTCACGGCATCTCCAAGGTGCCCGGTCATACCGATCAGCACGAAAGCGAGCAGGAGATGCAGGACGAGGAGGGCGGAGAGTCCTCGGCCTCCGGCAATCCGCTGGATGCCTACGCCAGCAACCTCAACGAGCTGTCGCGCCAGGGGCGCATCGACCCGCTGGTCGGTCGCGAGCATGAGGTCGAGCGCGTTGCGCAGATCCTCGCCCGTCGGCGCAAGAACAACCCGCTGCTGGTCGGTGAGGCCGGTGTCGGCAAGACTGCCATCGCCGAAGGCCTGGCCAAGCGCATCGTCGACGGTCAGGTGCCGGACCTGCTGTCCGAGAGTGTGGTCTATTCGCTCGACCTCGGTGCGCTGCTGGCCGGTACCAAGTACCGCGGCGATTTCGAGAAGCGCTTCAAGGCGCTGCTCAACGAGTTGCGCAAGCGTCCGCACGCGATCCTCTTCATCGATGAGATCCATACCATCATCGGTGCCGGCGCGGCCTCGGGCGGGGTCATGGATGCGTCCAACCTGCTCAAGCCGTTGCTGTCCTCCGGCGAAATTCGCTGCATCGGCTCCACTACTTTCCAGGAGTTCCGCGGCATCTTCGAGAAAGACCGGGCCCTGGCACGGCGCTTCCAGAAGGTCGATGTCAGTGAGCCGTCCGTCGAGGATACAGTCGGCATCCTCAAGGGGCTCAAGGCGCGCTTCGAGCAGCACCACCACATCGAGTACAGCGACGAGGCGCTGCGTGCGGCGGCTGAGCTGGCGGCACGCTACATCAACGATCGCCACATGCCGGACAAGGCCATCGATGTGATCGACGAGGCGGGCGCCTACCAGCGTCTGCAGCCAGAAGAAAAGCGCGCCAAGCGCATCGAGGTGGCTCAGGTCGAAGACATCGTCGCGAAGATCGCGCGTATTCCACCGAAGCACGTCAGCAGCTCGGATAAGGAGTTGCTGCGCAACCTGGAGCGCGACCTCAAGCTCACCGTGTTCGGTCAGGATGCGGCGATCGACTCGTTGTCCACCGCCATCAAGCTTTCCCGTGCCGGCCTCAAGGCGCCGGACAAGCCAGTCGGTTCCTTCCTCTTCGCCGGCCCGACAGGTGTCGGCAAGACCGAGGCTGCCCGGCAGCTGGCCAAGGCCATGGGTATCGAGCTGGTGCGCTTCGACATGTCCGAGTACATGGAGCGCCACACCGTATCGCGGCTGATCGGTGCGCCGCCCGGCTATGTTGGTTTCGACCAGGGTGGTCTGTTGACTGAGGCCATTACCAAGCAACCGCACTGCGTGTTGCTGCTGGATGAGATCGAGAAGGCTCACCCGGAAGTGTTCAATCTGCTGTTGCAGGTGATGGACCACGGCACCCTGACCGACAACAACGGGCGCAAGGCGGACTTCCGCAACGTGATTCTGATCATGACCACCAACGCCGGGGCTGAAACCGCGGCGCGCGCATCGATCGGCTTCACCCAGCAGGATCATTCGTCCGACGCGATGGAGGTGATCAAGAAGAGCTTCACGCCGGAGTTCCGCAACCGCCTGGACACCATCATCCAGTTCGGTCGACTGAGTCACGAAACCATCAAGAGCATCGTCGACAAGTTCCTCACCGAACTGCAGGCGCAGCTGGAGGACAAGCGGGTGCAGCTGGATGTCACGGATGCGGCGCGCGGCTGGCTGGCCGAGCGTGGCTACGACGTGCAGATGGGCGCGCGGCCGATGGCGCGGCTGATCCAGGACAAGATCAAGCGGCCGTTGGCCGAGGAGATCCTGTTCGGCGAGCTGGCCGAGCATGGCGGGGTGGTGCATATCGACCTGGAGGGCGGCGAGCTGCACTTCGAGTTCGAAACGGCTGCAGAGCCGGCCTGAGGGCGGGCTCTGGAAACGCAAACGCCCGGCAATGCCGGGCGTTTTTGCATTCGGGATCGCGGGGCGATCAGCGGGCGCGGTAGGTGATACGGCCCTTGCTCAGGTCGTACGGCGTCAGTTCGACGCGGACCTTGTCTCCAGTCAGAATGCGGATGTAGTTCTTGCGCATCTTGCCGGAGATGTGCGCGGTAACGACGTGCCCGTTTTCCAACTCCACACGGAACATGGTGTTGGGCAGGGTGTCGACGACAGTACCTTCCATTTCGAAGCTGTCTTCTTTCGACATGCAGTAAAGCCCTCGGTATCCAAAGATAGGCCTGGCGCATCGGTGCCCAGGCAAAAGCGGCGTGCATTGTGCCCGAAAAGGGGGATGGCCGCCAAGTGGCTGGAGGGTCAGGCTGTGGTTGCGGGTGTTGTGCTCAGGTCAGAACGACCCAGCGCTGGTTGACGAACAGCTCGATAGGGCGGTACTGCGTCTTGTAGCTCATCTTCCGGCAATTCTTGATCCAGTAGCCGAGATAGACGGCTTGCAAGCCCAGGCGTGCGGTCTCGCCGATCTGCCAGAGAATGGCAAATCGGCCCAGGCTGCGACGCTCCAGGGCGGGGTCATAGAAGGTGTACACCGCGGAGATGCCGTTGGGTAGCAGGTCGGTGACCGCCACGGCGACTAGAGTGCCGGCCAGGCGGAACTCGTAGAAGCGGGCGAACGGCAGGTCGCGGACCAGGAACGTGCTGAACTGGTCGCGGCTGGGCGGGTACATGTCGCCGTCGGCATGGCGCTGCTCGATGTAGCGCACGTAGAGGGCGTAGTACTCCTCGTTGAATGCTGGTCGCACGGCGCGCACCTGGATATCGGCGTTGCGCTTGAGGATGCGTCGCTGCTGGCGATTGGGTATGAACTGGTCGGCAGGGATGCGCGCCGGTACGCAGGCGGTGCAGCGCTGGCAGTGCGGTCGGTAGAGATGGTCGCCGCTGCGGCGGAAGCCCATCTCCGACAGTTCGGCATAGACCTGCACATCCATCGGCTGGCTGGGGTCGAGGAACAGGGTGGTCGCCTGCTCTTCGGGCAGATAGCTGCATGGATGTGGCTGAGTGGCGTAGAACTTGAGGCGAGCCAGCTCGGTCATGGTCAATCCTCGGGGAACCCCTGGGACAAGTGTATGCCAGCCTATTGGCGGCTACCACAGGCCTGCCAGTTGGCTGTGCTGGGCTGGTCCAGATGCTGCTGCAGAAAGTGGGCGAATTCCGCGCGCGCAATGGGTCGGGCGCCGAAACTGTGCAGGTGCCGGGTTGGCATCTGGCAGTCGATCAGCACGAAGCCCCAGTCGCGTAGCTTATTGACCAGCGTCGCGAAGCCGATTTTGGAGGCGTTGTCGGCGCGGCTGAACATGGACTCGCCGAAAAACAGCTGGCCCATGGCCAGGCCGTAGAGGCCGCCGACCAGTTGCTCGCCATCCCAGACTTCCACCGAGTGAGCCAGGCCGCGCTGATGCAGTTCCAGGTAGGCGGCGCGCATCGAGTCGGTGATCCAGGTGCCGTCGGCATAGTCGCGCGGACCGGCGCAGCCTTCGATGACGGCGGCGAAGTCCTGATCGAAGGTGACGCGGTAGCGTTGCTGGCGCAGCAGTTTGGCCAGGCTGCGCGACAGGTGGAACTCTTCTGGGAACAGTACGGTGCGCGGATCGGGTGACCACCAGAGCAGCTGCTGCCCCTCGCTGAACCAGGGGAAGCAGCCATGCCGATAGGCGGCGATCAGGCGCTCAGCGGAGAGATCGCCGCCGGCAGCCAGCAGGCCATTGGGTTCGCGCAAGGCGCGTTCCAGCGCTGGAAAATCCAGCGAGTCGCGCCGCAGCCAGGTCAGCATGGGGAGGGTAGGGCGGACAGCTGCCCGCCCAAGGCTCAGACGTCGAGGTACTTCTCGGCATCCAGCGCGGCCATGCAGCCGGCGCCTGCCGAGGTGATAGCCTGGCGGTAGACGTGGTCGGCCACGTCACCGGCGGCGAATACGCCCTCGATGCTGGTGGCAGTGGCGTTGCCCTCGCCGCCGCCCTGGACCACCAGGTAGCCGTCGCGCATTTCCAGCTGGCCTTTGAACAGGTCGGTGTTGGGCTTGTGGCCGATGGCGATGAACACGCCGGCCAACTGCAGCTCCTGGGTGCTGCCGTCGATGCTGCTCTTCAGGCGCACGCCGGTGACGCCGGTGTTGTCACCCAGTACCTCGTCGAGGGTCTGGTTCCAGTGCAGGCGCACGTTGCCATTGGCGGCCTTGTCGAACAGCTTGTCTTGCAGGATCTTCTCCGAGCGCAGCTTGTCGCGGCGGTGGATCAGGTGCACTTCCTTGGCGATGTTGGACAGGTACAGGGTTTCCTCGACGGCGGTGTTGCCGCCGCCGACCACACAGACCACCTGGTTGCGGTAGAAGAAGCCGTCACAGGTGGCGCAGGCGGACACGCCCTTGCCGGCGAAGGCTTCTTCGGACGGCAGGCCGAGGTACTGTGCGCTGGCCCCGGTAGCGATGATCAGCGCGTCGCAGGTATAGGTGCCGCTGTCGCCCTTGAGGGTGAAGGGCTTGCTCTGCAACTCGGCGGTGTGAATATGGTCGTACACGATCTCGGTGTCGAAGCGCTCGGCATGCTCCTGCATGCGCTGCATCAGCGCCGGGCCGGTCAGGCCGTGGACGTCACCCGGCCAGTTGTCGACTTCGGTGGTGGTGGTGAGCTGGCCGCCGGGCTGGATACCGGTGATGACGACAGGCTTGAGGTTGGCGCGGGCGGCGTAGACGGCGGCGGTGTAGCCGGCCGGGCCGGAGCCCAGGATGATCAGGCGTGAATGCTTGACTTCGCTCATAAAAAGACCCCATAAGCCTTTGTCACGAAAGAGAATGCATGCTCCAATTGAGCCGCACGTAAGGGATAGCCGGGTATGCTACACCGAAGCGGGATGGGCCGGCAAAACGACTCGGCAGCCTGGCATGACACCTGTAAATTTGTACAATAGTCGTCTGATTTGCGTGTTCCACCGATCGTCAGTCGCGCCCCGCGCGCAGGAATGACAGCGTTTTGAAGAATTCCAGCACAGCAGCCCAGGCCCCAGCCTGGCGTCAGCAATTGCATTACCGCCTCAAGGAAGGTGCATTGATCGCGCTCGGCGCGCTCTGCCTGATCCTGTGGATGGCGCTGCTGACCTACAACCAGAACGACCCAGGCTGGAGCCATACCAGCAGTGCCCAGCAGGTGCAGAATGCAGCCGGCCGCGCCGGTGCCTGGTGCGCGGATGTACTGTTCATGGCCCTGGGCTACTTCGCCTACGTGTTCCCGCTGCTGCTCGGGGTGAAAACCTGGCAGGTGTTCCGCAACCGCCACCAGCCCTGGCAGTGGAGTGGCTGGTTGTTTTCCTGGCGCCTGATCGGCCTGGTATTCCTGGTTCTGGCTGGTTCCGGCTTGGCCTTTATCCACTTCCATTCCGCAGTCGGCATGCCGGCCTCCGCCGGTGGTGCGCTGGGTGAAAGCCTGGGCCAGCTGGCGATCAATGCGCTTAATGTTCAGGGCAGCACGCTGCTGTTCCTGGCGCTGTTCCTGTTCGGCCTGACCGTGTTCACCGACCTGTCCTGGTTCAAGGTCATGGACCTGACCGGCAAGATCACCCTCGACCTGATCGAGCTGATCAACAGCCTGATCACCCGCTGGTGGGAGTCGCGCCTGCAGCGCAAGCAACTGGTGGCCCAGCTGCGCGAGGTCGATGAGCGCGTCGCCGAGGTGGCCGCGCCCGTGGTGCCGGATCGCCGCGAACAGGCCAAGGTCAAGGAACGCCTGATCGAGCGCGAGGAAACCTTGGCCAAGCACATGGTCGAGCGCGAGACCCGCGTCGCCCCGGTGATCGCGCCGCCACCGCCGCCCAAGGCCGCTGAGCCGAGCAAGCGCGTGCTCAAGGAGAAGCAGGTTCAGCTGTTCGAGGATGCCGCGCTGGCCGGCACTCTGCCGCCGATTTCCATCCTCGACGTAGCCGAGAAGAAGCAGAAGAGCTTCTCTCCCGAGTCGCTGGAGGCCATGTCGCGCCTGCTGGAGATCAAGCTCAAGGAGTTCGGCGTCGAGGTGGTGGTGGAGTCCGTGCATCCGGGCCCGGTGATCACTCGTTTCGAGATCCAGCCGGGCATCGGCGTCAAGGTC
Organism: Aquipseudomonas alcaligenes; assembly: GCA_900156135.1. Lineage (GTDB taxonomy): Bacteria > Pseudomonadota > Gammaproteobacteria > Pseudomonadales > Pseudomonadaceae > Aquipseudomonas > Aquipseudomonas alcaligenes_D. Next base: position 83,873 of record FTMP01000011.1, on the reverse strand, counting down.
AGCCGCATCTCCAACCTGGCCAAGGACCTGGCGCGTTCGCTGGCGGTGATCAGCGTGCGGGTGGTCGAGGTGATCCCGGGCAAGACCACCGTCGGTATCGAGATTCCCAACGAGGATCGCCAGATCGTACGCTTCTCCGAGGTGCTGTCCTCGCCCGAATACGACGACGCCAAGTCGCCGGTGACCCTTGCCCTGGGGCACGATATCGGCGGCAAGCCGGTGATCACCGACCTGGCCAAGATGCCTCACCTGTTGGTGGCCGGTACCACTGGCTCCGGTAAGTCGGTGGGCGTCAACGCCATGATCCTGTCGATCCTGTTCAAGTCCGGCCCGGAAGACGCGCGGATGATCATGATCGACCCGAAGATGCTTGAACTGTCGATCTACGAAGGCATCCCGCACCTGCTGTGCCCGGTGGTGACCGACATGAAGGAAGCCGCCAACGCCCTGCGCTGGTCGGTGGCCGAGATGGAGCGTCGCTACAAGCTGATGGCCGCCATGGGCGTGCGTAACCTGGCCGGCTTCAACCGCAAGGTGAAGGACGCCGAGGAAGCTGGCACGCCGCTGTCCGACCCGCTGTACAAGCGCCAGTCGATGGAAGACGAGGCACCGCTGCTGAAGACCCTGCCGACCATCGTGGTGGTTGTCGACGAATTCGCCGACATGATGATGATCGTCGGCAAGAAGGTCGAAGAACTGATCGCCCGTATCGCGCAGAAGGCGCGGGCCGCCGGTATCCACCTGATCCTCGCCACCCAGCGCCCGTCGGTGGACGTGATCACCGGCCTGATCAAGGCCAACATCCCGACCCGTATGGCGTTCCAGGTATCGAGCAAGATCGACTCGCGCACCATCCTCGACCAGGGTGGCGCCGAACAGCTGCTCGGTCACGGTGACATGCTTTACCTGCCGCCGGGCACCGGTCTGCCGATTCGCGTACACGGCGCCTTCGTCTCCGACGACGAGGTGCACCGGGTGGTCGAGGCTTGGAAGCAGCGCGGCGCGCCGGACTACATCGAAGACATCCTGGCCGGCGTGGAAGAAGCCGGTAGCGGCTTCGAAGGCGGCAGCGGTGGTGAAGGCGGCGAGGGCAGCGAGGAAGACCCGCTGTACGACGAAGCCGTCAACTTCGTCCTGGAAAGCCGCCGCGCCTCGATTTCTGCTGTGCAGCGCAAGCTGAAGATCGGCTACAACCGCGCCGCGCGCATGATCGAGGCCATGGAAATGGCCGGGGTCGTGACCCCGATGAACACCAACGGCTCGCGCGAGGTCATAGCGCCGGGGCCGTCCCGCGACTGACTTGAGAGGATTTTCATGCGCCTGATCCGCATGCTGCTGCTGGCCGCGTTGGCCTGCAGTCCCGTTTTTGCCCACGCCGACGACGAGGCCGCGGTCAAGCGCCTGACCGGCCTGCTCGATCGCGCCCAGACCCTGAGCGGACGTTTTTCCCAGCTGACCCTGGACGGTTCCGGCACCCAGCTGCAGGAAACCTCAGGCCAGTTGGCGCTCAAGCGCCCGGGCCTGTTCCGCTGGCACACCGACGCGCCGCAGGAGCAACTGCTGGTGTCCAACGGCCAGAAGGTCTGGCTGTACGACCCGGACCTGATGCAGGTGACCATCCAGACGCTGGATCAGCGCCTGACCCACACCCCGGCGCTGCTGCTGTCCGGCGACGTGTCGAAGATCCGCGAGAACTTCGAGATCACCTTCAAGGAAGGCGGTGATGTGGTCGACTTTATCCTCAAGCCCAAGGCCAAGGACAGCCTGTTCGACAACCTGCGCCTGTCTTTCCGCAAGGGCATGATCAACGACATGCAACTGATCGATAGCATCGGCCAGCGCACCAATATCCTGTTCCTCGGCGTCAAGATGAACGAGCAGCTGGATCCTGCGCAGTTCGATTTCCAGGTGCCGGAAGGCGCCGACGTCATCCAGGAATAAGAGGCCCAGGTGGACCTGTTCCGCGCCGCGCCCGTCGCTCAGCCCCTGGCGGCGCGTTTGCGCGCCACCAGCCTGGACGAATACGTCGGCCAGGAGCACGTGCTGGGGCAGGGCAAGCCGCTGCGCGAGGCGCTTGAGCAGGGCGCGCTGCACTCGATGGTCTTCTGGGGGCCGCCCGGGGTCGGCAAGACGACCCTCGCCAAGCTGCTAGCCCAGGTGTCCGACGCGCATTTCGAGACGATCTCCGCCGTGTTGTCCGGCGTCAAGGAAATCCGCCAGGCAGTCGAGGTGGCCAAGCAGCAGGCCGCCCAGTATGGCCGCCGCACCATCCTCTTCGTCGACGAGGTGCACCGCTTCAACAAGAGCCAGCAGGATGCCTTCCTGCCCTATGTCGAAGACGGCACGCTGATCTTTATCGGCGCCACCACCGAGAACCCGTCCTTCGAGCTGAACAACGCTCTGCTCTCGCGGGCTCGCGTCTATGTGCTGAAGAGCCTGGACGAGGCAGCCATGCGCAAGCTGGTGGCGCGCGCGCTGGGCGAGGACAAGGGACTCGGCAAGCGCAACCTGAGCCTGCCAGAAGAGAGTTTCCAGATCCTCCTGGCCGCCGCCGACGGCGATGGCCGACGCCTGCTCAACCTGCTGGAGAACGCCGCCGACCTGGCCGAGGATGGCGGCGAGATGGGCCCAGAGCTGCTGCACAACCTGCTGGGCGATAGCCGCCGGCGTTTCGACAAGGGCGGCGAGGCTTTCTACGACCAGATTTCCGCGCTGCACAAGTCGGTGCGCGGCTCTAATCCGGATGCTGCCCTGTACTGGTATGCGCGCATGATCGATGGCGGCTGCGACCCGCTGTACCTGGCGCGGCGCGTGGTGCGTATGGCCAGCGAGGACATCGGTAACGCCGATCCGCGGGCCCTGACCCTGTGCCTGAATGCCTGGGATGTGCAGGAGCGCCTCGGCAGCCCTGAGGGCGAGCTGGCGGTGGCCCAGGCCATCGTCTATCTGGCCTGTGCGCCGAAGAGCAATGCGGTGTACATGGGCTTCAAGGCGGCCATGCGCGAGGCTGCCGAGCACGGCTCGCTGGAAGTGCCGCTGCACCTGCGCAACGCGCCGACCAGGCTGATGAAGGAGCTGGGCTACGGCGAGGAGTACCGCTACGCCCACGACGAGCCGGATGCCTATGCCGCCGGTGAGGACTATTTCCCCGACGAACTGGAGCCGCGTCGCTACTACGAGCCGGTGCCGCGCGGGCTGGAGCTGAAGATTCGCGAAAAGCTCGAACGCCTTGCCCAGCTGGATCGACAAAGTCCGAGGAGACGTCGCCCATGATGCAGCTTGTGCTGGCCGTGGCTGCCGGTGGCGCCGCCGGCTCCGTACTGCGTTTTCTCACCAGTGTCTGGGTGGTCGCGCACTGGCCGCGGCATTACTACCTGGCGACGCTGGCGGTGAATCTGGTCGGTTGTTTCCTGATCGGTGTGCTCTCGGCGCTGTTCCTGGCCCGGACCGACCTGCCGCTGGCACTGCGTACCGGGCTGATCACGGGCGTGCTCGGCGGATTGACGACCTTCTCCAGCTTCAGTCTGGAGGTGGTGCGGCTGTTCGAGAACGGCCAGCCGGGCGTGGCCATCGCCTATCTGCTGAGCAGCCTGCTCGGTGGTTTGCTGGCGGCCTGGGTCGGGATGCTGCTGGTGCGCTGAGCCGCCCTGCATGGTGACTCGGCTCAGGCTCTGAGCCATTCGCGGGCAAAAGGACTCGGCTTGGCGCGCCGAAGTCCGTAAACTTCGCCACATTCAAGACCGACCCTCTGTCGGCGTTCATCTGCTTGTTGGGACCTACACCATGCTCGATTCCAAACTCGTTCGCAGCCAGCTCGAAGAAGTTGCGGCGCGCCTCGCCACCCGTGGCTTCCAGCTGGACGTCGTGCGCTTCGAAGCTCTCGAAGCCCAGCGCAAGGCCGTACAGACCCGCACCGAACAGCTGCAGGCCGAGCGTAACGCGCGCTCCAAGTCCATCGGCCAGGCCAAGGCGCGTGGCGAGGACATCGCTCCGCTGCTGGCGGAAGTCGACAAGATGGGCAGCGATCTGGAAGAGGGCAAGCGCGAGCTGGACAGCATCCAGACCGAGCTGGACAACCTGCTGCTGAACATCCCCAACCTGCCGCACGAGTCCGTGCCGGTGGGCGAGGATGAAGACGGCAACGTCGAAGTCTCGCGCTGGGGCACTCCGCGCAGTTTCGACTTCGAGATCAAGGATCACGTCGCCCTGGGCGAGCAGCACGGCTGGCTGGACTTCGAGACCGCCGCCAAGCTCTCCGGCGCTCGTTTCGCCCTGCTGCGCGGCCCCATTGCCCGCCTGCATCGCGCCCTGGCCCAGTTCATGATCAACCTGCACACCGGCGAGCATGGCTATGAAGAAGCCTACACGCCTTACCTGGTGCAGGCCCCGGCGCTGCAGGGCACCGGCCAGCTGCCGAAGTTCGAGGAAGACTTGTTCAAGATCAGCCGCGAAGGCGAGGCGGACTTCTACCTGATCCCGACCGCCGAGGTGTCGCTGACCAACATCGTGTCCGGCGAAATCCTCGACGCCAAGCAGCTGCCGCTGAAGTTCGTCGCCCACACCCCGTGCTTCCGTAGCGAGGCCGGCGCCTCCGGTCGCGACACTCGAGGCATGATCCGCCAGCACCAGTTCGACAAGGTCGAGATGGTGCAGATCGTCGAGCCGAGCAAGTCCTTCGAGGCGCTGGAAGGCATGACCGCCAACGCCGAGCGCGTGCTGCAGCTGCTCGAGCTGCCGTACCGCAAGCTGGCCCTGTGCACCGGCGACATGGGCTTCTCCGCGGTGAAGACCTACGACCTGGAAGTCTGGGTGCCGAGCCAGGACAAGTACCGCGAGATTTCCTCCTGCTCCAATTGCGGCGACTTCCAGGCCCGCCGCATGCAGGCGCGCTACCGCAACCCGGAAACCGGCAAGCCGGAGCTGGTGCATACCCTCAACGGCTCCGGCCTGGCGGTGGGCCGCACCCTGGTGGCGGTGCTGGAGAACTACCAGCAGGCCGACGGCAGCATCCGCGTGCCGGAAGTGCTCAAGCCCTACATGGGTGGCATCGAGGTGATCGGCTAAGCCGATAGCGCATGCACAATGGCGGGGTGGCGATGGCCACCCCGTTTTTTTACCTCGGGAGAGGCTGAGTCATGGATTTCCTTCCGCTGTTCCACAAACTCCAGGGGCGTGTCGTGCTGGTCGTCGGCGGCGGCGAGGTCGCGCTGCGCAAGGCGCGCCTGCTGAGCGACGCCGGTGGCCAGTTACGCGTGGTGGCGCCGGAGGTGCGTGGCGAACTCACCGCGCTGGCTGGAGAGGGTCGCGTGCATCTGCGCGGCTATGACAGCGCCGACCTGCAGGGCGTGGCTCTGGTGATCGCCGCCACCGATGACGAGCCGCTCAACGCGCGCATCTCGGCCGAGGCGCAGGCACTGGGCATTCCGGTCAACGTGGTGGATGCGCCAGCGCTATGCAGCGTGATCTTCCCGGCTATCGTCGACCGCTCGCCGCTGATCGTCGCCATCACCAGCGGCGGCGACGCGCCGGTGTTGGCGCGGCTGATCCGCGCCAAGATCGAGACCTGGATTCCGTCCACCTATGGCCAGTTGGCCAGCCTGGCGAAGAAATTCCGCGAGCGAGTCAAGCAGCTGTTCCCCGACGTTCAGCAGCGCCGGGTGTTCTGGGAGGACGTGTTCCAGGGGCAGATCGCCGAGAGCGTGTTCGCCGGCAAGCTGGGCGAGGGTGAGCGCCTGCTCGAGGCCAAAATCGCTGGTGCCGCGCCGCGCGCGCTGGGCGAGGTGTACCTGGTCGGCGCCGGCCCGGGCGATCCGGACCTGCTGACCTTCCGCGCCCTGCGCCTGATGCAGCAGGCCGACGTAGTGCTCTACGATCGACTGGTTGCGCCGCCGATCATCGAGCTGTGCCGCCGCGATGCCGAGCGTATCTATGTCGGCAAGCGCCGCGCCGAGCATGCGGTGCCGCAGGAAGAGATCAACCAGCTGCTGGTCGACTTGGCCAAGCAGGGCAAGCGCGTGCTGCGCCTGAAGGGCGGCGACCCCTTCATCTTCGGTCGTGGTGGCGAGGAGATCGAGCAGCTGGCCGCCGAGGGCATCCCGTTCCAGGTGGTGCCGGGCATCACGGCAGCTTCTGGCTGCGCGGCCTATGCCGGCATCCCGCTGACCCACCGCGACCACGCCCAGTCGGTGCGTTTCGTCACCGGCCATCTGAAGGACGGCAGCACCAATCTGCCCTGGACCGACCTGGTCGCGCCTGGGCAGACCCTGGTGTTCTACATGGGCCTTGTTGGCCTGCCGCAGATCTGCCAGGCCCTGATCGACCACGGGCGGGCGGCCGACACCCCGGCGGCGCTGGTGCAGCAGGGCACCACGCAGAATCAGCGGGTATTCACCGGCACCCTGGCCAGCCTGCCGCAGCTGGTGGCCGAGCACGAGGTGCACGCGCCCACGCTGGTGATCGTCGGCGAGGTAGTGACCCTGCGCGAGAAGCTGGCCTGGTTCGACAAGGCGTAAGAGTTAGCGGCGCGCCTGCCAGATCGCTTCGGCGCGGGCGAACGCCGCTTCGCGCGGCTCGTCCAGGCCGCGCAGGGCCAGGGCCAGGGTGCTGAGCACGGCCAGGCGGCCGTAGCTGTCCTCCACCTCGCCGCGCCAGAAGGCAAGCAGGTGCTGCGGGTCCAGGCTGTCCGGCTTGACGTGGCGCTGCGCCGACAGCACCGGCCATTCCTCGTCCCAGTTCGCGCCGTTCTCGGTGCCGTACAGGTGGCAGATACCGTCCGGGTTGACCTCGATCTCGCCGCCTTCGCCCTTGATCACGATGGCGTGATCGCCTAGCAGCTGGCTGGCCTCGCGGTGCACCGCCTGGTAACCGGGATGGAAGATGCTCTGCAGGCCAATTCTTGCACCCAGCGGGTTGAGGAGGCGCGCCAGCGAGTGGATCGGCGAACGCAGTCCGAGGGTGTTGCGCAGGTCGATCATCCGCTGCAGCTGCGGCGCCCAGGCGCCCAGCGGGATAAAGCCCAGGCTGCGCTCATCCAGTGCCTCACCGACTTCGCTCCAGCTGCCGCACAACGGAATCTCCAGCGTCTGCAGCAGCTGTTCGCTGTACAGGCGTCCGGCGGTATGAGCGCCGCCACCGTGGATCAGAATGCGCACGCCACTGGCCGCCAGGGCCTTGATCGCCAGCAGGTACCACGGCAGGTGGCGCTTCTTGCCGGCATAGGTGGGCCAGTCGATGTCCACGCGGATCGGCGGCGCCTGCAGGCGCGCACGGAGCGCTTCGGTGAAGCCGGCCAGCTCCTCGGCGCTTTCCTCCTTATGCCGCAGCAGCATGAGGAAGGCGCCCAGCTGGGTGTCCTCGGCCTGGCCGTCGAGCAGCATGCCCATGGCCTCGCGGGCTTCTTCGCGGGTCATGCTGCGCGCGCCGCGCTTACCCTTGCCGAGGATGCGCACGAACTGGGCGAAGGGGTGTTCCGGCGGGGTGACAAGGTTCATAGGCAGTTCGTGGGTTTCGGCAGGCCGGCCAGTTTGGCGGCGAGTTTTGCGGGGGTGCCCTTGAACAGGCGGTTGAGGTGCAGGCTGTTGCCCTTGTCCGGGCCCAGCTTGAGGGTGACGTACTTGATCAGCGGGCGTGTGGCTGGCGACAGCTGGAACTCGGCGTAGAAACCGCGCAGCAGCTCGAGGATTTCCCAGTGGTCAGCGGTCAGCTGCAGTTCTTCGCGGCCTGCTAGTGCCTCGGCGGCGGCCGGCGACCAGTCGGCCAGCTCCACCAAGTAGCCGTCCTTGTCCAGGGCGATGTCGCGCCCGTCGATGCGCAGTGCTGTCATAGCCAGCTGTTGACCTTGGCGTAACGGCCACAGAGTTCGACGAAGGCCGGATAGTCGATGGCCTGGGCGCGGGCAGGGGCGCTCAGGGCGCGGGCCTGCAGGTCCTCTTCCAGGGCGTACAGAGCGATGCCGGCCGGCATCAGCTCCAGTGCCTGCAGCTGGGCGGTGCCGGGTTGCAGGGCGTAGACCGCATCGCCGGTCAGCAATAGGCCGTCGTCGGCACCGAGCAGGCGCAGGCAGCTGCTCAGGCGGCTGTCGCTGAAGGGCGAGTGGGAGAGTAAATGCAGGGTCGCCATCAGATCGTCACCACATGGTCGAAACGGTCGAGCAGCAAGGTCAGGGCGGCATCGTCCAGCGCCTGTGCCGGCAGGGCCAGCTGCGCTTCACCCAGGCCGCGCTCGCTCAGGCTGCGGCCGGAGACATACAGCTCCTCCACGCCGAATAGCGGCAGGGCCTGCAGGTTGGCGGCCAGGTCCTTCTGCTGCAAAGCCGCCGGCTGCTGGCCGGCGAGCAGCTGGAACACGCCATCGTCGAGAAACAGCATGGCCAGTGGCAGGTCGAAGGCGCCGCCGGCCAGGGCGATGTCCAGTGCCTCGCGGGCGGCGGGGCCGGCCCAGGGCGACTGGCGGCTGATGATCAGCATCGACTTGCTCATCAGTGGCCTCCGAAACTGATCAGGCGATCGGCCAGTTGCGCCGCCTCGTGCAGCTGGCCGAGGCCGGACAGCTCCCAGGGCGCTTCCAGGTCGGCGGCCGGCTTGCCATAGCGCTGCGCCTCTTCGGCATTGAGGACGCCGCGGCGCAGGGCGGCGGCGATGCAGACCACGGCGTCCAGCTGATGCTGCTGCACGAACTCGTGCCATTCGCGCGGCAGGTCGAGTTCGTCCTGGGGGCTCACCACATTCCCGGAGGCGCTGTGCACGCCATCCTGGTAGAAGAACAGGCGAACGATCTCGTGGCCGCCGTCCAGCGCTGCCTGGGCGAAGCGCAGGGCGCGGCGCGAGGAGGGCGCATGTGCGGGGGCGAAGAGGGCGATGGCGAACTTCATGGTGAATCTGCAGTCGTGATGATGCCGCCATGATAAACGCCGAGGCATGAAAAAGCCCGCCGAAGCGGGCTCGTTCAGTGCCTGATCGAATCAGTCGTCGCTGCTCATGATGCCGAAGATCTGCAGCAGGCTGACGAACAGGTTGTAGATCGACACATACAGGCTGATGGTCGCCATGATGTAGTTGCGTTCGCCGCCGTGGATGATCGCGCTGGTCTGGAACAGAATGCAGACTGACGAGAACAGCACGAAGCCGGCACTGATGGCCAGTTGCAGGCCGCTGACCTGGAAGAAGATGTTGGCCAGCGTGGCGCCCAGCAGAACAAAGAAACCGGCAGTGATGAAGCCGCCGAGGAAGCTCATGTCCTTGCGGGTGGTGAGCACGTAGGCCGACAGGCCGAAGAACACCAGGGCGGTCATGGCGAAGGCCGAACTGATGACTTCACCGCCGTTGCTCATGCCCAGGTAGTGGTTGAGGATCGGTCCCAGGGTGTAGCCCATGAAGCCGGTCAAGGCGAAGGTGGTGACCAGGCCCCAGCCGGAGTTGCGCAGTTTGACGGTGGCGAAGAACAGGCCGTAGAAGGCGATCAGCACGACAAAGATGTTCGGGTAGACCGCATTCATCTGCATGGCCACGTAGGCCACCAAGCCGCTGAAGGCCAGAGTGAGCGCCAGCAGCCCGTAGGTATTGCGCAGAACCTTGCTGACTTCCAGTTGAGTCGCCTGCGTCTGGGCGAGTGCGTAATCCTGTTCGTGCATGACGTCCCTCCTGAGGGGGTGAAAATCCGTAGTCGAGTCGATCATAACAGAGCGCATCCGCCTGCCAACCGTCAGAGTTTGACAGTGTGTTGCGTTCGGGTAGTATGGCGGCCCGCGAATGCGGAGGTGTGGCCGAGTGGTTTAAGGCAGCGGTCTTGAAAACCGCCGATGGGCAACTATCCGTGAGTTCGAATCTCACCGCCTCCGCCATCTTTTCTCGACCTTGATCCGCCAAGCACGGTTTTCTGGCGTTTGCTTTCTGGCGGTTTTGCGCCAAGCTAGGTTCTTATCTTGGCTGTTTGGGGCAGCGAGGTGTCGCTTGATTAAGGTGCTGGTGGTCGATGACCACGATCTGGTGCGTACGGGCATCACTCGCATGCTGGCCGATATCGATGGCCTGCAGGTGATCGGCCAAGCCGATTCCGGTGAGGAAGCCCTGAAGAAGGTGCGCGAGATCAAGCCGGACGTTGTCCTGATGGACGTCAAGATGCCCGGTATCGGCGGCCTCGAAGCCACTCGCAAGCTGCTGCGCAGTCATCCCGATCTGAAAGTCGTCGCGGTTACCGCCTGCGAGGATGACCTGTTCCCCACTCGCCTGTTGCAGGCCGGTGCGGCTGGTTACCTGACCAAGGGCGCGGCGCTGGAGGAAATGGTTCAGGCCATCCGCATGGCGTTTGCCGGTCAGCGCTACCTCAGCCCGCAGATCGCCCAGCAGCTGGCGCTCAAGTCCTTCCAGCCAAACAGTGGTGGGTCGCCCTTCGATCTTCTGTCCGAGCGCGAAATCCAGATCGCCCTGATGATCGCCAATTGCCAGAAGGTGCAAACCATTTCCGACAAGCTCTGCCTGTCGCCGAAGACGGTGAATACCTACCGCTACCGCATCTACGAGAAACTCTCGATCACCAGCGACGTCGAGCTGGCGCTGCTGGCGGTGCGTCACGGCATGGTCGACGCCACCGGCTGACAGCCTTGGGTAAGCGATGAAAGAGGACGTAAACTGCGTCCTCTTTGTCTTTCTGGCCTGCCTGTTGCGATGACCGCTACTGCTTTCGACTCTTCTGCCTTTCTTGCCACCTGCAGCGGCAGGCCGGGCGTGTACCGGATGTTCGATGAACAGAACCGGCTGCTCTATGTCGGCAAGGCGTCGAACCTGAAGAAGCGTCTGGCCAGCTATTTTCGCAAGACCGGCCTGGCGCCGAAGACCGCAGCTCTGGTGGCGCGGATCGCCCAGGTCGAGACCACCATCGTGGCCAACGAGACTGAGGCGCTGTTGCTGGAGCAGACGCTGATCAAGGAGTGGCGGCCGCCCTACAACATCCTGCTGCGCGACGATAAATCGTACCCCTACGTGCTGCTCTCCGACGGCGACTACCCGCGCCTGGGTATTCACCGCGGTGTCAAGTCGGCGAAGGGGCGCTATTTCGGTCCCTATCCGAGCGCCGGGGCTATCCGCGAAAGCCTGGCACTTTTGCAGAAGACTTTCCTGGTGCGCCAGTGCGAGGACAGTTACTTCAAGAACCGCACCCGGCCCTGCCTGCAATACCAGATCAAGCGCTGCAAGGCGCCCTGCGTCGGCCTGGTGGAGCCGGCCGAGTACGCCGAAGATGTGCGTCACTCGGTGATGTTCCTGGAGGGCCGCAGCAACGCTCTGGCTGATGAGCTGTCCGCCTCCATGGAACGCGCGGCGATGGGGCTGGAGTTCGAGCGCGCCGCCGAGCTGCGTGACCAGATCGCGCTGCTGCGCCGAGTGCAGGACCAGCAGAGCATGGAGGGTGGCAGTGGCGATGTGGATGTGATCGCGGCCGTCGTCAATCCGGGCGGCGCATGCGTCCATCTGATCAGTGTGCGCGGCGGTCGTGTGCTGGGCAGCAAGAACTTCTTCCCGCAGGTGGGCATCGAGGAGGAGGGCGGCGCCGTATTGATGGCGTTCCTCGCGCAGTACTACCTGTCCAGTCACGAGCGCGACATGCCGAGCGAGCTGATCGTCAATGTCATGCATGAGGATCTGCCGACCCTGGCGGCGGCCGTCGCCGAGCTGCGCGGGCGTGAAATCGCCATCAGCCACCGGGTTCGCGGCACGCGGGCGCGCTGGCAGCAGTTGGCCCTGACCAACGCCGAACAGGCCCTGGGCGCGCGCCTGGCCAATCGCCAGCATGTGGCGGCGCGTTTCGAGGCGCTGGCCGAGGCCCTGGATCTGGACGAGCCGCCGCAGCGCCTGGAGTGTTACGACATCAGCCACTCCAGTGGCGAGGCGACGGTGGCCTCCTGCGTAGTATTCGGGCCGGAAGGGCCGCTGAAGTCCGACTACCGGCGCTTCAATATCGAGGGCATCACCGCGGGCGACGACTATGCGGCGATGCACCAGGCGCTGACGCGGCGCTTCAGCAAGCTGAAGGGCGGCGACGGCAAGCTGCCCGATATCCTGCTGGTGGACGGTGGCAAGGGGCAGATGGCCATGGCACGCGAGGTGCTGCAGGAACTGGCGGTACCGGAGCTGATCCTGCTCGGCGTAGCCAAGGGCGTTACCCGTAAGCCGGGTCTGGAAACCCTCTACCTCAATGATGCCGAACATGAATTCACTCTGCCGGCTGACTCGCCAGCGCTTCACTTGATCCAGCAGATTCGCGACGAGGCACACCGCTTCGCCATCACCGGCCATCGCGCGCGGCGTGGCAAGGCGCGCCGCACGTCCAGCCTGGAGGAGGTGGCCGGAGTAGGGCCCAAGCGTCGGCGCGAGCTGCTCAAGCATTTCGGCGGGCTGCAGGAGCTCAATCGTGCCAGCATCGATGAAATCGCCAAGGCACCGGGCATCAGTAAAAAGCTGGCCGAGTCGATTTATGCGGCCCTGCACAGCGAGTAGAATGCGCGCTCAATTCGCTGGCCAGTGGTCCCGATGAACATCCCCAATCTGCTCACCGTACTGCGCGTCGCCCTGATTCCAGTCTTCATTCTGTTCTTCTATCTGCCGTTTTCCTGGAGCTATTGGGCGGCCAGTGCCGTGTTCGCACTGGCAGCGATCACCGACTGGTTCGATGGTTATCTGGCTCGTCGTTGGGAGCAGAGCACGCCGTTCGGTGCTTTCCTCGACCCGGTGGCCGACAAGCTGATGGTGGCCGTGGCGCTGGTGCTGCTGGTGGAGGAGCATGCCAACCTATGGCTGAGCCTGCCGGCGGTGATCATCATCGGTCGCGAGATCGTGGTGTCCGCATTGCGTGAGTGGATGGCCGAGCTGGGCGCACGTGCACAGGTGGCGGTATCGCGGCTTGGCAAGTGGAAAACCGCCGCGCAGATGGTCGCCCTGGTAATACTGTTGGGTAATCCGCCGCAGCTCACTGTCTGGGTCGGCATGGGGTATGTACTGCTGATCATCGCCGCCGCGCTCACCCTGTGGTCCATGTTGCAGTACCTGTTGGCCGCCTGGCCGCACCTCAGCATCGACGCGGAAAAGAAATAAAGTATTTTTGAATCAAGGGGTTGACGAGGCGCGGTGAATCTATAAAATGGCGCCCGTCACCAAGACGCGGGAATAGCTCAGTTGGTAGAGCACGACCTTGCCAAGGTCGGGGTCGCGAGTTCGAGTCTCGTTTCCCGCTCCAGTTTGTTGACGTTGACGCCGCGGTAAGCGGCGTCTTCGTTTGAGGCCGATTAGCAGAGTGGTTATGCAGCGGATTGCAAATCCGCGTACATCGGTTCGATTCCGGTATCGGCCTCCACTATAGAAAAGCCCCGTAGATTATTGATCTACGGGGCTTTTTGTTTGCATCGGCCAAGGTTTTCTCAGCCTTGCCGGGCTGGCGCGGGCTGTATATAGTCCAGCCCTCGCTTCACAGCGCTACCGCCCGAATGGCGAAATCGGTAGACGCAGGGGACTTAAAATCCCTCGCCAGCAATGGCATGCCGGTTCGAGTCCGGCTTCGGGCACCATTCTTGCTGTTCCTCTCCAGGCATTCGCCCAATCCAGCGGTTGCGACTTGCCGCACTTCGATTTGCTCTCCATGCTGCAGGGTCAAACCCAAGGCGATCAAGGAGAGACCTTCATGACACTACCCCTGTGGTGCCTGTTCTTCAGTGCGGTGCTGATCTTCCTGGCCAAGATCCCGGTGGCCAAGGCCATGGCGACGGAAGGAGGAGGGCGTTATGACAACCATCATCCTCGTGCTCAGCAGGCACGTCTGACGGGGTTCGGCGCGCGGGCCCTGGCGGCGCACCAGAACAGCTTCGAGGCCTTTCCGTTGTTCGCTGCGGGCGTGCTGGTCGCGCATGTGACCCAGAGCCAGGGTGTGCTGGTGGATGCTGCCGCCGTGCTGTTCGTGATCGCCCGGGTGCTGTACCTGCTGCTGTACTGGATCGACCTGGCCTGGCAGCGCAGCCTGGTCTGGGTGGTGGGGCTGCTCTGCAGCCTGCTGCTGATGCTCAGTCCGGCGCTGGCCTGAACAACAGAAGGCCCGCATTGGCGGGCCTTCTAGTTTTACTGAGCGTCGATCGCATCCTTGGCTTCGTCGCCGGCTTCCTCGATGGCATCGGCAGCCTTGCCCGCCGCCTCCTCGACTTTCTCGCCAGTGGTCGGCTCCTTGCCCAGCACCTCGTCGGTCTTCTGCTCGATGGCCGCGCCGGCGTCCTTGGCCGCTTCGCCAAGAGACTCCATGGCCTCGGACGCATTTTCCTTGGCCGACTCCACCTTGTCTTCGGCGGACTGTTCGCAAGCGGCCAGGCCCAGCATGGCGGCCAGCAGCAGGGCATAGGTGAATGGTTTGCTCATGTCGTCTCTCCTTTACTGACGGGACTATTCTGAATCCCCACTATAAGAGGGCAGCGGAGCGGCCAAAGTTCCGCCGCATCCGGCCAAGCGTGCGCCGGGTCACGTCTTGAGTGCTGTGTGCGGAGTTGTTCGAGGGGGTATCATGCGCGCCTTTTGCAACATCGCCAGGAACTGCAGTCATGAGCGATAACCCTGTTCTAGAGCGCGCCGAGCGCTTTCTTTCGGCTCTGCGCCACTGCCAGGTGCTGGGCATGAGCGTGCATGCAGCCAAGCCCGAGGGACTGACCCTGCGGCTGCCCTACAGCACCCAGATCATCGGCAATCCCGAGACCGGCGTGATTCATGGCGGCGCCATTACCACGCTGATGGATACCACCTGCGGCATCTCCACCGTCTGCGTGCTGCCGGAGTTCGAAATCTGTCCGACCCTCGACCTGCGCATCGACTACATGCGCCCGGCTCAGCCGCACAAGGACGTCTATGGCTTCGCCGAGTGCTATCGGGTTACCGAGAACGTCATCTTCACCCGTGGCTATGCCTATCAGGACAACCCCGACGAGCCCATCGCCCATGTGGTCGGTGCCTTCATGCGCATGGGCAAGGGCGCCCAGGGCGACAAGGACCTCAAGCGCGAGATTCAGGGAGGTGCCGCCTGATGGCCGCTCTGAACCTCAATACCCTGGTGCGCGAAGCCCATGAGAAGAACGACTACGATGCCCTGATCAGTCTGATTCCCTATGCCAAGCTGATCGGCATCGAATGCCTGCGCCTGGGTGATGACATGGTGTTCCGCCTGCCGGCGAGCAAGGACAACATCGGCAACCCGATCCTGCCGGCGCTGCATGGCGGGGTGATCGCCGGCTTCATGGAGCACGCCGCCATGCTCCACCTGCTGATGTTCATGGGCATACCGCATTTGCCGAAAATCATCGACTTCTCGATAGATTACCTGCGCGCCGGTCATTATCGTGACACCTACGTTCAGTGCCAGGTCTGGCGCCAGGGGCGTCGGGTGGCCAACGTCGCCATGACGGCCTGGCAGACCAGCCAGAGCGAACCCATCGCCACGGCTCGCGCCCACTTCAAGGTCGACGAGCCCTGATCGAAGCGACAATAACAAGGAATACCGAATGGACGCGTTGC
This sequence comes from Aquipseudomonas alcaligenes, assembly GCA_900156135.1. GTDB lineage: Bacteria > Pseudomonadota > Gammaproteobacteria > Pseudomonadales > Pseudomonadaceae > Aquipseudomonas > Aquipseudomonas alcaligenes_D. The sequence continues at coordinate 68,343 of FTMP01000011.1, read as the reverse complement.
TGATCCTCGGCGGCCTGCTGCTGATCCTGGCTGGCCTGGTCTGGCTGGTGATGCTGGCCTTTTCCACCAGCCTGCTGTGGGGCTGGGGTAGCCTGATTCCGCCGGTCACCCTGATCTATGTGCTGCGTCACTGGCGCACGGCGCGCAAGGCTGTGGGCCTGCTGGCCCTGGGCTGCATCCCGCTGATCGTCGGCCTGACCCTGCTGGCCGCGCATGACGCCGCGCGCCTGGAGGCGATTCTCAGCCTGCGCTGGCTGAAGGAGCCGGCCAAGGCGCCAGCCGAGTTGGACATCGCCCTGCACGGCGAACTCAACGGTCATTCTTTCGCCCCGCAATATGCCGAGCTGATCGACGGTGTGCTGGTGCTGCGCGAGGGCGATGACTTCTTCGCGCGCCGTGAAGTGAAGATTCGTCTGCCCGAGGCGCAGAAGGCGCCGGTGCGGCTGGATGTGCTGCCTGGTGACGAGGGGCGCCTGCCGGAGGTTGAGGTCAGCTGGCTGTTACCCGAGCAGGACCTGCCCGAGGCGCGTCGGTTGAGCAAGGGCTACACCCTGCACCTGGATCTGCAGGCGTTGCCGCCGAACAAACTGCAGGGCGACTTCCACCTGGTGCTGCCGCCATCGTTCAAGACCAGCCTGAGTGGGCGCCTGGAGCTGTTCGCCGACCGCCTGCGCTACAAGGATGGCCGCCTGGACGCCCACTTCGACTCCCGCGAGACAGTGGCCAAGGTGATCGAGGACCATCTGCAGCGCCGCTTCGCCACCCGCCTGGTGCAATTGGCAGAGTTGCCGGACGTGAGTTTCCCGGCCACCCAGCTGCCCTTGACATTGCAGGCCCGAATCAACGGCGCCGAGCAGAATCTGGCGCTGGTGCTGGAGAAGGGTACGCTGGGCTGGCGGGTACAGGGCGACAACTATCCCGCGCTGGCCGAGCCGCGGCGTACTGAGGCGACCAAGCCGGCTGTCGCGGAAGAGGCGCCGCAGTCGCCTAGCGCACGTGCGCCGCTGGATCGTCGCCAGCGCTTCTCCCTGACGCGGCTACAGCGCAACCCGGAGCAGTACCGCAACCTCAGCATGCGCGTGAGCAAGGCCGGTGGTGGCACGGTGGAGGGGCGCTTCGTCGGCGTTGAAGGCGATGGCAGCATCAGCCTCACCCAGCAGCTCGGCGGTGGCGGCGGGGTGGCCAGCTTCAGGTTCAAGCCCGACGAAATCGCCCGCATCGAGCTGCTGGAGCCCTAGAACCGGGCTGCGTCCCTCGCCCAGGACTTGTCGCGCAGACAAGCCCTTGAAATCTCTCCCGAACTCCCCATCTGTAGGACATCCGCCGCAATCCTGCGGCCTGTCCTGCATGTGGAGTTCGACGACCATGAGTGTGGAAACTCAAAAAGAAACCCTGGGCTTCCAGACCGAGGTGAAGCAGCTGCTGCACCTGATGATCCATTCCTTGTATTCCAACAAGGAAATCTTCCTTCGCGAGCTGATCTCCAACGCTTCCGACGCCGCCGACAAGCTGCGTTTCGAGGCCTTGGCCAAGCCTGAGTTGCTGGAAGGCGGCGCCGAGCTGAAGATCCGCTTGAGCTTCGACAAGGACGCCAAGACCGTCATCCTCGAGGACAACGGCATCGGCATGAGCCGCGAGGAAGTGGTCGCGCACTTGGGCACCATCGCCAAGTCCGGCACCGCCGACTTCATGAAGAACCTCACCGGTGATCAGAAGAAGGACTCGCACCTGATCGGCCAGTTCGGCGTGGGCTTCTACTCGGCCTTCATCGTTGCCGACCAGGTGGATGTCTACACCCGTCGTGCCGGTGCCGCCGCCAGCAAGGGCGTGCACTGGTCGAGCAAGGGCGAGGGCGAGTTCGAAGTCGCCACCGTCGACAAGGCCGAGCGCGGCACCCGCATCGTCCTGCACCTGAAGAGCGGCGAAGAAGAGTTCGCCGATGGCTGGCGCCTGCGCAACATCGTCAAGAAGTATTCCGATCACATCGCCCTGCCGATTGAGCTGCCGAAAGAGCACTACGGCGAGGAGCAGGACAAGCCGGCGGAAACCGAATGGGAAACCGTCAACCGCGCCAGCGCGCTGTGGACCCGTCCGCGCACCGAGGTCAAGGACGAGGAATACCAGGAGTTCTACAAGCACGTCGCGCATGACTTCGAGAACCCGCTGAGCTGGAGCCACAACAAGGTCGAGGGCAAGCTGGAATACACCTCGCTGCTCTACGTGCCGGGCCGCGCACCGTTCGACCTGTACCAGCGCGAAGCGCCGCGTGGCCTCAAGCTGTATGTGCAGCGCGTGTTCATCATGGACCAGGCCGACGAGTTCCTGCCGCTGTATCTGCGCTTCATCAAGGGTGTGGTCGACTCCAATGACCTGTCGCTGAACGTCTCCCGCGAGATCCTGCAGAAGGACCCGGTGATCGACTCGATGAAGTCGGCGCTGACCAAGCGCGTGTTGGACATGCTGGAGAAGCTGGCGAAGAACGAGCCCGAGCAGTACAAGCAGTTCTGGAAGGCCTTCGGCCAGGTGCTCAAGGAAGGCCCGGCGGAAGACTTCGCCAATAAGGAGAAGATCGCCGGCCTGCTGCGCTTCGCCTCCACCGAGGGCGACGATGGCGAGCAGATCGTCGGCCTGGCCGACTACATCGGCCGCATGAAGGATGGCCAGGACAAGATCTACTTCCTCACCGGCGAGACCTTTGCGCAGATCAAGAACAGCCCGCACCTGGAAGTCTTCCGCAAGAAGGGCATAGAAGTGCTGCTGCTGACCGATCGCATCGACGAGTGGCTGATGAGCTACCTGACCGAGTTCGACGGCAAACACTTCGTCGACGTGGCACGCGGCGACCTGGACCTGGGCAAGCTGGACTCGGAAGAGGACAAGAAAGCCCAGGAAGAAGTCGCCAAGGCCAAGGAAGGTCTGCTGGAGCGCCTCAAGGGCGCGCTGGGCGAGCAGGTTGCCGAGGTGCGCGTGTCGCACCGCCTGACCGATTCGCCGGCGATCCTGGCCATCGGTGAGCAGGACCTCGGCCTGCAGATGCGCCAGATCCTCGAGGCCAGCGGGCAGAAGGTGCCGGAGTCCAAGCCGATCTTCGAGATCAACCCGGGCCACCCGCTGATCGAGAAGCTGGATGCCGAGGCCGACGAGGACCGCTTCGCCGACCTGTCGCACATCCTCTTCGACCAGGCGGCCCTGGCCGCTGGCGACAGCCTGAAGGACCCGGCCAGCTACGTGCGCCGCCTCAACAAGCTGCTGGTCGAGCTGTCCGCCTGACCCGCCCAGCTATGAAAAAGCCCGCTTCGGCGGGCTTTTTCATGGGCGCGACAAATAGCGCTGGAGCTTGCCGGGCAGTGGCTATTTAATGGCCATTCGCGCTGCATGTCCGATTTCGGCCGATACTGTGGTATCGCGCCCCGTTCAGGGTGGTCTCCCGCCGCATGTCGTACCTGATCAATCTGTTTCTTCTCGATAGTGATCCCAGCCTGCTGCTGTTCGGCACCTACAACTCCTGGCTGGTGGTGCTGTCGCTGGTCGTCGCAACCTTCACCTCGGGCATGGCGTTGCAACTGGCCGGCGTGGCACGCATCAGCCGCAGCCCGCTGTACCGGGAGCTCGCGCTGGGTACCGGCGCGGTAGCGCTGGGCGGCGGCGTCTGGGCCATGCACTTCATTGGCATGCTGGCCCTGCAATTGTGCGCCACGGTGCGCTACGACCCGGTGATCACCTGCCTGTCCGTGCTGCCAAGCCTGGCGGCGTCGCGGGTCGCGCTCGGCCTCCTGGCGCGCCGTGTGGTCAGCCCGCTGCAGCTTATCGTCGGCGGCGTGCTGGTCGGCGGCGGCATCGGCACCATGCATTACAGCGGCATGGCGGCGATGCAGATGGCGCCCCTGCTGCGTTACGACCCCTGGATGTTTGCCCTGTCGATCCTGGTAGCCGTGCTGCTGGCGATCATCGCCCTGTGGGTGCGCTTCGGTCTGCGCGGACGCATGAGTAGCCAGGCGGCCATCGTCATCGGTGGGGTGGTCATGGGTTTGGCCATCAGCGGCATGCACTACACCGGCATGGCGGCAGCGCGTTTCGTCGGCGCACAGGAGTTCGCCGAGCCGCGCGGCGTCGACGGCGGCTTCTACCTGGCGCTGGCCGTGGCCATGGCCACCCTGACCCTGAGCGTGGCGGCGGGCGCGGTGAATGGCCTGCTGCGCTATCGCCAGCTGTTCACCCAGCTGGAGGCTGGCAAACGTCACCTCAACTCGCTGCTGGATGCCGCCTTCGAGGCGATCTTCACGGTTGATCACCAAGGCATCATCCGTTCGGTCAGCCGGGCGGTGCAGGGGCTGTATGGCTGGCGGCCCGACGAACTGGTCGGGCGCCACATGTCGGTGCTGATGACCGAGGAGCAGTCGCATGCCTTCGGCGATGCGCTGCAACGCTATGTGGCCAGCGGCACGTCGCAGCTCAGCGGCAGCGAGCTGGAACTCACCGGCGTGGCCAAGGACGGACGCCTGATCCCGGTGCGCCTGAGCATCGGCATCAGTGAGCACGAGGGTAGGCCCTGGTTCGTCGTGTTCGTCGCCGACATCAGCCAACGCAAACAGATGGAGCAGGCCCTGCGTGACAGCGAGCAGCAGTACCGCTCGCTGATTCGTAACATTCCTGGCGTGTCGTTCCGCTGCCTGCTGGACGCCGAGTGGACCATGCTGTTTATCAGCGATGCAGTGGAGCCGCTGACCGGCTGGCCGGCCGAGGACTTCATCAGCCGGCGCAAGTCGTTTGCCGAGCTGTATCACCCGGACGATGTGGCGCGGGTCACTGCGGAGGTGGCGCTCGCCATCGCCGAGGGACGCAACTACGTCGTCGAGTACCGGCTGTTCGATCGCCAGGGGCGCGAGCACTGGATCTGGGAGAGCGGCAGTGCCGTGCCCGACGAGCAGGGCGTGCCGCGCTGGATCGACGGCGTACTGCTCGACCAGACCGAAACCAAGCAACGCAATGCAGAGTACGAAGGCAAGGTCACGGCCATCAGCAAGGCCATGGCTATGATCGAATTCGACCTCCAGGGCAATGTACTGACGGCCAACGGAAACTTCCTAGACCTGTTCGGCTATAGCCTTGACGAGGTACTCGGCCAGCATCATGCGCTTTTCTGCGACCCTGCGAATGTCCAGAGCGAGGCGTACAGTTGCTTCTGGAGTGACTTGCGGCGCGGCAACTTCCGGCAAGGCGAGTACCGGCGTCTGGCCAAGGATGGGCGCGAGGTGTGGATCCAGGCGACCTACAATCCGATCCTCAATCTCGACGGCAAGCCGTTCAAGGTGGTCAAACTGGCCACCGACCTTACACCGCGCCGACTCATGGAGCAGGAGCTGCGTACGGCGCGCGACCGTGCCGAGCAGGCCGCTGCCGCACGGAGCAGCTTTCTGGCCAACATGAGCCACGAGATCCGCACGCCGATGAACGCCATCATCGGCTTCACCGAGCTGCTGCTCGATACCGCCCTGGAAGAGACCCAGCGCCGCCACCTGCGGACCGTGCAACAGGCCTCGCGCTCGCTGCTCGGCTTGCTCAACGACATTCTCGACACTGCCAAGCTGGATCGCGGCGCCATCGAGCTGGAATGCCTCGATTTCTCGCTGCGTGAGCTGTGTGAGCAGGTCTGTGATACCCAGCGGCTGACCGCCGAACGCAAGGGCCTCGAGCTGCGTCTGGAGTATGCCGAGGTGCTGGGCGATTACTTCAAGGGCGACCCACTGCGCTTGCAGCAGGTACTGAGCAATCTGCTGGGCAATGCGGTGAAGTTCACCGAGCACGGAGAGGTGCGTTTGCAGGTAACCGGCACGCCGGGGGCATTGCGCCTGATCGTGCACGACACCGGCATCGGCATCGCCGCTGATCGCCTCGAACGCATCTTCGATCCCTTCGCCCAGGCCGATGCCTCGATGAGCCGGCGTTTCGGCGGCACCGGCCTGGGCACCACCATCTCGCGCCAGCTGGTGGAGCTGATGGGGGGGCGCATTCGTGTCGAGAGCGAGTTGGGCGTGGGCAGCCGCTTCATCGTCGAATTGCCGCTGTCGTCCGGTCAGGGTATCGAGCGCCCGCGTGAGCGCCGCCAGGCACCGCGCTTGCCGCCGCTGCGGATTCTGGCCGCTGACGATGTGGTACAGAACCTGGAGTTGCTGGTGCTCAACCTGGAGCGTCTGGGCCACCAGGTGGCCACGGTCGCCGATGGCGAGGCGGCGGTCGAGCGCTTCACCCGCGAGCCTTTCGACCTGGTGCTAATGGACGTGCAGATGCCCGGCACCGATGGCCTGGAGGCCAGTCGGCGTATTCGTGCCTGGGAACAGCGCGAGCTGCGCGTGCCGGTGCCGATCATTGCCCTCACGGCCAGCGTGCTCGACCGCGATCGCCAGGACGCGCTGGATGCGGGGATGAACGGTTTTGCCGGCAAGCCTCTGGAGATGTCCGCGCTGGTGGCGGAGATTGCCAGTGTCCTCGGGCTGGCGGGTACCGCGCAGACGGCGCCAACTGCCAACGACAGGGCGCAGGGGTTGTTCGACTGGGTGCGGGGCGCCCGCCTGTGGGGCGGGCCGTTGCAGATGGCGGCGGCTATCGCCCGTTTCCTCGAGGAACAGGCCGATCTCGAACCGCTGCGCTCGGCCCTGCAACAAGGAGATTTCAGTGGCCTGGAGCAACTGGCGCACCGCCTGCGTGGTGTGACCGGCAATCTCGGCTTGATCAAGTTGAGCCAGGCCGCCTTCAACCTGGAGCAGGCTGCCCATGCAGGTGCAGTGGCGCGTTGTGGTGAGCTGATCGATTCCTGGGCCGAGGCCTTCGCTGCAGTGCGCACGGCCTTGCCGCTGCAGCCAGAAGCCGCTGCCATGCCGGTGGCGAGGGGCGATGCCGCGCAACTGCTCCTGGCGCTGCAAAGCCTGAGTGCCGAACTGGAGCGCGGAGGCCTCGACGAGGCGGCGCTGCGCCTGCTGGAGCAGGGGCTGCCGAACGCGCAGAGTGAGATGCGTGCGGTGCGCCAGGCGGTGGAAGATTTCGAATTCGAACAAGCGCTGGAACACCTGCATGTGGTGCGCCGGCTGTTGCAGCAGGAGACTGCCGAGTGAGCCAGACATCTACCCAGGACCGCCGCCCGCAACTGCTGGTGGTGGACGACGAGCCGGCCAACCTGCAGGTGTTGCGGCATATCCTGCAGGAGGATTACCGGCTGCTGTTTGCCAAGGATGGGGCCAAGGCCCTGGAGCTTGCTGCGCGCGAGAAGCCCGAGCTGATCCTGCTGGACGTGATGATGCCGGGTATGACCGGCTACGAAGTCTGTGCGCAGCTCAAGGCGACGCCGGCGACATCCGCCATCCCGGTGATCTTCGTCACCGCCCTGGCGGATGTCGAGGACGAGGCGCAGGGCTTCGCCGTCGGCGCCGTGGACTACATCACCAAACCGGTCAGCCCGGCCATCGTCAAGGCGCGGGTACGCACGCACCTGTCACTGGTGCGGGTCGAGGAGCTGCGCGAGACCCGCCTGCAGATCGTCCAGCGCCTGGGCCTCGCGGCCGAATACAAGGACAACGAGACCGGCCTGCACGTGATCCGCATGAGCCACTACAGCCGTGTGCTGGCATTGGCAGCCGGTTTCAGCGAAGCGCAGGCCGAGGAGCTGCTGAATGCCGCGCCGATGCACGACGTGGGCAAGATCGGCATTCCCGACGCCGTGCTGCGTAAGCCCGGCAAGCTGGATGGCGAGGAGTGGGAGGTGATGAAACAGCACGCGCAGATCGGCGCGGACATCATCGGCGAACATCCCTCGGGACTGCTGCGCATGGCGCGGGAGATAGCCCTCAATCACCACGAGAAGTGGGACGGCAGCGGCTATCCGCGCGGCATCGGCGGCGTCGAGATTCCCGTCGAGGCACGTATCATCGCCATCGCCGATGTGTTCGATGCGCTGACCAGCGAACGGCCATACAAGAAGGCCTGGCCGGTGGAAGAGGCCGTGCAGCTGCTGCGTGAGCAGAGCGGGCGGCATTTCGATCCCGAACTGGTGGAGTTGTTCCTCGGCCAACTGCCGGCCATTCTCGTGATCAAGGAGCGCTGGGCGGAGCGCGACTAGGGCACAATGCCGGCTTCACTCGTCGGGAGCCATCATGAGTCTGCCAAGCTGGGAGCTGTTGTCCTACATCGTCACCGTAGTGGCGTTGCCGTTCGCCATCGGTGTGTTCCTGTTCGAGCAGCGCAAGGAGCGCGCCAACGAGGAGGAAGCCATCTGGCAGCAGATTTCCGACGCCTATATCGACTTTCTCGAAGTGGTGCTGGCCAACCCGGACCTGCGCCTGCGCAGCCAGAACGCCACGCCCAACCTCAGCGACGAGCAGCGCGAGCGCATGTGGGTGATCTTCGACATGCTGATCTCGTTGTTCGAGCGCGCCTATCTGCTGGCCTACCAGGATGAGATGGACGCCAAACAGCGCAGGCGCTGGCATTCCTGGGAGGACTATATGCGCGAATGGAGTCGCCGCGAGGACTTCCGTGAGCGCCTGCCGCACCTGCTGCGTGGCGAGGACCCGGATTTCGCCGCCTATATCCAGCGCCTGGCCGAGGAGGAGGCCAGAGAGCTGCAGGGCTGACCCAGCCAGGCTCCCAGCCGGCGCGGCGCCTGGTAGGGCGGGTGAAACCCGCGTTGCCTGCCTGTTCCGTCGCGGGTTTCACCCGCCCTACGGGGTGCGTGCCGGCAGCTCGATCCGCGCCGTTTCCCCAGGCACGCGCGGCCAGTTCCAGGCCGCCCAGTCCTGCTTGGCTTTTTCCAGTAGCGCGGCATCGGTGGCGATGAAGTTCCAGTACATGCGCCGAGGCCCCAAGGGCTCGCCGCCGATCAGCGCCAGGTGGCATTCGCCACAGGCTGAAAGCAGCAGTTCGTCACCTTCCGGCAGCACGGCCAGGCTGTGTCGCGGTAGATCATCGCTTTCCAGTTTTGCCTCGCCAGCGATCAGGTAAAGCGCGCGCTCGCGGTGCTCGGCGGGAATCAGCAGGCTGGCGCCGGCCGCCAGCTTGAGCTCGGCATAGAGCGTCGGCGAGGGCACCGGCACGGGAGACTGCAGGCAGAAGCCGCTGCCGGCGATCAGGGTGATCTGCACGCCCATGGCCTCGCTGCGCGGCAGGCTGGCGGCGGGGTGGTGGCTGTAGCTCGGTTCGCCTTGCTCGAGCGCCTGCGGCAGCGCCAGCCAGACCTGCAGGCCATGCAGGCGCGAGCCCTTCTGCCGCAGGTGATCAGGCGTTCGCTCGACATGCGCAACGGCGCGTCCCGCGCTCATCCAGCTGACATCGCCGGGCCTCACCAACTGGTCCGAGCCGAGGCTGTCCTTGTGTTGCAGCTCGCCTTCGAACAGGTAGGTGAGGGTGGACAAGCCAATATGCGGGTGCTGGTTGATGTTCATGCCGCTGCCAGGGGCGTAGGCCTTTTCCAGCATGTGGTCGAAGAACACGAAGGGGCCGACGCTGCGGCACTTGGCCGCCGGCAGCGGGCGCAGAATCGGCTGGCCGGCGATGTCCTCGGCTTTGGGCTTGATCAGCAGCGGCGTGCTCATGCGCCTTCGCTCAGGCGGGTCTCCACCTGCACCTCGACGTTGCTCATCAGCTTGTGGATCGGGCACTTGTCGGCGATGCGCAGCAGCTGCTGGCGCTGCTCGTCATCCAGCGCGCCGTGCAGGTCCAGTTCCACGGCCAGGCGGTAGATGCCCTGGCGTTCCTGGCTGTCGTCGCGGACCAGATGCACGTCCAGGCTGTCGAGCGGCAGGCCGCGCTGCTTGGCATAGAGCATCAGGGTCAGGGCCTTGCAGGCGCCCAGTGCGGCGTCGAACAGGTCATGCGGCTCGGGGCCGGAGGCGCCGCCGCCGAGGGATTCGGGGACATCGGTGTGCAGCAGGTGTGGGCCTATCTCGATGCTGTGGCGCAGACCGGATTCGGTGCTGATACGGATCATGGTGGCTCCCGGGCTAGGTGGGTCGATCCAGCCTAGCCCAGGTGGCTGGGCTCAGACCAGCACGGAGAGGCGCACATCAGCGCCGAGTACGCGCAGTAGACGGCCATCGGCGCCGAGGATCGGGGCCGACACGGTGAAGCAGAAATCATCGGTGGCCGAGGAGCGATAGACCGGGGTGATGTGGCTGCGCAGGTCGTCCGCCACGCTGCGGAACCAGGGCCGCTGCCCCCAGTGGCGGCCGCGGCAGCTGGGGCCTTCCTGGTGCGGTACATCGCTGGCGAAGATGTTTTCCGAGAGTTGTACGCCGCTGGCGTCGACCAGGTAGAACAGCTCGAAGCGTGCATCACGCCGCAGTGTTTCGCTGAGCAGGCGCTCGGCCGCGGCGATGTCGCCGCTCAGGCGTGCATCGGCGGCAAGCTGCTCGACGCTGTTCTGAACCGAGCGGTGCAGCTCCAGACGGAAGTCGCCCAGCCCCTGCAGCAGGCGATCACCGTCTTCGCGCACGGCCTGACTGTGGCGCAGCACCTGGCCGGCCTTGCCGAGCAGGTCGCCGGCGACCTGGGCAATCTGCTGCACGTCGCCGTTGATCGAGCGCACCGCCGCGCCGATCTGCTCGGTGCCGGTGGCGATGTGGCCAACCCGCGCATCCAGGCGGTCCATGGCCTGGCGGGTGCTGTCCAGGCCGGCACCGACCTGCATCATGCCGGTGCGACCTTCCTGTACCGCCTGGTGCATGCGTTCGCCAGCGGCACCGAGCTGCTCCATGCCGTCGCGAAAGCGCTCGATGATCTGCCCGACCTGGCCGGTAGCCTCGGTGGTGTGGCCGGCCAGGCGGCGGACTTCTTCGGCTACCACGGCGAACCCGCGACCGTGTTCGCCGGCGCGGGCGGCCTCGATGGCGGCGTTTAGGGCCAGCAGGTTGGTTTGCTGGGAAATACTAGCGATCACGCCGATGACCTTGCTGACTTCCTCCAGCTGCGCCGTCAGGTTGCCGATCACTGTCTCCAGCTGCGCCTCGCTGGCGCCGATGGCATCGACCTGAACGAGCACAGCTTGGCCATTCTGCTGGCACTGGCGCAGCGTGGCCGCGACTTCGCTGGACAGGCGTGCGACTTCGGCGGCGCCGGGGACCAACTCGGCATCCAGCGTGGTGGTGACCTGTTCGCTGGCGCTGGCGATCAGCTCCGAGGTCTGGGCCAGACTTTGGCCGCTTTCCTGGTTGGCACTGGCAATGCTGGCCAGTTGCGGCGCGTGCGCGGCAATGCCGACGGCGGCGCCCAGGCTTGTGCGGATGCGCTGGTGCAGGCCGTCGCTGAAGCGGTTGAGGCGGCCCATCCAGGGCTGTTGCTCCGGCAAGCGGGTGGTGAGGTCATGGCCGGTAAAGAGCGCAGCGAGGGCTTCTTCATCCCGTTCGCGCCGCGAAGGTTTGCGCAGTAACTGCAGCATGGTGCATCTCCCTGAGAGTTCTGTCGGGAGGAGTGCAAGCAAGGTGCCATCATGTGCTGTGCGCTGCGTCACATGGCTGGCGCCGGGGAATTGTCTTCCATGGCGCCTTGATGTGGTGCGCATTGCCCTAAGGTGGTGCGCCTGGGCGATACCAGAGCTCGGGCCGGCGGAACGGCGTCTGCGCCGGCAGATCGAGGTTCTCCAGCTCGATCACCCGACGTGTGTCCAGGCGGGCGCGCTCCAGGGTAGCGCCATGATGCTGTTGAAACAGTGCCTCGAAGCTACCGTCGGCGATCATGGCCTCCAGGCCGCGCTCGATACTGCCGGCGAGATCGGCGCGGGCGCGCGAGGTGAAGAAGTAGAAGGCGGTGGGGTAGTGAATGACGATGTGTTCGTCGACCTCCAGCGCCAGCCCCTCACGTATCGCCTGGGCCTGTTCGCTCCAGGCCACTACCACTTCGCGCGGGAACAGGTCGAAGCGCCCGGCGCCGAGCATGCGGAACAGGCTTTCATAGCTCTGACTGGTGATCACCTGCAGGCCGTTGTCACGCAGGATGCGGGTATCCGGCCAGTCGGCACGCTGGCCGAAGCGCATGGGCTTGAGGTCGTCGAGGCTGCGTACCTTGGCCAGCCAATCCTTGTCCTCGCGCCGCACCAGAGGCACGCGCCAGCCGATCAAGCCCTTGTAGATGGGGATGCGGATCGGCAGCAGGGTTTCCTCGCGCGCTCTGGTAGTCATGGTCCACATCAGTTGAACGGCACCGTCATTCTGCTCCAGTGACTGTTCGGCACGGCTTTGCGGCATGGGGCGCGAGGAAGGCTGCAGCCGGTAGTCGCCGCCGCTCCTGCTCAGGGCCCCGCGCAGCAGTTCGACCACATAGGCTTCCGGGTCGGCGCCGCTGGAGTGTCGCGGATAGGTGAGCGTCTCGGCGACCGACGACGTGGCGCAAAGCATGGCGAGGAGGGCGGCGAGGCGGGTCATGGGCGGCACAGGGTTCGCGCAGGTGGATAGTCATGATGGTCCCTGGCTGACGCTCTCGCCAGTGAACGGCACGGCGTGGATGGCGGTCTACTCTTGCCCGAACCTTCAGGGAGTGACGCCTTTGTTCATTCATCGCATCGTGCTGGCCGCCATGCTGAGTCTGCTGAGTGCTTGCGCGCAGGCTCGCGACTACCGCTACAGCGACGCCCATCTGCACTACGTCGACTTCTTTCAGGAAAGCGAGGGCATGACGTCCCTGCTGGAGGCCATGGCCGCCGGGCGCATCGATCATGTGCTGATCAGCGGTATCCCGGTGGCCAAGAAATGGCATGAGGACGAGCCCAAGCGCCCACGCTACTACGCGGGCGATGACGCCGGAGCCTACTGGTACAGTGCCACCGACGTGCTGGTAGCCGATGCGGTCAAGCGCTTGCCGGCCGAACAGCGCGAGCGCTTCCATCCCTTTCTCAGTGGGTTCAATCCCAACGACAAGAACTCTGACGCTCACATCCGCCGCATGCTGGAGCTTGATCCCGGGCTATGGCAGGGCATCGGCGAGGTATTCACCCGTCATGATGACCTCACCGCGCTGACCTATGGCGAGACGCCACGGGCCAACAATGAGGCGATGACGCGGGTTTACCACCTGGCTGCCGAGTACGACCTGCCGGTCCTGCTGCACAGCAACATCACCTCCAAGCGCGAGCGTAATCCGTTGTATCTGGCTGAGATCGAGGAACCGCTGCGCAACCACCCACATGTGCGTTTCATCTGGGCCCACGCGGGCACCAGCATGGAGATCCATCGGCATCAGGAGAAGCTGGATTTCCTTTTGCCAACCCTTGAGCGTCTGCTCGGCGAGTACCCCAACCTGTATGTCGACCTGTCCTGGAGCGTGCTGCAGCCTTACCTGCTCGATACTGACGGCAAACCCGACGCGCGCTGGGTCGAGTTGGTCAGCCGCTACCCGGCGCGCTTCATGCTCGGCTCCGACGTGGTCGGCAAGTTCGACGGGCTGGGCGAGGCCATGCAGGCCTTCGCGCCGTTTCTCGATGCGCTGCCAGAGACGGTGGCGCGGAGCGTGGCACGCGACAATTTTCTTGCCGTACTGCCACGCCAGCGGCAGGCGGCAGTGCGCGACTGACTGTCATCAGCCTGTAACCGCGACGTCATAGCCTCGCGCCAACTTTCCTCAAGGAGCGCGAGATGAAACTGTTCAGTCTGTCTGTCCTGGCCCTGGGCCTGTCCGCCAACCTGGCCGTGGCCGATGTGCGTGTCGAGGGGCCGATCGAGTACGGCGTGTTCGCCAGCACTCCGATCAAGGACCCACAGCCGGGCGAGCGCATTCTCAGCCGCGCCAACCAGCCGATCGAGCCGACCGAGGTGGTGCCGGCGCGCCTGGGCACCAAGTTCGGTGTGCGCTATCAGCTGGTGGGCAAGAGCGAAACCGAGCAGCCGCTCACCCTGATGTATTTCACCCCGGGGCTGATCGGGCCGGATGGCAAGCGTCAGGACAAGATCGAGCTGCAGCAGAAGCTGGTGGTGGGCGCGCCGCAGGACGTGATGGCCTTCGAGTTCACCGAACACCATGAGGTGGTGCCGGGTGAGTGGCAGTTCATGGTGTTCCAGGGTGATCGCAAACTGCTGGAGCAGCGCTTCATCGTGCGTTGAGTATTTCTGCGCCAGAACAGACCCGGCCGCGTGCCGGGTTTCTTTTTGTTTGCCGCTCAAGCTCCCTTCAGCGATGCCGATGCGCTGTTGTACTGCCTGACCGCTACGTTTAGCTGGCATCAAGACCAGCGCGCACTACTCTGATGCGTAGCGGGCCTGTCCGCCTGAAAGGAAGTCCACCATGCTGCTGAGAAATCTGCGTATTGCCCCTCGCTCCGCCCTTGGTTTCACCATCCTCGCGCTGCTCGTTCTGCTGGTTGGCGGCTTTTCGCTGCTGCAGATGCAGCGAATGAACCAAGCATCAGTCGAGGTTGATGAATACTGGCTGCCAAGCATCGTGGCACTTGGGGGCGTCAGCCAGGATATTCTGCGAATTCGCGCCGCCACTCTGCGTCTCATCGTTGTGCGAGACCCCACTCTCCTTCAGCAGAACGTGCAGCGCCTGAGTGAGCTCAAAGCGGATCTCAGACTCTCTCAGGATCGCTACGAGACGTTGATTTCAAGCGCTGAAGAGCGCGCCGCCTATAAGCGTTTTGAGGTGGCCCAAGAGGCCTATCTGCGCGAGCAGGAAAAGATCATGCGCCACTCGGAGGCCGATGAGCTTGACGAAGCCATCGCCGTGGCCAGCGGTGTGCTCAACACCCATGCAGACGCCATGACCAAGGCATTGGTCGAGCTGACTGACATGAACAGTTTGGGCGCGAAACAGGCGGCCGAGGCTAACAAGGCGGCCTATGAGCGTGCCTTCACGCTGGCGCTTAGTCTGATGCTGGTGGCCGTGGTGCTGACGATTTTCCTCGCCAAGTTGTTCACCCGCAGTATCGTGCGGCCACTGAACGAGGCTGTGGAGGTCGCTAAGGTGGTCGCGGGCGGTGATTTGACTCGCGATTTCGACGACCAGGGTGTGGATGAACCGGCGCAACTGCTGCAGGCACTGAAGCGCATGCAGGGCAGCCTGCGCAGCACCATCCAAAGCATCGCCGATTCGTCCAGTCAGCTGGCCTCAGCGTCCGAGGAGCTGCATGCGGTGACCGAGGATGCTACCCGCGGCCTGCATCAGCAGAACGCCGAGATCGAACAGGCGGCTACGGCAGTCAACGAGATGACCTCTGCGGTGGAAGAGGTGGCCCGCAATGCGGTGAACACCTCCGAAGCCTCGCGCGAGTCCGACCGTACGGCTCAACATGGCCGCGAGCAGGTGCGCCAGACTGTCGATTCGATCAGCCGCCTGGCCAGCGATGTGACCAGCAGCTCCTCGCAAGTCGAGCAGTTGGCCGAACAGATCCGCAGCATCAGCCAAGTGTTGGATGTGATCCGCTCGATTGCCGAACAGACCAACCTGCTTGCCCTCAACGCGGCCATCGAAGCGGCGCGGGCCGGTGACGCCGGGCGCGGGTTTGCCGTGGTGGCGGACGAAGTGCGCGCGTTGGCGCACCGTACGCAGCAGTCGACTCAGGAAATCGAGCAGATGATCGGTGGTATCCAGCAGGGCACCGAGCGAGCCGTCGGGGCCATGCAGCAAAGTGCCGGACGCACCGGTGCAACCCTGGAACTGGCGCAGGCCGCAGGGCGTGCTCTGGACGAGATTGCCCAGGCGATTTCCTCGATCAACGAGCGCAATCTGGTGATTGCCAGCGCATCCGAGGAGCAGGCGCAGGTTGCCCGTGAGGTAGACCGCAATCTGGTCAACATCCGCGACCTGTCGCTGCAAACCTCGGCCGGGGCCAACCAGACCAGCGCCGCCAGCCAGGAGCTGTCGCGTCTGGCCGTGGACCTTAACGCGCTGGTGGCGCGTTTCCGTATCTAAAGCCGGCATAACGAAAAACGGCGCCTGAGGGCGCCGTTTTTCATGGGGCTGGAAATCAGCCCTGGTAACGCTGCAGGATCAGCGTGGCATTGGTGCCGCCGAAACCGAAGCTGTTGCTCATCACGGTGTTGAGCTGGGCGTCGCGGGTCTGGCGCTGGATCGGCAGGTCGGCGAGTTCCGGGTCGATCTCCTCGATGTTGGCCGAGCCGGCGATGAAGCCGCCCTGCATCATCAGCAGGCAGTAGATCGCCTCGTGAACGCCGGCGGCGCCCAGGCTGTGACCGGACAGGCTCTTGGTCGAGCTGATGGCCGGAGCCTTGTCGCCAAACACTTCGCGTACCGCACGCGCCTCGGCGGTGTCGCCGACCGGGGTGGAGGTGCCGTGGGTGTTCAGGTAGTCGATCGGCGCGCTGACGGTGGCCAGGGCCTGCTGCATGCAGCGCACGGCGCCTTCACCGCTCGGTGCGACCATGTCGTAGCCATCGCTGGTAGCGCCGTAGCCGACGATCTCGGCGTAGATCTTGGCGCCGCGCTTGAGCGCGTGCTCCAGTTCCTCGACCACCACCATGCCGCCACCGCCGGCGATGACGAAGCCGTCACGCTTGGCGTCGTAAGCGCGCGAGGCCTTTTCCGGGGTCTCGTTGTACTGGGTGGAGAGGGCGCCCATGGCGTCGAACAGGCAGCTCTGGCTCCAGTGCTCTTCTTCACCGCCGCCGGCGAAGACCATGTCCTGCTTGCCCATCTGGATCTGCTCCATGGCGTGGCCGATGCAGTGAGCACTGGTCGCGCAGGCGGAGGAGATGGAGTAGTTCACACCCTTGATCTGGAACGGCGTGGCCAGGCAGGCCGACACGGTGCTGCCCATGGTGCGCGGCACGCGGTATGGGCCGATGCGCTTGACGCCCTTTTCGCGCAGGGTGTCGATGGCTTCCATCTGGTTCAGGGTCGAGGCACCGCCGGAACCGGCGATCAGACCGACGCGCGGATTGGAGATGTCTTCCTGGCTCAGGCCGGAATCCTTGATCGCCTGTTCCATCGACAGGTAAGCGTAGGCGGCGGCGTTACCCATGAAGCGCAGGACCTTGCGGTCGATCAGCTCTTCCAGGTTGAGGTCGACGGAGCCGGAAACCTGGCTGCGCAGCCCCATCTCGGCGTACTCCGGGTTGAAGCGGATACCCGCTTTGCCGGCGCGCAGGTTGGCGGTAACGGTGTCCTTGTCATTGCCCAGGCAGGAAACGATGCCCAGACCGGTGATCACGACGCGACGCATGCGGAAAATCCTTCAGAAGCTGTCGGTAGAGGTAAACAGGCCGACGCGGAGGCCTTCGGCGCTGTAGATCTCGCGACCATCGACACTGACGTTGCCATCGGCGATACCGAGAATCAGCGAGCGGTTGATGGTGCGTTTGATATGGATGTTGTAGGTGATTTTCTTGGCGGTCGGCAGCACCTGACCGAAGAACTTCACTTCACCCGAGCCGAGCGCACGGCCGCGGCCGGGGTTGCCCTGCCAGCCGAGATAGAAGCCGACCAGCTGCCACATGGCGTCGAGGCCCAGGCAGCCTGGCATCACCGGGTCGCCTTCGAAGTGGCAGGCGAAGAACCAGAGGTCCGGGTTGATATCGAGTTCGGCGACGATTTCGCCCTTGCCGTATTTGCCGCCGGTTTCACTGATATGCACGATGCGATCGATCATCAGCATGTTGGGGGCGGGCAACTGCGCATTACCTGGGCCAAACAGTTCGCCGCGGCTGCAGGCGAGCAACTCTTCCCGGGTATAGGCGTTTTGCTGGGTCATGCGAACTCCTCAATGGTCCCCTCGGCGGGGCTAAGCTGCGCCGCGGGTTTTCTTGTGTAGCGGCAGACTAGTCATAGACTGTTGCGCTCCGGTGAAAGTCACAGCCTAGTGTGAACACCTGTATACCCTGTGTTCTTGTCGTAGGTCATTTCTCGTTGCCGGCCAATGGCTCTTGGCCGCGCTTGCCAAGCCAGCGCAGCAATACCCGTTCCAGATCGGCACGTTTGAAGGGCTTGGCCAGGTAATCGTTCATGCCGGCCTGCAGGCACGCTTCGCGATCCCCCTGCAGGGCATTGGCAGTCAGTGCAATGATCGGCGTGCCATTCTGCGGCATGTGCCGGCGTATCTGGCGGGTTGCCTCGTAACCATCCATGACTGGCAGGCGGCAATCCATCAGCACTGCAGAGAAGCGCCGAGCATCGAAACGCTGCACAGCCTGGGCGCCGTCGCTGACCAGGGTCACGCGGTAGCCCAGGCTACGCAGCATGGCTTCGATGACGGTCTGGTTAACCGGGTTGTCTTCCACCAGCAGGACTTCCTGATCGCCGCCGCTCGGCACATCGTTCTGCGTCTGTGCCTGGACATCTTCGCTGCGCAGGCTGAACGGCAACGGAATCTCCAGGGTGAACACCGAGCCCACGCCTTCCTCGCTGCTGGCGTGCAGAGTGCCGCCCATGCGCTCGGCCAGAGTGCGGGCGATCGACAGCCCAAGGCCTGTGCCGCCATAGCGCCGCGAGATCGAGGTGTCGGCCTGCTGGAAAGCATCGAACATGTGCTCCAGGCGCTCGGGGGCGATGCCGATACCGCTGTCGCGCACGGCACAGGTGAACCACAGCACTTCGTTGTCCAGCGGCTGCCAGCGAGTCTCGATACGGATGCCGCCTTCCTCGGTGAATTTCAGCGCGTTGCCCAGCAGATTGACCAGGATCTGGCGGATGCGTGTCGGGTCGCCACGGACCTCGAAGTCATCGAGCCCAGCTTGGCTCTCCAGTCTCAGGTACAGGCCGCGTTGCTGGGCGCTGTGCTGGAATACCTGAATCGAGCCGAGCAGCAGGTCCTGCAGGTTGAAAGGAATGCGCTCCAGTTCCAGTGCGCCACGCTCAATGCGCGAGAAGTCGAGGATGTCGTTGATCACCTTGAGCAGGTGCTCGGTGGATTCGGTCGCCAGGGCGGCATACTCCGCCTGTTCCTGGGTCATCTCCGTGGTTTCCAGCAGCTGCAGCATGCCCAGCACACCATTCATGGGGGTGCGCAGTTCGTGGCTCATCATGGCCAGGAAGTCGGACTTGGCCCGGCTGGCCTGCTCGGCTTCCTCGCGAGTCTGAATCAGCTGCTGCATGGCTTCGCGCTGCTCGCGGCCGGAGCGCTCCAGTTCGATAGCCAGGCTATTGATGTGCCGGGCCAGGTCGCCCAGCTCGCCGCTGTCGGTCTCCTCCAGGCTGGGTCGATAGTCGCCAGCCTTGATGGCCTCCAGAGTCCGGCCCATGGCGCTTAGCGGCCTGGCCAGGCGGCGCGCCAACTGGCGCGCAAGGAAGAAGGTCAGCAGCAGGGCGACAAGTGCCAGCATCGTGGCCTTGAGCAGAATGGCCTGTTGCCGGCTGGTGAAGGTTTCATCGGACATACCCACCACGACCCGGCCCAGGTAGGTCGGGGCTTTCGCGTCCGCGCGGCGGATGGGGGCATGAAAGACGTCAACGCTTGCTGTGGTATCGGCGCGTGGCTGCTCGACATAGACCAGGATGTTCTCGCTCTGGTCGCGCACTTCGAGAAAGCGCACGTTGGGAGCCTGCAGGGTCGCGCGCAGCAGGTGTTCCAGCGCCTGCGTATCGCCCTTGGTGACGCCATGGACGGCGGCCGGAGCCAACTGGTTGGCCATCAACTGGCCGGTGTGGTCGATTTCCTGGCGCAGGTCCTGCAGCCGCGAGTGGGTGAAGAACCCGGTCAGCAACAGCGTCAGCAACAAGGCGGGGCCCACGCTGATCAGCTGGGTGCGGGTATGGATGTCCCAGCGACGTCCGAAAATCATGGCCGATTACCTTCACGTGCGCGGTGAAGAGGCTGTGCATAAGGAGTCTGGGCGTGTGGCATGCGCACGGAACGACCTTGTTCTCTGGCGGAAAGCGGCATGTTAACCGAGAAGCCAGGCTTTGCCAGCGCAGCAATGTCTGGGGCTGGTCGGTCGGGCGAGGCTCCGTGATAATGAGCTACCTGCCATCTGCATGGTTTTTTGGATTTCCTATGACTGAGCAACAACCCGTTGCAGTACTGGGCGGTGGGAGTTTCGGCACCGCCATTGCCAATCTCCTGGCTGCCAATGGTCAGCGTGTGCTGCAGTGGATGCGCGACCCTGAACAGGCCGAGTCCATGCGGACCCAGCGCGAAAACCCGCGCTACCTGAAAGGCATCAAACTGTTACCGGGCGTGGAGCCGGTCACCGATCTGCCGGCGACCCTGGCTGCCTGCGAGCTGGTGTTTGTCGCGCTGCCCTCGTCGGCCCTGCGCAAGGCCCTGCAGCCGGTGGCCGCAGGCCTTGCCGGCAAGTTGCTAGTGAGCACCACCAAGGGCATTGAGGCCGAGAGCTTCAAGCTGATGAGCCAGATCCTCGCCGAAGTCGCGCCGCAAGCGCGCATCGGTGTGCTCTCCGGCCCCAACCTGGCCCGCGAGATCGCCGAGCATGCGCTCACTGCCAGCGTGATCGCCAGCGAAGACGAAGAGCTCTGCCAGCGCGTGCAGTCGGCACTGCACGGCCGCACCTTCCGCGTCTATGCCAGCCGCGACAGCTTCGGCGTGGAGCTGGGCGGCGCACTGAAGAACGTCTACGCCATCATCGCCGGCATGGCTGCCGCGCTGGGCATGGGCGAGAATACCAAGAGCATGCTGATTACCCGTGCGCTGGCGGAAATGACCCGCTTTGCCGTCAAGCTCGGCGCCAACCCCATGACCTTCCTCGGCCTGGCCGGTGTCGGCGACCTGATCGTCACCTGTTCTTCGCCGAAGAGCCGCAACTACCAGGTCGGCTTCGCCCTGGGCGAAGGTCTTAGCCTGGAAGACGCCGTGGCGCGCCTGGGCGAGGTGGCCGAGGGCGTCAATACGCTCAAGGTGCTGAAGAACAAGGCGGAGGAATTGCAAGTCTACATGCCGCTGGTCGCCGGTTTGCATGCCATCCTGTTCGAGGGGCGCACGCTGGAACAGGTCATCCAGGCGCTGATGCGCGGCGAACCGAAGACCGACGTGGACTTCATTTCCCCCAGTGGTTTCTGATGAGGAGAGCGGCATGACTGACGAAAACAAGGAACTGGAGCGCGAGTCCATCGCGCTGCGCATCCTGTGGATGGTGATCTTCACCATCGTCTGGCAACTGGCCGAGATCGTACTCGGTGGCGTGGTCCTGCTGCAGTTGGGTTATCGCCTGTTCTACGGCGCACCCAACGGCACCCTGCAGAGCTTTGGCGACAGCCTCAGCCAGTATTTGCAGCAGATCGGCCGCTTCGGCACCTTCAACACCGAGGAAAAGCCCTGGCCATTCGCCGACTGGCCAACCCCGCGCGCGCCGCAGGATAACGAGCCGCACAGCATTCCGCCGGCGCCGCACCCGGTGCGCGACGAAGAACCCAAGCTGTGACCCTCTGGCTGCTGCGCCACGGCGAAGCCGAAGTGCGGGCACGCAGTGATGCAGAGCGGCCACTGACCGAACGTGGGCGCAAGGAAGCGCGCAAAAGCGCCGAGCGCCTGCGCGGTCGGCCGCTGCAACACATCCTCGTAAGCCCTTATCTGCGCGCCCAGCAGACCGCTGAAATCGTTCGCGAAGTCCTCGGGCTGGCGCTGCCGCTGACAACCGTCGACTGGGCCACGCCTGACGACTCGCCGCGCGAGGCCGCCAACCACCTCGATGGCTATCCCGGGCACTGCTTGCTGGTCAGCCATAACCCGCTGCTTGGCCAGTTGGCAGGTTTCCTTCAGCACGGGCACCTGCAGGAACCCTTGTTGCTGCGTACCGCCAGCCTGGTCGAACTGGAAGGCGAGGTGGCGATTCCTGGCCTGATGCCACTGGCTGGGCTGTATCACCCGGACTAGAGCGCCTCTCTGCTCCTGTAACATTTCTTCACTTGCCGCACCTCCTGACGCATGGAATAGTCAACCAAGCAAGTGCTTGGTTGCTCCCTGTGACAAAAACAATAAACAAGGAGGCCCCGTGGCCAGTGCAGTCCGTTTGCCGCTTGAGATGTTCTTCGAGCATGAGTCGCGTCATCCGAACAAGACCTACCTGATCCAGCCCCTTGGCGGCGGTCAGGTGGAACAGCTGACCTGGGCCGATGTCGGTGAACAGGCCCGACGCGCCGCCAGTTGGCTGCGCAGCCTGGAGCTGGAGCAGGGCAGCCGGGTCGCCATCATCTCCAAGAACTGCGCCCACTGGATCGTCGCCGACCTGGCCATCTGGATGGCCGGGCATGTTTCGGTCCCGCTCTATCCCAACCTCACCGCCGAATCGGTGCGCCAGGTACTGGAGCATGCCGAAGCCCGAGTGGCCTTCATCGGCAAGCTGGATGACTGGCCCGCCATGGCGCCGGGCGTGCCGGAGGGAGTGGTGACCGTCTCGCTGCCGCTGCACCCGCATGGCCGCTACGATCGTACCTGGCAGGATCTGCAGGCCTGCGCACCCATTCAGGACAAGCCAAAGCCGAGCGCCGAGCAACTGGCCACCATCATCTACACCTCCGGCACCACCGGCATGCCCAAGGGGGTCATGCACAACTTTGGCAACTTCGGCTTCACGGCCACCCATGCCACCGAGCTGTTTGGCGTGCGCGAGGATGACCGCGTGCTGTCGTACCTGCCTCTGTGTCATGTTGCCGAGCGCATGTTCGTCCAGCTCAACTCGCTCTACAGCGGGCTTACCGTGTATTTCGCCGAAAGCCTGGACACCTTCCTCGCCGACTTGCGCCGTGCGCGGCCAACCGTCTTCTTCGGCGTGCCAAGGATCTGGACCAAGTTCCAGATGGGCGTCTATTCCAAGATGCCGGCCAAGCGCCTGGACATGCTGCTGTCCATCCCGCTGCTCGGTCGCCTGCTCGGCCGCAAGGTGCTGCGCGGCCTGGGCCTGGACGCGGTGCGCTACGCGCTGTCCGGCGCCGCCCCCGTACCCGACGCATTGTTGGCCTGGTATCGCCGCCTGGGCCTCGAGCTGCAGGAGGTCTACGGCATGACCGAGAACTGCGGTTACTCGCATGTCTGCCGTCCCGGTCAGTTCAAGAAGGGCTGGATCGGCCAGAACAACCCGGGCGTCGAAGTGCGCATCAGCGAGGAGGGCGAAGTGCTGGTACGCAGCGGCTCGACCATGCAGGGCTACTTCAAGGAGCCGGGCAAGACCGCCGAAGCGATCACCGACGATGGCTTCCTGCGTACCGGCGACAAGGGCGAGCAGGATACCGAGGGCAACCTGCGCCTGACCGGGCGGATCAAGGAAATCTTCAAGACCAGCAAGGGCAAGTACGTGGCCCCGGCGCCGATCGAGAACCGCCTGGCGGTGCACAACCATATCGAGCAGGTCTGTGTGGTCGGCGACGGCCTGCCGCAGCCTTTGGCCCTGTGCGTGCTGTCCGAGGCGGGCCGCAAGGAGCCACGCGAGCAACTCGAGGGCAGCCTCAAGCGCCTGCTCGAGGAAACCAACCAGGTATTGGACAAGCACGAGCAGCTCAACGGCCTGGTGCTGGTGCCCGAGGTCTGGGCGGTAGACAACGGCTTCCTGACGCCGACACTGAAGATCAAACGGGCTTCGGTGGAGAGCGCCTATGGTCCGCATTTCAGTACCTGGGGGGAGCGGCGCGAGGGTGTGCTCTGGCACCAGTAGGCCGGGTGAGCCTCTCTGAATGATTGGGCGCTCTTGGCACGGTGCCCGACCTCTTTCCGAGCTAGCTGAAGGCTCTGGTTTCGTCCCTCCTGGATGACTCACTTTTCTTTGTTTGCGGACCGAAAATTAAGCAAAAAGTGCCCCCCGACCTGCGGCGGGGGTTACTCGCTGCGCTCGCCCTTCGGGCCAGCCTGCGGCTGATATTTCGCTCCTCGAGCGGCGTCCTACCTCGCGTCCCTCTGCGCAACACCTCCACTCGGTCTACTGACGGGGACTTTGGCTCCGAGTTGCCCGGACCATCAGGCAGCACAAAACGCCCTTTCAGTAGGGGGAGTGGAGTCGCTGTGGAAGGAGGGGAGCGGCATGGATGCCGCGAGAGGCGCGATGGATCAGGGATGGTCCATCCCAAGACGTTTCGCGTCCCAGAGCTGCCAGCCCATATGAAACAAATGATGGACGCAGGAGCGTCAAAGGCTGCATTCCCACGCAGAGCCTGGGAATGATCGGAAAGCCTGTTCCTTGAGGGCTGGGTCAATGGCTGATCTGGTATTGTTCGTGCGGCCTACAGATCGGGTGGAAGAGCATGAATCGGCGCAAGAAGATAAATCAGTTGTTGAAGGCCCACGCCAAAAAAGCCAGTGCCAAGTTGGCACCCAAAAGCAGCAAGCCTAAATACATCAGCAAGGCGGATCGCTTGAAGCTGGCTGCCGAGGCCGCTCAGGATCCGGGCACTCCTTCTGAAAACTGACCCGTTTGCCCTGGCGATTACCTTTCTCTTCCTTCACTGCTAGGACGGCGGTCTAACCATTCATTCACAGGTTGGCTCTGAGGATATGGATATGCGACTTCATTCGACTCTTCTCCTGCTCTGCCTGGCCGCTGGTATCGCCCATGCAGAAACGTCACCGCCAGAAAGCGCGACTCCAGCGGCCAAGTTGACGTTGCCCAGTCAGCAGGAAGCGACCGAGGCCATCGTCAAGATGCTTGATCTGGGCGATCAGTATGGGGCGGTCACGGCCAGGCTGGGGACGTGTATACCGGCGATGGATGCGCAACATGCCGGGCAGGTCGCCTGCACAGTGGCCATCAGCATTGGTGCGGGCACCTCTGAGACCCAGGCGGACTTCTACCGCAGTGGCGCTACCTGGCTGGCACAGCCCAGCAGTTCGCAAGAGAAGCTGCCGTTTCCAGACCCCGCATTGTTGTGAGTCCCGGGCTTGGCCATTTATTCGGGGCAAGGCTAACTGAGCACAAATCCAGCGGATAAAAAAAGCCCGGCCATACGGCCGGGCGAAGCACTACTCCGCAGGAGCGAAGGGGATCAGGCAATTTCTGCCAAAGCTTGAATCTGTTGCTGCGCCGCCACCTCGCCGATCACCAGGATCGCCGGGCTCTTCAGCGCAAAATCTTTGGCCGCTTGCTGCATGGCGGCCAGGGTGCTACGGCACTCGCGCTGCTGTGGCAGCGAGGCGTTCTCGATCATCGCCACCGGCATGTCGGCGCGCATGCCGCCAGCCAGCAGGTTGTCGCGTACTTCTGCCAGCTTCGCCACGCCCATGTACACCACCAGGGTGGTGCCGCCCTGGGCCAGGGCCTGCCAGTTGAGGCTGCTGTCGTCCTGGGTGTGGGCGGTGACCAGAGTCACGCCGCGGGCCACGCCGCGTAGGGTCAGGGGGATGCCGCAGTTGGTGGCGCCGGCCAGCCCCGCGGTGATGCCGTTGACCATTGCCACCTCGATGCCGTGCTCGGCCAACCAGTCGGCTTCCTCGCTGCCGCGGCCGAAGATGCAGGGGTCGCCGCCCTTCAGGCGCACCACGCATTTGCCTTGGCGGGCATAGCGCAGCATCAGCCGGTGAATGAAGGCCTGCGGGGTGGAGCGGCAGCCGCCGCGCTTGCCCACCGGCACCACGCGGGCGCCGGGGCAGTGTTCCAGCACTGCCGGGTTGACCAGGTCGTCGATCATCACGATATCGGCCTGCTGCAGGGCCTTTACCGCCTTGAGGGTCAGCAGTTCCGGGTCGCCGGGGCCGGCGCCCACCAGCCAGACTTTTGCACTCATGCTTGTACTCCTCGGGCTTGCACGGCGATGGCCGCCACGCGGGTGGCCAGCAGTCGCTTGATTTCCGGTACGCACGAGCCGCAGCTGGTGCCGCATTTCAGCTCGCGCTTGAGGCCGTCCAGGTCCAGGCCGCGCTCGATGCCGGCGCACACCTTGTCCTGGCTGACGTTCATGCAGTTGCACAGCACCTTGCTGGCCTTGAGGCCGCCGCCCGGTGGCGTCGGCAGTGGGGCGAGCAGCCAGCGGCGCAGGTTGGCGTCGGTGCTGCCCTGTTCCCACAGGCCCTTGAGCCAGTCGCGGGCGGCGGTCTCGCCGGCCAGGCGTACGGCGACGATGCGCCCGTTCGCGAAGCGCACTCGCTTGCCCACGCTGCGCTTGGCGTCGTCGTAGGCCATGACCGGGCCGGTATCGACGCCGAGCAGGGCGTCGATTTCGGACAGTGTTTCGGCGCCAGGCGGTGTCTCGCTGGCCGCGCGGATCAGCAGGGCCGGGCGCTTTTCGCGGCCGGTGGGGGCCAGGCTGGCGTAGGCGAAATGCTCGAACAGCGGGCGCAGGGCCTCTAGGCGACGCTGCACATCGCCCTCGACCAGGGCGAAGAACTGCCAGGGCAGCTCGGCGCGCTCGACCTGCACGGCGCTGAGCTTCAGCTCCGGCTGCTTGGAAAGCGGGTCGAAGGCCGGCTGGGTCAGCACGTTGGTGCCCAGGCCCTTGAGGAAGCGGTCGCCCCAGTGCATCGGCAGGTAGGCCTGGCCCGGCTGCAGGGCTTCGTCCGCCTGCACCGGCAGGATCAGGCCACCGCGTCGGCTGCGCAGCTGGATCAGCTCGCCGGCCTGCAGGCCACGTCGCTTGAGCTCGTCCGGGTGCAGACTGAGCACGGCTTCCGGCACGTGGCCGAATAGCCGCGCAGCGGTGCCGGTGCGGCTCATGCCGTGCCACTGGTCGCGCAGGCGCCCGGTGTTGAGCAGCAGCGGGAAGTCGCTCTCCGGACGCTCCCGGCCCGGCACGAACGGATCGGCGATAAAGCGTGCGCGGCCGTTGGCGGTGGGGAAGAGGCCGTTCCCGTACAGCCGTGCGGTGCCCTGCCGGGCGCCGGCCGGGAAGGGCCATTGTTGGGGACCTTGGTCGTCCAGGATGGCGTAGCTGAGACCGGAAAGGTCAAGGTCGCGTCCCTGGGTCAGGTGCTTGTATTCCTCGAACAGCGCTTGTGCGCTGGCGAAGTCGAACAGGCTTGGCAGGCCGGGGCGTAGCTGTTGTTCCAGGCGGCGGGCGAAGTCACAGACGATCGCCCAGTCCGGCCGCGCCTCTGCGGGCGCTGGCACGGCGCGGCGCACATGGCTGATGCGCCGCTCGGAGTTGGTCACGCTGCCTTCTTTTTCCCCCCAGCTGGCGGCCGGGAGCAGAAGGTCGGCGTACTTACAGGTTTCGGTGGTGAAGAAGGCTTCCTGCACCACCACGAAGGGGCACAGGCTCAGGGCCTGGTGGATCTTTTGCTGGTCCGGCAGCGATTGTGCCGGGTTGGTGCAGGCGATCCACAGGGCCTTGATCGTGCCTTCGCGTACCGCCTCGAACAGTTCGATGGCGGACAGGCCGGTGTTCGCCGGCAGGCTGTCCACGCCCCAGTAGCGCGCCACTTCGGCGCGGTGCTCGGGGTTGGCCGCCTCGCGGTGGCCAGGCAGCAGGTTGGACAGGCTGCCGGTCTCGCGGCCACCCATGGCGTTGGGCTGACCGGTGAGGGAGAAGGGGCCGGCGCCGACCCGGCCGATCTGCCCGGTGGCCAGGTGCAGGTTGATCAGCGCGCTGTTCTTGGCGCTGCCGGCGGTGGACTGGTTGAGCCCCATGCACCACAGCGAGAGAAAGGCCGGCGCCTGGCCGATCAGCGC
The DNA here is from genome assembly GCA_900156135.1 of Aquipseudomonas alcaligenes. Classification (GTDB taxonomy): domain Bacteria; phylum Pseudomonadota; class Gammaproteobacteria; order Pseudomonadales; family Pseudomonadaceae; genus Aquipseudomonas; species Aquipseudomonas alcaligenes_D. The sequence goes on along the minus strand of FTMP01000011.1, from coordinate 40,876 downwards.
GGCGGCGCGGCGCAGGTCGGCCACATCGATGCCGCACAGGCGCGCCACTTCGCTCGGCGGGTAGTCGGCCGCCAGCCCGCGCAGGGCCTCGAAGCCCTCGGTGTGAGCGTCGATATAGGCCGGGTCATAGTCGCCGTTGGCCAGCAGCAGGTGCAGCAGGCCGTGGAACAGCGCCACATCGGTGCCGGGGGCGATGGCCAGGTGCAGGTCGGCCAGCTCGCAGGTGTCGGTGCGCCGTGGGTCGACGACGATGATCGTCATCTCGGGCCGCGCCGCCTTGGCCGCTTCCAGGCGACGGAACAGGATCGGATGGGCGTAGGCCATGTTGCTGCCGGCGATCAGCAGGCAGTCGGCCTGCTCGATATCCTCGTAGCTGCAGGGCGGGGCGTCCGCACCGAGGCTGCGCTTGTAGCCGACCACCGCCGAGCTCATGCACAGGCGCGAGTTGCTGTCGATGTTGTTGGTGCCGACCAGGGCGCGCGCCAGCTTGTTGAAGGCGTAGTAGTCCTCGGTCAGCAACTGGCCGGAGATGTAGAAGGCGACGCTGTCCGGGCCGTGCTCGCGAATGGTTTCGGCGAACACGCTGGCGGCGTGGTCGAGGGCGCTGTCCCAGTCGCTGCGGGCGCGGGCGAGATGCTTGCCCAGGCGCAGCTCGGGGTAGAGGGCGCGGGCGTCGAGGTCGCCGGTCAGGTGCAGGGACGAGCCCTTGCTGCACAGGCGGCCGAAGTTGGCCGGGTGGCTGGGGTCGCCCTGTACGCCGAGGATCTTCTCGCCATCGTGCTCGATCAGCACGCCGCAGCCGACGCCGCAGTAGCAGCAGGTGGCTGCTGTGGTTTGCAGGGTCGCTTCAGGCACGGGCGGCATCCTTCTCGGCGAGGCCGGCGGCCTCCAGGCTGGCGCGGCCGAACATCAGGTGGTCGCGCATGCGGCCGATGTCGACGCCCTCGCGGATCTGCTGGAAGTACCAGCTGCCGTCGAGGGTGTCGCCGTACAGGCAGCCGCCGACCAGCACGTCGTCCTTGATCACCAGCTTTTTGTACACGCTGCCGATGGGGTCGGAGAGGGTGATGGTCTCGGTGCCGTCGCCGCCCATGAAGTCGCCGGCGGAGAACAGCTCGATGCCGGTGACCTTGAGCTTGGTGGAGATCACCGAGCCCTGGTAGCGGGCGGTGCCGAGCATGGCCAGATGGTTGGCGCAGACCTGCGCCTGCTCGAACAGCGGCGCGACCAGGCCGTAGGCGATGCCGCGGTGGTTGGCGCATTCGCCGACCGCATAGACGCGCGGGTCATAGGTCTGCAGGCAGTCGTCGACGAGAATGCCGCGGTTGCACGGCAGGCCGGCCTTTTCCGCCAGCTCGGTATTGGGGCGCACGCCGGCGGCCATCACCACCAGATCGGCGGGAATGGTGTCGCCGCTCTTGAACTGCACGGCGCGAACCCGGCCGCTGCCATAGTCGTGCAGTTCCTCGGTCTGTTCGTTGAGGCGGAAATGGATGCCGCGCGCCTCCAGCGCCTGCTTCAGCAGCTCGCCGGCGGTGCGGTCGAGCTGGCGCTCCAGCAGCCAGTCGGCCAGGTGCACCACGGTCACGTGCATGCCGCGCTGGCGCAGACCATTGGCTGCTTCCAGGCCGAGAAGGCCGCCGCCGATGACCACCGCATGGCTGTGAGTGCGCGCGGTTTCCATCATCTGCTCGGTGTCGGCGATGTCGCGGTAGGCGATCACGCCCTCCAGGCGGTTGCCTGGCACCGGCAGGATGAAGGGGTTGGAGCCGGTGGCGAGGATCAGCCGGTCGTACTGGGCGGTACTGCCATCGTCGGCGGTGACCACGCGCTTTTTGCGGTCGATGGCCACCACCTTGCGCCCCAGGCGCAGGTCGATGCCGTGCTGCTGGTACCACTCGATGCCGTTGAGCACGATGTCGGCGAAGCTCTGTTCGCCGGCCAGCACGGGGGAGAGCAGGATACGGTTGTAGTTTGGGTGCGGCTCGGCGCCGAACACGGTGATCTCGTACAGGTCCGGGGCGAGCCGGAGCAGCTCCTCCAGGGTTCTGACCCCGGCCATGCCGTTGCCTACCATCACCAGCTTGAGTTTGTTCATGCCGGTCCTCTCCTGTGTGAAATCGAAAAACTGTCGGCAACAAAAAAGGCGTCCCGCTAGTGCTCTAGCGAGGACGCCTTTGTCCTTGTCCCGATCGATCGGGAGGCGGTGCCTTCTACGTTGAGGGCGCAGCCTTTATGTACTGTCGAATGATTATTAGCAGGCCCCGTGCCAACTCTATTGGAGCCCGGTTTTTCAGGCTTTCAGCGGTTCTCTGTCGGGCTTTCGGCGGTTTTACGCACCCGTATAAAGCGATGCTGCGTCGTTGTGGTGCGGTTTGCTGTAGGGCGGGTGAAACCCGCGCGCCATAACTCGCGGGTTTCACCCGCCCTACAGAACAGCGACCAGCAGGATCAGGTTGAGCAGCAGCGAAGCCAGCGCCACGCCACGCCAGACCTTCAGCGGTTCGCGCTCCAGCAGCGGGCGCGGGCGCAGGTTGAGCGCCTGGCGCTCGCCCTGTTCGACCGCCAGCAGCCACTCCTCGGCGGTTTCGAAACGCTCCTCGGGGTTTGCCGCCACGGCGCGCAACAGGCAGTCGTCGAGCCAGGCGGGAATGTCCGGGCGGTAGCGGCTAGGTGCGGCCGGCTTGCCGAAGCGCGGGTGCTGGAAGGCCTCGATCTCGCCACAGGGGTAGTGGCCAGTGAGCAGGCGATAGAGGGTCACGCCGGCGGCGTAGAGGTCCTGCTGGCGATCCGGGGCGGCGCCGGCGAAGGCTTCCGGGGCGATGTAGCTGGGTGTGCCGGGCAGGCTGTGCTGCTCGTCGCGCGACAGGCCGGGGCAATAGGCCAGGCCGAAGTCGAGCAGACGCAGTTCGCCGTCGTCGCACCAGAGCAGGTTCTCCGGCTTGATGTCGCGGTGCAGGATATTGCGTCGGTGCAGCAGGCCCAGGGCCTTGAGCAGGCGCGGCGCCAGGTCCAGCCACTCGGGCAGGCCCAGGGGGCCGGACAGGCGCAGGTGTTCTTCCAGGGTCTGCCCGGCGTATTCGCGTTGCACGTAGTAGAGGTGCTGGCGCTGCGGCAGTGGATGGGCCTCGGCGAAGTGGCGGCCGGCCACGCGGCGCAGGAACCATTCCTCCAGCAGCAGGGCAGGGCCGGCCAGGGTCTCATCGTGGCGGCTGGCCGGCAGAGTCTTGAGCAGCCAGCGCCGGGCGTGGGCGTCGCGCACCCGGTACACCAGCGACTGACGCGACTCGGCCAGCAGGCGCTCGACCTGCCAGCCCTCGAACTCCTGGCCCTCGCGTAGCCTGGGTGGCAGCGGCCACTGTTGCAGCTGCGCCAGGGTATCGGCGAGGTCGCTGTCCGGCAGGGCGTCGACCTGCACCAGCACGGCGCTGGCGTTGTCCTGGCTGCCGGCCAGGTGGGCAGCGGCGACCAGCGCCTGGCAGGCGGCGGCCGGGGCACTCTCGTCCCGCAGCAGGCTGCGGATGCCGGTATCGCCCAGGGTCGACCATACGCCGTCGCTCACCAGCAGGTAACGTTCACCTTCGCGCAGCTCGCCTTCCAGGTAGTCCACTACCAGGTGCTGGTCCAGGCCGAGGGCGCGCTTGAGCACATGCTGCATGCCCGGCTGCTCCCACACATGGTCCTCGCTGAGGCGCTCCAGTTGGCCCTGGTGCAGGCGGTAGGCGCGGCAATCGCCGACATGCGCCAGGGTAAAGCGGCGCCCGCGCAGGATCAGCGCCGAGAGGGTGGTGAGCAGCGGCTGGCCGCCGCTGCCGGCCTGCAGCCAGCGGTTATGTGCCAGCAGCAGGCGGTCCAGCGATTGCGCCACGGCCCAGGTCTCGGGGGTCGAGTAGTAGTCCAGCGCCAGGGCCTGCAGGGTAGCGCGGGCGGCGAGGCCGCCGTCGGCGCACTGGCTGACGCCATCGGCCAGGGCCAGCAGGTAGCCCTTGCTGGCGGCCAGGGCGGGCGCCGGAGTGACCACGCGGATGGCGTCCTGGTTTTCCGTGCGCGGGCCGGTGGCGGTGGCTTCGCCGAAGCTCAGTTGCAGTGCCATGCGGGCTCTCGTGTGCGAAGGGCGCCGAGAGGCGCCCGAGGTATTCAAGTCGGTTGAGACAAAGGCCGAGCCGCCGAGGCGTCTAGGAGTGTTGCCACTCCACCTTTCCTGACCAGTGCGGGAGCCCCGTCCAGCCCTGCCTTTGTCGCAACCGTCCTGTGAGCAAGGCCGGGCGCACTGGGCGCCCGGTATGGAAGGTTCAGACGCGGGCGGCGGTGACGGCCGCACTGCCCCAGGTGGTGCGCCAGCGCAGCTTGACGCCGTGCAGACCGAACCAGGCCAGCACACCGAGGCTGGCGAACAGCCACAGGCCCAGCTGGTAGTCGCCGGTGGACTGCTTGATCGCGCCCAGGCCTGCGGTCAGGCAGAAGCCGCCGATGCCGCCGGCCATGCCGATCAGTCCGGTCATCACGCCAATCTCCTTGCGGAAGCGCTGCGGCACCAGCTGGAACACCGCGCCGTTGCCGGCACCCAGGCTGAGCATGGCGACCACGAACAGGCCCAGGGCGGCGTAGGCGCTGGGCAGGTTGAAGCCCACCGCGGCGATGCAGATCGAGGCGCAGGTGTACATCACCAGCAGCGAGCGGATGCCGCCGATGCGGTCGGCCAGGGCGCCGCCCAGCGGACGCATCAGGCTACCAGCGAACACGCAGGCGGCGGTGTAGTAGCCGGCCTTGACCGGGTCGAAGCCGTACTGGTCGTGGAAGTAGCCAGGCAGGGTGCTGGCCAGGCCGAGGAAGCCGCCGAAGGTGATGCTGTAGAAGAACATGAACCACCAGCTGTCGCGGTCACCGAGGGCCTTGAGGTAGTCGGCCATGGACTTGGGCGCCGGGCGCTCGGGGGCGTTCTTGGCCACGCCGGCGAAGATGATCAGGGTCAGCACCAGCGGGATCAGCGCCAGGCCGAACACGTTGCCCCAACCGAAGGCGGCGGCCAGGCCCGGGGCGAACAGGGCGGTGAGCACGGTGCCGGAGTTGCCGGCGCCCGCGATGCCCATGGCCTTGCCCTGGTGCTGCGGCGGGTACCACTGCGAGGCCAGCGGCAGGGCCACGGCGAAGGAGGCGCCGGCGAAGCCGAGGAACAGACCAAGCAGCAGCGCTTGCTCGTAGCTGTGGATGCCGTGCTGCCAGGCCACCGCCAGGGCGCCGATGACGATCACCTGGCCGATCAGGCCGGCGCTCTTCGGCGAGGTACGGTCGGCCAGCAGGCCCATCAGGAAGCGCAGCACGGCGCCGGCCAGGATCGGCGTGGCAACCATCATGGCGCGTTGCTGGGTAGTCAGGCCCAGGTCGCTGGCGATCTGCACCCCCAGCGGGCCGAGCACGTACCAGACCATGAAGCTCAGGTCGAAATAGAGGAAGGCGGCGAACAGCGTCGGTGCGTGGCCGGCTTTCCAGAAACTTGTATTCATCCAACACCTCATCATCGAATTAGAGTCCCACCAGCCGCGCGGCGACGTGATCGTGGGCACGTCGCCGCGCGGCTGGTGGGAGAAGCCCGGCGCTTGTGGCGCCCGGCCCCGTGGCCGAAGCCACAGCCAGGTTTGAGAGAGCTACCGGCTGGCGCCCGGATCGCGGTGCGCCAACCGCCCCAAGCGCTGGGGCTGAAACGCAAAAGGCGCCGCACCACGGACCGCGAGAGCGGAGGAGGTGCGACGCCTTTGTCGTATCGGTGGCAACCGCCGTTGGATGCCTGTGATGGGGCTAAAGCAAGACTTGGGCCATATGTCGGGGGTCAAAACCCGAGGGATGTGGCAGAGTGTCTGAGGTTGCTTGGGCTCAAAATGGTGCGCGCTGGTGGCGCGCGCACCGCCTTGATGCGTGCTCTCAGGGTAGCCAGTTCACTTCTGGGAACTTGCTCTGGAACTCGGCTGGTATGGCGGTGACCTTACCCTTGGCATAGTCAAAGAATACGAAGCCTGATTTGGCCAGTGCGATCAGCGTGGCGTCGACCGGGCGAGTGATGCGGAAGATGATGTCGCCGCCGTAGCGGTTGAAGTCCATCACCCCGACCTCGAACAGCAGCTGGTCGCGGGCGTGGGCCTCGGCGCGGTACATGGTGGCAAGATCCGTGACGATGATGCCGGGGCCGTCTTGCGCGGTTTCGCGAATGCCGTGGTCGAACAGAAAACGGGCGCGCGCCTCCGAGATCATCGAGATCATGGCATCGTTGCTCAGGTGGTTGGCCGCGTTGATGTCGGTGCTGCGTACCGTCATGTGAGTCTGGTAGCGGAACTGCTGCTGGGAAAAGTCGAGCTGGAGACGGGCCATCGCACTTGCCTGAGGGTTGAGGAGCCACCAGTCTAACCGGCTATTGCGAGTGGGGGCTGCATGGATTGGGCAATGCTGGCGCAAGCCGGTCTGTGGGGAATAGTTGCGGCCAGCAGTCTGTTGCTGGGGGCACTGCTCGGCGTACTGCTACGCCTGCCGCAGCGCGTGGTGGCGGCGCTGATGGCCTATGGCAGCGGCGTACTGATCGCTGCGCTGTGCTTCGAGCAGATTCCCGAGGCGTTGCGCCTGGGCGGCCTGGCGCCGACCCTGTGGGGCTTGCTGAGCGGCGGCCTGTGCTTTGTCGCCGCCAACGAGTGGCTTGAGCGCCAGGAGCGTCACCATCGTGGTCGCGAGGCCGGCGGCCAGGCACATATGGCCGGACTGCTGATCGCCGCCGGGGCATTTCTCGATGGCATTCCAGAGTCCCTCGGCCTTGGCCTGGGCCTGCTCGACGGTGGCCAGGTCAGCCTGGTGATGCTGGTTGCAATCTTCCTCTCCAACCTGCCAGAGGGCCTGGCCAGTGCTGCCGGCCTGCGTGCCGAGGGGCGCAGCCGGGTCTATGTGTTCGGACTGTGGGGCGGCATAGTACTGCTATCCGGTGCCGCCGCCATGGCCGGGCCTGGGCTGTTCGCCGGTCTGGCGCCGGGCTGGCTGGCCTTTGCCCTGGGCTTCTCGGCCGGTGCGGTGCTGTGCATGCTGGTCGACGCGATGATTCCCGAGGCTTTCGCCGAGACCCACGCGCTGACCGGGCTGATCACCCTGGGCGGGTTCATGACCGCGCTGGCGCTGGATAGGCTGATCTGACCGCAGCCGCCGCTTCCGCTACAATGCGCGGCGTTTTCAGCCTGCCGTGAGCCCCGCCATGTCCTGCCAGACCCCGATCATCGTTGCCCTCGACTTCCCTTCCCGCGATGCGGCTTTGGCCCTGGCCGAGCGCCTCGACCCGCGCCTGTGCCGGGTCAAGGTCGGCAAGGAACTGTTCACCCGCAGCGGTCCGGCGGTGGTCGAGGCGCTGCAGGCCAAGGGTTTCGAGGTGTTCCTCGACCTGAAATTCCACGATATCCCCAACACCACGGCGATGGCGGTCAAGGCCGCCGCCGAGCTGGGCGTGTGGATGGTCAACGTGCACTGCTCCGGCGGCCTGCGCATGATGGCGGCTTGCCGCGAGGAGCTGGACAAGCTGGCCGGCCGCAAACCGCTGCTGATCGGCGTGACCGTGCTGACCAGCATGGAGCAGTCCGATCTGGCCGGCATCGGCCTGGACGTGGCACCGCAGGAGCAGGTGCTGCGCCTGGCCGGCCTGGCAGCGCAGGCGGGCATGGATGGCCTGGTCTGCTCGGCCCAGGAGGCACCTGCGCTCAAGGCCAGCCATCCGGCCCTGCAGCTGGTCACTCCGGGGATTCGTCCGGCCGGCAGCAGTGCCGATGACCAGAAGCGCATCCTCACCCCGGCCAAGGCCCTGGCCGCCGGCTCCGACTATCTGGTGATCGGCCGCCCGATCAGCCAGGCTGCCGATCCGGCCCAGGCCCTGGCCGACATCGTCGCCGAACTGGGCTGATCTCCCATCCAGAAGAGTGATGAAGTGCTGGTAGCCTTCATCACTCTTCTGGATGATCCAGCACATCGCCCCCTGATAGTGCTGCTCGCCGTCTTCGTCGCTGGCTAGACTTCGCTCGATTTCAATTCCTGCGAGGATGCAGACATGAGCATGACGTTCTCCGGCAAAGTAGTCCTGGTCACTGGCGGTGCCGCCGGTATTGGCCGTGCCACCGCCCTGGCATTCGCCGCCGAGGGCCTGCAGGTGGTTGTTTCCGACGTCGACGTGGCGGGCGGTGAGGGCACCGTGCAGCTGATTCGCGAGGCTGGTGGCGAGGCGGTCTTCGTGCGTTGCGACGTGACCCGCGAGGCCGAGGTCAAGGTGCTCATGGAGCGCACCCTGGGCGCCTATGGTCGTCTGGACTATGCCTTCAACAACGCCGGCATCGAGATCGAGAAGGGCAAGCTGGCCGAAGGCAGCGAAGCCGAGTTCGACGCCATCATGGGGGTCAACGTCAAGGGCGTGTGGCTGTGCATGAAGCACCAGCTGCCGCTGATGCTGGCGCAGGGCGGTGGCGCCATCGTCAACACCGCCTCCGTCGCCGGTATCGGTGCCGCACCGAAGATGAGCATCTACGCCGCTTCCAAGCACGCGGTGATCGGCCTGACCAAGTCTGCCGCCGTGGAGTACGCGAAGAAGAAAATCCGCGTCAACGCCGTGTGCCCGGCGGTGATCGATACCGATATGTTCCGCCGAGCCGCCGAAGCCGACCCGAAGAAGGCCGAGTTCGTGGCCGCCATGCATCCGGTCGGTCGCATCGGCAAGGTCGAGGAAATCGCCGCCGCTGTGCTCTACCTGTGCTGCGACGCCGCAGGCTTCACCACCGGCCATTCGCTGGTGGTCGATGGCGGAGCAACGGTCATCTGACGAAAAGGGCGCCGTGAGGCGCCCTTTTTGCATTCTGTTACGACAACCCGTTTTCTTGGCCTGAAAAGCCAGTTACAAGGCTTGGCCGGTACGTCAAAAATCGCGTGCTAGAGAGATCCGGAGAACAACAAGAATGACCGCAAGTGCCTTGAATACCCTGTTCCTGCCCATCGCCCTGGGCATCATCATGCTCGGGCTGGGCCTGTCGCTGACCCTGGCGGATTTCGCCCGGGTGGTGAAGTTTCCCAAACCGGTACTGATCGGCCTGGGCTGCCAGCTGCTCCTGCTGCCGCTGGTGTGCTTCTTCATTGCCAAGGGCTTTGGCCTCGCTCCGGCCCTGGCGGTCGGTCTGATGTTACTGGCGGCCTCGCCCGGCGGCACCTCGGCCAACCTCTACAGCCACCTGGCGCACGGCGACGTGGCGTTGAACGTGACCCTCACCGCGGTCAATTCGCTGGTGGCCATCCTCACCATGCCCTTCATCGTCAACCTGTCGCTGGCCTACTTCATGGAGGGTGACCAGGCCATTCCCCTGCAGTTCACCAAGGTGGTGCAGGTGTTTGCCATCGTGCTCGGCCCGGTGGCCATCGGTATGGTCATCCGCAAGCTGGCGCCGGGTTTCGCCAATGTCATGGAAAAACCGGTGAAGATCATCTCCGCGCTGTTTCTGGTGCTGGTCGTTGTGCTGGCCTTTGTCAAAGACTGGCAGACGGTGGTGGATTACGCGCCTGTGGTGGGGCTGGCCGCGCTGCTGTTCAACCTGATCAGCCTGGCGGTGGGCTATGGCGTACCGCGCCTGATGAAGCTGCCACGCCGCCAGGCGGTGGCCATCGGCATGGAAATCGGCATTCACAACGGAACCCTGGCGATTGCCCTGGCGCTTAGCCCGATGCTGCTGAACAACCCGACCATGGCGGTACCGGCTGCCATCTACAGCTTCATCATGTTCTTCACTGCCGCCGCCTTCGGCTGGTGGGTCAACTTCGCCCATGGAAAAGAGCTGGCGGCCGAGGAGGCCCAGGCGGCCTGAATCTTTGAGGCCGTAAAGAAAACGCCGCGCGATTGCGCGGCGTTTTCGTTTCCGATGCTTTGCTACGGGAGAGGGGCAGGGGAAGAGAGTGCGGCGCCTGGTCCCCTCTCCCTGGCCCTCTCCCCTGGGGGGAGAGGGGACAGTTAGTGCATGCCGAGAGTCTTCCCGGGCACCATTTCTTTCTCGCTTGGCCCGGATGCAGTCCGTAACAGACGCTACTTCCTCCAGTTTAGGATCAGCAGGGTCACGGCGCCGCCGACCAGCCCCCAGAAGGCCGAACCGATGCCGAGCAGGGTCATGCCCGAGGCGGTGATCATGAAGGTCACCAGCGCGGCGTCACGCTCGGCTGGCGCCTGCATGGCCTGCGCCAGGCCATTGCCGATCGAACCGAGCAGGGCCAGGGCCGCGATCGACAGGATCAGCGCGCTGGGCAGGGCGATGAACAACGCGGCCAGGGTGGCGGCGAAGATACCGGCGAGGCCGCAGAAAACGCCGTTCCACAGCGCGGCGGTGTAACGCTTGCGCTTGTCTTCGTGGGCTTCGGCGCCGGTGCAGATGGCGGCGCTGATGGCGGCCAGGTTGATGCCGTGGGAACCGAACGGCGCCAGCAACAACGAGGCAATGCCTGTGGTGGCGATCAGCGGTGAAGGCGGCACGGCGTAGCCGTCGGCACGCAGCACGGCGAGGCCGGGAATGTTCTGCGAGGCCATGGCCACCACGAACAGCGGGATGCCGATGCTGATCGCCGCGTTCAGCGAGAAGCTCGGCGTGGTCCAGACCGGCACCGCCACCTCCAGGCGGACTTGGCTGAAGTCGAGCAGGCCCTGCGCAGCGGCTACGCCCGTGCCCACCAGCAGTGCGGTGAGCACCGCGTAACGCGGCGCCAGGCGCTTGCCGAACAGGAAGGTGAAGAACATCGCCAGCACCAGCAGGGTGCTGGTCTGCGCGGCGACGAAGATTTCACTGCCGATGCGGAACAGGATGCCGGCCAGCAGCGCCGCCGCGAGCGAAGCGGGGAGGTGACGCATGACCCGCTCGAAGGCGCCGGACAGGCCGAGCAGGCTGAGCAGCAGGGCACAGACCACGAAGGCACCAATCGCTTCCGGGTAGCTCACGCCCGGCATGCTGGTGATCAACAGCGCGGCGCCGGGGGTCGACCAGGCCACCACGATGGGCGTGCGGTAGCGCAGGGACAGCGCCACGGTGCAGATGGCCATACCGATTGATAGCGCCCACAGCCAGGAAGCGATCTGCGCGGCATTCAGCCCGGCGGCCTGGCCGGCCTGGAACATCAGCACCAGCGAGCTGGTGTAGCCGGTGAGCGCCGAGACGAAGCCGGCCACCACGGCGGAGGGCGCGGAGTCGGCCAGCGGGCGCAGACGAGGAGAGGTGTCCATGGCTTCCAGGGTCATCACAGGCTTCCCTTGACGTCGATCAGGATAGGGTAGAGCGAGGCCACCAGCAGCAGGGCCATGCCGATATTGAAGGCGCGCAGTACGCGCGGACGATCCAGCCAGCGCCGCAGCAGGCTGCCGGCCACCGTCCACAGGCCGACACTGGGGCAGTTGACCAGGGCGAACAGGGCGGCGATCAGCAGCACGTTGACTAGGAAACCCTCCTGCGGCGTGTAGGTGGTGATGGCACCGATGGCCATGATCCAGGCCTTGGGGTTGACCCACTGGAAGGCCGCGGCCTGGAGGAAGGTGAAGGGCTTGCCCGTGGTCTTGCCGTCGGCATCCGGCGCGCCGCTGCCGGCGATCTTCCAGGCCAGGTACAGCAGGTAGGCGGCGCCGCCGTAGCGCAGCGCGGTGTACAGCGGCGGGAACCGCTCGAACAGCTGGCCAAGGCCCAGGCCCACGGCGGCCACCAGCAGCATGAAGCCCAGGCTGATGCCGAGCATGTGCGGCAGGCTGCGGCGCACGCCGAAGTTCACCCCGGAGGCAAGCAGCATCATGTTGTTGGGGCCGGGTGTCACCGAGGTGACGAAGGCGAAAAGGATGAAGGCGAGCAGCAGTTCCGAGGTCATGGCGATTCTCCGTGGATGCTGGCAGCCTATGCGCAGCCCGAACCGCCGTCGCGGTACAGCGACTTCGTCAATGGCAGGTACAGTTTTCGGCGAGTTGGCGGGTTAATAGCACTGTTCCCATCACATAAGGAAATCGTCATGGAGCAGAACAACCCATACGCGGCGCCGCAGGTGACGCTGATCGACGAACAGGTGCCGCAATGCGTGCCCGGCTGGAGTCCGGGGCAGCTGCGCGTGCTGGGCTGGCTGTGCCTGGTTTCGGTGGTGGTCACCCTGGTCGCCATGGTGGCGGTGTTTTTCTCCGGGGGCGAGGAGAGCAGTCTCGCTGGGCAGATCAGCGACTGGATGGGTACGTTGGCGTCCCTGCTGGGCTGCTACCTGCTGCTGCGCTTCAAAGCATTCCTCGAGCAGCGTTTCGCCGCCGGCGGGCTGACCGTTCCGACCTACCTGATCATCCTCACCAGCCTGACGAGCGAGGCTCTGCACTGGATCTGGGGCGATGCCCTGTTCGCCAGCTTTGACTGGCGGGCGCTGCTCTACTTCACCGTGTTGGTACTTATGGGAGCGGGCACGGTGTGGCTGGGCGTGGTCCTGCTGAAGGTGAAGGAGCCTTACCCGGTAGTGCGGGTGGTGGCCTGGCTTGAGCTAGTCGGTGGAGTCATGGCCGCGTCGGTGATCCTTCTCGTGCTGTCCTTCATTCCACTCCTGGCGGGCACTGTCGCTACCGCCCTGGTGTTCTTCCGCGGCGCCCGCGAACTGAGCGGCAGCCAGGCCGCCTGATCAGTCCTCGCCACCGGCCTGGCGGGCCTTGCCCAGAGCCTGGTTGACCGCCAGCCAGGCCTGCACCGCCGGCTCGCCAGCCTCGTTGAACACCCGCTCGAGCAGGCGCACCTGTTCCCGGCGCAGTGCCTGTTCCAGCCGGGTACCCTCGGCGGTAAGGCCGAGCTGGCGTTTGCGCTTGTCGTCGCTGGCGGCCACGCTCTCGACCATCGACATTTCCTGCAGCTGGCGCAACGGCGTGTTCAGCGCCTGCTTGCTCACGCCCAGGTAGCCGAGCAGTTCCTTGACGCTCAGGCCCGGGTAGCGGGCGATGAAGAACAGGATGCGGTGGTGCACGCGCGACAGGCCGCGGCGCGCCAGCATCTCGTCGGGTTTGGCGGTGAACGCCTGGTAGCCGAAGAAGAAGGCCTCCATGGCAGCCTGCTGCGAGCTTGGCTTTTTCAGGTCAAGCATATTGACGTATCCATTCCCGGCGTCGTAGTTTCGGTCAAACAGTTTGACCCAATTTATCCTGCCTGTGCTACCGGTGACTTCCATGGCCTTCTCCGAACGCGTTGCCCGTCTGAAAAGCTCCCTGATCCGCGAAATCCTCGCCGCGGCGCAACGTCCGGAGGTGATGTCCTTCGCCGGCGGCCTGCCCGCCGAGCCGATGCTGCCGAAAGTGGACTGGAGCGAGATGCCGGCTTCGATCGGCCAGTACGGCATGAGCGAGGGCGAGCCGGCGCTGCGCGAGGCGGTGGCTGCGGAGGCGCGCAAGCTGGGAGTGAACTGCGATGCCAGCCAGGTGCTGATCACCTGCGGCTCGCAGCAGACCCTGGACCTGGCGAGCAAGCTGTTCATCGATCCGGGCACCGAGATCCTGGTCGAGGCGCCGACCTACCTGGCCGCGCTGCAGTCCTTCCAGCTGTTCGGCGCCGACTGCATCACCGTGCCGCAGGAAGCCGACGGCCCGGAACTCGAGGCCTTGCGTGAGCGCCTGCAGCAGCACAAGCCGGCCTTCGCCTACCTGATTCCGACCTTCCAGAACCCGTCCGCCGTGCGCTACAGCGAGGCCAAGCGCGACGCCGTGGCGGCGCTGCTCGACGAGTTCAACGTCACCCTGATCGAGGACGAGCCGTACCGCGAGCTGGTGTTCGATGCCGGCAGCGCCACGCCCATCGTCAGCCGCCTCAAGCGCACCAACTGGATCTACACCGGCACCGTGTCCAAGACCCTGCTGCCGGGCCTGCGCGTCGGTTTCCTGATCGCCAGCCCGGAGCTGTTCCCGCACCTGCTGCGTCTGAAGCAGGCGGCCGACCTGCACACCAACCGCATTGGCCAGTGGCAGGCCCTGCAGTGGCTGGGCAGCGACAAGTACCAGGCCCACCTGGCCGAGCTGCGCGACTTTTACCGCGTGCGCCGCGACGCCATGCAGGTGGCGCTTGAGGAGCATTTCGCTGACCTGGCCAGCTGGCAGGTGCCGCAGGGCGGCCTGTTCTTCTGGCTGACCCTGAAGCACAAGCTGGACACCCGCACCCTGCTGCAGCCGGCTATGGCGCAGAACGTCGCCTTCATGCCGGGCGAGCCGTTCTTCGTCGACCCCGACGCCAACCCCGGCTACCTGCGGTTGAACTTCAGCCACGTCCCGCCGGAGAAGCTCGGCGAGGGGCTGCGTCGCCTGGCGGCGGTCATCCGTGAAGCATACGGCGCTCTCGAAGCGCAAAGGAGTGAGTAGCCATGCTCAAGGTTTACGGCGATTACCGTTCCGGCAACTGCTACAAGGTCAAGCTGATGCTGCACCTGCTCGGTCGCGAGTATCAGTGGCTGCCGATCGACATCCTCAAGGGCGAGACGCAGACCGCCGAGTTCCTGGCCAAGAACCCCAACGGCAAGATTCCGGTGCTGGAGCTGGAGGATGGCACCTTCCTCTGGGAGTCCAATGCCATCCTCAACTTCCTCGCCGATGGCAGCGAGTTCATCCCCAACGAGCCGCGCCTGCGCACGCAGATGCTGCAGTGGCAGTTCTTCGAGCAGTACAGCCACGAGCCCTATGTGGCGGTGGCGCGCTTCATCCAGCTGTACCAGGGCATGCCCGAGGCGCGGCGCGAGGAGTATGAGGTGTGCCATGTGCGTGGGCACAAGGCGTTCCGGGTGATGGAGCAGCAGCTGCAGCGCACGCCCTACCTGGTGGGCGAGCAGTACACCCTGGCCGATATTGCCCTGTACGCCTACACCCACGTCGCGCACGAAGGCGGTTTCGACCTGAGTGGTTACCCGGCGATCAATGCCTGGCTCGTGCGCATCGCCAGCCACCCGCGGCACGTGACCATGTTCGGTTGAGGTTGAACTGAGGGGCACGAAAAAGCCGGCGCTAAGCCGGCTTTTTTCTGCCCGCAGGGTGTCAGTCGCGGATCAGGTTGAGGAACTCGCTGCGGGTCGCGGCGTTCTCGCGGAACTCACCGAGCATCACCGAGGTGACCATGGAGGAATTCTGTTTCTCCACGCCGCGCATCATCATGCACATGTGCTGGGCCTCGATCACCACGGCGACGCCCAGGGCGCCGGTGACCTGCTGGACGGCCTCGGCGATCTGCCGGCTGAGGTTCTCCTGGATCTGCAGGCGGCGAGCGTACATGTCGACGATGCGCGCCACCTTGGACAGCCCCAGTACCTTGCCGCTGGGAATGTAGGCCACATGGGCCTTGCCGATGAACGGCAGCAGGTGATGCTCGCACAGCGAGTACAGCTCGATGTTCTTCACCAGCACCATCTCGCTGTTGTCGGAGCTGAACAGGGCGCCGTTGGTGACTTCCTCAAGGGTCTGCTGGTAGCCCTTGCACAGGTACTGCATGGCTTTGGCAGCACGCTTGGGGGTGTCGAGCAGGCCTTCGCGGGAAACGTCTTCGCCGAGTTGACCGAGAATGGCGGTGTATTGCTGTTCCAGGGACATGGGAATTCCAATCGAAATTGCAGCCCGGCAGGGTAGGCGGCGCGCGGCGCGCTGGCAAGTGTGCAGCGCCTTGGCGTTAAACCCCGTGGACTTGGCAGATTTGCGGGCTGCCGAACAGGCGGCTGGCGATTAGTCTAGAGCAATAACTCTAATAATCGGGCGGCCGCATGATGCAGACTCTCCATTCGCTTTCCCTGAGCCAGCTGCTGGCCCGCTATCGTCAGCTGCCGGCGGCCGAGCACCTGATCGGGCGCTGGCGCGCCGAGTTCATCGGCCCCTGGTGGCTGCGCGGCAGCGCCGGGCCGAGCATCGCGCTGAGCGGCATGCCGGGCTGGTATGGTAAGCGTTTCGTCGATGCGCAGGCGGCGGTCAACCTGCGCCGACGTGGCAGGCAGCTGCTGGAGCTGCTGCCGATGCGCTACAGCGCCCAGCCCTCCTGGCTCGACGGGCAACCCTGCGTGGCCCTGGATTACGGCCAGGCAACGCGCAGGCCCTGGCGCTGGGTGCGTGATGAACTGCGTCAGCTCGACCCGCAGCACTGCCTGTGCCTGACCTTTGTCGATCTGCCGGGGCTGCGTCGTCTGGCCTTTCCTTTCCTGCTGGTGCGCGAGGCGTGAGCGGCGACTTCGATGTTCTGATCATCGGCTCCGGTTTCGGTGGCAGCGTCAGCGCCCTGCGCCTGGCCGAGAAAGGCTACCGGGTGGCCGTTCTGGAACAGGGGCGTGAGCACAGCGCGGCCGATCTGCGGCGTGCCGGGCTATCGATGCGGCACCTGCTGTGGGCGCCCGCGCTGGGGTTGCGCGGGCCGCTGGCGCAGAAGGTCTATCGCAATGTCGGGGTGGTCCACGGTGTCGGCGTCGGTGGTGGCAGCCTGGTCTATGCCGCCGTCTTGCTGGAGCCGCAAGCGGCGTTCTACCGCGATGCGGCCTGGGCGGCGCTGGACGACTGGCAGGCCAGCCTGGCAGCACACTATCAGCGGGCCCGGCAGATGCTCGGCGTGGCCGACAATCCCTACCAGGGGCAGCAGGACCATTGGCTGCAGCGCACGGCCACGGCACTCGGCGTAGCGCAGAGTTATGCGCCCGTGCCGCAGGGCATCTACTTCGGCCCGCCACAAGCGCTGCCCGATCCGTATTTCGCCGGGCGCGGCCCTCAGCGCAGCGGCTGCAACCGCTGTGGCAGCTGCATCAGCGGCTGTCCGCAGGGGGCGAAGAACAGCCTGGATCTCAACTACCTGTACCTGGCCCGGCAGTTGGGCGTGCAGGTGTTCAGCGAGACCCGGGTCAGCCATATCAGCCGCCAGGGCGCGGGCTATCGACTGCATCTGCGCGGCCGCACGCACGCGCTGCGTAGCCTGGACGCGCCCCAGGTGATCCTCGCGGCCGGCGTGCTCGGCAGCCTGGAGATTCTGTTCGCCAGCCGCGACCGCTACCGTACATTGCCGCACCTGCCGGCGGCGCTGGGCGAGCATGTGCGCACCAACAGCGAGGCGATCGTGGCGATCCGTGGCCAGCCAGGCGTGGATATCAGCCAGGGCACCACCATCTCCAGCCACTTCCACGCGGATGCGCAGACCCACATCACGCAGAACCGCTTTCCGCGCAGCTACAACTTCATGCGCCTGTACATGGGGCCGCTGGTAGACGACACGCGGCCGCTGCGGCGCGCCGCCAAGGTCGTGGGCGAGCTGCTGCGGCGTCCCCGGCACTGGCTCGGGCACTGGTTCACGGCCGACTGGTACCGGCGCATCTCGGTGCTGACGGTGATGCAGCAGGCGGACAACCAGCTGGCCTTCGGCTACCGGCGCCGCGCGTGGCGTCTGGGGGCTTTTGCCCTGGAGTCACGCCTGTCGGTCGGCGCCGCCTCGCCCACCTACCTGCCACAGGCCAACCGGGCGGCGCGTGCCTTTGCCGAGGCCAGTGGCGGGGAGGCGCTGAATGTCCTGCCGGAAAGCCTGGGCAATCGCGCGGTGACGGCGCATCTGCTGGGCGGCGCGGTCATCGCCGGATCGCCTGCGGAGGGTGTGGTGGATGCGCGGCACCAGGTCTTCGGCCACCCGGGCCTGTATGTGATCGACGGCAGCAGCATCCCGGCCAACGTCGGCGTCAACCCGAGCCTGACCATCGCTGCCCTGGCCGAGCGGGCGATCAGCCTATGGCCGGCGCGGCAGGTGGGCTGACGCGACTCAGTCCTCGTCGCGGCCTTCCATCATGGTGCGCTTGAGCAGCACATAGACCGCGCCGGTGCCGCCGTGCTTGGCGAGGCAGGAGGTGAAGCCCAGCACCTGTGGGTGCTGGCGCAGCCAGGTGTTGACGTGGCTCTTGATCATCGGCCGCTTGCCGTCCATGCGCGCGGCCTTGCCGTGGGTCACGCGCACGCAGCGTACTTCCATGCGCGCGGCCTCGGCGAAGAATGCCCAGAGCGTCTCGCGGGCCTTCTCCACGGTCATGCCGTGCAGGTCCAGGCTGCCCTCGAAGGCCACCTGGCCGGCCTTGAGCTTGCGCATCTGGCCGTCCTGCACGCCGTCGCGGGCCCAGTAGAGTTCGTCCTCGGCGCCGACGTCGATGACGAACTGATCGGACAAGCCGTCCACCTTGACCGCGTCGGTCCTCACCGTTGCCGCCTGGCGCAGGGTGTTCAGGCGCTGGCGGTCGGTCTTCGGCTTGCCGGTGTCGGCGCGGTCATGGCTGATCGGCCTGACCCCGCGCACGGCGGACTGGAACAGGGAAAAATCGTCGTCTTGCATGAATAGCCTCCACGGAAGAGGCCAGTTTACCGGCTTCAGTCGCGCTTTTTCAGCAGCTGTGGCGACAGGCTCAGCTCGTTGCCATAGCGCCGGCGCATGCGCCGGCGGCATCGGCGCCAGACGTTGATCCCGCCCCACAGCAGGAACAGGCCGAACAGCAGCAGGGTGATGGCGGCGCCGACACTGTCGTTCAGTGGGCCGAGTGCCGGCGGGCGGCCGAGCAGGGTGGCCGCGCCGGCCATGATCAGCAGCACGCCAAAGGCGGCAGACAGCGCGGCGAGGGCGCCGAGAAAACGCCAGCGCCAGCAGCCAGGGCCGCGTGGGCGCAGGCGGCGTGCATCGAATCCGTCGTCGGACAGCTTCATTCCGATTTCCTCTTGGGTTATCGGCGCTATGACCGGCGACTGTCGCCGGGGTTCCGGTCAGAGCAGGGCGCGGGCCTGTGGTACGACCATCGCGTAGTTGTCGGCCAGGGCTGCCAGGGTCATGCGGTGCAGGTCGCGGGCCGGGATCAGCTCGTGCTGGTAGGGCAGGTCGCGGGTGGCGCAGGCGGCATCCACCAGGGTGCAGCGGTAACCATAGTCCTTGGCCGCGCGCACGGTGGTGCTGACACTGGAGTGGGTCATGAAACCGCAGATGATCAGGTCCAGATGGCCGAGCTGCTGCAGACGCTCATGCAGGTCGGTGCCGGCGAAGGCGTTGGGCAGGCGTTTTTCCACCACCGGTTCGTCGCCGAGCGGCGCCAGGCCTTCGATGAAACGTCCGCGCGGGCCCTGCGGGTCGAGCAGGCCGCCGGGGATACCCAGGTGGCGCACATGCACGACAGGGGCGCCGAGGTTGCGTGCGGCATTGAGCAGGGTGGCGATCTCGCTGATCGCGGCTTCCACGTCTGGCAGTTGCAGGGCGCCGCTGCGGTACTCTTCCTGGGCGTCGATCACCAGCAGGGTGGCCTTGCCGAGGGTGGCCGGTGCATAACCGCGTCCGAGCAGCTGGAACAGGGTTTTCGGTTCGGACATGGTTGGGCTCCTGTGACGGCGATGTGTCTATTCTGTGCTTCCCGGCGCGATCTGTGAACCTTTGCCGCAGTTCCGGCTAGAATCGCGCACCCTTTCCTGAGGTGATAGCTGTGTCTGCATCCCGCCTGCGCACCGTGCGCGACCATATCCGCTGGGCCGTCAGCCGTTTTCACGAGGCCGGCCTGTTCTTCGGTCATGGCACCGACAACGCCTGGGACGATGCCCGCCAGCTGGTGCTGGGCGCATTGCACCTGCCCTTCGAGATCGCCGACGGCTACCTGGATTGCCGCCTGGAGGATGACGAACAGCAGCACCTGCTGGAGCTGATCCGTCGCCGCGTCGAGGAGCGTGTGCCCACTGCCTACCTGCTCGGCGAGGCCTGGTTCTGCGGCCTGCCGTTCGTGGTCGACGAGCGCGTGCTGGTGCCGCGCTCGCCGATTGCCGAGCTGATCGGCCAGCAGTTCGAACCCTGGCTACCGGCACTGCCGGCGCGCATCCTCGACCTCTGCACCGGCTCCGGCTGCATCGGTATCGCCTGCGCCTATGCCTTCCCCGAGGCCGAGGTGGTGCTGGGCGACCTGTCCTTCGAGGCCCTGGAAGTGGCCAACCAGAACATCGAGCGGCATGGTCTGGAGGAGCGCGTCTATACCGTGCAGGGCGACGGCTTCGATGGCTTGCCGGGACAGCGCTTCGACCTGATCGTATCCAACCCGCCCTACGTGGATGCCGAGGACTTCGCCGACATGCCGGCCGAGTACCACCACGAGCCGGAGCTGGGCCTGGCCTGCGGTGACGACGGCCTGGATCTGGTGCGGCGCATGCTGGCCGAGGCGGCCGACCACCTGACCGAGAAGGGCATCCTGATCGTCGAGGTGGGCAACAGCCAGGTGCATGTCGAGGCGCTGTACCCGGAAGTGGACTTCACCTGGCTGGAGTTCGAGCAGGGCGGTCACGGTGTGTTCCTGCTGGCGGCGGCGCAGTGCCGCGAGTACCAGAAGCTGTTCCGTTCGCGCGCCAAGGGCTGAGTTCGGGCGGGCACTGGTAGCCCGGATGCAGTCCGGGACCGAGCTGCCTGCTTCCCCCGGATTACATCCGGGCTACGGGCCGAGCCGCGACAGCGCTTTCCACCTGAGTGCGTGTGGGGAGGGTTGGTGGAAAAGACCGAGGGTCGTTTTCCACCCTACGACGGCTTAACTGATCTAGCGCGTGGCGATCCAGATCAGCAGGCCCGCCTGGAACAAGGTCAGCGCCACCAGGCAGGCGATGGTGAAGCGCAGCCCGCTGTCCTCGCGTTTGAGCATTTCGACACGATGCTCCAGTTTGCCGATCTTCACCTGTTGCTCGTGCAGATTCTGGTCGGCCTGTTGCAGCATCGCGCCGCAGTCGAGCAGGTCGATCATCTGCACCTTCTCCTGATTCCACTCCGGATTGAGTACGCTGACCCGGCTGGCACTGTAGCTGGCCTTGAGCTGGGCCAAGTCCTGGTAGACCACCTCGAAACCCTGGATACGCAGGACATGGTCTCGTAGCAGGCGCGCGTCCTCGCTGAGCACGTCCTTGACCGCCAGTGTCCCCCCTTCGACCGTGTAGCTGCCCCAGCGCTGGCGTGACCAGGCGATGCCCTGGGCGATCAGGAAGCGTCCCAGGCCGCGATTGGTTGGTTCGGTTTGCAGGCCTTTGTCGGGACCGAAACGGATCTCGCGACTGCGGTGGTCCGCCCACACTTCCAGCAGGTTCTGTTCTCGCCTTAGGCGCTGCCCTGGTACCTCTACGGCGAGTCGCAGCAGGCTTTGCTCGTCGCTGTGGCGTTCGGCGCGACCCAAGCGCACAAAGCGCAGCGGGCGCAGCCCGGTCATCCGATCCGCGGGCAGCGGCGCCAGGCGAAGCAGCTGGAAATGCTCGGCTGTCAGACTCTCCCACGGATGTGGCTGCGGAGCCTGCTCGGTCTGTTCTTCGGGTTGTTGGGCGTCGGTATCGCTCATCGCGGCGTCCTTGGGCATGCGTACAGGCATTATCGGCAAGTTTCGCCGTCACTGCAGGCTGGTCAACGGCCATTTGCCCGCTGCAGGTGAACTGGGCGTGCGCCGGCGGTATACTCGCCGACCTTTGTTCGAGGCAGATTTCGCGGAGCGCCCTGCATGTCCGGCAACACCTACGGCAAGCTGTTCACCGTCACCACCGCTGGCGAAAGCCACGGCCCGGCCCTGGTCGCCATCGTCGACGGTTGCCCGCCGGGCATCGAGCTGTCCCTGGAAGACATGCAGCGCGACCTCGACCGCCGCAAGCCGGGCACCAGCCGCCACACCACCCAGCGCCAGGAAGACGACGTCGTCGAGATCCTCTCCGGGGTGTTCGAGGGCAAGACCACCGGCTGCTCCATCGGCCTGCTGATCCGCAATACCGACCAGAAGTCCAAGGACTACTCGGCGATCAAGGACCTGTTCCGCCCGGCCCACGCCGACTACACCTACCACCACAAGTACGGTATCCGCGACTACCGCGGCGGTGGCCGCAGCTCGGCGCGCGAAACCGCCATGCGCGTGGCGGCCGGCGCCATCGCCAAGAAGGTGCTGGCCGGCCTGGGCATCCAGGTGCGCGGCTACATGAGCCAGCTCGGCCCGATCGAGATCCCGTTCAAGACCTGGGACAGCGTCGAGCAGAACGCCTTCTTCAGCCCCGACCCGGACAAGGTGCCGGAACTGGAGGCCTACATGGACCAGCTGCGCCGTGACCAGGATTCGGTGGGCGCCAAGATCACGGTGGTCGCCGAGGGCGTCATGCCGGGCCTGGGCGAGCCGATCTTTGACCGCCTGGACGCGGACCTGGCCCACGCGCTGATGAGCATCAACGCGGTCAAGGGCGTGGAAATCGGCGCCGGCTTTGCCTGCGTGGCCCAGCGTGGCACCGAGCACCGCGACGAGCTGACCCCCGAGGGCTTTCTGTCGAACAACGCCGGCGGCATCCTTGGCGGCATCTCCAGCGGCCAGCCGATCATCGCCCACCTGGCGCTCAAACCGACCTCCAGCATCACCACCCCGGGCCGCTCGATCGACGTCGACGGCAACCCGGTGGACGTGATCACCAAGGGCCGCCACGACCCCTGCGTCGGCATCCGCGCCACGCCGATCGCCGAGGCGATGATGGCCATCGTGCTGCTCGACCACCTGCTGCGCCACCGTGCGCAGAACGCCGATGTGCAGGTCAACACACCGGTGCTCGGCCAGCTGTGACCGCCCAGCCGCTGCCGTACTGGCGGCTGTCCGCGTTCTACTTCTTCTACTTCGCCATGCTGGGCGCCACCGCGCCCTTCCTGCCGCTGTACTTCCAGCACCTGGGCTTTGCCCCGGCGCGCATCGGCGAGCTGGTGGCCATTCCCATGCTGATGCGCTGCCTGGCACCCAACCTGTGGGGCTGGCTGGGCGACCGCAGCGGCCAGCGCCTGCGCATCGTGCGTTTCGGTGCGCTGTGCACGCTGCTCAGCTTCGCCCTGATCTTCATCGACCAGAGCTACGCCTGGCTGGCCCTGGTGATGGCGCTACACGCGTTCTTCTGGCACGCCGTGCTGCCGCAGTTCGAGGTGATCACCCTGGCCCATCTGCGCGAGCAGAGCGCGCGCTACTCGCAGGTCCGCCTGTGGGGTTCGATCGGCTTCATCGTCGCGGTGATCGGCCTGGGCGAGCTGTTCGAGCGCTTCAGCCCCGCGCTGTTCCCGGCGATGGTGGTGCTGATCCTCGCCGGCATCCTGCTCGGCAGCCTGTGGGTGCCCAACGCGGTGCCGCAGGCGCGGGCCGGGCAGGGCGGCGAGGGCGGCTTCCTCGCCCAACTGCGGCGCCCGGGCGTGCCGGCGTTCTTCCTCTGCGTGGCGCTGATGCAGCTGTCACACGGCCCGTACTACACCTTCCTGACCCTGCACCTGGAGCGGCTCGGCTACGAGCGAGGCTTCATCGGCCAGATGTGGGCGCTGGGCGTGGTGGCGGAGATCGTGCTGTTCCTGTTCATGGCGCGAATCCTTACGCGCTTCCCGGTGCGCTGGGTGCTGGCGGCCAGCTTCCTGCTGGCGGCGCTGCGCTGGCTGTTGCTGGGCAACCTGGCCGACCACCTGGTCGTACTGCTGTTCGCTCAGCTGCTGCATGCCGCCACATTCGGCAGCTTCCACGCGGCGGCCATCCATTTCGTCCAGCGCAGCTTCGGCCCCAACCAGCAGGGCCAGGGTCAGGCGCTGTACGCGGCACTGGCCGGCACCGGTGGCGCCTTCGGTGCGCTTTACGCCGGCTATAGCTGGGAAAGTCTGGGCGCGGCCTGGACCTTCGCCATCGCTAGCTTGGTCGCCCTGGCAGCGGCCATTATCATTGCACTGCGTTTGCACGAGGAGCGGGCATGAACCGTGAACAACTGACCCGGCAGATCATCGAGGCCGGGCGATTCCTGTATGGCCGAGGCTGGTCGCCGGCCACCAGCAGCAACTATTCCGCGCGCCTGAGCGCCGACCAGGCCCTGCTGACCGTCTCCGGCAAGCACAAGGGCCAGCTGGGCGAGGACGACGTGCTGGCCACCGACCTCGACGGCAACAGCCTGGAACCGGGCAAGAAGCCCTCCGCCGAGACCCTGCTGCACACCCAGCTGTACCGCTGGCAGCCGGCGATCGGCGCCGTGCTGCACACCCACTCGGTGAACGCCACCGTGCTGTCGCGCCTGACCCTGGCCGACTCGCTGGTATTCGCCGACTACGAGCTGCAGAAGGCCTTCGCCGGCGTTTCCACCCACGAATGCCAGGTCCTGGTGCCGATTTTCGACAACGACCAGGACATCGCCCGCCTGTCGGCCAAGGTGCAGCCCTGGCTGGATGAGCACCCCGATTGCGTCGGCTACCTGATCCGCGGCCACGGCCTGTACACCTGGGGCGCGACCATGGCCGACTGCCTGCGCCAGGTCGAGGCCTTCGAATTCCTGTTCGAGTGCGAACTGAAAGTACGCGCCCTGCAGCGCTAGAGGAGATGTCATGAGCAGCCTGACCGTCTACCACCAGTCCAACCCGGACGTGCCGAACAAGGTGCTGACCCACCTCGAGGACATCGCCGCCACGCTCGCCGAGGTCGGTGTGCGCTTCGAGCGCTGGCAGGCCAGTGCGCCGATCCAGCCGGGCGCTGCGCAGGACGAGGTGATCGCCGCCTACCGCCCGCAGATCGACCGGCTGATGGCCGAACAGGGCTATGTCACCGTCGACGTGGTCAGCCTGAACAAGGACCACCCGCAGAAGGACGAGCTGCGCGCCAAGTTCCTCGACGAGCACCGCCACGGCGAGGACGAAGTGCGTTTCTTCGTCGCCGGCCGTGGCCTGTTCAGCCTGCACATCGACGACTACGTCTACGCCGTGCTGTGCGAGAAGAACGACCTGATCTCGGTACCGGCCGGCACCCGTCACTGGTTCGACATGGGCGAATTCCCGCACTTCGTCGCCATTCGCCTGTTCAACAACCCGGAAGGCTGGGTGGCCAACTTCACCGGCGACGATATCGCCAGTCGTTTTCCGCGTCTGGAAGACTGAAGCTCTTCACCCCTCTCCCGCTTGCGGGAGAGGGGCCGGGGGAGAGGGCTATTTTCCTCACCCTCTCCCCGGCCCTCTCCCATGAATGGGAGAGGGGGCGCCGTCCACATCCCTGGAGTATCCATGCCCATCAAAGCCATCCTCACCGATATCGAAGGCACCACCAGCGCGGTGAGCTTCGTCTTCGACGTGCTGTTTCCCTATGCCGCCCGGCACCTGCCGCAGTTCATCCTCGATCACGCCGAGGAGCCTGCCGTGGCCGCGCAACTGGACGCCGTGCGCGCCGAGAGCGGCGAGGGCGGGGCGGACCTGATCCGGGTCATCGAGATTCTCCTGCAGTGGCTCGCCGAGGACCGCAAGGCCACGCCGCTCAAGGCGCTGCAGGGCATGGTCTGGCAGCAGGGCTACGCCAGCGGCCAGCTCAAGGGCCATGTCTACCCGGACGCGGTGGAGGCGCTCAAGCGCTGGCACCAGGCCGGCTATGCGCTGTACGTCTATTCCTCCGGCTCGGTGCAGGCACAGAAGCTGATCTTCGGTTGCTCCGAGGCTGGCGACCTGAGCGGGCTGTTCAGCGGCTATTTCGATACCACCAGCGGGCCCAAGCGCGAGGTCGAGTCGTACCGCACCATCGCCGCGGCCATCGGGCTGCCGGCCGAGGAAATCCTGTTCCTCTCCGACATCGTCCAGGAGCTGGATGCCGCCCAGCAGGCCGGCCTGCAGACCATCGGCCTGGCTCGCGAGGGTGGTCGCCTGGCCGGGCATGATACGGTGGCCAGCTTCGCGGTCATCGATCTGGATCGCCTGTAGCCCGGCTTTCCCGGATTTCATCCGAGCTTTAAAGAACAAGGCCGCCCTGAGGCGGCCTTGGTGTTTCAGTGCGCCTGTGGCGCGGCGTTGCGCTGGTGGCGGTAGACGCTGACGGCCTCGTACACCGCCTTGCGCAGGCGGTTGATGCCGCCGATCGGGCGATGCTCCGGCAACGCATGCCAGGGGTTGAAGGAGAGGTTGTCGCAGGCCAGGTTCTGCTCGCGGGTGTCGAAGTCCTGTGGCTCCACGCGCACGGTTGCCACGGTCTCGAACGGCGAGATGTCCTCGTTCCACTCCACGCTGGTGTCCTCGATGGGCATGTAGTAATCGGCGTTCTGCCGCTGTACCTGCAGGGCGAAGCAGGCCGGCACCCGGTCCAGCGACAGCTGCTGATACAGGGCGTTGCGCAGGAAGTTGGGCAGCGCGGTGTTCTGTTCCGGCAGTTCGTAGGGCGGGCAGCTCTGTGGGTCAGGAACCACGCGGTACTTGATGTTGTGTGGCCCGAGCTTGAATGGGGCAATGGAGTTGTAGGTGGCCGTGACCGGACTCTCCGGTGCAGGTGCCAGGGTCTTCAGCGCAATGATCAGGTGACGAACTTCCCAGGTACGCGGGTCCCAGCTGGGGAAGAAGGCCAGGATCTTGCTGCCGTCGGCCTGCGCCGCGAAGTTCTGCTTGTACTCGGCGACGTCGCGGACGAAGAACACCGGGTGGTTGAACATCACGAAGTCCTGGTTGTCGGCTGTGGCCTTGCTGCTCAGCAGCTTGTCACCGGGTACGTCGAGCAGCTTGATGCCCATGCCGCGGGCATCGCGGGCACTGTCGAACTGCGGGTAGGCGTTGCCATTGGACAGGCGCATCCAGGCCTGCCAGGTCTTGCCCGGCTCGGCCAGTACGCCATGGCGCAGTTCCGGGGCCAGGTTCTGCAGCACCGTCATCTGCGCTTTCACGCAGCCGTGGGCCTTGGCATGGGCATCGCGCAGCACGCGGGTGTTGTCGCGGTGCTGTTCGACGATGCGAATGGCATCCTCGATGATGCCCTGAGTCAGAGCCGCCTCATCGGCCGGGATTTCCTCCTCGGTGGACACCGGGCCGGAGAACTTCCAGGCATAGTAGGCGCTGCCAACAGCCCAGCCGAGGCCACCGATGATCAGGAGAGCGAGCAGCAGCTTGCCAAGCAGGCGGCCAAGCCAGAGCCAGATACGTTTGAGCATGGCAACTATTCCTTAGTTGTTGTTCTGGCAGCTGGGGCCGGGAGTCCAGGCGCGGCTCTCGGCGGGTTGCAGCTGGCTCTCCAGCCTCTCGTCGCCCATCACCTTGAGGTACTCGATCAGCGCATAGCGTTCCTCGGGTTCCAGATAGCGCCCGATTACGCCTTCGTTACGGCAACCGTCGCGGAACTCGTGGCCGCGGTTGCCGTTGCCGGTGATGCGAGTGTCGAACAGGAAGCCGCCCTTGAACTCGCCGGTGAGGAAACCGGCGCGCTTGGGGTCGTACTCGAAGTTGCCGACCCAGAACTGGCTATCGCGTTCGACCACCGGCGACAGTAGCTGGAACAGGTTGGGTACCGAGCCGTTGTGCAGGAACGGCGGCGTGGCCCAGATGCCATGCAGCGGGCGTGCCTTGTAGCCGCGCTTCTCCTGTACGCCGATGGCCAGGCCGTAGCCATCCATGCGCCAGCGCTCGCGAGGCTCGATACCGGCATCCCGGTAGGCGCGGTCTTCCACGTAGGCGGTCACATAGGCCAGGCCCTTGGCGCTGGAAATGCTGGCGAAGTCGACTTCCTCGAGACTCGAGCCGAACAGCTTGACGTCCAGCTTGGCCAGCTCGTCCTTCTGCCAGTCCAGCTTGCGGATATCGAAGCGGTGGTCGGCGATGTTGTCGGCGGTGGTCGGGTCGGTGCCGATGATGCGAGTCGGCACGATGCGCAGGTGCCATTCCGGGTCGCGTGCCGGGGCCAGGCGCTTGTCGCGCGGCACCGGGTCGGGGGCGTGGCAGTAGGCGCAGTTCTCAGCGAACAGGGCACGGCCCTGGCTGGCCAGTTTGAGGTCGACCTTGCCCAGCACCTGTTCTGGCCAGGTCGGCGGCTTGAGCTGCTTGAGTGTCTCCTCCAGGGTGTACAGGTCGCGCAGGCGTACGCTGGACGGATAGCGCTCCGCATGCGTCATTGGTTCGCCGTTCTCCTCGAACAGGTGCAGGGTAGCGCCGACCCCCAGGGCCTCGCCGATATTGCGCGCCATGGGCTGCATGGCCGAGCCGTTCCATTGCACCCAGTCGAACTTCCAGATGTCCCACACCTGCGGATAGCTGACCGGGGCGTTGGCTACCCGGTAGTTGCTCTCGTCGATGGCATCGCCGAATACGCTGTTGGCGATGCGGCCGAAGGCGTCGGTACGGCCGAAACCTTCCTCGGTGGGGTAGAGGCCGCGGTGCCAGTCGTTCATGGCGGTGTCCAGCAGGCGGTCGAGTACGGTCTTGAAGTCCTGGCGCAGCTGCTGCTTGCCACTGTCGTAGTTGTCACCCAGCACTTCTCGGGCGAAGCGGTTGAACTTCACCGGGTTGTAGTAGGTGAAGGCCATGCTCATGCCCAGCGCCTGGCCGAAACCACCACCCTTGAGCGTGGGAACCGTGGAGGCCAGGGAATGCAGGGCGGCGCCACCATCGATGCGGATGGCCTGGCCCCGGTAGCGCAGCTCGCCGGTGTGGCAGGCGGCGCAGCTGATGTCGAGGTACTGGGCGCCGGTCTCGTCGTCGGCATGGCGGGCGAAGCCAACTGGCAGGTTGCCGGGGTTGAGCTCGCTTGGCCGCTGCTGCGGGTCGGTGAGGAAGCCAAAGCGCGCCAGGTAGTCGGGGCGTGCGAACTTGTCCTTGCTGAAGGGCAGTTCGAGCGCGGTGAACCACTCATACCGCAGGCCCTTAACCGTGGTGCCCTGCGGCGTGTAGTAGTAGGTCTGGCGTGCTTGCTCGTTCCACTGGCCGAGGTAATGCACCTGCTGCGGCTTGTCGAACACCGGCAGGTTGGGGTTGGCGATGTAGTAGAGAACAACCGCGAGGGCGGCTAGGACCAGCAACAGGATCAACAGGAGTGCGCGGCGCAGGACTCGCATGACATCAACATCCGTGTGGCGATTTTGTTATGGGGTACGTTTATGCCAATCCATACGGACGATGGCAAGCGGCCATAACAAATCTATCGCTTTAAACGGGTCAGCAGCCCAGGCTGTCGGCCTGTCGGTAGAGCGTCAGCAGCTTGCGCGTGATGGTCTGCTGGATGTCATCGCGCTCGAAGGATGACAGCAGTTCCAGGCGTTGTACCTGCAGGCGGTGCAGGTGAATGTAGGGCATGCTCTGATCAAACTCGCGCAGGTCGCCTTTCATCAGGATGGGCAGGAACACGTCGCCGATCTTCTTCTGGTTGCTGATGATCTGTGCCAGGGCCGGTTTGAATGGCATGGTCTTGGGTGCCGGCCCGCCGTCACGGATCTGCGTGGTCAGCATCAGCCCGGGCTTGCCCAGCACGACGCCGGGCAGTACGCAGAGGCCGGTCTTGCGCACCGCCACGGGCTCGATGCCGTGCAGGGTATCGTGGAAAGCGTACGGGTTCGGCAGTACCACCATCTTGCGTCCGTAATCGGCGGGGAAATGCAGGTCATAGTTGGTATACAGCTGGCGGGTGGACTCCGAGTAAACGCACAGGCGATTCTCGAACAGCTTGATGAAGCGCTCGGCCAGCTCGCGACGGGCAATGCTGTCCAGATCCCAGATCAGGTCCTGGTTCTGCTGCTGGCCGAAGCTGACTTCCTGATGCTCCATGCTGCTCATCGACACCTCTTTACACGCGGAATTGCCCCAACAGGCGGTTCAGTTGCCCAGCCAGTTGCCCCAGATGACGGCTGGCCTCGCTGGACTGGTCGGCCGCCAGCGCGTTTTCATGCGCCAGCGTGGCCGCCTGGGTGACATTCTGATTGATATCGTCCACTACATGCGACTGTTGCAGCGTGGCACTGGCGATGGAGGCATTCAAGCTGGTCAGGTTGCGCAGGGAGGCGGCGATCTGGCTGAGGCTCTCGCCAGCCTTGCGCGCCTGCTCCACGGTCAGCTGGGAGGCGTGGCTGCTGGCATTGATCACCTTGACCGCGGCCTCCGAATTGCCCTGCAGGCGTTCGATCATGCCCTGGATCTCCGACGTGGACTGCTGTGTCCGCTGCGCCAGCATGCGCACCTCGTCGGCCACCACGGCGAAGCCGCGACCCTGTTCGCCGGCCCGCGCGGCCTCGATCGCGGCGTTCAGCGCGAGCAGGTTGGTCTGCTCGGCGATGGAGCGGATCACCTCCAGTACGCTGCCGATCTGGGTGCTCTCCTGAGCCAGCGTCTGCATGACCTTCACGGCCTCGTCGATGGTCGCCGACAGCTGGTCGATCTGCCGGATGCTGCTGTCGATGTTCTGCTGTCCCTGCAGGGCCTGCTGCTCGGCTCCGCTTACCTCGCTGGCGGCATGCTCGGCATTCTTCGCCACATCCTGCACGGCGTAGGACACCTCGTTGATCGCGGTGGCGACCAGCTCCATTTGCTGCGATTGCTGCTGGCTATGCTGCTGCGCATTGCTGGCAATCTCGCCCAGCGACTGCGAGGCCTGGTCGAGCTCGCCAGCTGCCTGTAGCGACTGGCCGACCACGCTGCGCAACTTGCCAGTGAATGCATTGAAGTGCCCGCCCAGCGCGGTCAGCTCGTCGCGGCCATGGTTATCCAGGCTGCGCGTCAGATCGGCTTCGCCGCTGGCGATGTTGGCCATGGCGTTGACGGCTTCGTCCAACGGGCGGGCGATGCTGCGGGCGATCAGGATCACCAGAGCGGCCAGCAACAGGGCGATGACGAGCAGGATGGAGAAGGCGCGCAGGGCCTGGTCACGAAACTCCGCCTGCACATCGTCCACGTAAATGCCGGAACCCAGTATCCAACCCCAGGGCTGGAATAGTTCGACGTAGGAAATCTTCGGCACGGGCTCTTCGGAGCCGGGTTTTGGCCAGCGGTAGTCGACTTGACCCGACCCCTGCTTCCGGGCAATGGCAACCATCTCGTTGAACAGGAACTTGCCATCCGGGTCTTTCAGGCCCGAGAGGTTCTGGCCTTCGAGCTTGGGATTGGTCGGGTGCATGACCATGGTCGGGGTCATGTCGTTGATCCAGAAGTAGTCATCCTCGTCGTAGCGCAGGCTGCGGATCAGCTCCATCGCCTGTTTCTGTGCATCCGCGCGGTTCAGCCCGGCGCTTTCCAGACCGTGGAAGTGCTTGATCACGCCCAGAGCGGTCTCCACCACATGGTGCGTCTTCAGCGCCTTGGCCTGATACAGGTCGTGGTGGATCTGCTTCAGCATCAGCCCGGTCAGTGCCAGGAGCATGAGAAACGATGACAGCAGGATCAGCCACAGGCGACGGCTGATGGGAAGATTGCGCAGGCCATTCATGGACGACTCCCGTTTGTATTCCAGATAGACGCTAGCTAATAGCCAGTCTAGAAGCTTTGCCATTAGTCATTGGCAAGGCAGCGTCACGCCGACTCATCTGGTAGCATGCCGGCCGTTTTCCGCCTGTCAGTCAGGCTTCCATTTTGTTATCGGCCGTTCTGCGAAAAAGGCCAGACCGAGGTATTGCATGGATTTGTGGACCGCCCTGCAGGCAGTGATTTTGGGTGTGGTAGAGGGCCTCACCGAGTTTCTGCCGATCTCCAGTACCGGGCACCAGATCGTCGTGGCCGACCTGCTTGGCTTCGGCGGCGAGCGGGCGATGGCCTTCAACATCATCATCCAGCTGGGGGCCATCCTCGCGGTGATGTGGGAATACCGACGCAAGATCCTGATCACGGTGTTCAACGTGCCGCGCCAGCGCGAAGCGCAGCGCTTCACCGCCAACCTGCTGATCGCCTTCCTGCCGGCGGTGGTCATCGGTGTGGCCTTCGCCGACCTGATTCACGAATACCTGTTCAACGCCATCACCGTGGCCGCGGCCCTGATCATCGGCGGGCTGGTGATGCTCTGGGCCGAACGCCGCCAGCACGAGGTGACGGTTGAGGAGGTGGACGACATGACTTGGAAGGAGGCACTGAAGATCGGCTTCGCTCAGTGTCTGGCGATGATCCCCGGTACGTCGCGCTCGGCCTCCACCATCATCGGTGGCCTGCTGTTTGGCCTGTCGCGCCGCGCCGCCACCGAGTTCTCGTTCTTCCTGGCCATGCCGACCATGGTTGGTGCCGCCGTGTACTCCGGCTACAAGTACCGCGAGCTGTTCCAGCCGGGAGACCTGCCGGTGTTCGCTCTCGGTTTCGTGGTGTCCTTTATCTTCGCCATGATTGCCGTCCGCGCCCTGCTCAAGTTCATCGCCAACCACAGCTATGCCGTGTTCGCCTGGTACCGCATCGGCTTCGGCCTGCTGATCCTGGCTACCTGGCAGTTCGGCCTGATCGACTGGAGCAGCGCTCAGGCGCACTGAGAAGGCCCATGGAGCGACGCGGTGCGCTAAAGAGCTGGAACGACGCCAAGGGCTTCGGCTTCATCCAGCCCGAGGACGGTGGTGAGCCGCTGTTCGTGCATATCTCGGCGATGCGCGGTGACAGCCGGCCCCAGGTGGGCGACAGCGTGCTCTACGTTGCCGGCCGCGATGCCCAGGGGCGTCCGCGGGCCCAGCACATGCGCCACGCCGGGCTCAGTCTCGATCGCCCGGCGATACGCCGCAAACCGGCCGCGGCCCGCCAGTCGGCAGGCGGCAACAAGTCGAAAGCGTACAGGCGCTCCGACGCTGCGGGTATCCAAGATCTGCCGTTCAAACTATTGATGCTGGCCGGCCTGTGCGTGCTGCCGGCCTGGGGCAGCCTGGTGCTGCTTGGTCAGAACGTATGGTGGGTGGCGCTGGCGTATCCGCTGGTCAGCCTGTTCAGCTTCTGCCAGTACTGGCTGGACAAGCAGCACGCGCAGAAGGGGCGCTGGCGCACGCCGGAAAACAGCCTGCACATCGCTGAACTGGCCGGTGGCTGGCCTGGTGCGCTGCTGGCACAGCAAGTGTTTCGCCACAAGACGCGCAAGGCCTCCTTCCAGCTGGTGTTCTGGAGCATCGTCGCTTTGCACCAAGGCTTCTGGCTGGATCACCTGCTGCTCGGCGGGCGCTACCTGGGCCACCTGTTGCCGCTCTAGTCGAGCAGCAACCCCACCTGACGAATCTTCGGCAGCCTGCGCACCACCAGCTGGTGGGCGCGGGTCAGCAACTCCTGTAGCTCTGAGTCGCTCAGCGGGAAGGGCTCTCCCATGCTCACCCAGTGGGCGCGTGCCAGGTAGGGCGCTGGACGTATGCCCGGGCGGTCGACCATGCCGAGGAACAGCTCCGGCGCCACCTTGAACGCCAGCCCCTCGCTGAGCAGGGCGAACATCTTGTTGCCGGCCACCGAGAACACTCGCACGCCGCCCCATTTGTAATCCTCGTGCGCCCCCGGCAACCGCAGGCAGAAGTCGGCAACCTGTTGTGGCGTCATCACTGTTTCACCTCCCTGTTCGCTGTTGCAGCTAACCTAGCAGAGTCTTGCCCCTTCACTGCCAAGGAGTCACCCCATGTCGCTGTCTCTCTACCAGGCTTCCGTTCCCGTGTTCGTGCGCATGTTCGGCAACCTGTCGGCCATCCTCGACAAGGCCGCTGCCTACGCGGAAGCCAGGAAGATCGACCCTGCCGTACTGCTCAATGCGCGCCTGGCGCCGGACATGCACCCGCTGACCCGGCAGATCCAGATTGCCAGCGATGCCGTGAAAGGCTGCGCGGCGCGCCTGGCCGGTGTCGAGGTGCCGAGTTTTGCCGACAGCGAAAGCAGCTTCGCCGAGCTGCAGGCGCGCATCGCCAAGACCCTGGCGTTCGTCAACAGCCTGACGCCGGCGCAGATCGACAGCGGGGAAGGGCGCGAAGTGGTGCTCAAGTTTCCCGGTGCCGAGCTGAAGTTCAAGGGCGAGGACTACCTGCTGCACTTCGTGCTGCCCAACTTCTATTTCCATATCACCACCGCCTACGCCATCCTGCGCCACAACGGCCTGGACATCGGCAAGATGGACTACCTCGGCCGCGTCTGAGCCCACACATGAAAAAGCCCCGCATTGGCGGGGCTTTTTCATGTGTGGGGCAGGCGTCAGACGATGATGCCCTGGCTGCGCAGGTAGTCGTCGTAGCTGCCGCTGAAGTCGGTCACGCCGTTCTCGGAAAGCTCGATGATGCGGGTGGCCAGGGAGCCGACGAACTCGCGGTCATGGCTGACGAAGATCAGCGTGCCTGGGTAGTTCTCCAGCGCCAGGTTGAGCGCCTCGATGGATTCCATGTCGAGGTGGTTGGTCGGTTCGTCCATCACCAGCACGTTGGGCTTCTGCAGGATCAGCTTGCCGAACAGCATGCGGCCCTGTTCACCACCGGAGATGACCTTGACCGACTTCTGGATCTCGTCGTTGCTGAACAGCATGCGCCCCAGGGTGCCGCGGATGGTCTGCTCGCCCTGGGTCCACTGGCCCATCCAGTCGAACAGGCTGACGTCGTCCTCGAAGTCGTGGGCGTGGTCCTGGGCGTAGTAGCCGACCTCGGCGCTCTCGGTCCACTTCACTTCACCGGCATCCGGTTGCAGCTCGCCGACCAGGGTGCGCAGCAGGGTGGTCTTGCCGATGCCGTTGGGGCCGATGATGGCCACGCGCTCGCCGGCCTCGACCTGGAAGCTGAAGTTCTTGAACAGCACCTTGTCGTCGAAGGCCTTGGACAGCTTCTCGATGGTCACGGCCTGGCGGTGCAGCTTCTTGTTCTGGTCGAAGCGGATGAACGGGCTGACGCGGCTGGACGGCTTGACCTCGGCCAGCTGGATCTTGTCGATCTGCTTGGCGCGGCTGGTGGCCTGCTTGGCCTTGGAGGCGTTGGCCGAGAAGCGGCTGACGAAGGTCTGCAGCTCGGCGATCTGCGCTTTCTTCTTGGCGTTGTCGGCCAGCAGTTGCTCGCGCGACTGGGTCGCAGCGGTCATGTATTCGTCATAGTTGCCCGGGAACAGGCGCAGCTCGCCGTAGTCCAGGTCGGCCATGTGGGTGCAGACCGAGTTGAGGAAGTGACGGTCGTGGGAAATGATGATCATGGTGCTGTTACGCGCCGTGAGGATGTTTTCCAGCCAGCGGATGGTATTGATGTCCAGGTGGTTGGTCGGTTCGTCCAGCAGCAGCACTTCCGGGTCGGAGAACAGCGCCTGGGCCAGCAGCACGCGCAGCTTCCAGCCCGGCGCCACTTCGCTCATCGGGCCGAAGTGCTGTTCCAGGGGAATGCCCAGGCCCAGCAGCAGCTCACCGGCGCGCGATTCGGCGGTGTAGCCGTCCATCTCGGCGAACTCGCCTTCCAGCTCGCCGACCTTCATGCCGTCTTCTTCGCTCATTTCCGGCAGCGAGTAGATGCGGTCGCGCTCGGCCTTGACCTTGTACAGCTCCTCGTGGCCCATGATCACGGTGTCGATCACGGTGAATTCTTCATAGGCGAACTGGTCCTGGCGCAGCTTGCCCAGGCGCACGTTCGGCTCCAGCATCACCTGGCCGCCGGAAGGCTCCAGATCGCCGCCGAGGATTTTCATGAAGGTCGACTTGCCGCAGCCGTTGGCGCCAATCAGGCCATAGCGGTTGCCGTTGTTGAATTTGACGGAAACATTCTCGAACAGCGGCTTGGCACCGAATTGCATGGTGATGTTGGCGGTGGAGATCACGGCGGAGTTCCTGAAAGGCGGGCGCTTGCGCGCAAAAGGGCGCGATTGTAGCGGTTTCCGCCGGGCAAGGCAGCCGTGATTCGTCCGTTGGCGGGTTGGCCGATCGCGCACGATCGGCCTTAGGCTCAGTAACGCAGCTGGCCGCTCCAGTCCGCGTATTCGGCCGGTTGCTTAAGCTGCACGCGGAACTGCTCGGCCTCGGCAGAGTTGCCGGTCCACAGGTAGAGGTGGTCCTTCCAGCTGCCGGAGGGCCAGCGCAGCAGGTAATAGTCGCTGCCACGCACCGTGTCGCGGTCCAGCAGGCGTACCAGATCGCCGTCGGCCAGGCAGCCGTTGGGTTTGTTCGGCAGCTCGATGCGCAGCTGGTTGGAGGAGTCGCCCGCCTTGGGGTAGTAGGCGTAGTTACCGCCACCGCCGCCCAGCCACCAGTTCAGCCAGTGACCTGGGTGGCGCACGGACTCGATTTCCAGGTAGTCGCCGCTGCGGATACAGAAACTCACCGGGTAGTGCCAGTTGCGCAGGCTGAACAGGCTTTCCGGCTCACTGCCATCACCAGTGACGCGCAGCCAGTCGTTGGCCTTGCTGGCGCCGGTGCGCAGGGTCTTGCCATTGCTCTGGCTGCGCAGGGTGACCTGGCCATAGCGGTTGGCCGTCGGCTTGGCCGCACGGGTCGGTGTGGCGGCCTCGGCGCGGGTGAAGGCGGCGACTGGCGAGTGGTCGGAATAGTCCTGGAACTGCCAGGTGGCGCCCGCCAGGTTCACACTCCAGCGTGGCGAGGGGGTGTCCAGCGCCTGGTTGTGCCAGAACGGCGGTTGAGCGTGATTGCGCGAGACAAAGATGTAGTCCAGGTACTCGGGCGCGTGGTTCGGGTACTGATAGCTGGCGATGCCGTTGCGCCGCGTGTCGAAGGTGGTGTCGCTGCCGGCGTAGCTGTCCGGGGCATTCACCTGCAGGCGTTCGAGCAGGTCGCGGTATTCGGCGCTGTCGCGGATCACGTTGAAGTCGCCGCCGATGAACAGGATCTGGTCCGGTGCGATGCCCTTGGACTCGATGAAGGTGCGCATCTCGTCGAACTGACTGGCGCGCACGGCCGTGCCCTTGCCATCCGGGCAGCCGGTGTCGGCGGCCTGGGCATGGGTGCCGATCACGTGCAGCGGCTGGCCATTGCGATCCAGGCGGGCGTAGACGAAGCCCTTGTTGGACAGGTAGTCAGCACCGCAGCCCTGGGCGTAGACGTACTGGATGCGCTCGACGATGGGCCAGCGGCTGACGATGGCCACGCCGCCGTCTTCCGGCGTGGTCTCGGCATAGGCGCCCAGGGTCGCGTCCCAGCCGCTGCGCGAGCGGCCGAGAACCGGCGTCTGGTGCGGGTACTCGCGCTTCAGTCCATCGAGCAGGATGGCTGCCGCCGGGTTGTCGAACAGCTCGTTGAGGATCACCGCGTCCTGACCCTTCATGTAATCGGCCTGGGCGATCAGCCGGGCGCGGGTCTCCTGGCCCCAGCCCGGCTTGAGCGTGCTGGGCAGGAAGAACACGTTGTGGGCCAACAGCTTGAACTGGTCGCTGGCACTTGCCGATAGCGGCGTGGCGAAGGGGAGTAGGGCGAGGGTGCAGCAGGCGAGCGGGGTTAACTTCATCCTGAAGGCTCCTGGGTGGCCTTGGCGGCCTCTTGTGGTGGGCATTCCCGGTCTGTGGGATAGACCAGACGCCAGAAGAATCCTGGAGCACTGTTACAGTTTTGCAAGTCAGCGCGGATACGCCCATGACAGAGCTATTGCGCCGTATAGGTGGTTTGGACTAGGCCAGTTTCGGGCTTCGCCTGCGCGGCGGAACAGGCTATAACGCAGGCCCGACCTTTGCCGGATGGCACCTGTGTTCGACTTTTCCGTCTACCTCGGTCTGTTTCTGTCTGCCTTCGGCGCCGCCAGTCTGCTGCCCCTGCAGTCGGAGGCGGTGCTGGTCGGCCTGCTGCTGGGTGGCGCCCAGCCTGCGGTCGTGCTGCTGGTGGTGGCCAGTGTCGGCAATGTGCTGGGCTCGGTGCTGAATGCGGCGCTGGGTCGTGGCATCGAGCGCTTTCATGAGCGCCGCTGGTTCCCGGTGAGCGCGCAACGTTTGGAGCAGGCCAAGCACGCCTATCGGCGCTATGGCCGCTGGTCGCTCTTGTTGAGCTGGGTGCCGGTGATCGGCGACCCGCTGACGCTGATGGCCGGGGTGATGCGCGAGCCCTGGTGGAGCTTCCTGCTGCTGGTGACCCTGGCCAAGACCGGCCGCTACCTGGTGCTGGCGGCCATTACCCTTGGTTGGGCCGGCTAAGCCGCCGGATCACTCGCGGTAGAACACCTGGATCAGGTGGTAGCCGAACTGAGTTTTCACCGGTCCGTGCACCTCGCGCAGGGGCTTCTTGAAGATCACCTGGTCCACGGCGCGCACCATCTGCCCCGGGCGCACCTCGCCCAGATCGCCTCCTTTCTTGCCGGAGGGGCAGGTGGAGTACTTCTTTGCCAGCACATCGAAGGCCTCGCCGGCAGCGATACGTTTCTTCAGGGCGGCGGCTTCGGCTTCGGTTTTCACCAGGATGTGGCGGGCCATGGCTTTGGGCATGACGGGTTCCTCATTTTGCGAGGGCGCTATTGTGCCAGCATTCGCTGCGCCATCAGAATGGCGCCATTTTTTAGGCTGATCGGTCAGGCGAAGCTGGCCTACCTTGTTAACTCCACCCAGATGGAAGCGCGTGCGATGGACCTTTCCCAGATGCTGAAAATCCTGTCCAGCCAGGACGGATCTGACCTCTACCTGTCCACCGGGGCGCCGCCCTGCGCCAAGTTCAACGGCGTGCTCAAGCCGCTCAGCCAGGAGCCGCTCAAGCCGGGCGACGTCGCCGCGATCGCGGCGGGTGTGATGGACGCCGAGCAGCGCGCCGAGTTCGAGAAGGAACTGGAGATGAACCTGGCCATCTCGGTGCCCAATGTCGGCCGCTTCCGCATCAACATCTTCAAGCAGCGCAACGAGGTGTCCATCGTCGCGCGCAACATCAAGATGGACATCCCCAAGTTCGAGGACCTCAAACTGCCCGAAGTGCTGCTGCAGACGGTGATGGAGAAACGCGGCCTGGTGCTGTTCGTCGGTGGCACCGGCTCGGGCAAGTCGACCTCCCTGGCGGCGCTGATCGACTACCGCAACCGCAACAGCGGCGGCCACATCATCACCATCGAGGACCCGGTGGAGTACGTGCACCGGCACAAGAAGTCGATCATCAACCAGCGCGAAGTCGGCGTGGACACCCGCAGTTTCCACGCCGCGCTGAAGAACACCCTGCGCCAGGCGCCTGACGTGATCCTGATCGGCGAGATCCGCGACCGCGAAACCATGGAGCACGCCCTGGCCTTCGCCGACACCGGCCACCTGGCCATTTCCACCCTGCATGCCAACAACGCCAACCAGGCGCTGGACCGCATCATCAACTTCTTCCCTGAGGAGCGCCGCCCACAGCTGCTCAACGACCTCGGCAACAACCTGCGCGCCTTCGTTTCCCAACGCCTGGTCAAGACCGTCGATGGCAAACGCCGTGCTGCCGTGGAGGTGATGCTCGGTACGCCGACCGTACGCGACCTGATCAAGCGCAACGAGTTCTCCGAGCTCAAGGAGATCATGGAGAAGTCGAAGAACCTCGGCATGCAGACCTTCGACCTGGCGCTGATCGATCTCGTCCATGAAGGCGTCATCGACGAGGAGGAGGCAGTCAAGAATGCCGACTCGGCCAACAACGTGCGCCTCAAGCTCAAGCTCTACAAAGACAACCCCGCTGCTCCGCAGGCTGCCGCCCCGGCGCCACAGCCCGCCGCAGCGCCCACGGTGGCACCAGCTAACTGGGCGATGGAGCTCAAGCTGGAGGAAATCGAGGAAGACACGCCGCCGGAAGATCCCGGACGCCCGGGCATCTGAACGGCCCGGGCGCGGAACCAGTGGCTAGCGCAGATATTTGGCGTACTTGATCTTCTCGTCGAAGCTCAGGTCGGACTTGCTCTTGATGGCGTAGTCGGTGATCGGCTTGCCGTTGCAGGACTCTATCAGGCCGATCGGCAGGTCGTGGAAAAAAGTGATCTCCTGTGTGCCGGTGTGGTGCCCGAAGCCGAGGATGGTGGAGGCCTCTACGGTGGGGGCGTTGAGCACGATGAAGTCGGCCGTCACCTGCTCAGGCGTCGTCCACGCGGCGGCGGCGCCCAGGTCCGGGGCATCCTTGGTGCCACCCCAGTAGAAGAAATGTGCATTGGGAATCCGGATCACGTAGTTGTAATCGGACGTGAAGGAGCCGACATCGGTCCAGGCGGTCGCCAGTGCAAAGGGGCGACCGGTCGCCCGCAGGTATTGGGCGTAGGCGGCGACCTTCTTCTCCAGCGAGGTGCCCAGAGCACCTTTCACCTCGTTCTTGAGCGTGTTCCATAGCGAACTGACCGCAGTCGGCTGCCAGGGGCTATATAGCGTCATTCCGCAGATCAGCCGCACCTCAGGTGCCGGCCACCAGTTGTTCTTTTCGCCGCGATATAACGTCAGGTTGGGCATGCTCTTGCTCCTTGTAGTTTGGGGCAGCCTGGGCTGCCGACGTACCCATTAGGAGCGAGGTGGGGGGAGGGGGAGCAGAGGGAAGGTCTTCCTTCGTCCAGCTGTAGAACGGGCCGATAACAATCATGATCCTCGGGATCGTTTGAACGCTTGGCCCCCGCTGCGCGAACTACAGAATGGCCCGGGCACCCGCCCATGCAAGGCCGGATATGCGATTGCAACCGCGCTGACGACAGGATCGAAAAAAACTTTCCTCACTGCTTGTGGGGAGAGTCCATATGCCAGTTGTTAGGCGCGACCACTGATTAGCCTCAACTCAAGCGCCCACTCAGAAATTACATGTTCAATGCCATGCTCATGTAGCAGGGCCGACAGACGATCAATTTCTTGCTCTGTTTGCTTATGAATGAACTGCCCTTGATACATGTCGCAGAACTCGAAGCGACGAGGGATTATGAGATGTGCGATGGATTTGTAAGGGAATGGTTGCCCCCAGTTTCCTCCATCGTTAACACCATGCTCGCCGTACTCACCTGCTTTGGGAAGGCCTCTCGCCCAATAAAGGCCGTCACTAGTGACTCGCTTGAATGTAGTCCAGGAGCACCAGTTCTTGGAGTGGTAGAGAGAATAGTCTCCTTCCCCGAGCACTTGGTTGCAGAGGTCAAAGAACTTGATCCAGTCCTTGGTGTTCATTGAGTGCCTAACGATTAAGCTAACGGGCGGCCAAAAGCGCAGCTTTTGGACGTCCAGCGAACGTAGTGAGCGACAGTTGAGGGCTGTAATGGACTCTCCCCGCACCGCGTTTCTTCTATAAGACCGAGGTGTCTGTTCGCTGGGAGAGTGGCAATGAAGCGCATAGCAGTCGATTT
>FTMP01000016.1:0-7044 GCA_900156135.1 Aquipseudomonas alcaligenes | reverse complement strand
GGCGATTGCCCGATCCTGGTTTCGACAGCAGCATCAGCGCCCATAACCTGCGCGGATTCAGTGAGCTGACCCAGTGCTATGCCTTGCTGCGTATTGCCGATGCCTGGCATAGCGGCCAGCTGCCAAAAGCACTGCGCGCAACACGGGCTGCCTTGAGCCACCAACCGAACAATTCGCTGCTGCGCACGGCAGAGACGACACTCTCCCGACACACGGCTGAGGCAAGCGATTAGTCAGTAACAGCCTTATGCCCCCAAGCCATCATGTGGCGCTGACGAAACCGTCGACCCACAGCTTCGGTGAATACGATGAAAAGCAACGAGTATTGGAAACATCATGCCCGCGCCTGGCAACACTCGAGCTCGCCGCTGCGCGCCTGCGCTAAGGATGTGCAATGTCTGCAGCAGGCCGCACGGTTGGCCGTCACACCCGCACGGACAACCCAAGGCTTGCCCGCATGAGCCTGCCCAGCGAAATCCCTGAGATTGTCTGGCCACCGTTGTA
Source organism: Aquipseudomonas alcaligenes (assembly GCA_900156135.1). GTDB lineage: Bacteria > Pseudomonadota > Gammaproteobacteria > Pseudomonadales > Pseudomonadaceae > Aquipseudomonas > Aquipseudomonas alcaligenes_D. The sequence goes on along the minus strand of FTMP01000016.1, from coordinate 6,540 downwards.
CCAGGTTCGCCAAGCCGCCCTGCAGGCGCTGCTGCAGCAATTGGAGCAGATTGAGCGAGCCCCGCTGACGGAGATCATCGCCGGCCAGGAACAACAACTGCAGGTGCTCAATAACTACCTGTACCAGTTCTCCCCCGCGCATCGCCAGCGCCTGGTTGCCGCTGGCCTCGACCCTAGCCAGCCATTGACCCTGGAGGGTCTGCGCCAACTGCCGCCGATCCGCCGCCGCGATGTGCAGAGCGCCGGCCAGACGCTGTACTGCAGCCAGGTGCCGCAAGCACACCTGCCAATAGCCGAAACACATACCTCAGGCTCCAGTGGCGAACCCGTGGCGGTGCGCCGCACCCAGGTCAACCAACTGTTCTGGCTGGCCCACACCATGCGTGACCATCTGTGGTGGCAACGCGACCGCATGGCGCGTCTGGCCAGCGTGCGCGGTAGCCTGCCGCAAACACACATGCAGCAGGATAACTGGGGGCCACCGGCCAGCCTACTGGGGCCGAGCGGCGTGGCTCACGCCTTTTCGGTGCACCTGGACACCGCGCCCCTGGCACACGAATTGGCGAAGGCTGATCCGCATTACCTGCTGATTTACCCCACCGCACTGCAGGATCTGTTGCGCCACTTACGCCTGCATGGCGGCGGTTTGCCGGCGCTACGGCAAATCCGCTGCATCGGTGAAACCCTCAGCGAAGAATTGCGCAGCGCCGCCCGTGAGCAATTAGGTGTGGAGATCGTCGACAGCTACAGCTCGCAGGAGGTCGGTATCATTGCCCTGCAGTGCCCAACCACGGGTCTTTACCACATCATGGCGGACAACCTGATCGTCGAGATACTCGACGATGCGGGGCATGCCTGCGCCACCGGAGAGGTCGGTGAAGTGGTCGTCAGCGACCTGCACAACTTTGCGACCCCCTTATTGCGTTACGCCATCGGCGATCATGCCGAGGTAGGTCCGCCCTGCAGCTGCGGGCGCAACCTGCCAACCCTCAGGCGCATTCTCGGGCGTTCACGAAACATGGTGCGCTACCCGGACGGTAGCCGGCGTTGGCCAGATCTGGGCTTTGTCGGTTACCGCAAAGTCGCCCCCGTACAGCAGTACCAAGTGGTGCAACACAGCTTAGAGGAGATCGAGGTGCGCCTGGTGGTGGAGCGAGCACTAACTGATGCCGAGCAGAGTGCAATAAGCCAGATCATCCTCGAATCTCTGGCCCACCCGTTCTGCCTGAGTTTTCGCTACTTTGCCGATAGCCTGCCTCGTGGCCCGGGCGGCAAGTTTGAAGAGTTTGTGTGCCTGTGCGATTGAGACCGCTTCTGCCGCTGCTCGGCGCCGTCTTAATGGCCGCCTGCAGTGCCATTCCCAGCCCTGTTGAACGCCGCCAGCAGGCCGCAGAACTGGCAAAACCCGGCACTGGTTGGCGCTGCAGTTGCAGGCGGGGATCTTCCGCCTGCAAACCTATGCGCCACAGAAGCGCAGCGCGGAGTTGACCATCTATCTGGAAGGCGATGGCTTCGCCTGGTTCAATCCTCGTCAGCCGCCCCCCGATCCAACGCCACTCGACCCGATGGCCCAACGCCTGGCGCAGGCTCAACCCAGCGGCAATGCCACCTATCTGGGCAGACCCTGCCAGCAACGCTACTGGCCCCACCAACGCTTTGGCGAGGACGCGACGTCTCCCTGTCTTCAGTAGCAGCTGACTTTAGAGTCCTGATTCAATGTAACGGCTTTCGAGGCCAGTTGCTCGGCATAGGCCGGGGACGCCTACCGGAACGGGGGTAGTCCAGATTTGCTCTTCAGTGAAACGCTTCTTCATGTCCAATCTCCTAGTTACTGGGATTGGACTCTAAAGCTGGGCGCCACTCAAATCGGGGGGATACGTCGTCACTCACAGCGCAGGCAAGTGATGAGCTATGCACTCAAGTCTCGACCAACATCCGGACGATCATTGAAGGGCGGCACAGCCTCATCAGGTGAAGCCCAGCGGATAAGAACTTGTCGGTGAGAGCAATGTACAAAGATCAGCAGGCAGGCACCCTGGAGGACAAGCTGTGCCTAAGCGACGTGAGTCAGCATGAGCCAGATTACAAGTGCCTTGCTGAAAGCACTGATGCCTTCAGCGCCCAAAACTGCCCGCATCTCACTATGACTGTAACCAACTGGCAGTACGCCACGTAATCGCTATGGCCGTAGGGCTCTGGGTCATACCGGAGCCTAGTTCGGCGATGTAGAGTTTCGACAGTTTTCGGCCCAGAAAAGCAAAAGCCCCGAAAACTGTTCGTTTTCAGGGCTTTTACAATGGGTTCTGGCGGTGAAGGAGGGATTCGAACCCTATTTTTGCGGTGTCGTTGCGTCTCAAACCCGCTCACGCTGGTGCCTCAGCACTCTAGACCGTCTCACTACGTTCCTATCCGGCACAGTGATTTCGACACTCCGTCGACAGTACAACTAGACATCCTTCCTGCTGACTCGTAGCTTTCCGTGCTAGATGGTGCTATTTCGCGCCATGGTCTTGTCGCGTGTCGCTTTCCCCCCCTGCGTCAAGTCGCATTTGCCTTTCAGAGCTGCAGGGAAATCAAGAGCTTTGCCTGCGACAAGGAATGTTATGCGACACATGTGGCGGAAAAAATTACGCCGTTTGTGTCGTCTACTTATAGTTAGGCCATCAATGAAAGCTAAACTCGAAGACTGGAAAAATGGCTGGCACGGCGTAAGCCTTGGACTAAAGCAGTCTGAGCTGGAGCAGCTTATCCAGCTCCTACAAGAGTTAAAAAACGACTCAGAGCAGCACTTTCATCTGAGCAGCCTATACCAAGGAGAGTCTGGGCTTGGTGATATTGAGGTATATGTACTGCCAGAGTCTGAGCCCGACAACATGAAGCTATCCAGCGTAGCTCTACCACCAAACTCCGAAGTAAAGGCCTAACAATGTGCTCAACTGCCGCTCACTTCGTTCGCTGGACAGCCAAAAGCTTCGCTTTTGTCTGCCCGTTAGCTTAATCGTTAGAGGCACCGCATGGTCGAGAAACCAACTCTCCTCAGTATTGCAACTGACCCAGGTGGTGAAGTTGTTCATATACATGCAGATTTGAGCGGTTTAAAGCACTTGCGTAGCGAGCTAGAACGCATGATAGAAAGCTTAGAGAAAAATCAATGCGATCATACTCATCTACGATCTGAAGACTGGGCTGGATACGAGCTAACCACATCAATGCTTGAAACAGAAAAAGCCGCAGGCTGCCGCCAAGTGCATCATCTTAAAATCAGTAGTTGGAACGATATCTGGAAAATCAAAAATGAGCTTTAAGCCTCTAACAAGTCGCTCAAATCGCTCACTTCGTTCGCTGGGACGGCGTGCCGCCGCCCCTTAGCTTAATCGTTAGGCGGCGATAAAAATCATGCGCAAGCAAACAATAGCGATTGTTGTCCTTTCAATAGCGTTACTGACCACAAACGTTTGGTGGGCATATAACACCATTGATTTTGGCATCACACACACATATGCAATGCAGACCTGTGAGGAGGATTCACAGGCACTTAAACAAACAATGGCAATACTGCCATTAGTCGCTAGCCATTCCTCTTCACCAGCTGAAATCATTAGTGCGGCATTGCTCTGGCCCGATGAACAGACCTTCGAAAAAGATGGGTTTACTTGGGTTGGCCGTTTAGGCTTACGCTTTGATACGCAAGGAAAATTGGCAGAGGTTTCCAGGTGAAACCGTGCATTCGCCTAACAAGGCGCTCAACTGCCGCTCACTTCGTTCGCTGGACAGCCAAAAGCTACGCTTTTGCCTGCCCGTTAGCTTAATCGTTAGATGCTTATGAAAAAGACAGTTCTCATACTCGTCCCAGCATTACTACTCTCAGGATGTGGCGACCCTGAATTTCACTACCAAAATGGTGACGAATCAAAAAATATAACGCTACGCATCCCTAAGAATTACATAAATTATTTCCCTGGCGTGAAGTACGAAAAAGACGGACCTGTCGTCATCAGATTTTCATATCCACAATTGGAGCCACTGACAAAAGCCCTACCAGAAGAGCAAAAAGTAACTGTCAGCATTAGTCATTTATCCAGCCTGGAACTCACCACCCAAGAAACCAGAAACCCCTACTGCGAAACAGATAAAAAGTGGAAACTCCTACAGGCGGCGGGCATTCACGGAGAGTTCTATAAATTCATCGGAAAATCTCCCGGCAGCGCCAGTGCAGATATAACTTATAAGCCCATCAAAAAAACACTTGGCCTTTACTGCATTACATGCGTGGAAAATGCAAATTGTGAAATTCACGCAGTATCTAGCCAAGGAATAAGCTATTCCGCATTTTATACAGAAGACTTAATGCCAGATAAGTGGCACTCTATTTACATGGCAGCCGACAAAATCCTTAGCAAATTTACAGCATCGTCGAAAGGCATCTAACAATTGGTTCAAGTCGCTCGCTTCGCTCACTCGGGACCGGCTAAAGCCGGCCCCTTAACCAAGCGTTAGGAGTCACGATTGGCCAGGATCGCGCCCTACCTCTTTCCTTCCCGCGTTACAGCTCAATGATCAGCATTGTTTTCGACACTTTTCGACTCCTAGCCCATCGGACTGAATCGGCTTGCTGCAGAGCAATAGCGCTGTTTCTGCTGCTCGCTGCTTTCTAGTCGGCACTGATTGTGGAACCACTGCTTTGCAGCCTTTCTACATTCGCGATAGTCGATGGAGCCTCGCTTGTGGTTGGCACAAACGGTTCTACCGTCAATTTGATTGTTTATCGCTGTCCACTTAGCAAAGTAACTGCCGCCGCCTCCCCACTTGGGTATCCACTGACCTTCATGGTCAATGGTTCTTTCGCTGCTTTGGCTGCTCCCCGATCTGTTGTTTTGATAGGCGGACGATTGCCGTATGCCTTCGGTGCTGACTACGTTGTCCGCACCTCTGGGGGTGTAATTGCTTTCGTTGTAGGCGGCCTGTCTGCGTTGTTCTTCCCGGCGTTTTTGATCCTGCCAGAATTTTTCCGATGGCGTAGGTGCAGAGTATTGCGGGGGCTCTACTTCCTCGTAGATCGGCGCAGGCTCCTGCTGTGTTACTGCGATGGCTTGTTCCGGTTGTTCTTCAGGCATGAATCTCGAGCTTACGTATAGCCCTAACGCAGTAATCGCGCAGCCGATCACTACGCCTATTAGCAGCCCTGAATCTGTTTTCCGCTTTGATAGATAGCTCGGTGCGTCATCCCAATCTGCTCTCATCCTTGTCTCTCCTTCCGGGCGTACCAGCGCCTAGCTACTTCCTTTGTGATCGCTATCCCGCGTTTTGATTGGGCAAGTTTGAATCAGCCTGCTCGTAGCCAGGCGAGACCTGCCCATTAGCTGGATCGACCTCTCCTCTCCACAGCCATAGCTCGTATTGGGGGAACGCCTTTAGCAGCTCCTCCATGTCCTCTATTCGGGCTTTCACTTTCCGATTGGTCGCCACGGTCTGCCACCGCTGACGCTCTTTGATCTCGGTGGCCTCAGCCAGCTTGGTAGCCCCTATGTGGCGGACCAAGGTTCTAAGCCGATCTTCGATCATTCCTAAAAGCTCTAAATATTGGTGAATAATTTATTGATAAATAATTCACCACGGATACCATGTGCTCGCGTGATAAATAATTTATTAGACACAGTCTGTGTCATTGCCACGAATAGTGACGGAACGAGCATGGAACTGGAAGAGCTAGACCCCGCCCAGCTGCAAGCCAATCAGCGCGACCTTGAAACCATAGAAGGTTGGGCTGAACGCAACGGAATTGCCTACGGAGTCGCCCGCGCCTGGGCGATGAAGGCTGTTATCCCCACTCTCAAGCTCGGCAAGCGCCGCATGGTGAACAGCGCGCTGTTCCGTTCGTGGCTGCTGGAACAGGAGTGGACCGCATGAACCATCAAGCCAACAGGGAGTACACCGCATGAGCCAAGCCAATCTCGATATCTGCAGCATCAGCACCTTCGCCAGCATGTGCGGTGCCTCTGTAAACGATGTGATCGCCTGGATGAACAACGGCAGCATCCCGAGCGTGAAGGTTTCCGACTTCCGCATGGTCAACATCGCCAAGATCAAAGCAGACCTAGACGCGGGCAAGAGCAGCTTCGACGCAGGGGACTATGACGATGAATAGCCAACACTTCGTCCTGGATATTGCCACCGCCATGAATTTCGTCGGGCAGACCGTTCTTGTTGAACAGAAGTGGGAGCAGGAGCCCGACTCCTACTGGCAGTGCATGCACATCATCGGCGTTGTCCTGCCGATGGAGGGGGTCTGTAAACATGCCTACTTCATGGCTGTCAGCGTAGCCAGTGAGAAGCCACACCCTAACGAATTGTTCTTTGCAGATATCCGCACCATTCGGGCTATACGGCACCGCGACCGGCAGAGTTCCGGCAACGTACTGGGCCGTATGTCCCGACCTTTCCCTCTGAGGTCAGGGGCCGCGCTCCCGGCTCATCGTGACGGCAGTTTCGTCGCGATGAACGGAAGCACGGGCGCAGCGCACCCTTGACCCTGCACGACTA
>FTMP01000015.1:0-2500 GCA_900156135.1 Aquipseudomonas alcaligenes | reverse complement strand
CCGGGCGATCTATCCATGGGCAGGTTGAAGGTTAGGTAACACTGACTGGAGGACCGAACCGACTACCGTTGAAAAGTTAGCGGATGACCTGTGGATCGGAGTGAAAGGCTAATCAAGCCCGGAGATAGCTGGTTCTCCTCGAAAGCTATTTAGGTAGCGCCTCATGTATCACTGTAGGGGGTAGAGCACTGTTTCGGCTAGGGGGTCATCCCGACTTACCAAACCGATGCAAACTCCGAATACCTACAAGTGCCGAGCATGGGAGACACACGGCGGGTGCTAACGTCCGTCGTGAAAAGGGAAACAACCCAGACCGTCAGCTAAGGTCCCAAAGTTATGGTTAAGTGGGAAACGATGTGGGAAGGCTTAGACAGCTAGGAGGTTGGCTTAGAAGCAGCCACCCTTTAAAGAAAGCGTAATAGCTCACTAGTCGAGTCGGCCTGCGCGGAAGATGTAACGGGGCTCAAACCATACACCGAAGCTACGGGTATCACGTAAGTGATGCGGTAGAGGAGCGTTCTGTAAGCCTGTGAAGGTGAGTTGAGAAGCTTGCTGGAGGTATCAGAAGTGCGAATGCTGACATGAGTAACGACAATGCGAGTGAAAAACTCGCACGCCGAAAGACCAAGGTTTCCTGCGCAACGTTAATCGACGCAGGGTTAGTCGGCCCCTAAGGCGAGGCAGAAATGCGTAGTCGATGGGAAGCAGGTTAATATTCCTGCACTTCTAGTTACTGCGATGGGGGGACGGAGAAGGCTAGGCCAGCACGGCGTTGGTTGTCCGTGTTTAAGGTGGTAGGCAGAGATCTTAGGTAAATCCGGGGTCTTAATGCCGAGAACTGATGACGAGTGTCCTTTTGGACATGAAGTGGTTGATGCCATGCTTCCAGGAAAAGCCTCTAAGCTTCAGGTAACTAGGAACCGTACCCCAAACCGACACAGGTGGTTGGGTAGAGAATACCAAGGCGCTTGAGAGAACTCGGGTGAAGGAACTAGGCAAAATGGCACCGTAACTTCGGGAGAAGGTGCGCCGGTGAGGGTGAAGGACTTGCTCCGTAAGCTCATGCCGGTCGAAGATACCAGGCCGCTGCGACTGTTTATTAAAAACACAGCACTCTGCAAACACGAAAGTGGACGTATAGGGTGTGACGCCTGCCCGGTGCCGGAAGGTTAATTGATGGGGTTAGCGTAAGCGAAGCTCTTGATCGAAGCCCCGGTAAACGGCGGCCGTAACTATAACGGTCCTAAGGTAGCGAAATTCCTTGTCGGGTAAGTTCCGACCTGCACGAATGGCGTAACGATGGCGGCGCTGTCTCCACCCGAGACTCAGTGAAATTGAAATCGCTGTGAAGATGCAGTGTATCCGCGGCTAGACGGAAAGACCCCGTGAACCTTTACTGTAGCTTTGCACTGGACTTTGAGCCTGCTTGTGTAGGATAGGTGGGAGGCTTTGAAGCGTGGACGCCAGTTCGCGTGGAGCCATCCTTGAAATACCACCCTGGCATGCTTGAGGTTCTAACTCTGGTCCGTCATCCGGATCGAGGACAGTGTATGGTGGGCAGTTTGACTGGGGCGGTCTCCTCCCAAAGAGTAACGGAGGAGTACGAAGGTGCGCTCAGACCGGTCGGAAATCGGTCGTAGAGTATAAAGGCAAAAGCGCGCTTGACTGCGAGACAGACACGTCGAGCAGGTACGAAAGTAGGTCTTAGTGATCCGGTGGTTCTGTATGGAAGGGCCATCGCTCAACGGATAAAAGGTACTCCGGGGATAACAGGCTGATACCGCCCAAGAGTTCATATCGACGGCGGTGTTTGGCACCTCGATGTCGGCTCATCACATCCTGGGGCTGAAGCCGGTCCCAAGGGTATGGCTGTTCGCCATTTAAAGTGGTACGCGAGCTGGGTTTAGAACGTCGTGAGACAGTTCGGTCCCTATCTGCCGTGGACGTTTGAGATTTGAGAGGGGCTGACCTTAGTACGAGAGGACCGGGTTGGACGAACCTCTGGTGTTCCGGTTGTCACGCCAGTGGCATTGCCGGGTAGCTATGTTCGGAAAAGATAACCGCTGAAAGCATCTAAGCGGGAAACTTGCCTCAAGATGAGATCTCACTGGAGCCTTGAGCTCCCTAAAGGGCCGTCGAAGACTACGACGTTGATAGGTTGGGTGTGTAAGCGCTGTGAGGCGTTGAGCTAACCAATACTAATTGCCCGTGAGGCTTGACCATATAACACCCAAACAATCTGTAGATTGTCGGTGATGGTGAAGTCGACAAACGAACCGAAAGTTCGCTAAGAACCGCAAAGCCAAGATCACATACCCAATTCGCTGTGGCGACTTAACACCGACACAGCAACCGAATTGCTTGACGACCATAGAGCGTTGGAACCACCTGATCCCATCCCGAACTCAGTAGTGAAACGACGCATCGCCGATGGTAGTGTGGGGCTTCCCCATGTGAGAGTAGGTCATCGTCAAGCTCCTATCCCCAAACCCCCATCCGC